>CACWJY010000071.1 GCA_902761355.1 Fibrobacter succinogenes | reverse complement strand
GTTTGTCGCGACCGTCGGTCTCGCCGACCCGACCGATGCCGAAAACGTCAACCACATCAGGGGCTGCCTCAAAAAGCAGGTTCCTGCATCGCATTACGATGAATGTAAATTTTTCCACCTTCGTGGCGCCATCGATTACACCAGACTCGGCCTGAAACACAGAATCATGATGAAGCTTTTGTATTCGAAGGTCACGAAAATCCCCGAAGCGGAGCGCAACGCCGAAGTCCGCGCCCTCATCGCCACCTACGGCAAACAAGTCGATTTCGTGAATTTCGATACTCTGGAACCGATTGTGAAGGCGCTGTAAAAAAATAGTTTGGGCTTGACAGAGCCGCTATTGTAGTGGTTCTTTTTGAACATGTATTTGGAAAAATAATTATATTGGGAAAGCCCTCATAAGGGAGGGAGAATTATGAAGAACGTTTTGATTGTTTTGTTGCTTTTGACAACTTTCGCTTTTTCACAAGGTGATTTTGAGGATACGGAAGTCGATTCTGTTGCGTATTATGAAAAAGAGTATCAATATCATTTTGAAGAATATCAACATAACGAAAACATTTCAACAAAAGCTATTGTTGTGTCATGCATTTCTTTAGGAATAGGTGCTGCGCTAAGCATGTATACTATTGCTGATGATATTGGCTCTGACACTAGAAAATACACAATGTCTAGTCCTTTGGTTATCACAGCAATGAGTTTTCTGGGCGTATCGGTCGTTTCTGTTGCAGTATATGGATCTTATGGAATTTTGGCAAATATGGAAAAAAAAGATAGTGATTGGTATCTCAATAAAAAAAGAGAATACGAATCTAGACGCTCTACACAAATTTCTGTTATTCCTCTAATAGATCCTGTGGAACAAAAATACGGTGGCATTTTAGCGTTGAACTTCTAGCTTGACAAGAAGTACAAAATAGTGTACATTTGTGTATATACTAAATAAAGGAGAACTTATGGAAATGAAATTTTGTCAGAGCTGCGGAATGCCGCTCACGCCGGAAATCTTGGGCACCAACGCCGACGGCAGCAAGAACGGGGAATACTGCATCTATTGCTACAAAGACGGTGCCTTCACCGGCGACTTCAACATGGAGCAGATGGTCGAATTCTGCTCGCAGTTCGTCGATGAATTCAACAAGAATACGGGCAAGAGCCTTACCCGCGAAGAATACAAGGCGGAGCTTCGCAAGTACTTCCCGACACTCAAGCGCTGGCGCCTCCCTGCGGACCAATTGCCGCACGCCACTTCGCCCATGAAGCAGAAGTTCATCGAGGAGGTCAATGCGCTTAATATCAAGGACATGCCGACTATTGACAACCTCTTTGTGCTGCAAGGTTCGTTTATCAATCAGGAATACAAGATCAACGGCAACAGCGTCAAGCTTTTAGACGATAACGCAAACTACTGGGGCAACCAAGTCGAAAAAATTGGTGCCGAAGGCCGCTGCTTTGGAATCGCCTGCGACGAGCATTACATTCTCGTGAGCGAATACGGCAAGAATGGTGCCGATGCCGAAATTGTCGTATTCAAGAAACGGTAATGTTTAAGATTTAAGCGTCCTTCCCGAGGACGGCGCGGGCGAGCTGGTCGGCGCACGAAGTCGGCTTCCCGCCGCAGGTGTTGCCTAGGAGCTTTGCCGCGATATCTTCGGCGCTCATGCCTTCACAGAGTTTGGCAATCGCTTTCAGGTTGCCGTTGCATCCGCCCGTAAAGCGGATGTTTCTGATTTTGTCGCCATCACGCGTGAACTGGATGGTTGTCGCGCAAACGCCCTTGGTCTTGAAAGTCTCTTCCATATGTGTCTCGGGGTTGAATGTGTGCCTTAAATATACAATGTTGACGGCCCTGCTGTGATATTTTATCTTGAATAGTCAAATGAAAAACGAAATGAAATTTTTAGCAGTATTCTTTTTGGCTCTTTCGTTGGTGGCGACAAGTTCTTTTGCAGTGTCGCTTAATCCGCCACTGGTTCTATCGGTGCAGGAATATGAAGGGACTATGTCCTCCGACGATTTTGACTATAATGAAAGATCGGAGGCTGATTTCAGTTTCTTTAAACCCTTTGTGGGTGTGATTTCGTTTATGCTTGTTATTTTCGGTTTTTCTTGGGGTGTGCTGGGGGCAAAGGAACTCAAGGACGGGGGTGATGGTGGAGGTGCGATGCTTGGTGAAGGCTTGGGCATAACTGCTTTAGGGGGCCTGGGTCTATACTGGGCATTTTGATAAGGGATTTTTGCTAAATTATACCCCGTACAAAGATAAGGACTCGCTTATGAATATTCTCGTCGTTGGTAGCGGTGGTCGTGAACATGCCATCGCTCTTGCAGTCAAGAAGTCGCCGCTGTGCGACACTCTCGTGTGTGCTCCGGGCAACCCGGGCATGGCTAACCTCGGCAAGTGCGTGCCGGTGGATGTGGCCGACCCGAAGGCGATCGCTGACCTCGCGGTTGCCGAAAAGATTGACCTCGCGGTCATCGGCCCCGAAATTCCGCTGGTCGCCGGCGTGGTGGATGAATTCCGCGCTCGCGGGCTGCGCGCTTTCGGCCCGACTGCGGCTGCTGCCGCGCTCGAAGGCTCCAAGGCCTTCAGCAAGGATATCATGAAGAAGTACAACGTGCCGACGGCAGCCTTCGAGACCTTCACCGATCTCGCCTCCGCGAAGAAGTTCCTCGCCGAACACCCGGCTCCGATCGTGGTGAAGGCGTCGGGCCTCGCTGCGGGCAAGGGCGCTATCGTCTGCATGACCGACAAGGAAGCG
>CACWJY010000070.1 GCA_902761355.1 Fibrobacter succinogenes | reverse complement strand
CCGGCCCATCTAGACAATTTCCCAAATTTTATATATTTTTATTTTTGGGAAATATAAATTCGGGAGTCGACAAATGAAACTGATTGAAAGAACAGAGTATTTGGACACATTGAAAAATGTCAGGGGCACACCCGACATCAAGATAATAACCGGAATCCGTCGTTCCGGCAAATCAAAATTATTAGAATCCTTTGCAGAATGGATTGCAAAAAATGATAAAAAGGCAAACATCATCAAGATCAACTTCAACTTGACGAAGTTTGAAAAATTACAGAACTATTCCGCACTCGAAGAATATGCAGAACAGGCGTACAAGCCTAAAAAGACAAACTATCTGTTCATCGACGAAGTTCAACTTTGCAACTCGTTCGAAAAGGCATTGAACAGCCTTCACGCCACGGAAAAATTCGACATCTATGTAACCGGCTCAAATGCATTCCTGCTTAGTAGCGATCTGGCAACGCTCTTTACGGGTAGAACTTTTGAGATACCCGTCTTCCCGTTTTCGTTTGCGGAATACACAAAATACTACAAGCCGAAAAAAATGGAAGACTCGTTCGAATCCTACCTTAAAGAAGGGGGGATGGCGGGTTCCTTCTTATACAAGACTGAAAGCGAAAAGTTCCGTTACGTGAACGAAGATGTTTTCAACACGTTGGTTATCCGCGACATCGTCAAAAAATACAAGATTCGGAACAAGGTCTTTCTTGAAAAACTGATTGACTTTTTGATGGACAATGTCGGCAACATCACCTCCATCCGAAATGTCGCCAAGACAATCAGCACCACAGGCGACAAGACGAACCATAAAACCATAGGTTCTTACATCGATTATTTATGCAAGGCATTCGCCTTCTACAAAATCCGAAGATTCGACATTCGCGGAAAAAGATACTTGACCACGGAAGACAAATACTACTTGAGCGACCATTCGTTCCGCTACGCAAGACTCGGGACCCGCAACATGGACTACGGCCACGTGTACGAGAACATGGTTGCCATGGAATTACTTCGAAGGGGTTACCAACTTTACGTCGGAGTCCTATACAAGAAAGAAATCGACTTTGTAGCAATGAAACATGACGAAAAGCTGTATATCCAGGTATCGGACAACATCACGGACAAGAAGACTTTTGAAAGGGAAACGGCCCCGCTGCTCGGAATAAAAGACGCATACCCCAAAATGCTCATCGCGAGAACAAACCACGAAACGACCCAGTACGAAGGAATCAGAATCGTCGATGTCTCAAGATGGCTTCTTGGCATGGATTAGCCCCCAACGGATTAAGCCCTTCCTTGGGCGTTCCCCGGCCTGGGGCCGGGGCGGGTGCTGCTCGCCTCGTGCCTCGGCTCATCGAGCCTTGCCGCACCGTCACCCTGGAGCGTAGCGATAGGGTCCACGGCAAGTCTCGCCACAAAGGTGCGACGCCCCCTAACGCAGAAGCGGGTGTGAAGTGTGTAGTGTGGGGTGTGGGATGATTATTCGACGGCAGCCATGAGTAGGCGCGGTTCAAGGGGTTCAATATTGAAATTTCTCTGCGAGTTTTTTTGGGAAGCTTTCTTAGACATGTTGATTATCTTGGATTTTTGTTATTGATGTAAAAATTTATTTCAACTTAATGCAGCGGACGGAATGAGCATGAAATTTTGAACTTCTTGAAGCCCCCGAGCCATCCGTATAACGCGATATAACTTGATCAAGGGCCTGAACCTTATCTTGGAAAACAGATTCCGAGGGATAAAACATGTAAAACGCTGAATCTAAATCCGCGAAACCTCTTTGATTAAAATAAGCTCCCGCCCCAGTAAGAGATAATCCGCTTTCATTGTTTCCTGTAAAATTATATTCAGAACGCAAGCCATAGACCCCGTATTCCGTACTGCTTCGGGCAACTTCAAAATCATGCCGCGTCATCAAACGCCAGCCTTTTGGGCAAATTCCCTGATGGTTTGGCTTAATAGAGTCAGCACAACTCTTGGTATTGCAACTATCGTTGAAACCCATCATCTCTGCCCACTGGTAAAGGCCGCCGTAACGGTCGCACTTGGTAGTGTCGTCGTTGTAGCAGTAGCGTTCGATTTTCGTGTCGTCGGTCATGTTTTCGCCAGCCTTCAAGGTGACATCGGCGATATTCAAGTTCTGTGCCATAACGTCTATGGTATCCTTGACACCATCTTCATCTTTGCCCATGATTGTCAGGTAATAATAGACACGGCCATTGCGCGAGTCAGTAAACGTCTTGTAGCGCTCTTCCTTAAACTTTTCCAAAGGCAGGGTTTGATCGAACGGTTCATAGGGCCCAGAACTGGAACTTTCTTCGGGCACCCAGACCTTGTACTTATAATCTTCACCACATACATAGCGAATTCCTGTTCGTCCATCGCGATAGGTGGACCCTATGGTTTCACATTCCACACCAGTATAATCAGTGATTTTACTGGAAGAAGAACTCACCGACGAACTGGACACATCCTTGTTACTGCTAGAAGAATCATCCGTCTTTACAGAACTTGAACTCTTGGAGTCGGACGAGTTCTTTGTTTCTTTCGCTGAGCTACTTGATACTTCGGCGGGCTCGGAACCCTTGACACTACTGGAAGACTTGTCTTTTTCCATATTTTCGTTACTAGACCCATTCGACTCCGCTGACGCTCCGCTCAGGGTGACACTCGAATCAGGCGACTCTACAGACGAACTGGAAACACCGGTTTCGTCGGAACTAGCCGACGAAGAGTCGTCACAGCCCCAAAGGGCGAAGAATGCCGCGAGCACCGCCACCCACAAGAAACCAAGACCCTTGACACACACACACTTCATACCATTATCTCCTGTAAAAATTTTCACCACCCACAAACCAAGCAATGTGAAATATGGAATGTGGAATTTATACCGCAAAATCCATCATGAATCTTGGTTCAAGAGATTCAATGCGGTAGTTATTAATTTGTTTTTTCTTGTTAGATTTTTTCATATTTTGAGACATATGAAACCGCCTTATTTGTTAATTTTTTCCTTGAATCATTACACAGCGGACGGACAGTCCATTTGTCTTACGAGAAACGTTCGTATCATAACTAAAACTATCTATTCGGCCATCATGCGCAGCCTGGACCCCATCTACAACACGTTCTACAGGATAAAACCATAAAGCAGAATTAGGAAAATTTTTAAAACTAGTTCCTACTCGAGACCCAGTAGGAACTAAGCTAAAGCCCGTCGTATTATACCCCCCAAAACCATTTTGGGTTTTCAAATCCTCGAATCCGTGCGCAACATATTCAGAATTAAAAATAAATTTAATATCTTCAGCTGTTATTAGCCGCCAATCTTTCGGGCAAATTCCCTGATGGTTTTCTTCTATCAAATGAGCGCAACTCTTGGTATTGCAACTGTCATTAAATGCCATCATTTCCGCCCACTGGTAAAGTCCCCCGTATCGGTCGCAATTCGTCGTATCGTTGTCATAACAGTAGCGTTCTATTTTATCGTTATCCGATTGGTTTTCTGAACCGTCAACCATTTCACCTATATTCAAGTTTTCTGCAAACACGGTTAATGAATCCGAATGGTCCTTGTTGTAAATGGTTAAATAGTAGTAGGACCGATTATTCCTTGTGTCCACAAATTGTTTAAACACACTGTCAGCACGACGGGGACCAAGAACAGCCCAATGATCATAGGGAACATAATCTCCGTCACTACTTGAAATTACTGACGATGATGATTGCTTTGTAGAAGAAGAGCTATTTTGCTTTTCGCTAGAAGATGAATTCACCGACGAACTAGAGTTGTCCTTGTTACTGCTAGAAGAATCTCCCGATTTTACAGAACTGGAACTCTTGGAATCAGAAGAAACTTTTGTTTCTTTTGTGGAACTACTCGACTTAGTGTCACTACTAGATGACTTGTCCTTTCCCATATTTTCGTTACTAGACCCATTCGACTCCGCTGACGCTCCGCTCAGGGTGACACTCGAATCAGGCGACTCTACAGACGAACTGGAAACACCTGTTTCGTCGGAACTTGCCGACGAGGAGTCATCGCAGGCGGAAAGGGCAAATATTGCCGCCAACAAGAAGATGGTTAGAGATTGCTTCCCCTGAAACAAGTTCAGGGTCGCAATGACACGCTGGAAAGACTTCTTCATAAAAACATCCCCGTCTATAGTTTATCTTGTTAAATATAGGTAATGCCCCCGCCAAAGTCCATACCCCCCCCATTGTAAAATTTAGGAAACAAGACAAAAGTCCAGAATAACGCGGAAAAACAACTTTTTTCAAGGTTTTCCGTCATTATGGTAGATTTGGCGAATTATACAAGACATCCAAAGTGATTGATTTTGGAATCTGCCTGGCGCAGGAATTGGGTTTTAGACCGAGCGATGTCACGAAGGTAAGCATCGGTGACTTGCGTGCTATTTTCGAATTTATGAAAATGGATTATCTCACCAAAGCTTGCACAAACGGATAGAAAAATATATATTGGTAATGTAATAAGGGATAAATATGGTATTTGCCGAAAACATACTACGGATATTCCGTGAAAACAAACTTCTTGCGAAGTATCGCCTGAAGGATGTCTTTGTATTCGGCTCGTCTGTCCGGACTGCAACACCCAACGACATTGACCTGTTAGTTCGTGATTACCAGGACTACAATGATCTGTTGGCCTTGCGGAAGGAACTTTCCGAAAAGACCGGCAAGTCCGTGGATGTCGTCATAGAGAAGTTTGCAAACCCCATTATCCTGTATCGAGCAAACAAGGAGTCCATCCGTGTCGAATGACCCCAGGAACGACCTTTTCCATTTGTTGGGGATGCTCGAGTCCCTACTGAAAATTCAGAAATATACACAGGACATTCATTCTACCGAGGAACTTCTTGAGAAAGAAGACCAGATGGTATTCAATGCGTGTCTGACTTTGCTTGCAAACATAGGCGAATCCATCAACAAACTCTCGGACACAGCCAAAGCAGGAATTGCAAGTGAAAATATTCAGGCAATCCGCGGAATGCGAAATAGGATTGTCCACGATTATGCTGGGCTTGACTCGTTTATCGTTTACAACACTATAAAGAATGACCTTGACCCGCTAAAGGATACCTTTGTGAAAATCATTCATGAAGGTCTAGTAAACAAGTCCTTTGACGAAGGTGAATTTGAAGCGGCGAAAAGCTCCGGCTTTTACAAGTTCATTGATTTCAATATATTTTAAGGTCTGCTTCACCGTCCCGTCGTTTTGCGTTAGGGATAGTGACCCCTTGGGGCCGAGACTCGCGTAGCGAGGCTTGGTTTTAGGCGGCGGGTGGCAAGCGAAGCGATGGCGGCCGCCCCTAAAATATAGCCCGACCGCACATATATGTGCGGGAACGCCCAAGAGACATCGGTTACGGTGGTCTCGACCACGCTGTGAGCCGTAGGCGACTCGTCATAACGAGTCGTCGGAGGCGAGAGTGAGGCGTAAGCCGAACGGTCATCATAGGGCAACCGGTGAAAACGTGAACATCTGCGTCCTCGATACCGAAGTGTACTCCAACACTGGTGGACAGGCTTCCAAGGCCACGAACCGTGGCGCAGTCGCCCTCTTCGCTGCCGCTGGTAAGCGCGCCGGCAAGAAGGACCTCGGCCTCATCGCCATGAGCTACAAGAACGTCTGTGAGCCAAAAGCGACTTGTCTTAACAAGTCGTGTTGGCGAGAGTGAGGCGTGAGCCGAACGGTCGTCATAGTTGGGCCGTATCGCCCTCGGCGCAAACGACGCTCAGGCCCTGAAGGTTCTCCAGGAAGCAGAAGCTCACAATGGTCCGTCCCTGATCATCTGCTACTGCCCCTGCATCAACCACGGTTTCGATCTCAACAGCCAGCTTCAGCACCAGAAGATGGCCGTGGATTCC
>CACWJY010000069.1 GCA_902761355.1 Fibrobacter succinogenes | reverse complement strand
CGCTTCTGTGCTCGCCTTCAACAAGATGAACGGCTACATGAGCTCTGTGCGTGACCTGACCAAGGGTATCGAAAAGTGGACTGCCGGTGGCATTCCTATCACCATGATGATGAACATCGAACGTCGTCACGGTGCCGACAAGCCGGTGATCCAGAAGGCTCTCGTTGAACTCGACGGTGCTCCGTTCAAGTTCTTCGCCAAGAACCGCGAAGTCTGGGCCAAGACTGAATCCTACACCTATCCGGGTCCGATCCAGTACTGGGGTCCGTCTGAAGTCTGTGATGTCACGAACTTCACGATTAAGCTGGAACGCGGCGCCATTAAGGTGAAGTAATTTAGACTTCGTCTAAGTTTTAATCCCTCGCGCTTTTGCGAGGGATTTTTTATGTTTATAAAAAAAGGAGCTACGCTATGGCCTGTGCAAATTGCAAATTCCGCGCCCAGTATGACAAGAATCCCAAATCGCTTATCGGGCGCTTCTGGCGGTTCCACATCAACTTCTGCCCCGGCTGGCGTTCGTACCTGAAGAGCCTCTCCGAAGAAGAGCGTATCAACATCAAAGAAAAGTACAACTTAAAGTGATATTTTCTTCGACAGACAATTTTAAATTATAAAAACGAAGGGTCCTGCAACAGCAGGGCCCTTTCGTAATTTTTTAGAATTCCACTACGACTGTTGCGTTTCGCTTGTACTCAACAGGTAAGCGTTGATGAACGGCTTGATCTTGCCGTCGAGCACACCTGCGGTATCCGAGGTCTCGACACCGGTGCGCAGGTCCTTCACAAGCTGATAAGGCTGCAGCACGTAGCTACGAATCTGGCTACCCCATTCGACCTTTTTCTTTTCGGCCATACGGGCATCGCGCTTGGCTTCTTCTTCTAGGCGGTAATGTTCGGCGACCATAGTCTTGAGCATCTTGTAGCAGGTTTCGCGGTTCTGGATCTGGCTACGTTCGGTCTGGCAGCTCGCCATGATACCCGTGGGCAAGTGAGTCATACGCACGGCGGAGTCCGTCTTGTTGATATACTGACCACCGGCACCGCTACTGCGGTAAGTATCCACGCGAACGTCGGCCATATCCAGGTCAAACTCAATGTCTTCGTGTTCCGGGTACAGGTACACAGCAGTAAAGCTCGTGTGGCGGCGGGCGTTCGCGTCGAACGGGCTAATACGCACCAAGCGATGCACGCCGATTTCCGAACGGAGCAGGCCGTAAGCGTTTTCGCAAGTGACTTCAATCGTCGCACTCTTAAGGCCAGCGTCCTCCGCTTCCTGGAAGTCGACCACCTTAAAGTCCATGTTTTCGCGTTCAAAGAAATGCGTGTACATGCGGAAGAGCATCAAGGCCCAGTCCTGCGACTCGGTACCACCAGCGCCCGGGTGAATCGACATCAGGCAGCTGCAGGCATCGTCCGGACCATTCAGCATCTTCTTGAATTCCATCGCTTCGATTTTTGATTTCAATTCAGCGATATCGGAATCGATAGATGCCGTCAAGTCAGCGGATTCTTCCGCCTTGCTCATTTCATAAAGTTCGGCGAGGTCATCGCAAGTTTGCGAGACTTCTTTCCACGAGTCCAACAGGGCTCGCAGATTGCCGATTTTTTTCATCATGGACTGCGCCTTGTCCTGGTCATTCCACAGGTTCGGGTCGGCGGAGTCCTTTTCCAAAACATAAAGTTCTTCGGTCTTGGCCTCTAAGTCAAAGATACCCCCAGAGCTTGTCGATGCGCGCACGCAAGTCGATCAGCCCGGTATGAGTCGTCTGAAAAGCCATTACTTAGAAGCTCCGATAGCCTGCGGCGGAGTATACTTGGCATCAAGGTACTGCACCTTGTAAACCTTTCCGAGGCCATCAAGATAAGCCTTGAGCTGAGCCTGACGGTCCTGTTCGGCCTGCACACGCAAGATGTATTCAATCTGGTGCTTGTAGCTTTCGTACTTGCCGTCATTCTTTTCGGTCAGCATAAAGATAGAGATGCCTTCCTTATCGGTATAAGG
Organism: Fibrobacter succinogenes; assembly: GCA_902761355.1. GTDB lineage: Bacteria > Fibrobacterota > Fibrobacteria > Fibrobacterales > Fibrobacteraceae > Fibrobacter > Fibrobacter succinogenes_M. The sequence goes on along the minus strand of CACWJY010000069.1, from coordinate 1,272 downwards.
TTCGGTAATCTCGCCCACCTTAACCTTGTTCACGGCCTTCACAAAGGCATCGCCCTTGCTCTTTGCAACGAACTTGGTCATCACGCCACCAGTCTTCTTGGCGGTCTGGTCGTCGCTGTACATGGCGGCGAGCTGTGCAAACGTAGCCTTCTTGGAGCGCACCTGAGCGGCAAGGCCCTTCAGCATGTCCTTGGCATCTTCAATTTCTTGCTTAGACTTACCCTTGGTGTAAATCACGATGCGGGCACCGCTAATAGAATCGTTGATCTGCACCTTGGACTTGTTAAGTTCCCAGAAAGCTTCTTTCTGCTTTTCGGTCGGATCCTTCGGATACGGCACCTTCTGTTCAAGAATCGCTTCGCTCTTGAGCTGGTCTTCAAGCTTTTCGCGGAACTGAGCCATAGTCGTATTGGACTTCTTGAGTTCCTTCTGGAAAGCGTCTTCGCTCGGGAACTGAGCCTTAAAGAGCGTCGTCAAGCTATCGACCTTGCCCTTAGAAACCTTGATACCCATTTTCTTGGCTTCGAGCTTGATGAGTTCCTGACCCACCAGGTTGTCAATGACCGCATAACGCAGCTGGGTCATGGTCTGGTCGTCAATTTTCTTGCCACGGAACTGCTGTTCGCCGAGCATCTTTGCAAGGCTATCGATTTTGCCAGCAGAGATACCCGTCTTTTCGACGCGAATCACGTCGAGGCTCTTGGTATTCATCAATTGAGCAGAGGCGATACCGGCAGTCAAAAGTACAGCCGCAACACCACGAGTAACAAATCTAAAAGAACGCATTTTGATTCCTTTTTAAAAATTCCGCGTACAATATAGCAAATAAGAGCAATGTAAGCGACTTGACAAAACCCATAAATCAGCAAAAACACAGATAAAAGACTTTTTTCATCAAAAATTGCCGTTTTCGGTTGACAAGTCAGCAAAACTTTGTATATTTGGCTTCGTAATCTTGAGAAGAGGTTTAGATACTGATGGATAAAAAGAATATCATTCTGATTGCTCTCGGTGTACTTCTCCTCGTTATCGGCTTCATTTGCCTCGCCACTGGCCCAGCAGACAATCCGGTTTCTCTCACGGTTGCACCGCTTATCTTGGTCGCCGCCTACCTAGTCGTGATTCCGGTCGGAATCCTCTGGAAAGGCAAAAAGCAAGACAAGTAAACCCTTTCGGGCGATTAGCTCAGTTGGTTCAGAGCGTCTGCCTTACAAGCAGAATGTCAGCGGTTCGAATCCGTTATCGCCCACTACCGAAAATCGGAAACGATTT
>CACWJY010000068.1 GCA_902761355.1 Fibrobacter succinogenes | reverse complement strand
ACGCTTGGATTCCAGCACGCGGGAGCCCATAATGCCCGGCACGCCGCAACCGAAGCCCACCATCATCGGCACGAAGGCACGACCCGGGAGCCCGAGGAATCTCATGAAACGGTCGGCGACAAATGCCGCGCGGGCCATGTAACCCGAGTCTTCCAAGAACGAAAGGCACAGGAACATGAAGAAGATGACCGGAATGAAGGTCGAAACCGTCTGGATACCGGCACCGATACCGTCGGCGAGAATTGCCGTGACAAACGACGGGCAACCGAGTACATCGCTCAGCACGTAGCCGAGGCCATCCACGAAAATCGCACCGAAGAGCACATCAAAGAAATCAATGAACGCAGAACCGATCGTCACCGCAATCCAGAACACCAGATACATGATGACCAAGAAAATCGGGAGTGCAGCCCAGCGGTTCAAAAGAACTGCGTCAAGTTTGTCCGAGAAAGTCTTCTTGGCGCGCGCAGAAACAATCGCCTTGCCAGCCACCTCGTGCGAAATGGAATAGCGGTTTTCGGCCATCGCGAATTCCGGCTCTTCGCCCAGAATCTTCACGACTTCGGCCTTGTCGAGCTTTACGCCCGCTTCGGCGAATTTGTCTGCATAGCTCTTCTGGTTGCCCAAGTACATGAGCGAAACCCAACGGGAGTCCGCATCCAAAAGCTTTGCGACCGGAGCCACCTTCGGTTCCAACACCTTCACGGCCTCTTCGACCTTGTCGCCGTAAACCATCTGCTTCGGAAGCGGCATCGGGCTCGTAAGCACGTGGCCCATCTGGCTAATGAAATTGGTGACGCTCTTTTCGCTCACGGCAGAAAGCGGAATGCACGGCACGCCGTAGAAATCAGAAAGTTCGTCGAGATCCAGCTGGATTCCGCGATTCTCGGCAATGTCCATCATGTTGACGGCAATCACCATCGGGATATGCATATCGGCAAGCTGACTCGTGAGGAACAGGTTACGTTCCAGGTTCGTGGCATCGACGATGTTGATGATCAAGCTTGCTTCGCGGCTAAGCAAGTAATCGACAGCAGCGCGTTCGTCTTCGGCATTTGCGAACAGAGCGTAAGTACCCGGAAGGTCCACCAGGCGAATCTGGCGGTCGCCCAGTTCAAAGTAACCTTCTTTCTTTTCGACCGTCACGCCGGGCCAGTTACCCACATGCTGACGGGCACCCGTAAGGGCGTTAAAGAGAGCCGTCTTACCGCAGTTCGGGTTACCGGCAATAGCAATCGTCAAAAGTTTTCTAGCAGCCATTATACCCTCCTCAGCTTGAGCACGTTCGCTTCTTCTTTACGGAGCGAGAGTCTATAAGAAAGCACGGCCACTTCGATCGGATCGCCGAGCGGGGCCGCCTGCAAGACTTCAATCTGCACGCCACGCACAAGCCCCATCGAAAGAAGCTTGGACTTGTAGCGAGAATCGCCTTCGTTATAGCCGACGATTTCCACCTTGTCGCCCTTTTTGAGTTCCGAGAACTTGGGCTCGGTACTCCACTTTTTCGTTTGCGACTTTCCGCCGCAACCACAATTACAGCTCATATCATCCTCATATAAAAACGGGAAAACTCTTGAGCGGAGCCTTCCTGTTTACTTTGTGTTTTTGACAACCCTTAGTTTTTTCACCGAAGAAACTTTTGCCGAGGCAATCGCATTCGACGGTTTCACAAAATCTTCAATCTTACCGAGCGTTTCTGCCGAAAGAATATGTTCCATACTGCAAGCATCCTTGTCGGCAATCGCCTCGGACACGCCCAGCTTAATAAGGAATCCCTTCAGAAGAATATGACGGTTCAAAATCATGGCGGCAACGCGCTCTCCCTCTTCAGTGAGTTCTACACCGCTGTAGGGTTCCTGCCTTACAAGGCCCATCTTCTTGAGTTCAACCATGGCCTTTGCGACCGACGGCATTTTCACGGCAAGAGCCGCCGCAATATCCTTGACGCGGGCAAGCCCGTTCGCCAGGCGCAACATGTGCACCATTTCCAGGTAATCTTCTAAGCTTTGAGTCAGTTTTGTATGGTCCATTTCAACCAGCCTTATTTAGACGCGGCTAATATAGTTTAATAAATCTAATTAGGCAAGGCTAAAAATATTACCGAATTCGTATTTATTTAGATTAGACTAATTTTATAAGAAAAAATTTACATTATTTTCGACATTTTGCCCTTGTTTTTCTAGTTAGTTTTATCTAACTTTTGATTAGACAAGTCTAACTCTGGTTGTTGCCATAGCATTCAGACTCAAGCTTGTTTGGTTGAATCAAAAAAATCAATTCCCTCTTTTGTGTCTCTTTGGGAATAAAGGTGCCCCCGCTCAAGTAGCTCTGAGCAGGGGCATTTTTACAATAATTTAAGCGATTTCAGGCAATTTTAGCCGTTTTTTTTACGACGCGAACCTATGCACGCTTCAGCGGAGTCATGCTCTTGGCACAAATTCCCATGGTCGAGAGGTTATGCAACAGGGCCGATGTCGAGGGAGCCAAGAAGCCGAAGAATCCTGCCGCGAGTAGCGACGTATTGAAGGCCACGATAAAACGGTAATTTGCCTGGATGCGCTCCATGAGCTGAGTACTCAACGTACGGAGTTCGGCGAGATCGCGCAGGTCTTCGCTGCGAAGCGTCACATCAGCGGTTTCACGGGCAATGTCGCTGGCATCGCTCATGGCGACCGACACGTTCGCGGCGGCCAATGCGGGCGCATCGTTGATTCCGTCGCCCACCATAATCACGCGGCGGCCTTCGGCCTTCATCTTTTCCACATAGCGGTGCTTGTCTTCGGGCAGCACCTGCGCAAAGAAGGTGTCGATGCCCAAAAGTTGCGCCGTGCGTTCGGCAGCCTTCTGGCTATCGCCGGTAATCATCGCCACATGCTTGATTCCACGTTCACGGAGCATACGCACCGCCTCGGCAGCTTCGTCGCGCGGAGGATCGCTAATGCAAAGTACACCCGCAAGGCTTCCACCAATGGCAAGGTAAATCACGGAGGCGGCACCGGCGAGTTCATCAATCTTTTTCTGTTCCGCCTCGCCCACTGCAATTTTCTCGTCTTCCACTACGAAATGCTTGCTACCGATAACGGCACGTTCACCGTCGAGAGTCGTCGCAATTCCATGCGCCACGATGTACTTGACATCGGCGTGTTCTTCTTCGTGGTCGATTCCCCTTTCGGCAGCCCCACGCACAATGGCGCGCGCCATGCTATGCGGGAAATGTTCCTCGATGCAGGCCGCAATGCGGAGGATTTCTTCTTCGCTGCGGTCTCCGAACGGAATCACG
>CACWJY010000067.1 GCA_902761355.1 Fibrobacter succinogenes | reverse complement strand
TCCATCGACTACAAAAAGATGGGGCAAATGATTGACGATGTGATTGCCAACGGCGCAAGCGGCGTGCTCCCTGCCGTGACCACGGGTCAGAGCGCTACGGTTTCTCCGCAGCAGCATTTGGATATCATCAAGTTTACGCTCGACTATGTAGATGGCCGCGTGCCCGTGATTGCCGGTGCCGGTTCCAACTGCACTCGCGAATCTATCGAAATGATCGTAAACGTTCAGAAGATTGCCCCGGTGGCAGTCCTCTGCGTGACCGGCTACTACAACAACCCTCCGCAGGAAGGCCTGCTGAAGCACTACCGTACGCTCAGCAGCGAAACGGGTGCCAAGATTGTGATTTACAACGTTCCGGGTCGTACCTCTAGCTACGTGCACCCCGACACCCTGATCGAACTTGCCGAAGACAAGAACATCATCGGTCTGAAGCAGGCCGTTGAATTCGGCTTTGGCGAAAAGTTCCACGAAGACACGATGCGCGTGATCAAGGAAACCAAGGGCAAGGACTTCGCCGTCATGAGCGGTGAAGACGGACTCTTCGCAGACTTGCTCGAAATGGGCGGCACGGGCCTCATCAGCGCTTCGGGCAACATTCCCGAAGCCACAAAGACCTTTGTCGAGCTCTACAAGGCATTCCAGGCCGGAGACAAGGACACAGCCCACAACCTTCAGAAGGCCGCGCGCGACTTTGTCGACATCACGTTCTGCCGTAAGAACCCGATTCCGCTCGGCACGCTGTTCAACAGCCCGCTGTTCCAGCCGCTCGTAAGCGTGATAGATACGGCCAACGGCGCTGACGCTGTAGCTCGCATCATGAAGCTCATCGAAGAAAAGGCCCCGAGCCTCAAGAAGTACCACGTTTAATTTTACCAGGAGATTCACATGGCAAAGACTCAGAAATCCATCAGTGACGAAATCTGCGACTACCTCAAGAAGCAGAAGCTCTCCCCCATTCCCGTTCAGACCTTGAACGAAGACATGGAAACCACCCGCTACTTCGGCGGCGACCTCAAGGAATTCATTGCCGCAGCAAAAACGCTCGGCGCCAAGGGAATCTTTGTTGAAACCCTGTACCTCGAAGAAGACGAATTCTACTACGACAGCGGCATGGACGACGAAGAATACATGGCCCTGTACGGCAACGAAGAATGCTGCGACGGCGAATGCAAGTGCGGCAAGTGCGAAGGCAAGAAGTCTAGCAAGAAGACCAAGGAAGAAGACGATAGCGACGTCGACGGCGTTTACTTTGAACCCGAAGACCTCGACGGTCTCGACCTCACGCTCCTCAAGCCGCAGATGGCCAAGTACCTCGATCGCGTGGGCGAAGCCTGCGGCGCACGTCTTACCGTTCCCGGCGTAGACCACCTCGAAGTCGAAATCTTCGCTGACTGGTACGACGACTTCGCCGAACTCGTAGACGAAGCCTCCGAAGCTATCGAAATCGACCCGACCGACGCTCTCCGCCAGGCTCAGGCAATCTTCGAAGCCGAAGAAGCAGAACTCGCCAAGGCCGAAGACAAGAGCGTCAAGAAAATCGCCGCTCACCCCCCGAAAAAGAGCAAGAAGAAGTAATTCTTCAAAGCAAACAAAGTAATTGCATAAAAGCAAAAAAGTCGCGACAATGTCGCGACTTTTTTATACAACTAAAACACCCCGCCGGTACTCCGACGGGATATTCTATTTTTTTCGCTATTAATTACCCGTGATAGAGTTTGCTGGTCTGATAAGTCGGTTCCGTAGTCAGGTTCACACCCAAACGGCGGAAGACGCCCACATCCACCTGTGACAAAATCACGCTGGAATGGACTTCGCAGTGGCGGAGTTCTGGAAGCTTTTCCATAGCGATTTTAGCATTGTAGTCCGTCAGAGCGCAAACCGAGAGTGCAACCAGGACTTCGTCCATGTGCAAACGCGGGTTCTTATGGCCGAGCTGCTTGGTTTTCAGGTTCTGAATCGGTTCAATCACCATTGGCGAAAGCAGGCGGACTTCATCCGGGATTCCAGCCAGATGCTTAAGCGCATCCAACAGCATTGCCGAAGAAGCGCCCAAAAGCGAAGACGTCTTGCCCGTAATAATCGTGCCGTTGTTCAATTCGATGGCGACTGCAGGGCCATTCGTCTCTTCGGCCTTTGCAACTGCCGCAACAGCCACCTTGCGGTCCTTGGCACTGATGTGAGCCTGTTCCATCACCAGTTCAAGCTTATAGACCTGATCCTTTTCGGCATTGCCCTTACGCACCTGGCAGAGCGTGTTGTAGTAACGACGAATGATTTCGGCATTGGCTGCTTCGCAAACAGCATCATCATCGATAATGCAATTGCCCGCCATGTTCACGCCCATATCCGTCGGAGACTTATACGGAGATTCACCCAAAATGCGGGTAAACAGCGCATTCAGCACCGGGAAAATTTCCACATCGCGGTTGTAGTTGATGGTCGTCTTGCCGTATGCTTCCAGGTGGAACGGGTCAATCATGTTCACGTCGTTCAAGTCGGCAGTAGCGGCTTCGTACGCAAGGTTCACCGGATGCTTGAGAGGAATATTCCAAATCGGGAAGGTTTCGAACTTGGCATAGCCGGCCTTCACCCCACGCTTGTTTTCGTGGTAAATCTGAGAAAGGCACACAGCCATCTTTCCACTACCAGGGCCCGGGGCTGTCACCACCACAAGTTCGCGGCTAGTTTCAACAAATTCATTCTTGCCGTAACCGTCGTCGCTCACCACCAGCGGAATATTGCTCGGGTAGCCAGCAATCGGATAATGGCGATAAACCTTGAGGCCAAGTCCTTCCAGCTTCTTCTGGTAGGCAATGGCACTCGGCTGTTCTTGCCAGCGAGTCAACACCACGGAGCTCACGTACAGGCCATAGCCACGGAAAGCATCAATCAAGCGCAAAACATCCTGATCGTAAGTAATGCCCAAGTCACCACGAACCTTGTTCTTTTCGATATCACCGGCATTAATCGCAATAATGACTTCAGCCTTATCTTTCAGCTTTTCGAGCATGCGAATCTTACTATCCGGAGCAAAGCCCGGCAACACGCGCGATGCGTGATGGTCGTCGAACAGCTTTCCGCCAAATTCCAGGTAAAGTTTTCCACCGAACTTCGCAATACGTTCGGCAATCTTTTCGGACTGCGTCTTGAGGTACGCTTCGTTATCAAAACCTACTTTGAACATCTTTTTGCCTATCTATAAATTCATTAAAATTAACCACACAAAAATAAAAAAAGAGAACCACCCCAAAGAATACATTTTCATTTTTTTCGGTATAGAAAAAGCCCGTCGGGGCATACCCGACGAGCTCTTTTAAATTTTTTATCTCGCTAAGTGAAACCGAGCAAGACATTTCGCGAAAGCTTGTATAAGCGAGCGAGACAAGGTCCTAATCTCTATCTTGACACGGAAACAAGTTTCCGACAAGATAGGATTACGACATCCTTCGACGAACAATGAGCGATGCTCATTTCCCGCACTAACGTGCGGAGTCTCAGTAGCGCGGAGCCCCCGTAGCACCACTCTTTATCCCGCTAAGTGGAACCGAGCAAGACAAAGAACGATTTGGCGTAGCGTACTAACGAGACCGTTCGGCACTACCGCAAACAGGTACCTACGACATCGCCTCACTCCCACCTAAAGGTGGCCATGTACCCTAAAGGTGGCCATGTACACTAAGGCCTTACCCAAAGGGCATAACTCCACTAAGTGCTAAAGCACTAAGAGTCGTATAAAAGGCCAAGTGTCCAAAGGTCGCAAAAACCCCGAGCTTTCGCTTCGGGGTTTATTGCTCACAAACGTACGTGAATATTTATCCGCTAAGCATAAGCGAGCGAGAGAATCCACGAAAGTTGGATAATCAAGCAAGACAAGGCGCGAGCCCCCGTAGCGTACTAGAGCGTACGTGAGGGGGCGAGCAACGCCGTATTGCGCCGATTAGACAACTTTCGTCATGCCGGACATGCGTTCACGCAGCCAGGCTCCGACTTCTTCCACCGGATGCTGACGGATGTTCTTGTTCACCTTGATCAGTTCTTCGTTATCCACAGCGGTGGTCTTGCCTTCGCCGTAGATAGCGCCGATGTCGTCCTTCTTCACTTCGTTCTTCATGAAGTCGGCGAGCAGAGGCACGCACTTGTTGGCGAACAGGTAGCAACCGTATTCGGCGGTGTCGCTGATCACGCGGTTCATTTCGTACAACTTCTTACGAGCGATGAGGTTGGCGATAAGCGGAGTCTCGTGGAGAGATTCGTAGTAGGCGCTCATCGGCTTGATGCCCACGGAGCACATGGTTTCGAAAGCGAGTTCCACACCGGCCTTGATCATGGCGGTCATGAGAACGCCGCGGTCGAAGTATTCCTGTTCGGTGATCACCTTGTCGGTAGCTTCGACCTTTTCGAATTCGAGTTCGCCCGTTTCGCCACGCCACTTGAGCAAATCCTTGTCGCCGGCTTCCCAGTCCACCATCATGGTGCTGGAGAACTTGCCGGAGATGATGTTGTCCTGGTGTTCGCAGTAGAGCGGCTTCATGATCTTCTTCATCTTTTCGGCGAGTTCCGTTGCGCGGATCTTGGCCGGGTTGGAGAGACGGTCCATCATGTTGGTGATGCCGCCGTGCTTCAGGGCTTCGGAAATGGTTTCCCAGCCGTACTGGAGCAGCTTGACCGCGTAAGCCGGTTCAACGCCGAAATCCTTCACCATCTTGTCGTAGCAGAGGATCGTGCCGGTCTGGAGCATACCGCAAAGGATGGTCTGTTCGCCCATGAGGTCGGACTTCACTTCGGCAACGAAAGAGCTTTCGAGAACGCCCGGACGGTCGGCATGGAGGCCAGCGGCGTAAGCCTTGGCGTAGTCCCAACCCTTACCTTCGGGGTCGTTTTCCGGGTGCACAGCGATGAGGCAGGGCATACCGAAACCGCGAACGTATTCGCTACGGACTTCGGAACCCGGGCCCTTCGGGGCGACCATGATCACCGTGATGTCCTTGCGGATTTCCTGGCCTTCTTCCACGATGTTGAAGCCGTGGCTGTAAGAGAGGGCGGCGCCCTTCTTCATGAGCTTCATGATGGCCGGAATCACGTTGTGGTGTTGCTTGTCCGGTGTGAGGTTGCAAACGAGGTCTGCATCCGGAATCATTTCTTCGTAGGTACCGACCTTGAAGCCGTTTTCAGTAGCGTTTTTCCAGGACTGGCGCTTCTGTTCGATGGCTTCCTTGCGGAGCGTGTAAGAGACGTCGAGGCCGCTATCGCGCAGGTCAAGACCCTGATGGAGACCCTGGGCACCGCAACCGACGAACACGATCTTCTTACCCTTGAGGGCTTCAACACCACGGCTGAATTCAGAATGTTCCATGAAACGGCAGTGGCCAATTTCTTCGAGTTGGCGACGCATAGGGATAGAATTGAAATAATTCATTTTTT
>CACWJY010000066.1 GCA_902761355.1 Fibrobacter succinogenes | reverse complement strand
CGGCAACGACATCGACACTGACCGTATCATCCCGGCACGCTTCCTCAAGTGCGTCACGTTCGAAGGCCTCGGCGACAACGCCTTTGCCGACGATATCGCTGGCCTCGCCGCTCAGGGCAAGGTCCACCCGTTCCGCGATCCGGCCTACAAGAACGGTTCCATCCTCGTTTCGAACCAGAACTTCGGTTGCGGTTCCAGCCGTGAACACGCTCCGCAGGCTCTGAAGCGCTGGGGCATCCGTGCCATCATCGCCGAAAGCTACTCCGAAATCTTCTTCGGTAACTGTGTGGCCATTGGCGTGCCTTGCTACAAGGTGAGCCACGAAGTGGCCGACAAGATCCTCTCCTGGATCGAAGCTCACCCGAGCGAAGAACTCGTCACCAGCACCGAAAGCCGCACGCTCAAGATGGGTGACGAAACCATCGAGCTCACGCTTGCCGACGGCCCCCGCGGTCAGTTCCTCGACGGTTCTTGGCACGCACGTTCCGCCCTCATGGCCAACGCCGACAAGGTGCAGGAACTCGCTAGCAAGCTGCCGTATATGAACTTTCTCAAGTAATCGCAGGATGTCATGCCCGCCTCCGAGCGGGCACCTCCCTTTTACTAAAAACGTCCAGGTTAAAAGCCTGGACGTTTTTATTGCATTATATTTTTTTGCAACTCAGATTGAATAATTTATATTCTCCAAAAAAGGATTAACACATGAGTCAATGGGATTTTTTATGGGGTCTAGAGGGCCAAGAGTTGCTTGACGCCATGGCAACTGGTGCAACCTATGAAGAATGGGCTCATATCGAGGGTCAAAAACATGAAGATGGCGAAATCTCGTTCTTTATTGATGAATTACACGGCGATATAGCATTATTCATTGACAGAGAAAACATAAGTTATAAATATGCTGAGCAAATTTTAGAAATAGCAAACAATATCGGGACAATAGCAGTTGCGAAAGTATACGGACTACAAAAGGACGAAAGTACAAAAAAAATGGACAGAAAAAGCTTCAGAAAATGAAATAAAAGACATTCGCCTGTGCGGAAAACCCGAAAAAAATAAAGTTGATAATAAAATCATCAAGGACATGAAAAAAGTAATCCTTGACCATAGTTGGATCAATACCATATGCATAGCATCATGTGACGGAGGATACGCAGAGGTACTCAAGGAATTACGAGATTTAGGTTTAACAACCGTTGCTATTGGCAAAAAAAATTTGTCAAACAAACTTAAAGATGTCTGTAATGAAATTTATGAATTGTAATTGAAGCAGTAGCGGAACGCCGTTCCCTACTACCCCTACCCTAACAAATCAAGCATCTGCCGAGGCGTAACAACAACTGGAGTCTCAGGGAAATGCTTGACATTACCCGTCACGAGATGTGTTTCGACTGTTTTGCCGTGAGCCAAAGCGACTGCATAAAAAACAATGTCCTTGGGGTCCGGCATCGATTCGCGAATTTCAACCAAGTCAGATTCCATCACGCAAAGGCGATTGATTTGCAACAAAGTTTCAGCGATTCTTACAGGCGAAAATCCGAATTTAGGTCTGTTGAGAACAACCCTATATTCCTCAAGAATTTTTTCATTCAAAACAGGGACTATACGTCCATCAAATACAGCCTGCAAAACGAAACCTGGAACAGAATCCCATTTCAGAAAAGCAGACACAAGAACATTCGTATCGATTACAGCATAATGCTTCATCGACCATTCCTTGCCGCATCGATTTCAGCATTGATTTCGTCCAAAGACATTTCCGAAGCGCCCGCACGAGCCGCATCGGCGGAAAGTTGCTGCATGGTATTCAGCATCCTGCCGGCCACTGTCCGGCCAGAAGCATCATAAAAAGCACGACGTTCTGCAACAAACTGCGGAACAGTTGCGGAAGAAACCTCGAACGGAATTCGACGTTCACGCACAACAGCACGAGCGAAGACATTAATAGCCGTCGTCATAGACATGCCGAATTCTTCGCACAATTCATCGAACTCTTTTTTAAGATCCGATTCCATCCTAATACTGAATGTTGTTTGCGACATAAAACGCCTCTTTAGGTTTCATTACATACCAAATATACACAAAAACGCACCTAAAAGCAACCTCATTGATAAATTATGTAAATTTTTTGGGTTTTAGGGCGGAGCCCTAGGCGAAGGGGTAGCGGAAGCCCAATGGAGATCCCCACCTTCGCGGGGATGACATGGGGCTGTAGCGACCTTTAGACACTTGGCCTTTTATACGACTCTTAGTGCTTTAGCACTTAGTGGAGTTATGCCCTTTGGGTAAGGCCTTAGTGTACATGGCCACCTTTAGGTGGTGGGAAGGCATACCCCTCTTTTTTTTATTTAAATTTCATAAAACCCATGCTAACCTCACCTATTGACAACATCCTCGTAGAAAAGGCAAAGCGCCAAATGCACCTGCGCAACGGCGAGACAGTTGTCAAGACTTACAGGATTTCGCTTGGCAAGAATCCCGTGGGAGCGAAGGTCAAGTCCGGTGACAACAAGACGCCCGAGGGCAATTACACCATCGAGTGGCACAATCCTAAAAGCAAGTTTCATTTGTCGCTGAAGATTTCGTATCCGAACGCGGAGCAAATCAAGGCCGCGAAAGAAGGCAATTACGAGCCCGGCGGCGACATCATGATTCACGGCTACCCGAACAAGGTTCCTGCATTCCTCTTTAAATTCTGGCACAAGTGGAAGGATTGGACAGCCGGCTGCATTGCTGTCACCAACGACGAAATCGAAGAAATCTACGCAGCCGTCAAAGACGGAACTCCGATAACCATCAAACCTTAGAATACCTGGTTTTAGGGCTAGACGTTTTCTCATAAAAAAAATCCGCTCCCAAAGAGCGGATTTTTTGAATTTGTACGTAGTTTTGGACTAATGCGAAATACTTAGTTTGCAAAGTATTCCTTTGCCTTGGCAACAACGTCTTCGACCTTGACCATGGAGAATTCCTTCTCGTTACGGAACTTCCATTCGACTTCGCCGTTGGCAAGTCCCTTCTTGCCGATGGCGATACGCACCGGAGAACCCCAGAGGTCGGCATCCTTGAACTTCACGCCCGGGCGTTCGTCGCGGTCATCCACCAGCACGTCGATGCCGGCAGCTTCCAGTTCCTTTTCGAACTTTTCAGCGAGTTCCACAAGTTCAGCTTCCTTGCCGATGGGGACGATTTCCACCTGGAACGGAGCAATGGACTTGGGCCAAATCGGTCCGAAGTCATCGTGGCTGTTTTCCACGACAGAAGCCATCAAGCGGCCCACGCCGATGCCGTAGCAGCCCATGATGGCGGGTGCGGTGGTCTTTTCGGCGGTGAGGTACTTGGCGCCCATGGATTCGGAGAACTTGGTGCCGAGCTTGAAGATGTTACCCATTTCGATACCGCGGGTTTCCGTGAGGAGTTCGCCGCAGCAGGGGCACTTGCAGACTTCGGAAGCTTCGGCGATATCGGCCACTTCGAACTTCGGGAAGTCGCGCTTCGGGTTGCAATGCTTGAAGTGGAAACCTTCTTCGTTTGCACCGGTCACGAGGTCGAAGGAATCGGCAATCGCTTCGTCCACGATGATGCGCGTGTCGTGAGCGTTAATCGGAGATGCAAAGCCCGGAACCATGCCGCAAGCCTTAATCAGGCTGTCTTCGGCCGGATAGAGTTCCTTGGCCTTCAGCAGGTTGTGGAGTTTGATTTCGGAAACATCGAGGTTGCCCGGAACCACGACCGTGATGAGCTTGCCTTCGAAGTCGAAGAACACGCACTTGGCGGTAGATTCGGCCGGAACGTTCAGGAACTTGGTGAGATCTTCGATGCTTGCGCAGTGCGGAGTTTCGACCTTTTCGAGAGCTGCATTTTCGTCGCCCTTGAACGGCACGCGCTGGAACTTGGCGATTTCGCGGTTGGCCTGGTAGCCGCACTTCTTACAGAGAATCAGGTAGTCTTCGCCGTTCGGAGTGTCGAGCATGAATTCGTGAGCAACCTTGCCGCCCATGATGCCGGTATCGCTCTGCACCACCACCGGTTCAATGCCCACGCGACGGTAGATGCGGAGGTAGGCGTCGTATTCTTCCTGGTAGTGACGGTCCAGGTCTTCCTGGCTGGTGTGGAAACTGTAGGCATCCTTCATCAGGAATTCGCGGACGCGAATAAGGCCGCCGCGGGCGCGGGCTTCGTCACGATACTTGGTCTTGAACTGGTAGAGCATCACCGGCAGCTGCTTGTAGCTGTTAAGCACGTAGCGCACTAGGTCGGTCATGGCTTCTTCGTGCGTCATGGCGAGCACCATGTTGTGGTTGTTGCGGTCCTTGAAGCGGAGCAGTTCTTCGCCAATAGCCTGGTAACGGCCCGATTCGCTCCAGAGTTCAGCGGTCTGCACCACCGGCAGGTCCACTTCGATACCGCCAATCTTGTTCATTTCTTCGCGGATGATGTTCACGATCTTCTGGATCACGCGGAAACCCATCGGCATCATGGAGTAGATACCGGTAGAAACGGGCTTGATGTAGCCGCCGCGCATGAGGAAGATGTGGCTGGGCATGGTGGCATCGCTCGGCGTTTCGCGGAGCGTTACGTAAAAATACTTAGAGAGTTTCATCTGAATCCCTTGAAAAATTAAACCTTGAGTTCGCCGGCGTCGATATTAGCCCAGTCCTTCACAGCTTCGATAGCCGGGCGGACTTCTTCGGTCACGAACTTCACGACCTGACCAGGAGCGCGGCCCACGAACTTGCGGAGGTCGAGGATTTCCTTGAGCTTTTCTTCGGTGATGCCGAGCTTCTGGAACTTTTCGTTCTTCAGCACGCGTTCGAGCAAGTCG
>CACWJY010000065.1 GCA_902761355.1 Fibrobacter succinogenes | reverse complement strand
GCCGGAGTCGGCGATAGCCTTGCGGCAGGGTTCCATGGAGCGTTCCACCAGGTGGGCGGTCAGCTGGTCAAACTTTGCACGGCTGAGCGTGAGGTCCAAGTGTTTCGGGCCCGAAGCGTCGGCAGTGATGAACGGGAGGTTGATGTTCGTGGAAGTCGTGGCAGAAAGGTCGATCTTGGGGCGTCCTTCAAACGCTGCAGGGCCATCTTGTCCTTCTTCAGGTCGATGCCCGGATTGTCCTTCTTGAATTCGTCGTTGATCCAGTCGATAATCACTTCATCGAAGTTGTCACCGCCGAGCATCGTATCGCCGTTGGTGGCCTTCACGCTGAACATGCCGTCGTCGATTTCCAGGATGGAGATATCGAACGTACCGCCACCGAGGTCATACACGGCGACCTTTTCGCTCTTCTTGGAGTCAAGACCGTAGGCAAGAGCAGCAGCCGTCGGTTCGTTCACGATACGGAGCACTTCGAGGCCGGCAATCTTACCGGCATCCTTCGTGGCCTGACGCTGGGAGTCGTTAAAGTAGGCAGGGACCGTAATCACGGCCTGCGTCACCGGCTGGCCCAGGTAGTCCTCGGCAATCTTCTTCATGGTCTGGAGAACCATGGCCGAAATCTCGGGAGGAGCAAACTGCTTGTCGTCCACCTGAACGCGAACCGGGTCAGAACCCGTGCCCACCAGCTTGTAGGGCATGTTCTTTTCGGCAGCGGAACATTCGCCCGCAGTACGGCCCATGAAACGCTTGATGGAGTAAATGGTCTTTTCGGGGTTGGTGATAGCCTGGCGCTTTGCCACATGGCCCACCAGACGTTCACCGTTCTTGCCGAAAGCGACAATGGACGGGGTGGTGCGGAAACCTTCCGCGTTAGCGATCACGACCGGCTTGCCGCCTTCCATCACGGACACGCAGCTGTTGGTCGTTCCCAAGTCAATACCGATAATCTTGCTCATAATGAGTCTCCTATTTTTAAAATCTTGCCGCCCGCGAATCAATCTGAACGGGGCGATTTTTACGCCCATACATAAGCAAAACCCGTGCCAAATGCTAATAACTGGCAAAAAACGGCCATTTCGTTTCGTTCTGAAACAAGAAAAGCCCCTAATTCGGGGCAAAAAAGGCGTGTTTCATAATGGAACGGTTGCTGCGGGATGTCATCCCCGCGAAGGCGGGCGGACAGCACTTAGCACTTTAGTGCTTAGTGCGCATGGCCACCAAGGTGGGGATCTCTCTGTCACCCTGGACCCTGGAGCGCAGCGATAGGGGATAGGGTCCATAGAAAAGGGGAGGGGGGAGGCATCCCCCTGGTTCGCACTCCGTTGCTCTCCACCCCCACTCCTAAGGGGACACCCCTTAAAAACCCCTGCCCTCTGTCTTCCCGGCGAAGGCCGGGATCTCCTTTGACGCCTGCTAAGAAAGATTTTATTGCCACACTGATTGGGAATCACTAACGTGACTCCTGTTTTAATAATTTAAATTTGCTATGTCTGAATTAATGAGGTAACCGGAGGTCTTCTGTGAAGATTTTTGCAAACGCTTTGGCTCTGTCCTTTCTCCTAGCCCTGCTTGCAGCATGTGGCGATGAATCAAGTAGCTCCGCTCCCGATCCAATCGGTGAAATCTCGTCGAGTAGCAATGACGATAACGGTTCCTCTGGTAAAGACAAAGATACATCTTCGTCTTCACAGAAAGATTCCCAAAAATCCAGTTCCTCGGTGGCGGAGAAGAATTCTTCTAGCGCTGTAAGTGGAAAGAATAGCAGCTCATCTGTAGTTGAGTCGAGTAGTAGTGATTCTGTTAAAACTTGTACGCCTGATCAAGAAGGTTTGGAACAATGGTATTTTTTTACTAAGGAAACTTATGTTTGTCAGAATGGTGTATGGGTTCTCCAATCATCAAGTAGCGTTGTTGAAGAGTCCTCTAGTAGCAAATATTATGACATGAGCAGACAGTTTAATGCCAAACTCAGCTATGGCGAATTTACTGATCCGCGCGATAATCGTGTATACAAGACTATTCGCTTTCGTGTTCCCTTTGTAACGGATTCTGTGGAGTTTTTTGCTGAAAATTTAAATTTTGGTAAAATGATTTCTGGTGGAAATCAACAAGGTGATTCAACCAAATATTGTTACGATGACGATCCCTGGTATTGTGAAAATGGATGGGGCGGGCTTTATACTTGGGCGACCGCTATGGCTTTCTCTGCAGCATGTGATAGTAATTCCATGGGAAGTTCTCTTTGTCCTGATACTATAGATTTGACAAAAAATCAGATTGAGGAAATGAAGGGTAACCCTGATTGTGTGTTTCATCAAGGTGTTTGTCCGGTTGGTTGGCACATTATGAATCGAGAAGAATGGGCTTCTGCTATAAGCGGAAGTAGCATTATGAATCCAAGCGGATACCTAAGTTCGGAAGTTTGGAATGGACTCTTGGAAAATCCGACGGGTTTTTCTCTATTGCCGGCCGGAGCATTAGATGAACATGGGGAGTTTTCTGAAATTATGAATCAGGCTTTCCATTGGCTTCCGGAAGACACCTATGATAAAAGTAGTGGCTTGAGTAAGGGGGCTTTTACAAGAGCAACGTCTTTTAATTTGTATCGCGGCTCGGGAAATGGTTTTGTTAAAACAGCTGGTTTCTCCATTCGTTGCGTAAAGGATTATTGATCCTTTAGTATTATCCGTTAATTTTAAACAAAAACTGGGCTGTGTTTAAATAGCGTGCTAAACGAGCGTCGTGACAAAATGCTTGCATTTTGTCATGACCGAGTGACGCCGCGGACGCCGAAGGCGTCAAATGCCCATTGGGAGTTATTATGTCCAAGAAGAACATCAAAAATAATAAGAAAAAATCTACCCGCAAGAACTACAAAATCGAAGCTCTTGAGCCTCGTTTGATGATGGATGCTAACAACACCTTGATTCACTAGTAATTTAATCACCAAAATTTTAACAATAAAATTAGGGCGTGAGGGGCATGTCCTAAGGAGAACCTATGTCTAAAAACAAGAAATCTATGAAAAATTCCAAGAAGCGCGTTAACAACTACAAAACGGACGCTTAAAGGCGTCTACGGCTGCGTTCGGTCATGCCCAAACGCAAGCGTTTTGACGTCTACGACGTCCGTAGCTGCGGCTCGAAAATGCAAAAACAAGTTTTTGCGCTCTCTCGCCTTGCATCCTTTTGTCGCGACACTCTCTTGCACGTTACTGAATCTCTCGATAAACTCGATTGTTTTGTTAAATGAACATGGTAAAACAGGTCGGGATACGCTGCACCTGTTCGTTGTGGCCCAGGTCCTTGGTGTATATCAGGTAGCGGTCTTGTATCCGTTCGCTGAATTTTTTACAGAATGCGTCGAGCGAAGCGTGTGTCCTGTATCCGGAGGACTTGACTTCGATAGGGCAAATCTTTTTCCCGCGCGAAAGGATGAAGTCAATTTCGTAATTGTGCTTTTCGTCTTGTGCCCAGGTGTGGTAAAAAAGCTTATCGCCCTTGGCTGTCAGCATCTGAGCCACAAGATTCTCGTAAACGTAGCCCAGGTTTGCGGACAGTTTATCCGAAAGCATTCGTTCGTAGATGATATTTTCGGTAAAGTTTTTGTCCCAAAATGCAAGTGTCACGAACAACCCCGTGTCGCAGACAAATAATTTGAACCGCTCTTGATTCTGTGTCAGGGCCATGCCCACATTGGGATCGTCGCAATGGTAGCAGACATTCACGGTTTTGCTGTCTTCGAGTTGTTGCAGCAGACTATTTTCGCTAACTTTCCCGACTTTTCCAATGATGCTAGAAGTCACGTAGCGGTTCGCTCCACGACTGAGTTGTGCGGGGATGCTTTCGAACAGTTTCGACATGTTCCCTGACGGATCCAATTTCAGAAAATCTTCGGTGTAAAGCTTTATGATTTTACGTTTGATTGCATCGACCTTGCGCAGGTCGTTTGTTTCTAGATATTCGACGACGGCTTGTGGCATTCCGCCGACTAGCGCATAAAGCCGTAGGCCGCGCATGGTCGTCCTAAATGCGGCACCGAGCGGCAACTTCCTTTCGAAGAACTTGCTCAACGTGGGTATGGTCACTTCGTCGTTCATTGCCCAGCGGAATTCCTCGAAATCCATGGGGTACATTTGTAGTCGGTCTTCTTCGCTGGGAATGGTGATACTTTCCGTGTTTTTCTTGATGCTGATAAGCGACCCCGTTTCGATGTAGTCGTAGCGTCCGTCTGCGACCAGGTACTTTATGGCCTGCCGCGCGTTGGGGCATTTTTGGACTTCGTCGAAGATGATTACTGAATTGCGAGATTTCAGTGACTTGTGGAAAATCGCCTGTAGTCGCAGGAAAATGAAGTCCAGGTCCATGAGGTCGTCGAACAGGGATTTGACTTCTTCGGAGGCCTCATTGAAGTCGATAAGGATGTATGTTTCGTACTCCCTAATGGCGAATTCTTCGACAATGGTGGATTTCCCGATTCGGCGGGCTCCTTCAATAAGTAAGGCAGTCCGTCCCTTGCTTTCGGACTTCCATTCAAGCATTTTTGCGTAAATTTTGCGTTTAAATGTAAATTTCGGCATGTTTTATCCCCCGAACTTGTCTAAATATATATAAATTTTTCTTTTCCCGCAAATTTTTTTTGAGCAAAATAGCCTTTTCCCGCAAATTTTTACATAAAAAATTGACATTCCCCGTAAATTTATAATCCAGCAGTTTACGGCTGATTCGGGGCCGGAATAGCCCGACAGAGTCCCGACTTTTTTTGCTCATTTGAGCATTAATATATATAAATTGAACGCCGCCGTCAATAGCCGGAAGGGACAATTTGTGTGAAAATAAACTAAATTTGGGTTATAGAATTTCGAGGTCTTTGGAGGTCTTCTGTGAAGATTTTTACATTGCGTCATTCTTGGCCTGTCATTCTCGAAGCGAAGCGTAGGGTATCCATACTTCTTGCCATGGCTCTTGTCTTTGCCGTATTTACTGCATGCGACAGCGGTTCCCGGTGCCGGACCGGACCCGGTAGCGGAAGTTTCGTCCTCTAGTGGCGATGATGCAATCTCCTCTAGTTCTGTTACGGACAAAGGAACATCTTCCGGTGGTAGTTCGAAGTCTTCTAGCTCTATAAGTGGCAAAAATAGTAGTTCCTCAGTGAACTCTGGCTCGGATACATCTAGTTCAGATGAGGGTCCTTCTGTCAAATCTTCGTCAAGTAGTCTTGATCCTTGTAAAGAAGAATATGAAGGACGCGAAAAGATTTCTTTAGATGAAAATCGCCAACGTGTTGAATTTGTATGTCATGATGGCTTTTGGATTCCCTTACCTAAATCTAGTTCGTCAGAAATTTCAAGTAGTAGCTACTACGATATGTCGAAACAGTATAATGAAAATGTCGAGTATGGTGAGTTTACGGACCCTCGCGATGGAAAAGTCTACAGAACTATTACGTATGCAGCGAAGCCTTATATATCGTCGAATATAGTAGCGATGGCAAGTAACCTTAATTATGGCGAGATGGTTCCCGTAGACTCGGCAACGAACGCCGACGGCGTTATCGAAAAGTTCTGCTACAACGATGATCCCTGGTATTGCGAAAACGGTTTCGGCGGGCTTTATTCCTGGAGCGAAGCGATGAATTTCCACCGGGCATGCGACACCCTTTTTCTAGGATCATCTGCTGATTGTCCGAATGTTTTTGATGATGAAAATTCAGAAAGGCGTCAGCATCAAGGAATATGCCCGGAGGGGTGGCATGTTATGAATGAATTTGAGTGGCGTAGACTTCCGTCGACTAATTTTGGATCCTTTAAGATGCTTTCGAAACTTTTTATGGGAACGGATCAGGTTGGCTTTTCTGCACTGCTTGGAGGCGGGTACCTTAGGGGTAAATATAAAAGTATGGGTATGTATGGTGAATATTGGGTCCCTGCCGAAACAGGAGATGATGCCTTGTATGCGCAAACAACACTTTTAGATGAATATGAAGTTGCGTTTCGTGATTCGGAACAGAAACCGAGCAAGTTACCCATCCGCTGCGTGATGAATTATAGTGTAGACTAATCAACGATTGTCGACCGCATAGGAGAGCCGCCGCAGCGGACGCCGTAGGCGTCAAAAGCCCATTGGGAGTTATTATGTCAAAGAAGAACAACAAGAAGAATTCTACCCGTAAGAGCTATAAAATCGAGTCGTTAGAGCCTCGTTTGATGATGGATGCCTAACCCCGCCCCAAAACAACCACCCCGTGCCCAAACACCCCAAAAAAGTCCATTTTTGTCATAATCTGACATAGCAATTGAATTATATTTATCCGCAGACAATTGTCTATGGAGTTTTCATGTCATACGACAAGCAGGAACGTATGTCCGCTCTCGAGGAATCGGACGAAGTCTTTTACGCCAAGATGCAAAAGGGCTTGGATGACGTGCGCAATGGTCGCATCACGCCCCTGGACGATGTTTACGCCGAACTCTCCAAAGCCATCTCCGAACTCAAAAACGGAGCAAAAAGGAGCATATGCAGAAAAATTCATCAAAGGATTGATGAATTCTTAGTTCCCAAAACAACCACCCCGTGACCAAACACACTGAAAACGCCCCACACAGCAAAGCCCAATGCTTGCTTTTCTGCAAAGAAAAGAGTATATTTGGTATAGACAAGAGGTTTAATTATGTCGGACGCAGCTTTTGCAGAACTCGAATCCCAGGTGGAAGAACTTCCTCTGTTTCAGATTGTTGTCCTTCGGCAAAAATTGGACCGCATTTTGGAACGCAAAAAGTCAACGACTAATGTGGCCGCTGGTCTTGCCCTGCTTGACGAATTCGCCGGTTCAGTAGAACGCGAAATTGATTACAAGAAAGAACGCGAAGAAAGCAGGGATTTCTAGATGAACCTGCTTATTGATTCAAATGTCATTCTCGACATGGTTCAACATCGTGAACCATTTTTCCTCGAGTCAAAAGAAATTATCGCAGAATGTATTAGGCAGAGCCATTTAGGTTTTGTTACGGCACATTCCCTTTGCGACATCTACTACATTCTCCGCAAGGATATGTCCGCAGAGCAAAGGTTGAAGCTGGTAAATATGTTCTGCCAGTTCTTTACAGTTATTCCTGAAACGGCTTCGGATTTCATGACTGTTACAGAAAAACCGAATACCGAAGATCTAGAAGATGGCTTGCAACAACAATGTGCCGCCCGTTTAAAACTCGATTACATCGTTACGCGCAATATTGATGATTTTAGGGCATCCGCCGTTCCCGCCATTGAACCCGGACAATTCTTGTCTAAATTTTTCTAGTACGAGTTGGAGCGTACTGGATTCGATATGCTTCATGTGATTGATGCGAAATATATTGGCGATTACAAGATATCTGTCGAATTCAATGACGGATGCCGTTTTGTCGCTGATTTCGAAAGCGTCATCAAGTCAGACCACCGACCCGTCGTGCAGCAGCTTGCAGACATCAATACCTTTAAAGATTTCACGCTGCAAGCGCACACGATTACATGGTCGAACGGCGTCGACTTCGCTCCAGAATTCATCAAGAAACTGATAAATCCCGAACCCAGTCCGGCATAAGCCTGAACTTGATATCGCAATATGCGATTTCAAGTTTTTCTCAAAATAGGGGCTAAAATTTCTTCCGAACGTCTGCAGCGGAAAGCCAGCCACCCTGCTCGGCGGATCGTTCGCCCTCGGCAAGAGCATTCTGAAGTTTCATTTCTGATTGAAGAAAGTTTGCATATTCCTTTTCGAAAGCCACTTTCTGCTTCGGGTCCGCCATAATCCTATCAAAGGTCGATGTTTGTTTTATCATGTTTCAAATCTATTTTCAGATTATCCTATTGTCAAAAGATTGGTTTTATCATGAAAAAAATCTTGCATTTGTGCGGGCAAATATGTATGTTGAATGATATGAACAAGATTGAAAATGCCGCCACATGGTCTAAAGAACGCTTCGATGCGGAACTCGAGAAAGGTTACAACGATATGCTGAACGGCCGCACCACGCCCTGGAATGACATATACGCAAAACTTTCCAAAGCCATCTCCGAAATCAAAAACGGAGCACCTGTAGCCGATGCAGAAGAATTCATCAAGGGATTGATGAATTCTTAGCAAAAATCCATCATAGGGGAGACTTCCCCCTATTTACTAAAATCAAAGAAAGCTGCGGGATCCGTTCCGAAGATTTCGCCAAGCTTTATCGCCATCTTGCGGGATACCGCCCTGCGTCCGTTTTCCATGGCGCAGAGGTTCTGGACCTGAATTCCAAGTTTTTCGGCAAGGGTGACCTGCGACCAGTTGCGCAAATCGCGATTTGCGATAATCATTTCGCCGGGAGTGGAATCCAGATTCTTGAACCAGTCGGACTCCTCGAAGGGAATCGAATCCTCATTTTTGCAGACCGCCACATTTTCGGGCTTGTAGGTATCCTTCAAAAACCTGACAAGCGGAGCAGGGATATGCTTCGCACGAATTTCAATACGGGGCTTTTTCACGACTGCCAACATAGTATACCTCAATATTTATCGACCCATTCTCGCATGTCCAGCAAGCGACCCAATTCAAGGCGATGTGACAATGATACCTGTTATCGCCGAGTTTTGAGTAATGCCAGAAAAGTGGTTGTATAGGTCCAGAGACCTTTAGCGACTGCAGTAGAGCCTTCAGCTTGTTCTGCACCGCTCTAGGCATTGTTTTCGCCGAACGATCCGCTTTTTTGGTTATGGTTACATTGTACATTGTTAAATATAATCAATTTTTGATTATTAATCAATAGGGTTGAACATTAACAAACAAAAAAAGTCGGCTTTTGATATATAAAACTCCCAATATTCATTGGGGATATAATCAAAAAGCCGACTTTATTGTCAAGCGTGGCTTGTAAGCGGAAATCCGCTACCGGTGCCTGTCAAGTTTTAATATACAAAAAAAACTATGACGCGAAAAGTATCGCCAGCAGGGCCATCCACTCGCGGCGAGATAAAACGCCCTCTACTTCATACAGGTTCTTTCCGCAGTACTCTTTTATTTTGTTGCCGTCCACTTCATATATCGTGGGGCCGCAATAACGTTTTAGTTTTTCCCCGTCGAATTCCAGCAGGGTCTTTCCGCAATATTCCTTTATTTTATCCCCGTCTATCTCGAAAATGTTTTTGCCGTAATATTCTTTCACCTTGTCGCCATCAATTTCGTAAAGAGTCTTACCATAGTATTCCTTGATTTTGCCGCCTTCTATTTCAAGCAGCATCTTGCCGTAATATTCCTTCAGTTTAGCCATGATATCCTCTTTTTTTGGGGGCTTCCATTTGAATATAATAAAAACCCCGGCCTTCGTTACGAGAGGTCGGGGTATTGTAAAGCATGGGGGAGGCGGATTGTCTCGCGGGAACTTATTCCCCGACTTGCAGTTTCAGGGTCTTTCCGGCGGGGTTGCGGACCACATAGACGCCGCTCCCGAAGCCGGCGGTCTTGAGTCCGGCCTTGAGGTCCGTGAGCGTCGCACCGGCGTTCAGGCGGATGTTCCCGAGCTCGGAGCCCATCAGGTCGAATACCCTGTAGCTGCCCGCGGCCCTCGCGAAAGCATTTGCCATGCCCGCGGCTCCGGCGGCAATTTTCGGCACGATGCCCGTGGTTCCGTTCCTGATGTCCTCGGCACTGCCTTCGCTTTCACCAAAGGCAATCCAGTCGAGGTTCACGTAGTCGCTTGTCACCATCACCTTGAGCACGTGCTCGCCCTTGGTGAGTTCCTTGGTGGTCGTGCCCTTGAATGTGCCGTAGGTGTCAAATTCCCCGGTGCCCGTGAGCGCGAGCGTATCGGTAATCGGCTCGTCGTCCATAAAGAGTTGCACGCCCGTGTTGTCCATGCCGCTTGCGTAGCTGAGCTCGAAGGGGAGTTTCCCGCCGGCCTGCACGTTCACGGTGTATTCCAGCCATTCGCCCTTCTGCGTGTAGCCCACGGCAAATCCGTCGCCATTCTTCACGATGTCCACGCGGTCTTCGCGGTATTCGCCGCCCTGGTTCTTGGTATCCATATCGTAGTAGGCCTTGCCCGCACCGCCCACGTCGTAGTTCTCGAAGTCGATGAAGTTGGCCGTGCCCTCGATCTTCGCGCCCACGACCGGCAAATCGCATTTTGCCTCGGGGTCGCCGAGTTTCGCCTTGCAGAACGGGCCCTGCGGAATGGAGGTCTTGCTGTCCTCGAATTCCCAGTAGTCCGCCTCGAAATCGCCCGCGAAAACGAAGAACACGTCGTGCTTGCCGACCGCACCGGTCAGCGGCACCGTCACCAGGCCGTCAGCGCTAAATTCCGCCTTGCCGACGATTTCGCCATCCACTTTATCTAGGCGCACGGTGATGCTCGATGCCTTCTTGACGCTCAGCACCGACGCCGAGAAGCTTTCCGCGCCCGCGTCACCGAATTCCACGCCGCTAATCTTGGTGTACTTGCCTTCGGTAAGGTTGGTGATGACCGTATTGCCGGGTCGAAATCTTCCAGCTGGGCCACGCCATTATCCGGCCAAAAGTCAATCTTTTGAATAGTGCCGTCGGCGTTGTACTTCATTTCGGAAAGGCCGACAGAACGGCGCTCCTTGTGTTGGAATTTCTGGCCCATCTTCTCGGACTTGTAACGCCAAAGTTCGTAATTTAGGCCGAAAACGTAGGATTTCCCCTTGAAATCGATGATACCCGGGTGGTTTCCGTTACTGCGCGAAGTATGCGGCATAATGTCGCCCTTGTAGGTCCAGGGGCCCGTAATCTTGTCGCTCATGGCATACCCGATACCTTCGGCACAGCAGGTCGATGCGAAAGTCATGTAGTAATTGTTGCCGTGCTTATAGACCCAGGGGCCTTCCTGGTAATCCTTGATCTTGGGGTAGGTGACAATAGAACCCTGAGTACTAATCATGTCCTTGTTCAACTTGATCATGTACAATTCGGGGTTGCCCCAGTACATGTAGGCCTGTCCGTCGTCGTCAATCCAGACGGTAGGGTCGATATCGTTCCAGTGCTCGCGCTGCCAGACCAGCGCCTTGTTCAAAGGTTCCTTGAAAGGGCCGTAAGGGTTGTCCGCCACCAAGACGGAAATGCCGTTGCCGTGAATGGGGACGTACATGAACCACTTGCCGTCGCGCTCGATGACCTGTTCTGCCCAGGCCCCGTTGGTTTTAGAGGTCCACTTGATGTCGCCCAGGCTCGCTACGGCTCCGTGGCTGGTCCAGTTGACCATGTCCGTGGAAGTGTGCAACAGCCAGTCGTACATCATGAACCCGTCGGCATTGTCCTCGTCGTGGGTCGTGTACAGGTAAACCGTATCCCCATGGACATAGGGCGCCGGGTCCGCCGTATAGTTCGTCGTGATTACAATTTTCTGAGCGAAACCCGTACAAGCCAAGGCCAATACGGAAGAAACTAATAAGATATTTTTCATCTTAATCTCCAAACAT
>CACWJY010000064.1 GCA_902761355.1 Fibrobacter succinogenes | reverse complement strand
TTTCGTCCACCTTCACGTTCTTCGCCTTGAACACGCTGCGGGCAATTTCCACCGCATCCACCGTCCGCGGGAACCCGGTGTAAGGGGCGCACTGGTAAATCGCCTCGAGAATTTCTTCGGGTGCAAGCCCCTGCGCAAGCGCCGTCGCCACTTCTTCTTGCAAAAGCGCGCCCGACTGCTGCGTCACAAGTGACACCAGGCGAATCAACTCCACCTCGCGCCTTTCCACAAGCGGAGTCGCCGCCGGAACCTCGTTCTGCGTGAAGTTGTCCATCACGGCACGCAGTTCCTTGTCCTGCGAAAGCGCCTTCGCCCCGTCTTGCGGGCAGCAGTCACATGCGGCAAGCACCGCACCCATACCAAGCATCGTCATAATCGTCCCTAGTTTCATGGTTTGTTCCTTTCTTATCTACGCCTTTAATATAAATAAATGCGCAAATTCCGCAAAATACCATTTTTTCATGCTCAGTATGCGCGAAACGCATAGTGAAAACGACGCATCACGACCTTTTGGGCGTTCCCCGGCCTGGGGCCGGGTCGGGTGCTGTTCGCCTCTCGTCACCCCGGACCTGATCCGGGGTCGGCTCATCGAGCCGCTTGCGCGTCTCGCCACAAAGGTGCGACGCCCCCTAACGCGATTTCAGTGTGGAATGTGTAGTGTGGGGTGTGGAATTATCCCGCTAGGCGGCAAGGGCACCAAAATTCAGCTTGAGTGTATCATTATCTGATGCACTAAAAACAGGATTTTCAATATTTGACGGTAACTGATCTGGGAGATTCGTGTTCAATCCAGAAACTAGTGCCGCCAGAGAAACGGAAGCTGTTCCTTCGGGCAGTGCATCCCTATAGTTTTCTAAAGCTGTAGATATTAAAGACTGTATATTTGAGCCAACACCAGAAAAATATGCAGAAGCAGAATCAAGAGACTCATTCAAGCCAAGTCCAGACAACCGCAAATCATCAACTTCATTCAGGGCACTTTCAACTGTAGTTGAAACATTGGATATATTGTCCTCAAAGTCCTCCAAGACAACATCCGCATTCATCATCATGCGGGGTTCTAAAGATTCGATCTTGTAGTTATATTCACCGATTCTCTTTTTATAGTTGTTTTTAGACATATTTCAAGCCCTTTGACATGTTGAGATTAAAGAGTTCTCTTACTTTTTCATTTGTTTATTTTGGCACAACGAACAGAAAAACCATGTGTCTTATTTGCATCTTGTGAAGTCATTGCATCAGATTTATTATTCTGGCGTCCAGAGAATGATTTTATATTGATATCGCCACCTCTTATAGCCTGTTGTGGATAATGCCAATATGTAGTTTCCTTCAAACTTTTGAATTCATAATTCCAAAGGTAGCCAGTCCCCATCAAACTGAATCCACTAAAATTCATACCGCCAAAATTCGTACTTCTAATATCCTCAACACCATTTTTATTACCATCAGCATGCACAATCACATACATATCATCATAAGTTAAAAGTCTCCATCCATCTGGGCAAATTCCCTGATGGTTTGGCTTAATAGAGTCAGCACAACTCTTGGTGTTGCATTCGCTCGGCAACTTCATCATTTCCGCCCATTGATAGAGTCCGCCATATTTCTGGCAATTCGTCGTATCATTGTCATAACAATACCGTTCTATCTTGGAATCGTTATTTTGGTCCTTATCGCCATCAACCATTTCGCCAACATTCAGGTTTTCTGCCATAACTGTGACAGACGCGGCTTCATCATTTTGATTTGTACCATTGATTGTTAGATAATAGTAGGACCTTCCTTCGTATGTAAACTGCTTATAAGCCCCTGTAAGTACGCTATCCGAATTAAAAGCCTTCATATGATTATAAGGCTTATACTCGCTACTACTCGAAGCAACCGATGAAGAAGACTGTTTCACAGAAGAAGTAGCCGACGAACTGGATACATCCTTATTGCTGCTAGAAGAATCTCCTGACTTTACGGAACTGGAGCTCTTGGAGTCGGAGGAGTTCTTCGTTTCTTTCGCGGAACTACTTGATACTTCGACAGGTTCAGATCCCTTGACACTACTGGAAGACTTGTCTTTTTCTGTAGATTCATTTCCCGACGACTTCTTGTCAACAGAAGATGACGACTCATCCAAATCAGAAGTTTCTACCGATGAACTGGAAGTACCGGTTTCGTCGGAACTAGCCGACGAAGAGTCGTCACAGGCGGCCAGGGCAAAGATTGCCGCCAACAAGAAGATGGTTAGAGATTGCAAGACTTCTTCATAAAACATCCCCGTCTATAGTTTATCCTGTTAAATATAGGTAACGCCCCTGCCAAAGTCCATACCCCCCCCCATTGTAAAATTTAGGAAACAAGAATGCTGTCCGGCAAAAGACTACTCTAAACAAAAAGTGTAAAATTGTCATAAATTTTTGACTTTTCCACACTTTTTAGTTATATTTAGGCGTATGAAGCGCAAAATTGAAGAAAAACTGCTCCAATGGGCCGACAACCCTAAAAGGATGCCCCTCCTACTGCAAGGGGCCCGCCAGGTAGGCAAGTCTTTCCTTCTGGAATGGCTGGGGACCACCCGTTTTGAAAACATGGTTCACGTGAACCTGGAAACACAGGTTTCCATTGCAGAAATGTTCAATGGCGACATTACCCCGCAAAAAGTCGTCCACGCGCTCGAAACCGTTTTCCAGACCCCGATCAAGCCCCACAAGACACTCATCATCCTTGACGAGATCCAATGTTCCGAAAGGGCGCTGATGTCGCTCAAAATGTTCTGCGAAGACGCTCCAGAATACGCCGTTGCGGCGGCAGGAAGCCTGCTCGGAGTAGCCATCAACCGCGAAAAATACTCCTTCCCCGTCGGCAAGGTTCATGAACTGACGCTTTTCCCGCTAGACTTCGAGGAATTTCTCTGGGCATGCGGCGATGAAACGCTCGCCAAGACAATCCGGGAGCACTGCACAACTTTCATTCCGCTAGAAGACCCCATCCACAACAAGGCCATTGAACGATACAAGCAGTATCTGATTCTCGGCGGGATGCCCGCCGTTGTGCAGAACTTCATCGACACGGGGAGCATCGTTCTCCCGACCGAAATCCAGAACCGCATTCTGAACGAATACTCCGCCGACATGGCGAAATACGCCTCGCCAGCCCAGGCCGTAAAAATTCGCGGGTGCTACAATTCAATTCCAGTACAGCTTGCCAAAGAAAACCGAAAGTTCCAATACAAGCTGGTCCAGCGCGGCGGAACGGCGACCATCTTCGGAGAATCCCTGGATTGGCTTACGTTCGCAGGGCTTATCGTCAAATGCGAACTCATCGACAACGGATTCATGCCGCTGGCCGCCTACGTGAACATGTCCGACTTCAAAATCTACATGGGAGACGTCGGGCTACTCACCCTTAAATCCGGGATGGCGTCGCAAGTCATACTGTCCGAAAACGAACCCGACAACGGATTCATGGGCGGGCTAACCGAGAACTATGTAGCGCAGGCCCTTGCAACAAACGGGCACAGGCTTTTCTACTGGAAGAACAAGAACACGGCCGAGGTCGACTTCGTCTTGCAAATTCAGGACAAGATAATTCCCGTCGAGGTCAAGAAGGGACGCCACACAAAATCAACCAGCCTCACGATGTTTCGCAAGCAATTCAACTGTGAAAACGCCATCCGAATTTCCAAGAAGAATTTCGGAAACACCGACGGAATACTCTCTATTCCCTGCTATGCGGTATTCTGCATTTGAGTTGGCAAGATACTTTGTTGCGAGCCGAACGCCTACTTCACCCACTTGTCGACTTCTTTTTGGGCCTTTATAAAAAACTCGTTTCCTTTCCATTTTGTCATTTTATGACACGTTAAAAATATATTTTTGCTCTTGCATGGTCAAAAGGCTTCATTTTCCTCAAATAAGCCAATTGACTCAAGTTTCACCACTTGCACCAGCACGAGGAAAAATGTATATTGACTATAGTTCAATTCAACAATGGAGGTCATCATGGCACTAGCTATTGCATCAGTACCGATACTGACCGGCGAAGCGTCGGACAGGTTTGACCTCATGATGGAAGAAAGCGAAAAGCGTCGCGGATCCATCGATTTTTCCAAGCAAATTGAACAGGCCAGAGACATTCTCTCCAAGGCCGACTTTAGAGAATTTAAGTAATGAATTTTCTCCAACAGAATTGCCGCTTTGGGTTCTACACTCAAGGCAAGGCCACCCTATGCAAATCATTCAAGTGCGGGGACAACGACTTGGACGATTTCTTCACAAAGGACGCATTTTTGCAGAGCGACGAATTGCTTTGCAAGAATTATTGTTTTTCACTTGTCGATGACCCGGCACAACTGGTGGCGGTTTTCACTCTTTCCAATGACAGCATCAAAAAAATTCCGGGGTCACGCAAGAAAAAAGTCGAGAAAAACATCCCCCGCGAAAAAATATACAGCAGTTATCCGGCAGTCATGATAGGCAGACTCGGCATAAGCCTTGATTTTCAGAGCAAACATCTAGGGAGCGACGTCCTGAGTTTTATAAAGGCATGGTTCGTCGACCCGCTCAACAAGACCGGTTGCCGTTTCCTGCTGGTAGATTCCTACAACAAGGAACGAAATCTCAAGTTTTACCAGAACAACGAGTTCAAATTCCTGTTCAGCACCGAAGAACAGGAACGCGAATTTCGTTGCCTCGGTCCTGACAGGCCCTTGAACAGCCGTCTGATGTATTTCGATCTGATTGAATTGAAAAAGAAGCAGACAGGCAAAGCAGAATAAACATTCGCGTTAGGGAAAGCCTAGGTGGCAACACCCCTACTCGGAGTCCTTGATGCAACGGACGGAGTAGGCGTCACTCTTTTCAAGCCTTTGCTTGCCCATGAGTTTGGATCCATAAGACAAATACTCAGCATGGGTAGTGTAATGAGAGAAATCAGCACTGGTTAGGGTAGTATGGAAATAAGCTAAAAGTCCGGCAGAGGTGAATGAGCCGGAGCTGATCCTGTAACCAGCAGGAATCCCTGAAAAACCGAGGGTGTCGGTGCCGATATATTCATTACCAACATATTCCCATCCTATCTGCGACTTGAGAGCCCTGCCTGACGTTTCTTCGCCCGCTGCATTATACAAGATAAGGAATTCATCATCATAACCACCATCAAATCTAGGCAAGTGCCAGCCTGAAGGACAAATGCCCCGCACTTTTTTAGGCATAGTGCAGTTAACGCCAGCACCACAATTCACACCATTGCCATTATCATAGAGTGCAACGGAATCTATTGCCGCCGCCCAGGTGTAAAGGCGGCCCGCCACGTCGCAGTTCTCGGTTTTATTGTCGTAGCACCAACTGCGTTCCAACAGACTCGGTGTCTTGACGCTGTCAGCGTAGTTCAGGTTCTCCGCCATCCATATCTGGTCACCTATCTGCACCGTCCTGTAAACCTTGCCGTCGCGTTCATCGGTCATGGAGCCGTAAG
The DNA here is from genome assembly GCA_902761355.1 of Fibrobacter succinogenes. GTDB lineage: Bacteria > Fibrobacterota > Fibrobacteria > Fibrobacterales > Fibrobacteraceae > Fibrobacter > Fibrobacter succinogenes_M. The sequence goes on along the minus strand of CACWJY010000064.1, from coordinate 4,000 downwards.
TAATATTCGGATTAAAGTAGGCTTCCTTTGGCACATTCCAGTTCCAACGCATTAGAGAGACCCAACCATTTGCCGTGCAATAATACTTGTTAGTTTCGGTCACAACGCCATTTGTTCTTGTCCCCACTTCTGCGTTGGTGCACGTTTTGCCATAAGTATCCATGTCAATTTCCTTGGCCTTTTCCCACGAACCATTTTTACAGACAACATAAGACGAAGAATCCTTCTTTCCGATAAATCCTTCCCTACTCGCATTGCATTCTGGCAACGCCTTTACCGTATCCTTCACGCAACTCTTTATTTTGTTGTCGTTCCCGCCGCCGTTCTTGCAAGTCGATTTTGCGGCATTGAAGGCGTATTCCTGACTGATTTCATTGGTCATGTCGCTATAGACTTTCAGCGTGTCGATGTCTTCGACCCCCTTGTAATCGATCGTCTTGACCATAAGCTGCGTGCCTTCCACGAAATAGATGTATTCCATGTCCCTGTCAAAGCCATCCTTGCGCACAAAGTGCCACGTGCTGATGTCGGTCTTGACCATGGCGTCACAGACTCCCACCTCGGTGCAGGTCTCGTTCACGGTGATTTCGGGTTCAAGGATTTCCGTGGGGCGCGAACTGCTTGATTTCGCCTCGCCCTTGTCGTTGCCCGAAGAACCTTCCTTCTCGAAAGTCTTGGAGTCGCTGGAGCCGTCGGTCTTTTTGCTGCTTGACGACTCTGTCGAACTCGGCTTTGTCTGGTCGTAGGACTTGAACCACTTCTCGCCGTCGCATTCGTAGTTCTCTTCGAGTTCGGTCACATAGACCTTCTCGCCGATGACATCCATGCCGCACCCGTAGGTCTCGAGTTCTTCCATGTCGGCCACTTCGGCGGGGAGCCCCTTTGCGCTCGGCGAAGACGACCCGTCGTCCCCGCAGCCGATAAACGCAGCACCAAACACCCACGCAAGGGCGCAGACCGTAAACTTTTTCGCGAATGTGTTTTTCATAGGGAAACCTTTTGAGATTTAGTCCGAGTCCTTCACGCAGCGCACTGCGAAGGCGTTGTACTTATTGTAGCCGCTGTCCAAGAACGCGTGCGCATAGGAATAGCCCAGGAACATATGGTACGCAATGCTTGCGTCGTCTTCGGAAGCGGACCAGAAGTATGCGCCGTTGCCCACGTGGCTGTAGTCTCCGCCGCCGTTCCTGTAGCCAGACGGGAACACCGAGAAGCCGTAGGCATCTGTTCCGCTCCCGTTGTCATGCCACCCTGAACTTGCCTTCAAAGCCGTGCCCGCAGTAGACTGGCCGCCGATGGCCATAAAGAGGGCTACCCATTCCGCGCGGCTCGGCAAATGCCAGCCCGTGGGGCAGACGCCTTGCGCCCTTCCGGAATCCGCTGCGCAGGTCTTGCCATAGCCGCAGCCCGTCGTCGCCGAATCCATCGCCGCGGCCCAGGTGTAGAGACGTCCGTACTTGGCGCAGGAGTCGGCACTATTGTCATAGCAGTACGAGCCATAGGATTCTCCTGCAACCTTGTAGTCGAAGTTCAGGTTCTCCGCCATCCAGGTCTGCGAGCCGATGGTGACGATCCTGTAGGCCTGGCCGTCGCGTTCGTCCGTCATGGTGGTCGGAGAAGTGCCGCCGTTTTCATCGTCATTCGCGGAAACGTCGTCCCCGCAGGCGGTCAGGGCGAAGAATGCCGCCAACAAGAAGATGGTTAGAGATTGCTTCCCCTGAAACAAGTTCAGGGTCGCAATGAAGACTTCTTCATAAAACATCCCCGTCTATAGTTTATCCTGTTAAATATAGGTAACGCCCCTGCCAAAGTCCATACCCCCCCCCATTGTAAAATTTAGGTAACAAGAATGCCGTCCGGCAAAAAGACCATTCCGTTTTAATTAAGCAAAGAAAAACACGAAAATCACTTGATTTTCTCCAGTTAATATATTATTTTTATAGTTATTGGAGGAAATCGTGATAAGAAACGTATCAGAAATCCTTTCAGACCTTGGTCAAATTTACAGGCAGCCCCAAATGAAGTTGCGCCAAATGACCCTGCGCGGCGAAATAACGCAAGTTATCCGCGGGCTGTACGAGACCGACAAGAACACCCCGGGCGAAGCCCTTGCAGGGGCGATTTACGGCCCATCGTATCTTTCCTTCGATTACGCTCTTTCGAGGCACGGGCTCATTCCCGAAGCCGTGCATCTCTTTACTTCCGCATCGTTCAAGAAGAACAAGACCAAACTGTACAAGACGCCCTTCGGCGAGTTTTCGTATTCCGATGTCCCGCCCGACGTCTTTCCGCACGGAGTCAACATTGAAAACGCAGAAGACAGGCCCTACGCAATGGCCACCTGCGAAAAGGCCATTTGCGACAAGCTCTACAAGGAGCACCCGATTGCAGGCAAGCGCGCCATGGAAACGTTCCTGTTCGAAAACTTGCGCATCGAAGTCGGTGATTTTCGGAACCTGGATTTCGACTTCATCGAAAAGGTTGCCCCCCTGTACAGAAAGAAGAATCTACAAATACTCTCCAAGATGAGGTAGGCATGACTCACGTACTTGATTCAATGCTTGCGAAATATAATTGCAAAAACGTTTCGGACTACAGGAACGCCCTAAAGGAAATTTCGCAGGAAGTCGCCCTGTGCGGACTTTCACGTGGAGGGTTCTTTGACAAGGCCGCCTTCTATGGCGGCACGGCGCTCCGCATATTCTATGGGCTGGACCGTTTTTCGGAGGATCTGGACTTTTCGTTGATTAAGCCAGACGAAGGTTTCGAGCTTTCACGTTATTTTGGCGTGCTTGAAGAAGAGCTCTACTCTGTCGGCCTGGAGATGTCAGTCGAAGCGAAAAGCAAACCGCACGGATCTCCGGTGCAGTCGGCCTTTCTCAAGGGCAACACGCTCAAGCACTTGCTTAAAATTGTTCCCGCAAAGCACTCTCCCTTGCCCGTTCCCGGGAACGAAATCCTGAAAATCAAATTCGAGGTGGACACGAATCCGCCAGAGTCAGCCACCTACGAAAGCAAGTATCGGCTGCTGCCATCGCCTTTCATGGTTCGCCTATACGACAAGCCCTCACTTTTTGCAGGCAAACTCCACGCGTTACTTTGTCGCGGATGGAAAAGCAGGGTCAAGGGTCGCGATTTCTACGACTTTGTATGGTATATCTCGCAGAACACGGGCGTAAACTTGCCGCACCTGCAAAAGAGAATGGAACAGACTGGGCACTGGAAAAGTGCGGACACCTTGACTTTTGATGGACTCAAGGATCTACTAAAGGAACGTTTCCACTCCGTCGATTTCGAGGAGGCGAAAAGGGATGTCCGGCCGTTCATTGCCGACAGCGACAAACTGAATCTCTGGAGCGAGAACTTTTTCTGCGCCATCACCGAAGAGTGGAAACAATAAGCCAGTTCCGCCCATAAGGCGCAATCAGCCTACTTCACCCACTTGTCGACTTCTTTCTGGGCCTTGTCGCGTTCGTTCTGGGCCACGTGTCCGTAGATGGCGAGGCCGGGGGTCACGTTCGCGCCGGTCACCTTCTTGAGGCGCTGCACACCCGAGAGGCCGCTGCCTTCGTGAGTCACGAACGGGTGAATCGTCTTGCCCTTCAGGTTATACTTCTCGAAGAAAGTGAACATGGGCATGGGCATCTCGCCCCACCACACCGGGTAACCGACGTAAATCTCGTCGAATTCTTCGGGATTCACGTTCACCGGCTTGATGGCCGGACGCGCGTCCTGCGCAAGTTCCTTCTTGGCCACGTTGATGCAGTCGTCGTAGCCCTTGGGGTATTCCTTCGCGGGTTCCACATGCAGGAGCGTGCCGCCCGTCTTTTTCGCAATCATCTCGGCAATGATTTCGGTATTGCCCTTGGAAATGTTCCCGACGGAGTAGTTTTCGTCAGCGCGGGAATAGTAAACGACGAGGATTTTCTTTTCTGCTGCCATAGAGACTCCTAGAAGAAGTGATAAAAGAATCAAGGTGATTTTTTTCATGGGATCCGCC
>CACWJY010000063.1 GCA_902761355.1 Fibrobacter succinogenes | reverse complement strand
CTTGATGAACGGAACGTGCACGGTGAGGAAGTCAGACTTCGCAATCACGGTGTCGAGGTCGGCAATTTCAACCTTGTTGGAAAGTTCGTGCATGTTGGCAGCGTTCGGATATGGTTCGTAAGCGATGACGCGCATGTTCTTCCAACGAGCATAGTTAGCGACGAGCACGCCGATCTTGCCGAGGCCAATCACGCCGAGAGTCTTACCGGCGAGTTCCATGCCGGCGAACTTCTTCTTGCCGCTTTCGACGGTCTTCGCAAGGTCCGGGTCGGTGGTGTCGAGGCCCTTGACCCATGCGGCAGCCTTGTCCACGTTACGGACGGCCATGCCGAGCACGGTCATCACGAGCTCGGCAACGGCGTTGGCGTTTGCACCCGGAGTATTGAACACGCAGATGCCCTTTGCAGAAGCCTTGTCGATGGTGATGTTGTTCACGCCGGCGCCGGCGCGGGCGACAGCCAGCAGGCCGTCAAAGTTATCGGTATCAACCTGAGCGGAACGCACCAAGATGGCATCGGGTTTTTCGACGGAGTCGGAAACCTGGTAGAACGAGCCAAACAGGCTCAGGCCTTTCTTGGAAATGTTGTTCATCGTCTTAATAGTTGCCATTGTATTGTCCTTTGTTAATGTTAAAACTTAGAGTTACTAGTTAATAGGTACTAGTTACTAGTGATTCTTTAATTAAAAATTCTAGTAACTAGTAACTCAGAACTATTAACTAATCAAGGTTCCACCCAGCGGCCGCGATCCTTAATTAAGTTCACCAGTTCTTCGATGGCGTCTTCTTCGGGGATGTTCTTCTTGACCGCCGTCTTGCCTTCAAACAAGGTAATGCGGCCGGGGCCACCACCTACGTAGCCGAAGTCGGCGTCTGCCATTTCGCCCGGGCCGTTCACGATACAGCCCATGATGCCAATAGAAATGTCCGAAAGGTGTCCGAAGCGTGCCTTGATCTTGCCCATGACCTGCTGAATATCGTAGAGCGTGCGGCCGCAGCTCGGGCAGCTGATAAAGTTCGTCTTGCTGCGGCGGCAGTAGGCGGCCTGCAAAATATCGAAGGCGAGAAGAACGCTTTCCTTGGCGCCCTTGTAGCCGTCGATAACGACGGCGTCGCCAAGACCGTCCGTAACGAGGCTTCCGATGTCAGCGGACACGCGGAGCGTTTCACGTTCGTTGTCGTTAATCTTGGCGTAAAGCAAAATCGGGTCTTTGCGACCTGCAGCTTCGAGAGCTGCAGCAAGGGCGCGTACGCCCGAAACCATCTCGGCTCCCGTATAGCAGAACACGGAACCTGCAGGTACGGCAGCCGGATTCGCTGCGAAACCGGCGATATCCATGGCGTCCTTAAATTCAACCACCGGCTTTTCGCTTAAGCTGGGGAGCGCAAATTCTGCATTGCGGCGTTCGCCAGTGAGCGCAATTGCATCGGCCTTCACGCCGACCTTCACCGGATTGCTACCGCCGATTTCTATGCCCGAAATCTTCACGACTTCGGTCTCGCGGCGTTCGTAGTGGTACGGATCCTTTTCGAGAACCGGCACCGCATAGCTCACCGGCTTTGTCGGGAGTGCACATGCCTTGATGAGTTCCTGAGCCACCGGGACTTCGGCCACCGGATCTTCGGTGAGCGACACGCGGATGGTATCTGCAAGGCCATCGAGCAACAGGGCGCCGATGCCAGCCGCAGACTTCAAGCGTCCGTCGGCACCCGCGCCCGCTTCCGTGACTCCCACGTGGAACGGGTACGGCTTAAAGCCTTCTTGCTTGATGCGGGCGGCGAGCATACGGTAGGCGGCAATCGCTACGCGCGGATTGCTGCTCTTCAAACTTAAAACGACTTGGTCAAAATGTTCGGCTTCGCACACGGCCAGGTATTCCATGGCGCTTTCCACCATGCCTTCCACGGTGTCGCCATAGCGGTAAATCATACGGGCCGAGAGCGAACCATGGTTCACTCCAATGCGGATAGCGCGTCCCAGGCGCTTGGCCTCTTGTACGAACGGTGTAAAGGCTTCGGCTACCTTTTCCTTGCCTTCGTCAAAGGACTTGTCCGTCTGCTGGTCGAGTGTCAAAATGCCTGTGTCGACAAAGTTGCCCGGATTGATGCGGACTTTTTCGACCCACTTGAGCGCCTCGAACGCGGCCTTCGGCTGGAAGTGGATGTCGGCAGAAACCGGAACCTTGCAACCGGCGGCACGCACCTGCTTCATGACTTCTTCAAGACCTTGAGCGTCTGCAAATGTCGGAGCGGTAATACGAACGAGTCCGCAACCCACCTTGGCTAGAGCCAACGTTTCTGCCACGGTACGTTCGACGTCCTTGGGCTTGGTGGTGGTCATGGACTGAACTAAAATGGGGGCATTGCCCCCGATAAGTGCGTCGCCAACGCGAACTTGTACAGTTTCCCTGCGGACTGCGTTAAAGCGGTCGGCTACATACGGGAATTCGCTAAACTTTGTCATGCCCCAAATATAGCAATTAGAACTTAGAGCTTTGGTTCTAGCAACTAAAATCCTAGGCTACATTTTCATTCAGGTTGCTGTAGTATTCTTCCAGCTTGGAGCGGCAGGCGATAAAGCAGTCCTTGAGGGCCGGGTCGAACTGTGTACCCATGCCTTCGATAATGATGGAATAGGCTTTTTCGAAAGAGAATTTTTCTTTGTAGCAGCGCTTACTGACGAGTGCGTCGTAAACATCTGCAACAGCCATGACGCGGGCTTCAAATGGAATTTCTGCCCCCTTGAGTCCCTTGGGGTAGCCGGATCCGTCAAAACGTTCGTGATGGTACCAGGCGACATTCTTTGCGAGCTGAACAAATTCGGGTGATTCGATAGGCGAGAGCAGGTTCTCGACAATGATAGCTCCCTTTTCAGGGTGCTGTTTCATGATGTTGAATTCTTCGGGGGTAAACTTTCCCGGCTTTCTTAGAATCTGGTCGTCGATGGCGATTTTTCCGATATCGTGCATCGGAGCTGCCGATATCAGCCTGTTGTAGAACTGTTCCGAATATTGGGTGGTACCAGATTCCTTTAGGGCTTCGACCAGGATGGCAATCACCTTGCTGGTGCGCTTGATATGACCGCCCGTGTTGGTGTCTCGGCTTTCGACCATGTCGGACATGCCGATAATCATTCGCTCCTGCATGGCCCTGATTTGGCCTTCGTTATTACGTAGGATCATTTCCATGCGTACGTTGTTGCTGCCTAGCATCTTGACATACTTATGCAGCTTCGTGTCGTCTTCAATTTTGAACAAGAGAATAAACTTCTTTGAACGAACCATGCTCCAGCGTAGCTTGATCATGGGGATAAAAGCAACTCGGCGAACCGTGCACTTGTAGTGTCGCTCGTCGTTTTCGAAGTTGTTTTCGTATCGGGTAGATCCGTTTGCTAGTTCTTTAGCCCAGTCCTTAAGGAACTTGATGACGCCTTTGTCGGATTTTAAATGGTGGTCGACGCGACAGTTTCTTAATTCAGGGAAAAATTGATAAGCGAATTCGTTGCATCCCAAAAAGTGGTTGCTGGATGATATGGAAATATAACCGCTAGTATTGCTCTCTTCAAGGACGTTTAGGACGGTAAGTCCCATGTCGTAGCGCATAATCCTGTAGTTAATATATAGAAGTACGAACTGGTCAAAAACGTAAACAATGGGCATGACCAGTGTGTCACTTTCCAGGAACCTCGAAATAAAGAAAGCGAAAATAGAAGAAAACTCCAAAAGCGAAAGAGCGATAAGGCTTTTGTACGAGACGTTTTTCTTTTTAATAAAGGTGTAGACAATCAGACTGATGTTCGCTATGGCGTAGCCGACCATCATAACGTTAAATACGTCGTGCCCCCATCCGTAGGTGGCAACGTAGTTACCGGCACCATTTATCTGAACAAATTCAATGGTCTTATAGTAGATGTCGTTATAGCCGACGGTGGCGGCTAGTCCATAAACGGCAAACGTCGCTATAAGGAGTAATGCGTATCCCCAGTAGGGGAATCGGAAATTGCAGATAGATAAGCAGGCGTAGAATGTGAGTAGCGGTAAGAAGATTGCGCCCACATAGTTCATCTTGTTGGCAAGAATCACCTGATCTAGATTGGTCGATAGCGCCAAAAAGAGGTGGCCTACGCACGAAACAAAGACAGCAAAAAAGAGGACAGGGTATGCACCAGATTGCTTAGGGTTGACCCTAAACAATAGCGTAATGTTTATTGCCGCTATAATGCATAATGCGAATAAAAAGTATGTAACCATATACCAAACGATCTCAGCGTGCTTCGCCCTCCAACCTTTGTTTAAAATAGATAAGTTTTGTTTACTTTACAATAGGTTTGTTATATTTTTCTGTTTTTTTCTGTGTAAAATGCGAAAAAAGTTCCGTTTTCTGCAAGAAAACGGAACTTTTTTTATAGCAAACTAAATATTAGCTTGTTTGCTTAGCCTTCGACCGGTGCTTCCGGAGCAGCTTCAGCAGCCGGTGCTTCAGCGGCCGGTGCTTCGGCAGCGGGCTTCGGAGGGAGCAAAGCCTTCATGGAAAGCTTCACCTTGCCCTTCGGGTCGACACCGAGGCAGAGCACTTCGACTTCGTCACCGACGTGAACAACGTCTTCGACCTTATCGACACGGTGGTCGGCAAGTTCGGAGATGTGCACCAGGCCATCGCGACCCGGGAGGATTTCGACGAATGCGCCAAACGGCTGGATCGTCTTGACCTTACCCTTGTACTTGCGGCCCGGTTCGGGTTCAGCAGTGAGTTCTTCGATCATGCGGCGGCAAACAGCAGCAGCCTTGCCACTCGGAGCGGCAATGTCGATGTTGCCATCGTCATCAATGTTGATGGTGCAACCCGTCTGAGACTGCATGCCCTTAATCACGGAGCCACCGGAACCGATAACGTCACGGATCTTCGTGGTCGGGATGCGCATCTTGATCATGGTCGGAGCCTTTTCGGAAACCTTCGGACGCGGAGCGGCGAGGCCGAGTTCAGCCATCTTGCCCAAGATGTGGAGACGGCCCTGACGAGCCTGTTCCAGAGCTTCGCGCATGAGTTCCGGCGTAATGCCGCGGATCTTGATATCCATCTGGAAGGCCGTGATGCCTTCGGCAGTACCCGTCACCTTGAAGTCCATATCGCCGAGGTGGTCTTCCGTACCGGTGATGTCGGTCAAGATCTTGATCTTGCCGCCTTCCTTCACG
>CACWJY010000062.1 GCA_902761355.1 Fibrobacter succinogenes | reverse complement strand
GTTTGCCCGCAGGAACGCCAGTGCCAGATGAACTGCACCATGGGCAAGATGCACAAGGACGTGAACCAGGCTGTGGCTATCGGCCGCCTGGAACGCTTTGCTGCCGACTATGAACGCAACAACGGTGGTGCTTCTGTGCCGGCCGTTAAGCCCGCTACTGGCAAGAAGGTGGCTGTGATCGGTTCCGGTCCTGCCGGCTTGGTCGTCGCTGCTGACGTTCGCCGCGAAGGCCACGACGTGACCATCTTCGAAGCTTTCCACAAGCTCGGTGGCGTGGTCCGCTACGGTATTCCTGAATTCCGTCTTCCGAAGAAGATCGTGGACAACGAAATTGAATCCCTTGCTGCTATGGGCGTGAAGTTCGAGACAAATTTTGTCATCGGCCGTACCCGTAAGCTCAAGGACCTCATTGAAAAGGATGGCTTCGATGCCGTGTTCGTCGGTACCGGTGCAGGCCTCCCGCTCTTCATGAACATCGAAGGTGAAAACCTGGTCGGTGTGTTCGCCGCTAACGAATACCTGACCCGCGCCAACCTCATGCGCGCCTACGACAAGGAACATGCCGATACTCCGATGTGGCCCGGTAAGAACGTGGTCGTTCTCGGTGGTGGTAACGTCGCTATGGACGCTGCTCGTATGGCTCTCCGTCTCGGTGCCGAAAAGGTCCGCATCATTTACCGCCGCAGCATGAACGAACTTCCGGCCCGTAAGGAAGGTCGAAGGTGCAAGCTTCGAAATCGAATGCGACACCGTGCTCGTTGCTATCGGTAACGGTTCCAACCCGCTTATCAGCAACACCACGCCGGAACTCTCCGTCGACAAGAAGGGTCACATCCTTCTCGAAGATGCAACCGCCAACAAGACCTTTATGGAAAAGGTCTATGCAGGTGGCGACATCGTGCTCGGCGCAGCAACCGTGATCCTCGCTATGGGCGAAGGTCGTCGTGCAGCAGCTGGTATTAATGAATTCCTGAAGAAGTAATTAATTACTTCGGCTGAAAACAACCCCGACTCGCAAGAGCCGGGGTGTTTCTTATAAAAATACTTTTTTCTTGCATTTTGTATTTTGATGTATGTTTCGTGTATATTTGTGTAAAAATGACGAGGTGTGAATGAAATTGAATTTCAAGGTGTGCGGTTGGATTGGCTTTATGTGGCTTTTGGCTGTCATTTTGCTGCTGTCTGCAACGGATTCTTTTGCAGAAGACATCATCGCGACGACCTCGAACGGCTCTACAGTGCTTTTGCATGATAACGGCCGCTGGGAATATTACCAGAATAACGCCAAAATCCGCGATGTGCGCCCGAGCGCCATCCCCGAAGACGCCAAGTTTCAGATAACGATTCAGTACGAAAGCGCCGATAAAATTAAGAAAGACGTTCGCATGATGCTCGAAGGGGAGCTTGCGACCGAAGAAGAAATCAAGGACAGCCTGCGCAAAGTGCCCAAGGGCGGTGTCGTTTATTTTCAGGTGCCCACGAGCCAGATTAAGCCGGGCTTTACGCGAGAGCTGACTTATTACATTTACGACAAGGGCAAAAAGCCGATTTTTTCGCAGACGGCGCGCGATAGCGAGGCCAAGCCGACTGTCGAAAGCAGTAAGGTGTCCAACTTGATGGTGGTGCCGCTGTATGCAAAGCCCAAGTCCAAGGTGCTTAAGGCGAAGGTCGTGAGCGAAGCCGCCAAGCAGACTCTGGAGTTCGATATCCCGATAAAATAGGTTTCCTGTCATTCCGGATTTAATCCGGAATCTCATTTTTGTATGAAGTTTGCAGTTGTAGATCTTGAGACGACGGGTGGAACTGCCGAAGTGGGGCGCATTACCGAAGTCGGCATTGTACTTTTGGATGATTGCGAAGTGGTAAAGACCTTTTCGGCGCTGGTGGACCCCGGCATGCCGATTCAGCCTTTTGTGCAGCACTTGACCGGAATAACCGACGAAATGGTGCAGGGTAAACCGCAGTTTTCAACCATTGCCGAAGAAGTTGCGGAACTTTTGCAGGACCGCATTTTCGTGGCTCACAATGTGCAGTACGATTGCAAATTCATGCGTGCCGAACTAAAGCGCTGCTGCATCAAGATTGACCCGCCCAGGCTCTGTACCGTAAAAATTTCTCGTCGTTTTTTTCCGGGTTTGCCGAGCTACAGCTTGCACAAGTTGACTCAGTCGCTGGAGCTGCCCGAATTCAATCACCATCGCGCATTGGACGATGCGATGGCTGCTGCCGAAATTTTGAAACTGGCTTACAATAAGGTCGGTGCCGATAAAATATTAAAAGAGGTCAAGAACCTCTCGACCCCTAAAAAATTGAAAGTGGTGTAGCGATGTCGCCCTATTTTGCGGTGTGCGATGCTGTGTAGTTCTTTAGGTATTCTTCCATCTCGCTGATGTAAAGGCGGCAGATGGTCGAAAGCATAAAGTTCTTTTTTACGATATAGCCGATTTCCATGGTGCGGTCATCTTCGCCCTTGGCATCCTTGAAGGGGATCGCCACGTAATCAGAACCGTTGATTTCTTCGCTGATGATACCGGAGCAGAGGGTGTATCCGTTTAGGCCCACCATCAGGTTTAACATGGTGGCACGGTCGTTCGCCTTGATAGTACGGTGATATTCGTTTGTACTTAAAATTTCTTCGGCAAAGTAATAGCTGCCGCTTTCGCTTTGTTCAAAAGAAAGGCAGGGGTAATCGGAAAGGTCCTTGAGATTGACCGATTTGCGGCTTGCGAGAGGGTGGTCTTTCCACATGTAGGCGAAGGCCTTGCAGTCTATCAGGTGGTGGAATTCAAGTTCATGTTCCTTGAGCAGGTAGGTAATATATTTGCGGTTAAAGTCGCTCAGGTACAAGATGCCGATTTCGCTCTTGAGACCAGCCACGTCGTCGATAACTTCTTTGGTTTTTGTTTCGCGGATGGCGAAGTTGTATTCGTCGATGTTGAATTTTTTCACCATCTCGACAAAAGACTTTATCGCAAAAGAATAGTGCTGCGTCGAAACGGCGAACTTTTTCTTTTGGTGAACACCGTCGCTGTAACGTTCAAGGACCGTTTCGTAATGGTGGTAAAGCTGGCTTGCCTGGGCGATAAATTCTTCGCCTTCGACCGTGAGCGAAACGCCGCGGCTGGTGCGGTTAAAAATGACGATGCCGATTTCTTCTTCAAGGTCGCGGATAGCGGCTGTGAGGGACGGCTGCGAAATAAAAAGGTTCTCGGCGGCTTTGTTAAAGGAGCCGACCTTTGCGATTCCAATTGCGTAACGAAGTTGTTGTAAGGTCATGGGCGTGGCTCTGTTTTAAATTCCTACTTTTTGTGTAGGAATACAATATAGGTAAAAGCTATGACTGCGTCAAGGCAAATGGCGTTATTTAGTTATACTATTTTACTGTAGTTGGTTATAAAAATATTTTATAACCAACTTTTGCTCTTAATGGACGGAAAATAGGCGGTTTAGGTTCTATACACGGCCAAAACGACGCGTCTTGCGGAAGGGCTTGTCGCCAAAGCTACGTTCGTCGTGATCTTTGTGGAAGCGGTCTTCCTTTTTGCCGATTTTTTTATCGCCGAACATCTTTTCGCGGCGGGCCTTGCGGTTTTCGAAAGGCTTGTCGTCGAACTTTTTGCCGTGGCGGTCACCGAAGTCCTTACGGCCTTCGCCGCGGTGGAAACTGCGGCGGTCTTCGCGGCTTGCGCGCGGGCGGGTTCCCGGAGCGGGGCCGGTGGGCGGCTCGTCGGTCATCAGGCGGAATCTGGATTCGTTACCGCGAATAGTCATGTCGGCGAGAATGTCGAGGACTTCTTGCGGCATGGTTTCGGGGAGTTCCACGGTGCTGAACTTGTCGAACAGCTTGATGCGCCCGATGTTAGAACTGCTGATGTTTCCTTCGCCGGCGATGGCGCCTACGATGTCTCGCGGCGTCACGTGGTCGCGGCGGCCTACGCCCAGGTAGTAGCGTAGATAGCCTTCTTCGACGCCGTTTGCGCCTTCGTTGCGTTCCTTGCGGAGTCGGCTCTTTTCTTCGCGGTCAAGGCCAAAGTTATCGTTGCTGCGTTCGCGGCGTTCGCGCGGAGCGTCAAGCGGTTTGAGTTCCGGGAACAGCGGCTGCTTTTTCTGCCAAATCTTGATGACGGCGGCGGCGATGTCTGCGGCGGTCAGCGGTTCAGAACCTTCAGTGGTGCTTTCGGCAACCATGCTTTCCACGAGTTCCTTAAACTTGTCGAGTTCGCCAGTGGTAATAACGCTCTTGATTTTATCCTTGAAGGCGGCGACGCGCTTCGCGCTGATGACTTCGGCGGTCGGCAATTCCATCGTTTCAATCGGCTGACGAGTAGCCTTTTCGATAATCTTGAGCATCTTCTTTTCACGCGGGGTGATAAAGAGGATGGCGTTTCCGCTGCGGCCTGCGCGGCCTGTACGGCCGATGCGGTGCACGTAAGATTCGGTGTCGTAAGGAATGTCGTAGTTCACCACGTGCGTAATGCGGTCCACGTCGATTCCACGGGCGGCCACGTCGGTGGCGACGACGATATCGAGCTTACCCATCTTGAGTCGGTTGATGGTGCGTTCGCGCATGGACTGGGCGAGGTCGCCGTTCAAGGGAGCCACGTTGAATCCGCGGCTTTCGAGCTTTTCGGCGACTTCGGTCGTATTCTGCTTGGTGCGCACGAAAATCAGCACGCCGTCAAAGTCTTCGCCTTCGAGCACGCGGGCGAGCGCTTCGATCTTGTGCTCGTTCTTTACGAGCAAGTAACGCTGGCGGATGTTTTCGACAGTCGTCGTCTTGCCTTCGATGCAAGCTTCTTCGTATTCGCCCAGGTGCTGTTCGATAATCTTCTTGACTTCTTTAGGCATGGTGGCGCTAAAGAGAGCGCGCTGGGCGCTCGCCGGGATTTCCTTGAGGATGGTTTCGACATCTTCCATGAATCCCATGTCGAGCATTTCGTCGGCTTCGTCAAGCACGATGGCCTTCACGCCCGAAAGCACGATAGAGCCGCGCTTGATGTGGTCAATCAGGCGGCCCGGAGTGGCGACCACGATGTTCGCCTGGCGCTTGAGGGCGCGGAGCTGTACGGCGATGTCCTGTCCGCCGTAAACCGGAACCACGTGCACCTTGGGCATCTTGGCTGCGTACTGCTGGATGGCTTCGGCCACCTGGATCGCGAGTTCGCGGGTCGGTGTGAGTACGAGCATCGAGGTCTCGTGACCGTTAAAGTCGAGCCTCGAAAGCAACGGAAGCGAGAATGCGGCGGTCTTTCCAGTACCGGTCTGTGCCGTACCGAGTAGGTTTCCACCCTGCAAAAGGGCCGGAATGGCCTTTGCCTGAATGGGGGAGGGAGTCTCGTAGTTCATTGCCTTGATGGCTTCAAGAACTTCGTCTGCAAGTCCGAGGTCTTCGAAGGTTACCAGAGCTTCGTCAGCGGGTTCTTCATCGGAATCGTCTGCGGGCTCGTTTTCAGAATCGGCGCCGGATTCTTCAATCGGTTCTTCTTCTTCTTCGGATTGTTCGGTAGCCGAGTTGTCCTGTTCGGACGTCTCCTGTTCTGCAACAGGTTCTGCGCAGCTTTTTTTGGATTCGGCGTAATCTTCGGCGCTTTCGTCGTCTTCGGGCTGTTCAGCTTCGCCGGTTGATGAGCTTGTCGAATCATCTTCGAATTCGACTTTCGTGCCGACTTCGATGGCGGATTGGGGCCCCTTCTTGAGCACATCGCCTTCTTCGTCGACAATCACGCCGTTGGGATTCAGGGTAAGAAACGCGGCTTCATCAGCTTCGTCTTCGTCGGCACCGCCTGCGATGGCGCTTAAAAATGCGTCTGCTTCGCGGGCAATCTTGGATTTTGGGTCAATAGCTTCTTCAGGAATACGTTCTTCAGTATTCTTCGTCATAATGCACCTTCAGGACCCGTAAACTTCATCTGCGGCCCATGCCGCACTATCGAATGGTTCTAGTACCGGTTTCCGGCTGAACCTTGAAAAGCCCCGAAGCGCACTCGCGCTTATAAACCTGAAGTTTTTTGGATCCGTTTTGTTGGATTTGCGGCCAAATGTAGAAATAAGGGCGCCCTTTTCAAAGGGCGTGATTTTTAATAGTAAAAATGTATTAATCAAATTTTTGGGAATATGAGAGAGGGATGGGACAAAGTTTTTACTTCGTTTCAAACTTTGCCCTTCGGGTTACGGCCGTTGGCCGTAATCCTTAACTGCGCTGAGTTCGCTTTGCTCTCGCGCAGTTAATCGAACCCTCTCCGAGGGTTCTCATCCCAACTTGCGTTAAAACAAAAAGGACCCCCAAAAGGGGATCCTTTTCGTTTCAAGGAGAGAGAGGGATTCGAACCCTCGGTCCTGTGACAGACTCCGGATTTCGAGACCGGCCCATTCGACCACTCTGGCATCTCTCCGAGGTTCGCATAATGTAGTAAAATATTTTTCGGCTGTCTACGAACAAAAAGCCCATCCTTGCGGATGTACGTTTTCTTTATACCCTGTGAGGCGGTTGGCTTGGGTGTATAAAAAAGAGCTAATCTTTCGATCAGCTCTTTTTATACCCTTTGTCGCGGTTGAAAAAAGGAACCTTTCTTTCGA
>CACWJY010000061.1 GCA_902761355.1 Fibrobacter succinogenes | reverse complement strand
GTTTCCGCCCTCGGCAATACGCCGGAACTCCTTTGGAACAACCTGCTGGAAGGTAAATCCGGACTCGCAACGATCGATCGCTTCGACGTGACCAACTATCCGATCAAGATAGCTGCCGCCGTCAAGGAATTCGATGGTTCCGAATATATTACCCCGCGCGATTCGTCCCGCCTCTCTAGGTGCATCCAGTACGCTGTGTATGCTTCTTTCCAGGCTCTTAAGAACGCCGGTATTTCCCCCGAAAACGAAGATCCGACTCGCTCTGGCGTGATTATCGGTTCCGGTATCGGTGGCATGCAGATTTATAGCGACTCCGTGGTGGCCCTCGACAAGCGTGGCCCGGGTCGTGTGTCCCCGTTCTTTATTCCGATGTCTATCGTGAACATGCCCGCTGGCGAAGTTTCCAACCGCACCGGCTGGATGGGCCCCTGCTACGCAGTGGTTTCCGCTTGCGCAACCTCTAACCACTCTATCGCCGCCGCCTACGACCAGATCCGTCTTGGCCGCGCCGATATCATGCTCGCCGGTGGTACCGACGAAACCGTGAACAATGTCGCTCTCGCTGGCTTTACCTCTATGAAGGCCTTGAGCAAGCGTAACGACGATCCGACGACGGCTTCTCGTCCGTTCGATAAGGACCGTGACGGTTTCGTTATTGGTGAAGGTTCGGGCATTCTCGTTCTCGAAAGCCTTTCTCACGCTAAGAAGCGTGGCGCGAACATTCTCGCCCGAGTGGCCGGTATCGGCATGAGCGCAGACGCTCACCACATGTCCGCCCCGCGTGAAGACGGCGAAGGCGTCCGCCTCGCTATCGAAATGGCTCTCCGCGAAGCTGGTATTTCTCCGAAGGATGTGGGCTACGTGAACACGCACGGTACTTCGACCCCGCTCGGCGACGTTGCTGAATGCTCCGCTCTCGAGAAGGTCTTTGCCGGCGCCACCGACAGCCTCAAGGTGAATTCCTCCAAGTGCATGATCGGCCACGCTCTCGGCGCCGCCGGTGCTCTCGAAGCCATCATCACCGTGAAGTCCTTGCAGAATCAGATGATTCATGCGACCACGAACGTGTTCAACCAGGACGAACGCATCCACCTCGATGTGTGCGCCAACAAGAACACCAGCCACTCGTTCAACTACGCCATGTCCGACAGCTTTGGCTTCGGTGGCCAGAACAGCGTGCTGCTCCTCGGCCGCAACTAATTGGCTGATTACTAGTCGCTAGACTTTAAAATCCTCAGAGAAATCTCTCTGGGGATTTTTTGCTGTTTGACGCAGAACAAATATTTTGTTTGCGCTTTAGCTTAAAAAGTTAGTTCCTGAAGGTCCACACGATGCCGTAGGCAAAGCGGATACCTTCGGGGGTGTAGCCGCTTGCGGGCATGTAAATGCTGTGGTTGAAGTTCTCGATTCGGGAATAGAGCTCGAACGAAAGAATCTGCATGCGGGCTTCGAAATCAAGCGCAAGGTATTTTTTCATGAGCTCCAGCTCGGGGTTGCCGTCTTCGTTGATAGTGCAGTCGTAGCGTTCACCGAACCACTGCCAGTCTACGCGAACGCTTACGCCCAGTCGGTCGGATACGAATCGGTTTTGCCAGTGAATGGATCCCTTGTAGTAAAGCTCCGGAGTGTCGATGAGTTTGCGGTTGCGGTCAAGGACTTCGCCGCGTTCCAGGTAGAATTTCCAGTTGCCAAGTCTAAAGCCCAGCTGGAACATCCAATCGAGACTGTTGACGTTATCGATGTTGGTCCAGGTGTAGACTTCTTCGAGAGTGTTGGTGGTATCGACGTTGCCCCATTTGACCCAGCGCGGTTTTATGAGGTTGTCTACGTTTTCGTAGCGGAGCCCGATTCCATAAAAAACTTCGCGCTGTTGGTAACCAAGGTTGAACGAATAGCGGTCGCGTTCCTCGTACTTGAGGTCGCTACGGTGGAAGGCGAGACGGCCTGTTTCGTCGTGTTTGATTTGGCCCACGTCGGGGAACTTGTTGTCGTGTCGCCAGGTGACGCTAGCCCTTAGGTGGTAGGGTAGCAGGGCGAGAGCATCGGCAGAATAGGCGGGGGCTATATCGACAGAATCACGTACGGAACTGTTTCGCTGTAGGCCGGTTTGCGTACGGAAAAGGAACATGTTTGCGAGGGTATCTTTAAGTTCTAGGTATCCGGTTTCGCGGTCTTGGAAATACTTGCGGGCGTTTTTGTCGCTCCCTTCGTAATCGGTATTGAGAAATTCGTACTTGAACTTGATTGCCGGATTGAAGATGGTTTTGTAGGCAATACCGAAATTGCCGAGTATGCTTTCGTAGGTGGTTTTGGTGAGGGAGTCGTAATAGAGAGAATCTGTTTGCTGGATACCTAGAGTGTCTACGTATTCGTGCGTTCCCTTGAAAATGCGGGGGAGGGAATCTTCTTCGATTTCGTGTTCGGTATAGGTAAAGTCCGTCGATAAGGTTAGCTTTTTGGTGGGGTAGACTTCGATGCCGGCCCCGTAACCTACGGTGTGGATATCGATGGTGTATGGGTCGGTCTGGAAGGTGCGAACGGCCTTGTCGAGTGTGTCGAGCAGCACTTTATGGTTGGTATTGTCCGCGTTTTCAAGACTTAAGAAATTCATTTTGGCATAAGCCTTGCCCACTCCAAATCGCCACGTTAAAATCGGCTGAATATGCATACTATTCATCGCGATGTTTCGGCCGCCAAAGGGAATTTGCGTAGAGTCGCGTCCCATCGAAAAATAGGGGGAGTGGGTTACGTTCTGGTAGCTGTATTCCTTGGAGTCTATATCGGAGTGGCTTGCGAGCCCGAATTCGAGTGATACGGAGTCGGTGACTAGTCTGCGAAAATCAAGGCGTAGGGCGTTCCCGCTAAAGGCGGGGCGTTCCCAGTTAAGATCTGTAATGGGGGTGTCGACGGGGATGCCCTTGCGTTCCTCAAAGAGAATTCCGTTTTCACCGTTAAGCCCCAGTGTAGAAACGTCATAGCCGAGGCGTGTGGTAAAAAGTCCTGCGAGCTTGCTCGGGTAGCGGCTTTGGATAGATCCCATGCCCATGTGGTCGGCGTCCAGTTCGGGGGCGCCCAGAATGGAGGTTCCAAGGAGCCATTCGGATTTTTGCCCCGAAATGTCATAGGTTCGTTGCATGACTCCGCGTAGGGGGAGTACCCAACGGCCTGCGTCGGTTTCACGCGGGGCAGGATCTATGCCCCAGGGCGTCTTGTAGACAGAATCTTGCGCGGAAGGCTTCGTGTAGCGGTCTGGAACAAGCTGTTCAGCAAACAATGCGCTCACGCAAACAAGTAGTAGGGCGAAGATTCTCATAGATTTCAAACTAGGCAATCAAATTAATATCATCACATGAATTCAATTTTGCAGATGCAAGATCATTTAGTACCATTCCGCTCTTAGCTTTTCACGACGTTCACGAAGTGCGTTCACGACGGAGTAGGGCATTTTCATGCAGTTGGGCGGATAGGCTCCGGCTTCGGTATGGAAATCGCTGCCGCCGGTACCTACGAGCCCAAACTTTTGGGCCATTTCTTTGTACTTGCGGCCAACAGCACCTTTTTGGGCGGGACTGTAGACTTCGATTCCCTGCACACCCCATTCGACCATGTTTTCGATGAATTCGTCGCTGAGCCCCGACTTGTAGGGGTGCGCGAGAACGGCGATCCCGCCAGCGTTTTCGATCAGCTTGATGGTCTGTTGCGGGTTGAGTCCCTTTTTTTCGACAAAGGCCACGCAGCCGTCTCCCAAGTATTTGGTAAAGGCTTCCGAAAAGTTCGAAATGTATTCTTCGTCGACCATGGACATCGCAATGTGCGGGCGTCCGATGACTTTTCCTTTACAGTAGCTGACGACCTTTTCGTAGGTGATGTCGATGCCTAGGGCGTTCAATTTTTTGATGATGGCCTTGGCTCGGGTGATGCGCTGCTTAGCGAAATCCTGTAACTCCATGTTAAGGGCAAGGTTTGTCGGGTCGCAGAAGTAACCCAAAATGTGGATGTCCTTGCCTTCCCACACGGCCGAAATTTCGATGCCCGGGATGATTTCGAGCCCGATTTCCTTGGCTGGTTCGACCGCCAAGTTGTAGCTATCGAGGTTGTCGTGGTCGGTGATAGAAATGCAACGGAGCCCCTTGCGTTTGCACAAGGTGAGCAGTTCTTCGACCGAAAGGTTGCCGTCCGAAAGCTTGGTGTGCATGTGGAGGTCCGCATAGCCGCCGCTTTCGGAAATGATGGTTGAAAACCCTTTCTGCATTACTTGACTCCGTAGTATTCGCAGATAAGGGCTGCTTCACTCGACTTGTCGGGGTGAAGGCTCAGGTTCAAGAAGGGGTAGCATTTTTCGCTGACAAAACCGATTCGGCAGCTGGCACCACTCATCTTGGCTAGGTAAAGGCGCGGGAAAAAGACTTCTCCCAGATAGATGCAGACCTGCGGGGCATAATCCTTGATTTTCTGTTCCATTTCGTCAAAGGCTGCTTCGCCATAGCGGCATTCGAGGTCGCTGTAATAAATGGCCTTGGCACGCTTGGCCGAAACAATGGCATGCAACGATTCATGTGCGCATAGGAGCGCGTTCTTGAAAAATGCGTCAGGCATTGCATGCATGAATGTGGCGGCATGCTCCATGTCGCGGGGGAGGAATACGAGTGTCTTGGAGGCATTTTTTAATGCCGCAGGAAAGTCGAATGAACCAGAATCTTCACCAGCGCATGCTAAAAACCAGCGGAACAGCTTTTCTTGGCTGTAGAACCGCTTAAAAAAGTAGCGAAAACGGTCTGTAAAATACGGTGAAGGTTTCACGGGATCTCCAGTACAAATTCTGTGTAAAATATACTAATTTTGCGCCATGCCGAAACAAAAGTTTTATGCAATTAAGACCCCGGAAGAAAGTAAAATCGTCATGACGTGGGCCGAATGTGAAAAGTTGACCCATGGAATCAAGGGTGTGCTTTTTAAGTCCTTTGGAACCCGCGCCGAGGCCGAGGCGTGGATATCGGGGATGGAGGCTCCCGTTAAAGAAGGAATACGTGTTTTTGTGGACGGTTCCTATTCGCCGGACTTTCCTAATTCGGGCTGGGCTTTTGTGGTAACCGAAAATGATCAGGAATTGGCCCGTGGTTCGGGACTTACGGCCTTTGAAGCCGAAAGCCGCAATATTGACGGTGAAGTGATGGCTTCTTACCAGGCGATGCGCTGGCTAGATTCGCACGATAAACATGGCGTGATATGCCACGATTACGAAGGCATTGCTCGGTGGGCCAAGGGGGAATGGCAGGCCAAAAGCAATATAGCCAAACGTTACGTGGCAGCCGCAAAACCATACTTGCACCGGGTTCAATTCGAAAAGGTGGCGGCCCATACGGGCGTCAAGTGGAATGAACTTGTAGACAAACTAGCAAAAGAGGCAATCGCCAAGGGCAAAAAGGCGAAGTAGGCCATTAATCGTGAAACTTAAGCCGTTCTTCAAGAAAAGAGCGGCCTTTTTTTTTGAAAATTTCTATTTTATGCGCGTGAAATAATACGGAGTTTTTATGTCCAACTATTGTCCTGTTATCGGTCTTGAAATCCATTGTCAGCTCGCCACTAAAACTAAGATGTTCTGCGGCTGCGAAATCGAAGTGAATACGACCCCGAACAAGCACGTTTGCCCTGTTTGCCTCGGTATGCCGGGTGCCATGCCTGTGCCGAACAAGAAGGCGGTGGAATATGCAATTCGCCTGGGCCTCGCCCTGAACTGCGAAATCGACCTGAACGCCATGTGGACCCGCAAGAACTACTTCTACCCGGACCTGCCGAAGGGCTACCAGATTACCCAGACGGGCGGACTTCCGGTGTACGACCACCCGATTTGCAAGAACGGCTGGCTTGAAATCGTGAAGGAAGACGGCACCAAGAAGCGCGTGGGCATTACCCGTATCCACATGGAAGAAGACGCCGGTAAGCTCATCCACGACATGAGTCCGACCGATTCCCACTTCGACGCGAACCGCTGTGGCACCCCGCTTTGCGAAATCGTGACCGAACCGGATATCCGTAGCCCGGAAGAAGCGGTGCTCGTGCTCAAGAAAATCAAGCAGACGCTCGAATACACCCGCGTTTCGAACGCCAACATGGAAAACGGCAACATGCGCTGCGACGGCAACATCTCTCTGCGCGCAAGCGAAGACGCTCCGTTCGGTATCCGCGCCGAAATCAAGAACCTGAACAGCTTTACGAACCTCGAAAAGGCTCTCTACTGCGAAATGAACCTGCAGGCCTCGACGCTCGAT
>CACWJY010000060.1 GCA_902761355.1 Fibrobacter succinogenes | reverse complement strand
TACTTCCGACAAGCTGTACTTCGAACCGGTCAGCCTCGAAGACGTTCTCCAGATTTACCACAAGGAAAAGCCGGCTGGCGTGATCGTGCAGTTCGGTGGCCAGACCCCGCTGAACATCGCCCGCGCTTTGAGCGATGAAGGCGTCAAGATTCTCGGTACGAGCATTGACTCCATCGACATCGCCGAAGACCGCGACCTGTTCCGCAAGATGATGGACCAGCTCGGCATCCCGATGCCGGAAAGCGGCATGGCCACGAACATCGACGAAGCCCTCGCCTGTGTCAAGCAGATCGGCGGCTACCCGGTGATGATCCGCCCGAGCTTCGTGCTTGGCGGCCGCGGCATGGAAGTTATCTACGACGAAAACATGCTCCGCGAATACGTGGCGAAGGCCGTGGGCGTGACCCCGGATCGTCCGCTCCTCATCGACCGCTTCCTCCACAACGCTCTCGAATGCGAAGCCGACGCCCTTTCTGACGGCGAACACGTTTACATCCCGTCCGTGATGGAACACGTGGAACTTGCCGGTGTCCACTCCGGTGACTCCGCCTGCATTATCCCGCCGGTGACCATCACCAAGGAAAACTTGGCAACCATCAAGGATTACACGCGCAAGATTGCTGAAGCCCTCCACGTGTGCGGCCTCATGAACATGCAGTACGCCATCGAAGACGGCAAGGTGTTCGTTCTCGAAGCGAACCCGCGCGCAAGCCGCACGGTGCCTCTGGTCTCCAAGGTTTGTAACACGCAGATGGCCCGCCTCGCAACCCGCCTGATGCTCGGTGCCAAGATTGAAGACCTCAAGCTCAAGGACAAGAAGTTCAACCACCACGGTGCCAAGGAAGCCGTGTTCCCGTTCGATAAGTTCCCGAAGGTGGACCCGGTTCTCGGCCCCGAAATGCGCTCCACTGGTGAAGTGCTCGGCCTCTCCGACGACTACGCCCTCGCTTACTACAAGAGCCAGGAAGCTGCCGGTTCCTTCCTCCCGAACGAAGGTGCCGTGCTGATTAGCTTGTCCGATAAGGTTAACTTGTCTGAACAGGCCATCGAAATCGGTAAGGAATTCCAGAAGCTCGGCTTCAAGATTTACGCTACCGAAGGTACCGCCAAGTTCTACGAAGCAGCCGGTGTCAAGTGCGAAGTGGTGAACAAGATTGCTGAAGGCCGCCCGAACGTTCTCGATATCATCCTGAACAAACAGGTGAACCTCATTATCAACACGCCGTGGGCAAAGCGCGACGCCATCAAGGACGAAAGCGCTATCCGCAAGGCCGCCATCAAGTACAAGGTTCCTTACATCACGACCCTCGCCGGTGCCTACAACACCGTGAAGGGCATCGCCGCCGCCCGCAACGGCCACGGTGCTGTGAAGAGCCTGCAGGAATATCATGCTTCTATTGAAGAAATCTAAGGATTAGGGGAGAGGGGAAAGACTTCCCCTCGCTACAGCCCCGACCCAACCCTTATAATCACGCCCACTCATTCGAGTGGGCGTTTTCTATACACCCCGCCCAGTCGGGTCTTCCGCTCCCCCTTCTAGCGGGTGCTCAAACGCCGCACCCGCAACGCCCGGGCTTATCCCGCCCACCCTAAAAACAAAAAGACCATTGCTTTGTTGGCAATGGTTTAATGGTATCTCAAGTGAACTTACAAAATGAAATAGTTACTTGTTGCGATTAGATTGTTTTGTTTTTCGTGCCTGCGGCTGTTCGATATGGCATAAATCTAGAAGTTCAGAAAGGTTTATGTTCAATGCATTTGCAATTTCGATCAGGGTGACGAGACGAGGATTTCTTGAACCGTTTATTGCTCTTGTGATTGTTGATTTGGTTAGATTGTTCTCGTAGGCGAACTTTTCTATAGTAGTGTAACCCGCATCCTTTATCTTTTGCTGGATGTTTTCGCGAATGTGCGTGATGGTCACTTCGGGGTCTAGCATAATTATCAAAGCTAGCGATTTGGTATATATGAATAGTTGCCATACGGCAACCTATTCTAAAGTCACTTGTTGTTTTTTCTATAATTGACATCGGACTAGCCGTTGCCGTTTGGCTATTAAAAAGGTGGATTTTCGATAAAAAGTAAGGAAAACGGCAGATTTCTGTAAAATTATAGTTGCCGTTTGGCAATTTTTGATTTAAATTGTTAGTTGCCAATTGGCAACAAAATGATTTTGTCAAAAGGAGGCCCTTTTATGTCTAGTATTCGTACGGAATTGAAGGAAATGAGGCTTTTGGAACTCAAACTTTTCGTAATTGAATATAACAGAGCCTCCCAATTAGATCGTTCCATTTCGAAAAAATCTTCAAAAGCGAAATCTGATTTTCGAAAAGCTCTTTTAAACATCTGTATAGATCTTTTCAACCAAATTGATGATAGATCTATAAAGAATGATAAAATGAAGAATGCTGGGATAAAAAACAATAAAATGATATCTGTATCAAAAAAAGATTACCAAAAATATCAGGATAAATTTGCAAAGGAATTTGAAATAAGACTTTTTAAAGATCGTGCTTATGATTGTCAAAGAATTAAAAACTTCATCAAATAAAAAAGGAGCTACCATGAATCTTATAAAGAAACTTATGTCAGTTGCTTTTGTATTGCAATTTATCGCATCAGTAGCGATTGCTGCAACAATTTCTGACAAAGATGGTAATAAATACAAAACGATAAAAATTGGAAAACAGCATTGGATGGCTGAAGACTATCGTTTTGAACATTATAATTCTCAATGCGCAATACGAGGTGATAATCCTGACGACTGCATTAGGGCGTATGCAATTTATATGATGTCTGATAAAGCTGTTCGAGAGCTATGCCCAACAGGGTGGAGATTGCCGACTAAAGATGATTTTATTGAATTAAAGAATTTTTTAACACCAAGTAACCTTAGCGATATGAGCGAAAAACAGAAAAGACATGCAAAAGCCAAAATGTCGTCTCAATTGCGATCTACCGTATGGGAAAACGGGGAAGACTCATATGGATTCAATGCGATTCCTCAACGAGAATGGGGCGGGAATGGTGCTTATTATGGTGGCGTCGCTGGCTTCTATGATGGATTTGGAGGTTCTCAAGCGTCAATGCTTTTTTTCGGTATAACACCATCAGAAATAAAAGTTGAAGAAACAAGTAAATCCGTACTTCTTCGAGTTCGGTGTGTCGAAGGTTCATTTAATCTTTCGGTGCCTCAAAAGAAAAAAGATGATTGTGCAGGAAGGCTTTTTTGCGATTAAAACATAAAGCATCTGCGTTAGGGATAGTGACCCCTTGGGGCGAAGACTTGCTGGCAGTTCTTTCTTGATGTTCTCGGGGGCAAGGCTTCGTTTTATGAGGTTGGGCGGGAACAGAGTGAACCGCGCAACCCATAAAATATAGCCCGACCGCACATGTATGTGCGGGAACGCCCGAAGAAGGATTTTCCCGCATGGAGCCTTTGGTCTCCAAGGTTTGTAACACGCCCGTGAGCCGTAGGCGACTCGTCTTAACGAGTCGTCGGAGGCGAGAGTGAGACTGAAAGCCGAACGGTCTCCACAGGCCCGCCTCGCGACTCGCCTTATGCTCGGCGCGAAGCTCGAAGACCTCAAGCTCAAGGACAAGAAGTTCAACCACCACGGTGCCAAGGAAGCTGTGTTCCCGTTCGACAAGTTGCAGAAACTTCCTCGCCTCGGCAATGCCCGTGCAAGCACGGTCGCTGCTCTCGGCTTGCGGAGTTTTCCCGAAGGGGACCCGGTGAAAGACAACGAAATGCGCTCCCTGTGAGCCGTAGGCGACTCGTCTTAACGAGTCGTCGAAGGCGAGAGTGAGGCGTAAGCCGAACGGTCGTCATAATCGAAGTGCTCGGCCTCTCCGACGACTACGCCCTCGCTTACTATAAGAGCCAGGAAGCTGCAGGTTCCTTCCTCCCGTCCGAAGGCGCTGTGCTCATCAGCCTTTCTGACAAGGTGAACCTCTCCGAACAGGCGATTGAAATCGGTAAGGAATTGAAGAAACATCTTCGCCTCGGCAATGCCCGTGCAAGCACGGTCGCTGCTCTCGGCTTGCGATGTTTTCCAGAAGCTCGTTGTAATCAAGGACGACAAATGCCAAGGGCGAGTGAAGCAGGATTGCTTGCAAGCCTATTTCCGAGCCCCGCATTTGGGACTCGAAGAGTCCAAAGCGCTATCCGTAAGGCCGCCATCAATAGTACACAAGGTGAGTGTCGCACAAAAATGCTTGCATTTTTGTATGACCGAACCGCAGTACGGACGCCGCAGGCGTCAACTACAAGGTTCCGTACATCACGACCCTCGCCGGTGCCTACAACACCGTCAAGGGCATCGCCGCCGCCCGCAACGGCCACGGTGCTGTGAAGAGCCTGCAAGAGTACCATGCAAGCATCGAAGAGATTTAACTGAAGAGTCTGCAGGAGTAGCGTGCAAGGCGAATGCCGCGACAGAGAGCTTGCTCTCTGGCATGGCTGAGCCGAAGCCGCTGACGCCGTAGGCGTCAATATCACGCGAGCATTGAAGAGGTGTAATGCCTAAAGTGTCACCCCGGCCCTGTGCTTAATAGCCACTTGCAGCTTTGCTGCTTAGTGGATATAATCCTCGGTAACGGGGACGGGGACGCCATTACAAGTGTATCAAAACATTAAAAGGACTGCGTCGCTGCAGTCCTTTTTTGATATAAAAAAAGGAAATGCCCGACTATGTCGGGCATCCCTCTAACTTTTTGTGGTCTATTGATTACAGCACTCCGTGGCAGGTACGGCTGATCACGTCGTCCTGCTGTTCCTTCGTGAGCGAGAGGAACTTGACTGCGTAGCCGGAAACGCGGATGGTGAAGTTCGCGTATTCGGGCTTTTCCGGATGGGCCTGTGCGTCGAGGAGTTTTTCAACACCGAATACGTTCACGTTCAGGTGGTGTGCGCCCTGTTCGAAGTAGCCGTCCATGACGGTGACGAGCTTCTGGGCGCGTTCGTCGTCGCTGTGGCCGAGAGCGTTCGGGCTGATGGTCTGCGTGTTGCTGATGCCGTCGAGCGCGTATTCGTACGGGAGCTTGGCGACAGAGTTGAGCGAGGCCAGCAGGCCGTTCTTTTCGGCGCCGTAGCTCGGGTTTGCACCGGGAGCGAACGGGGCGTGAGCCGGGCGACCGTCAGGGAGGGCGCCGGTGGCCTTGCCGTAAACAACGTTACTGGTAATCGTAAGAATCGACGTGGTCGGTTCGGCACCGCGGTAGGTGTGGTGCTTCTTGATCTTTGCGATGAATTCCTTGAGGAGCCAGACTGCGATTTCGTCGGCGCGGTCGTCGTCGTTGCCGTACTTCGGGAAGTCGCCTTCGATCTTGAAGTCCTTCACGAGGCCGTTTTCGCCGCGAACAACGGAGACCTTCGCGTACTTGATGGCGCAGAGGCTGTCGACCACGTGGCTGAAGCCTGCGATACCCGTTGCAAACGTGCGACGCACGTCGGTATCGATAAGGGCGAGTTCAGCAGCTTCGTAGTAGTACTTGTCGTGCATGTAGTGGATCAGGTTCAGCGTGTTCACGTAGATACCTGCGAGCCATTCCAGCATCATGTCGTACTTGTGCATCACTTCGTCGTAGTTCAGCACGTCGCCGGTAATCGGAGCGAGTTCCGGACCAATCTGCATGCCGGGCACCAGACCGCCTTCTTCGTCCTTGCCGCCGTTGATGGCGTAGAGGAGGGCCTTGGCGAGGTTTGCACGAGCACCGAAGAACTGCATTTCCTTACCGGTCTGCGTTGCAGAAACGCAGCAGCAGATACTGTAGTCGTCACCCCAAACCGGGCGCATCACGTCGTCGTTTTCGTACTGGATTGAGCTGGTCGTCACAGAAATGAAGGCGGCGTATTCCTTGAAGTTTTCAGGGAGGCGCTTGGTGTAGAGAACGGTGAGGTTGGGTTCCGGAGACGGACCCATGTTTTCGAGGGTGTGCAAGAAGCGGAAGTCGTTCTTGGTAACCATCGGGCGGCCATCCTGGCCCATACCGCCGACTTCGAGGGTGGCCCACACCGGGTCGCCGCTGAAGAGCTGGTTGTAAGATTCGATACGGGCGAACTTGACCATGCGGAACTTCATGACCATGTGGTCCACGAGTTCCTGGGCTTCGCTTTCGGTAAGCATGCCGTTCTTGAGGTCACGTTCGATATAAATGTCAAGGAAGGTCGAAATACGGCCGACGCTCATGGCGGCACCGTTCTGCGTCTTGATGGCAGAGAGGTAGCCGAAGTAGAGCCACTGGAAGGCTTCCTTTGCGTTGGTAGCCGGCTTCGAGATGTCGAAACCGTAGCTAGCAGCCATCACCTGCCGTCACCCACGTGGGCGAGGTCGTTCTGCTTCTGCTGGATGATGTAGTCGATACCATAAAGGGCTACGCGGCGGTAGTCACCCACGATACGGCCACGGCCGTAAGTGTCCGGAAGACCGGTCAGCAAGTGGGCCTTGCGCACGGCGCGGATTTCAGGAGTGTAGCAGTCGAACACGGCCTGGTTGTGGGTCTTGTGGTAGTCGGTAAAAATCTTGTGGAGTTCTGCGCTCGGCTCGTAGCCGTACTGTTTGCAGGATTCTTCGGCCATCTTAATGCCGCCGAACGGCATGAAGGCGCGCTTCAGCGGCTTGTCGGTCTGCAGACCCACGACCTTTTCCAGGTCCTTGAGGCTTTCGCTGATGTAGCCCGGCTTATGGCTCGTAATCGTCGAGACGATGTCGGTATCCATATCGAGTACGCCGCCCTTCTTGCGTTCTTCGGCCTGCAGCTTCTGGAGTTCACCCCAGAGCTTTTCGGTGGCGTCTGTCGGGCCTGCCAAAAAATCCTTGCCGCCTTCGTATGCGGTGTAGTTACGTTGAATAAAGTCGCGGACGTTGATTTCGCTCTGCCAAAGTCCACCTTCAAAGCCTTTCCATGCTTCGCTCATGTATTCCTTCTTTGCTCGACTTTCCAACGCCATAAATTTGGGCAGCCGAGTCTTCTGTTGCTTGTTCTAATTAGTAACTATAATATAGAAAAATAGGGGGTATGCCCAAAGGGCTTTCGTGAACTATATTTTACTTCTTTTGTTACACTTGTAATATCAAAAAATGTAATAAGTAAGAAGATAACTTCTTTATAGACAATGGCTTAAGGTATAAACAGCCTTTGGACGCCTTTACTTAAGTTTCTTCAGCTCATGCCACAGCATGGCAAGGCCGATAATCGCTGCTCCCGTGTCTGCAATGGGCTGTGCCATGAACACTCCTTTGAGCTCAAAGAAGTGCGGCAAAATCAGCAAGAAGGGGATTAGCAGAATCACCTGGCGGCAGGCGTTCAGGAACATGGCGCGGAACGCCTTTCCTGTACCCTGGAAAAAGTTCCCCGATACCATGCCAAAGGGAATCATGAAGAATGCCGCCGCAAAAATGCGCATGGCCCAGGCCGAAAGCTTTACCAACTCGGGATCGTTCGGTGCAAACGGGGCCACGAAGGTTTCCGCCTGCCACATAAGGACAGCCCATGTAATGAACATGAATCCGCCGGCGTAAATGAAGGCGAATTTAAGGGTTTCCTTGACGCGGCTGTTGAGGCGTGCGCCGTAGTTGTACCCGATAATCGGCTGCGTTCCGTGAACAAATCCAAGTAACGGCAAAATGATAATCGAGATGATGCTGTTGGTAATGCCGAAGGCGGAAATCGCCATGTCGCCACCCGAAAGCGCGCCAGTCGCCTTGACGCTGATGTTTCCGTAGGTGGTGAGGCTCCAGGCCAAAATCGCGTTCATCAGGCTGTTGCAAATCTGCATCACCGAAGGAGGCAGGCCGAGAATGTAAATCTTGCGCACGAAGGCGGCGCGCAGCTTCATGTGGCGCCAGCGAATGTGGATGGGGGCGTTCTTCTTGATAAAGAACTGTGTAATCAATGCCGATGCGACTAGCTGTGAACTGATGGTTGCCCAGGCGGCACCCTCGATACCCCAGTGGAACTTCATGATAAAGAGGTAGTCGAGAATGATGTTCGTGACGGCGCCCGCGATTTCGCGGAACATGGCTGTTTTCGGGTGCCCCATCGAACGGATAAAATGGTTCATGCCGGGGGCGATTGTCTGAAAAACGGCACCGCACAAAAGAATGCGCATGTAGCTACTGGCTACGGGTAGGGTCTGTTCGCTCGCGCCGAATAGTTTCAGGAGCGGCTCCATAAAAATTTCGCCGAGCGTGAACGTACCGATAGCCATCAAGATGAGCAACGAAAAAGAGTTGTTCAGGATGATGCTTGCCTGGATGTACTTCTTTTGCCCGAGGCGGATGGCAAAGAGCGTATTGCCGCCCACGCCCACCATCATGGACATCGCCATAATGAACAGGCAAATCGGGAAACACAGGGTAATACCCGCGATACCTAGGCTACCGACGCCCTGGCCTACAAAAAAACGGTCCACTACATTATAGAGGGCGTTCACCAGCATGCTGATGATGGCCGGAACCGAGAACTGCAACACCAGTTTCGGGATGCTTGCGGTACCAAAGGAATTAAGGCGCTCGGAATTTAAACTTGACATTTCGGCGCCAAATGTAGTAAAAGGCGAGTGCTGCGCCAATACATGTATTGGCATAGCCGAGCCGTACTACATGCGATCACGCAAAGATAGAATTTTTTTTACAATTTAAAAGGCTACTTGATTCCTACCGCTTTCCTTGGCGATGTATAGCAGACGGTCACATTCGGCGATTAAATCCTCGATTTTGCCGATATTTTCGCCCTGGCGGCTGGCAAGCCCCAAAGAAATGGTTACGGGGATAATCGTGTCTTTCCACGAAAAACGGTGGCGTTCGACTGCTGCACGCAGGCGTTCGGCACTCTTTTTGGCGTCCGCAACGCCGATTCCACCCAAAAGCAGCACGAATTCTTCGCCACCATAACGGGCGAGTAGGTCAGATTCGCGCTTTTCTTCTTTGAGAATGCGGGCGATTTCTTTAAGGACCATGTCTCCGCACTGGTGACCCCAGGTGTCGTTGACGCGCTTAAAGTGGTCGGCGTCGACCATGATGGCGTGAACATAATAATTGTTGCGACGGGCGAGTGCGAGTTCGCCTAGGCTACGGTCCATAAATGTGCGGCGGTTGCTGATGCGGGTGAGCGGGTCCATGGTGGCTGCTTCGTAGAGTTCCCTGTCAAAAGCTTCTTCGCTCGCGTCCTTAAAATCCACTTTCAGGACCATCTTGCCGATTTGCAGGCGGTTGTGGTCCTCAATTTTGCATTCGGTGATGGGACTGCCGTCTACGAAGGTGCCGTTAGTGCTCCCCAGATCCTTGACGGTTACGTCGATGCCATCAAAGGTGAGTGCACAGTGCTTGCGGCTTACGAGCTCGTCGTCCAGGCGGATATCGGCGTCTTGGCCACGGCCCAAAACAACCGTGCCTTTTTCAAGCGGAATCTGCTTGAATTGGTTTTGCGGGTAGAGTACAATCAGGTGCGGCCGCATCTGTGCGATGGGTAATTTGATGGTGTTTCCGCTGGCAATTGTTCGGTCCATATCCTGCATAGGCACTCCGTGTTGCTCTATAATGTAGTAATAATATTTTCCTTGGAACGGGATTTCTGGGATCTTTGTTCTACCTAAATAGAAAGGGAATTAGCCTATTTTGTAACCATCTATTTACAAACGTCTTTGATGTGTTGTGATTTTTTTCACTCTATTATGTTTATTCACCGTTTGTTTACAAAAAAGAACTCTTTTTTTACCAAAAATTACAAAAACAGTTGGCGTTTTTCGCAAAAAAAGAATAAATTTGAGGGCGGTATGTGGCATTGCAAAAAGGCCGGTCTTTTTGTTATGCCTAAAAGATTAACCATCGATGGAAACAAAAATGATGAAAAAATCAAAGATCTCTTTGTGGAAGTGGGCTTTGGGTATCTGCATGCTTTTTGCGGGGGTGCAAAGTGCATGGGCACAGAATCAAAATTGTGCTGGTATGGCTTACATTAAGCCTCCTGCAAGTTGGACAAGTGTTTTTGTTAGTGGCCAAAATGGAAAAATTGTGGAGGCCAAGTTTAATACTATTTCTGGCTATTTCTATATCGATTTGGCGGACATAAATGCTGCTGATGCAGGATTCAGTGCGGGTGATAAAGAACGTGGTATTCGTGATCAAGCAAATAATGTTAATCATGATTCTCTGCATTATTTAACCCCTACAGGAATCAAGACAGACTTAGATGATGCGACAAAGTTGAAAAATGAACATCCGTTTAAGTGCCCTGGTGAAGGCGAAAGAACTTTTGTTGCTGTAGATGCTGCTGGCAAGGTTACTCAGACTTCGACTCCTCCGGGAGCCAAGTATTTCATGGTGATGATTCCTCCTACCGATGACTTTGAAGAATGGATGAGCTCTGTTCCGATGCTTAGCTTGGATGGCGGTAAGAATGGTAAGCCGATGCAGGCTGTTGACGGTATGTGCGGCTGGTATTCATATGAATTTTTTGGCGAAGCTCCTACGGATGACGTGGTTCTTTATCGTGATGATGATGATTTGCGTGAAGATTTGCTTGGTGCTAACGGTAACTGGGAAACGGACCGTGCAAATCCCAAGACCATTGCCTTGAGTCTGTTCTTTGATATGGGCTCCGATACGGTTTTCTTTGTGCCTGACGAAGAACAGAAGACCAATGAAGATGGTTTCTATTTCGCAACGGACGAAGTCTTGGATTTTGAAGGAACTTGCTCTTATCCGTTGGCCGCTCTTATTTACGATACTGATGCTAGCCTGCATCCGGCATTCTCTTGTTATGGTGGTGAAGGCGGTGCTGAAGGCTGCCAGGTTGGTGCTTTGGGTGTTTCCCAGCAGCAAGCCGTTGATGCTGTTAAGGCTTGTATTGGAATAACTCCGGGTATTGTGGAAACAACTCTAGATCCGGTAACGAAAAAACCGAAGATGAGCAAAAATGCGATTGCCTCTCAGTGCTTTATCAACGAACAGCTTTTCAACTTGCTGTTTAACTATCAGGAAGGGGTAAACGAAAAGCGTTGTTACGAAATGCCGTTTAGCCGTTCTGCTGATGGCAAGTGGGAATTCGATTCGGATTTCTACACAAGTGCGGGCGTAAATGGTGGTGGCTTCTATCCGGTAGAAGTGTCTGGCCCGGATGCTGCTGGTGACGCTCTGGTATTGGCAGATGACCCGACTCAGACGGCAACTCGTGCCGCCCGTACCAAGCGTGATGCTGAAGGCCCTGTATTCTATGGACCTGATCTGCGTCGAGTTGACCCCAATGAAGACATGCCTATTATCGATATCCTTTGTAACGGTCCCGGTTGGAAAAACGGTCGTATGGATTGCGAGGGCCTCTTTGGTGACGGCTCTGTAACTGAAAAGGCTGTCAAGGCTGAAATGGGTGATATCTGTGTATTTGGTTGGTCCTGCGAAACTGCTGCCCCGAAAAATTGGCAGTTCTTTGAAAAGGGTACTGATAAATCGACTACCGCAAAAACGACGGATTCCACCTATAGGTGGTCTGCAAAGCGTAACCAACATTACTGCTTCGAATCTCATGCCAAGTTCACCTACAAGAAGGGCCTGAAGTTTAACTTCCGCGGTGATGACGACATTTGGGTGTTCATTGATAACCGCTTGGCTGTGGACCTGGGTGGTACCCACTTGGCCGCTCCTGGCTATGTCGACCTGGATGAATTCCTGAAGGGTACCGCAGAACCTGGCGACGAAAAGGATTTGGATATCTTCTTCTGCGACCGCCGTACGACCATGAGTAACGTGCGTATCAAGACGAACATGTATATCCGCCAAAAGACTACTATTGCTGCTAAGGAAACCAAGACTCCGGGCAACAAGGATGAGTCCTCATTTACTCTGTCCTATACGCAGTCTGGTGATGGTTCTTGCGTATCTGCCTTGAGTGGTAATGACCAAGATAGCGTTCTTACCGGACCTCAGTTGGAAGGTAAGGTCGCCTATTTCATCGTAAATGGCTTTAGGGCAACCGACCCGATCATGACGGATCCGGCAACTGGTCTTGATACGATCAATATCGCGGGCAAGTACTTTGGTAATGCTCTCGACCTGACGACAATGTATGCCCCCAAGATTGATACCAAAAAGTTCACTCCTCCTCCGGGAAAGGGCGGTACGTTCTCCCTGTTTGTGACGATTGGTGGAAAGGCCAAGCGACTCAAGAAATGGCGTATTGTGGGTGAAGTGGACGTGGTCTATGCCGATGCCAAGTCTTACGATTTGGACTCCTTGGATAACCAGATTGCAGATCCGAAG
>CACWJY010000059.1 GCA_902761355.1 Fibrobacter succinogenes | reverse complement strand
AAAATCACGCTGGAGGACTTGAAACCGTACCCGTACCTGACCTACGAACAAGGCGATTTCAACTCCTTCTACTTCGCCGAAGAGCCGCTCACCGCCATCGATTTCGATTGTCCGCGCAATATCAAGGTTCGCGACCGCGCTACACTTTTCAACTTGCTCATCGGTCTCAACGGCTACACCATCTGTTCGGGCGTCATTAGCCACAAGCTCAACGGTCGAAACATTATCGCAAGGCATCTCGACGTTCATGACAAAATGACCATCGGTTACGTGATGCGAAAAGGTGTTTCGCCCTCGCGCTACGCCAAAGCCTACATTGCTGCTCTTTTAAAGCACTGCCGATAACTTTTTCATTCATGACATAACTAAAGCGCCATACTATATTTAACACTTCATTATATATGATAAACATCCATATTTGCGAAAAAGCGACGGAGCGGATGGTCCTGGCGGCCCGGCAAGCCTACCCGCAAGAATGTTGTGGTATTTTGCTTGGCAAAAAAGAGGACTCCATTACTGTCAGCGACATTCGCAAAGCGAACAACCTGGTTACAGGAGCGCAAAATCGTTGTCATTTTGAAATGGATCCTATGTTCCTTTATCAGGTGGAACGTGAAATCGAAAGGAGCGGTTTGGAAATCGTTGGTTTTTATCATTCGCACCCTGATTGTAAGGCGGTCCCTTCGGAACAGGATTTGCATTATATGATTCCTGGCCTCGTTTACGCCATTCTTTCTGTAACCAAAGATGGTGTCGCAGATATTCAATATTTTCAAAAATAGGCCTTTACTATAAATTAATTCAATAGCATTGCATAAAATTATTGTATTGGACATACAAATTATGCAGTTCTATATTTTGGCTTGTCAAAAGTCCCTTTTGGGGATTTTTTTGCGCAAAAAGGCGCTTTTAATTAACGGAGAGTAAAGTGAAAATATACATATCAGCAACATTAAGAAAGTTTCTTGGGGGAACACCCCAGGTTGAAATTCCCGCAAGTTGTATCAGGAAGGCGTTTGCCATTCTCTTAGATTTGCATCCCGAAGCACAAAATGTTTTTTATGATGATAATAAAAAACTCAGGGATTTCATACAGGTTTATGTCAATGGCAAAAAACTGGTAATCGACACACTCTGGGATACTGAACTCCCTGCCGATACAGAAATCCTGTTGTTGCCCGCCATCGCAGGCGGCGCACCTGTTGAAGGGGGACAAAACGCGACCGTCGAAAGCCTCGTTTCGGATGAACGACGCAAGAGTGTTTCTTTCGACGATAGCGAGGTGGAACGCTTCGGCAAGCATTTGATGCTTAAAGAAATTGGTGTGAAGGGGCAGAAGCGCATCAAGGCTGCAAAAGTTGTTGTCGCAGGAGCGGGCGCACTTGGTTCTGCGGTAATTCAGTACCTAGCCGCAGCCGGTGTCGGAACTATCAAGGTCATCGACTTTAACGAAGTATCGCTAGAAAATTTGCAAAGTCAGGTGCTTTACGGAACTCGCGATCTCAAGCGCCCGAAAGTTGCTTCTGCCAGGGATAAGGTGAAAAATATCAACAAGAATATCGAGTTTATTGCCGAAAAGGAGCAGCTGGATTCGTCGAATATTCTTGAGCAGATTGATGGGTATGATTTAGTTGTCGATTGTTCCGATAACTACAAAACCCGCTACTTGATTAATGACGTTTGTGCACTGCATGGCATTCCCGTCGTGTTCGGCGCAATCTACCAGTTCGAGGGCCAGGTGGGCATTTTCAACTTGGATGGTGGCCCGTGCTATCGTTGCCAATACCCGTCGCCTCCTCCGGCAGGGCTTATTCCCTCTTGCTCTGAAGGCGGTGCGATTAGCCCGCTTCCGGGTATTGTGGGAAGCATCCAGGCGAACGAAGCTCTCAAATTGATTCTTGGAATCGGCGAACATTTGAACGGAAAACTATTGCATGTCGACAGCCTGTATTTGACTTCGCAAATTTTGAAGGTGGAACGCAACAGGAGTTGCCCTATTTGCGGGAACAGCCCGACGATTACCGATGTTGAGGAAATTGATTACGATGAATTATGTGGACTTAAGACCGAAAATGAAATTCCGGTGGAGGGCTTTACGCCCGAAGAACTGGCGAAGAAGATTGACAATGGCGATCCGATGACGATTATCGATGTGCGCGAACCCCATGAACGCGCGATTTTGCGTTTCCCGAATGCCATCGTGATCCCTATCGGGCAACTTGCCCGCAGGCAGAAGGAACTGGATCCGAATAAGGATACGGTTTTTATCTGCAAACAGGGTAAACGTAGTGTTCTCGCCATCAATACCTTGCGTGAGGCAGGTTACGCGGGACCGCTGTACAACCTTAAGGGAGGTGTCGATGCGATGAAAGATATTATGTTCTCCCACGAGGGCGCCTGGCTATAAAATTTTTTACACGCAAAACCTATTAAATAGATAGGAAATCTTGTAAAACTGCACTGGTTCCTATTGGCTTACGGTCTCCAGGACGACGAAGTGCAAGACTTAACACAAAACCCAAGAGGTAAATCACTATGGCAAATGAAGCTACAGATAAGAAAATTGGCATCAATGCGCTTGGCGCAAAGGCCGCCTACAACCTGGCGAATGTCACCAAGACCAAGCCGCAATTTGGGGCGCTCACTCCCAAGTGGCTCACCAAGTTCCTTGAATTCAAGGGCCTCGAAACGGGCCTGTTCCGTGTGAATAAGGTTGTGGAAGGCGAAACTCCGCTCGATGTTCTTTGCAGCCAGACCAAGAAGACGGATATTATCCCGGAAGGCTACGTCGAATACGAAACCGAACCACGTGAATACAAGCTCAACTCCATCTCCACGATCATCAACGTCAACACCGCTATCGAAGATGTCTATAGCTCTCCGTACGATCAGGTTCAGGAACAGCTCGGTCTCGCTATCGAATCTCTCCGCGAACGTCAGGAAAGCCAGCTCATCAACAACGATGATTACGGTCTCTTGAAGAACATCGCCGATTCCCAGCGCATTCAGCCGCGTCGCGATGACGGCCGCCCGACTCCGGACGATCTCGACGAACTCATTTCGAAGGTTTGGAAGGAACCGTCTTTCTTCCTCGCCCACCCGCGTGCCATTGCCGCATTCGAACGCGAATGTACCCGCCGCGGCGTGCCGCCCGTTGTCATTGACATTGCCGGCGGCAAGTTCCTCACCTGGCGCGGTATTCCTCTGGTCCCGACCGACAAGCTCCTTGTAGACGGCCTCAAGAATCCGAAGTCCCAGGGCGGCAAGACCAACATCCTGCTCGTGCGTACTGGCGAAGCCAAGCGCGGCGTGATTGGACTTTTCCAGGCAGGTCTTAAGAATGAACATTCTCGCGGTCTCTCCGTGCGTTTCCGCGGCATCGACAACAAGGGCGTCGCTTCTTACCTGCTTTCCCTGTACTGCTCTGCGGCTATTCTTGCCGACGACGCTATTGCAGTCCTTGAAGATGTAGAGGTTGGCGAATACTATGACTACGAATAATCCAGATACCAGATCGCTGGAAGAACTCGCCGGAGTTCCCAATGCGGCTGAACTGGAGCAGTTGGCAAATGAGTACTTTCCCGATTTGACGGACAGTGCTTATGCTGCAACCCCCGCGGCACCCGAGGTGCAGAATGCTTCTGCAGCTCAAGGAGTGAGCGCCGCACAAGGGGCCGCAGCCATTAGCCAGACTCCTGCATTCGACTGGGAACATCCATTTGCGACCTATGGCGACCAGCCGACCTCTTCGGCGCCGTTTGCCTACGGCGGCAATTCCACCGATACCTGGCTCAATTCCGTGGATGCCCCTGCGGTTCCCGAAGCGGAATTTTTGTCGCAGTTCGGTGATGTCCCGGCAGCGCCCGCTCCTGCAACGGGGTATGCTCCGAAGGTCCTTTCCAAGACCCAGGCGGCAGAAAATGCCCGTCCGATAGACGCTCCGACATCTCTCGGCGGCGATTCCGTGAACAAGGCCGGCAACGCAAACAGCGGCTCCAATTCCAGCAACGAATCCATCCGCATCGGTTCCAAGACGCTTGCACAGATTCGCGCCGACTTCCCGATTCTTTCGAAGCAGGTCAACGGCCATCCGCTTGTCTGGCTCGATAACGGTGCTACGACGCAGCGCCCGCAGGTGGTGATTGATCGCCTCAAGTACTACTACGAAAACGAGAACTCCAACGTGCACCGTGGTGCCCATACGCTCGCGGCCGTATCGACGGATGCCTATGAAAACGCCCGTAACATCGTGCGCGACTTTATCGGGGCCCCGTCTTCGCAGGAAATCGTGTTCGTGCGCGGTACCACCGAGGCAATCAACCTAGTGGCAAACGCCTACGTGAAGCCGACGCTCCAGCCGGGCGACGAAATCATCGTCTCTATCCTGGAACATCACGCCAACATCGTGCCATGGCAGCTCATTGCCGAAGAAACAGGCGCAATCATCAAGGTAATCCCCTGCGATTCCACCGGCCAGCTCAAGCTGCACGATTACGAAGCGCTCTTTACGAAGCGCACCAAGTTCGTTTCTGTGACGCATGTTTCGAACGTGCTCGGTACCGTGACCCCGATTGAAGAACTCATCGCCATTGCCCACAGGCACGGCGTGAGAATCCTCATTGACGGCGCACAGTCTATCGCGCACATTCCGGTGAATGTTTCCGCCCTCGACGCAGACTTCTTCGTGTTCTCCGGACACAAGGTGTTTGCCCCGACCGGTATCGGTGTCGTTTACGGCAAGAAGGAATTGCTCGAAGCGGCCCGCCCGTACCATGGCGGTGGCAATATGATTGCCGACGTGACCTTCGAACGCACCATCTACAACGGAATCCCGAACAAGTTCGAGGCAGGAACCGGAAGCATCGCCGACGCTGTTGGCTTGGGTGCCGCTCTCCAGTATCTCTCCGAAATCGGGATGCCCTGCGTATTCCGCTGGGAACATGAACTGTTGCAGTATGGCCTCAAGGAACTGAAGACCGTCAAGGGTCTGCACCTTGTAGGCACGGCACTCAACAAGGCATCTGCTCTCGCCTTCAAACTCGACGGTTATTCCGACGAAGAAGTGGGCAAGAGGCTCGATGCCTACGGTGTTGCCGTGCGTACTGGTCACCACTGCGCACAGCCGGTGCTCAGACATTTCGGTTACGAAACAACCGTTCGCCCGACGCTTGCGCTGTACAACTCTCCAGACGACATCGACGCTCTCGTGAGGGCGCTGAAGACGTTCGCATAGGTTAGACAAAGACGGCCCTTCGGCAGGCTCAGGGACCTTAACAAGTTCACTGAGCTTGTCGAAGTGAATGCCGTAATACTCTTTCAACAAATTTGACTCATGCACGAATTAATCCAAGAATCTGAAGTAGCGAAAGCCGTACAAACTATTTTCGACGATTACAACGGCAACAAACATATCGACAATATCGATATCTACAATCGACCTGACCAGGCCGAAATTCAAACGATTTTGCAGAATTTAATCCGTGTGGTTTATCCCGGACATTTCAGGGATCGCACACACAAAATTTACAACCCGAAAAACAGCTTTGCTGTCATTATCGAAGATACTTTCTATCACCTTCACAAGCAGGTGGCGATCGCTTTGGATTATTGCAAACTGCGTGGCACAATGACATCGGAAGAACGCAAGATTGAAAGTTACCGCATTTGCAAGGAATTCTTCGCGAAGATTCCGCAGGTCCGCGAATTTCTGGAAACCGATTTGCACGCTGCTTATGATGGTGACCCTGCTGCCGGCTGCCTCGACGAAATCATTCTTGCTTACCCTGGCCTTATGGCAACAACGATTTACCGTATTGCTCATGAACTTTATCTTTTACATGTGCCTGTGCTTCCTCGTCTTATGACCGAATATGCGCATTCCAAAACAGGCATCGACATTCACCCGGGTGCAACCATCGGCAAGTATTTCTTTATTGACCACGGTACAGGAATCGTGATTGGCGAAACAGCTGTTATCGGCAAAAATGTGAAAATTTATCAGGGAGTGACCTTGGGCGCACTTTCGACAAGAGGTGGCCAAAAACTTTCCGGCAAAAAACGTCACCCCACCATTCAAGACAATGTCACTATTTACGCAGGTGCTTCTATTCTCGGTGGCGAAACCGTCATCGGCGAAAATGCTGTCATCGGTGGCAACGCATTCATCACGAGCTCCGTTGCCGCAAATACCCGCGTAAGCATGAAGAATCTTGAAATGGATTACGTGTCTACCGATAAAAAGCATAAAACGGAAGAACTCAAGCAAAGCGATGTCTGGTACTACATTATTTAGACGAGAGGACGGTCGCAAGGTTGCTACGGACGAAAGATTAAGGTGTTCGGAATTAATTTAACGTCAACAAAAAATCACAGGATGGCAACTTGTTATAGAAAAATCTGATAATTCTGCATAAAAAGATAGTATTGGACGGGGGCAAAAAGCCGTTCTATATTTGCGCTTGAATTTAACATCAATGTACGGAGAAACAAACAATGGCAGAATTTAAGATTGACGATACGATTGACATTACCGATGTCGTGTGTCCGACCACATTCGTGAAGGCGAAGGTCGCGCTCGAAGAACTTGACGAGGGACAGATTCTTTCTATCCGCTTGAACGATGGCGAGCCGGTGCAGAATGTGCCGCGCAGCATCAAGGAAGAAGGTCACGAAATTCTCAAACTCGACGACAACCAGGATGGAACCTACACGCTCATCGTGAAAAAGGTCGGTGAATAACTTTTAAGGAGTATAAAATGATTATTACTGTTGCTGGAAACAAGAAAGAATATAAAGATGGCCTCACCGTCGCTGAACTGATTGAAGCAGAAAAGATTGACAATCCGCTCTACGTTACCGTTTCTGTAAACGAGGAATTTGTCGAAGGTGGTACGTTCGACAAGGCCGTGCTCAAGGACGGTGATAACGTGGAATTTCTTTACTTTATGGGAGGCGGCTGCTAATGGCTTTTACCAACGAACAACTGGAGCGCTATTCCCGCCACATCATCCTGAAAGAGGTTGGTGCGAAGGGCCAGAAGAAGCTTTTGAACGCGAAGGTTCTCGTGATTGGTGCAGGTGGTCTCGGAGCACCCGTAGCCATGTACCTTGCTGCAGCAGGTGTGGGCACCATCGGAATTGCCGACGCCGACGTGGTGGACCTTTCTAATTTGCAGCGTCAGATTATCCATGCTACGGCCGATGTGGGCAAGCTCAAGGTACAGTCCGCAAAAGAAACTATGGAAGCGATGAACCCCGATGTAAAGGTCATTACTT
Source organism: Fibrobacter succinogenes (assembly GCA_902761355.1). GTDB lineage: Bacteria > Fibrobacterota > Fibrobacteria > Fibrobacterales > Fibrobacteraceae > Fibrobacter > Fibrobacter succinogenes_M. The sequence goes on along the minus strand of CACWJY010000059.1, from coordinate 62 downwards.
ACCATACCTTCGTCACCAGCGACAACATCCTCGACCTCATCAAGGATTACGATTTTATTATC
>CACWJY010000058.1 GCA_902761355.1 Fibrobacter succinogenes | reverse complement strand
ACCGAGTTGCATCATGAGGGCGGCATCGGCGGGGGTGGCAACACCACCGGCAGCGAAGTTCACCACGGGGAGTTTCTTGTGGTCGTGAACGAAGCGCACTAGGTCGTACGACACCTGGAGTTCCTTGGCTCGGTTAAAGAGCTCGTCTTCGCGCATACTCGAGATGCGGGCGATTTCCTGGTTCATCAGGCGCATGTGTCGTACGGCCTGGACGATGTCGCCCGTACCCGGCTCGCCCTTGGTACGGATCATCGACGCGCCTTCTTCGATACGGCGCAGCGCTTCGCCTAAGTCCTTCGCGCCGCAGACGAACGGAACGTCAAATTCGCGCTTGTTGATGTGGAAAATGTCGTCGGCAGGAGAAAGCACTTCGCTTTCGTCGATGTAGTCGATCTCGATGGCCTGTAAAATCTGGGCTTCGGCAAAGTGACCGATACGGCATTTGGCCATGACCGGGATAGAGACGGCGTCCTGAATGCCTTTGATCATCTTGGGGTCGCTCATGCGCGATACACCGCCCGCGGCACGGATGTCGGCTGGAATACGTTCCAGGGCCATCACGGCGGCGGCCCCAGCGGCTTCGGCAATTTTGGCTTGTTCGGGGGTTGTCACATCCATAATGACACCGCCCTTGAGCATCTGGGCAAGATTCTTATTGAGTTCGTAACGATTCTGGTTAGCCATATAAATCTCCTTGAAAGTGATTGTTTTGTTTACGGCGCTTAATTTAAAACATTCACTTGACCTGCACAATATTCAGTTTTTTACTATTTTTATAAGGCCAGTTAAATATCAGATTTACAAATTCAATAAGGTCAGTTTCATGTTCACTTACGATATGTCCAAGGCGGGAGCAAACAGCCTCTAATGCATCAAAAAAGATATCGTAAGCGGAAACGTCCTTGCCGAAGATCAGCTCCCTTCTAAACGGAATCTTGCGCAGAATCTTGGCATTAGCGTCGTGACCGTTGAAAACGCTTACGCCCAGCTCCTCGCCGAAGGCTACATTTACTCGCTCCCTAAAAAAGGCTTCTTTGTCGCAGACATAAATGCCGCGGCTAATGCGCAAGTCCATCGGAACCGTAAGAAACCCCGCACGCGCAGGCTCCGCGCAGAACTCACCGACGAGTCAGAACATATCAACCCGAAATACATTGCCGACTTTGCAAGTAACGGTTCCGATATCGAGGCGTTCCCCTTTACCACTTGGGCAAAAATCACTCGCGGAACAGATTGTCATTGGTGCCGGAACTGATTACCTTTATGGCTTGCTAGTACAATTGCTCGGATTTGACAAGTGCTATGGCGTAGAAGACCCGGGATGGAGCAAAATATCAAAGCTGTACAGCCAATACGGTGTCAAGGTGAGTCACATTCCCATTGCGGCGGAAAGCTTCGTAGATTCTGTCAAGAAATCAGACGTCGATGTCGTGCATATTTCCCCAGCGCACCATTTCCCGACCGGGATGGTGATGCCTGTCGGCGAACGCTATCGCCTGCTCAGTTGGGCTGCCGAATCCCCAAATCGCTACATCGTTGAAGATGACTATGACAGCGAATTCCGCATGACCGGAAAGCCCATCCCCGCATTACAGAACATCGATGTCACCGAGAAGGTGATTTACCTGAACACCTTTTCCAAGACGATGACTTCTGCGATTCGCCTCAGTTATATGGTGCTCCCGCCGCATCTTGCCGAGAAATTCCATAACAAACTTTCGTTCTATTCGTGTACGGTTTCGAACCTAGACCAATATGTAATGGCAAAATTCATCGATCTCGGTTACTACGAGACGCACATCAATCGCATGCGCAACCTGTACCGGGCCAAGCGCGATATGCTCCTGTCGGCTATCCGCAAGAGCAAACTTTCAAATGTCGCCCGAATTTACGAAGAAGACGCCGGGCTCCACTTTATCTTGGAAGTGGATACAAAATGTTCCGATATTGAATTCTGCAACCGCGCCCGATTTCGCGGGGTAAACATCCGCGCCCTTTCGGAGTATTATTTTGAGGCAAATCCATCGCAGCACAAGTTTGTCGTGAACTACTCGTCGGTAGATAAAGCGAACATGCAAAAAGCAGTGCAGATACTCGCGAGCCTTTGCAACTAAAAAGGTTTAATGTCTCAATTACACGTATTTCGAGAGAGTCACGACGTCTTCGCCGCTCCAAGTGTAAAGCGCGAGCAGAGGTTCTTCCCTTGTTTGCATTGAATGTACGTGGTTCGACGGATGCAGAATAAATTCTCCGGGACCGCGGACTTTGGAAACGCCGTCTAATGTCCAAACGGCAAGGCCCGAAAGTACCACATAAAGTTCTGTGGCGGGGTGGTAATGCGCCGGATACAAGGTATTCTTTCCGAGAAGCGTAAATCCGAAACAAAAATGCTCGTCGTGATACGGCGCTTCGGGCCCGAGGATTTCTCCCCAGCCCATACGGTTTCCTAAATCGGGCATATCGGCGCGAGGCTCGTAATTGTATTTCCACGGCAAAAAGGGGAGCGCAGGCTTTAACGCTTTCAGCACTTGTGCCGTTTCAGGGCTGCCAAACTGAATTGCCTCTTCAATCCAGCGAATCAGCGGAGAATCGCTTTTTTTGAAAGTCCCACTCGGGGCAGGAATTTCACGCGCTACAAACTTGGCTGCCTCTTGACCGATATCGTCATCAATTTGGGCGCGTTCATTCAGAAAGTGCTTCGATTCTTCAATTAAATGGGCGATAAAATCTTGCATCGGAATTTGCTCGTTTTACTTCACGCTGGATTTCAACACGGCAACGGTGTGGCCGATCACTTCGCCTTTTTGGAACGCCTCGTAAGCTTCTTTAGCGGTAAGTTTCGAAGATTCAAGCGACTTCTCGATTTCGAAAGCGTTCTTGCCCGATTCCTTCACCGAAATATCGGCGAATGCTTTTTGCAAGTCTGCTGCACGGTAGAATCGGAACGGCCCGAGGCCTGCCTTTTCTTGCGCGGCATAGCCCGAAATCACGTCTTCGGGTTCTGCCTGCACCTTCCAGGAATACGTGAAGATTTCTGAAGAAAGGCCTGCCAATTCGCCGAGCTTGATAAACGCACTGAGCGGCACGCGGCCACCGAGTGTCGAATAGACTGCACCCTTGTCGGCCAAGTGGTCGCGGGCCTGCTTAAGCGCCAGATAATGCAAATCCAGCATCTGTTCATGCACGAATTCCGGAATCACTTCGACGCGCTTTTCCAGATAGTGGCCGCTGTTTCGTTTGTCTTCAATCTTGATGTTATCGGTGAGCGGAACGTTGGGCAGATTCTCATAAATCACGTCGTAATGGCGCTTGCCATTTTGAAGAGGTTGCAACAAGTCGCCTGCACCGAATTCCAATTCAATCGAATCTGCATCCTTCAAATTCTTCTTGATGTTTTCGGCAGCGGCGTTCACCACACTTTTCTGCAAGTCGGTAAAGCCCACGCGCTTTGCTCCTAAGAGTTCAATGCCCGTCAAGACATCAATGCCGGAACCCGTTCCGATTGAAGCGAATGCTTCCACGTCGTGCCCCAAGTTTTCGCGAATCAGCTTGAAAGCGGGTGCCGCAATGTAGGCCACCCAATCGCTAGTAATATCTTCGGTTTTGGGCAAGTAGGCGTGATCCGTTACTGCCACAGAAAGATAATCTTGAACGTGCTTCGGCGCACCATCTATAGCCAGATATTTTTTTACATCAACTAAAATACTCATTTATAGATAACCTCTTTTTTTTGTGAGCAAATATAGATGTTGCCTATTGCTGCGTCTAATACAAAATTCCTAGCGCTTGCTATCAATTTTTTATATAAGTAAAATCGTGTTTTTCGCTTGACAATGTTTATGCATTTATGTAGATTTATGCATAAGAAATTTAAACCACGTTTTTTCAGCGCTTGGGAATGCTCAAAAATGCGACGTTCTTTTCGGTGCTGTTAACAAAAGGAGCCTAACACAATGGCACATTATCTCTTTACTTCTGAATCGGTGTCCAAGGGACACCCCGACAAAGTTTGCGACCAGATCTCGGATGCAATTCTCGACGCCTGCCTCGCCCAAGACCCGAACAGCCGCGTGGCCTGCGAAACACTCGCCAATACTGGCCTCGTCGTGATTTCTGGTGAAATTTCTACGAAGGCTGTTATCGATTACCAACAAATTGCTCGTAAGACTATCAAGAGCATCGGCTATGTGAATCCGGAACTCGCTTTTGATTACAAGGGTTGCTCCGTGCTCGTCGCCGTAGATAAGCAGTCTCCCGATATTGCTCAGGGTGTTGACGCCAAGGCTGCCGAAGGCAAGGAAGATGACAAGCAGGGCGCAGGAGATCAGGGCATGATGTTCGGTTACGCCGTGAACGAAACCAAGGAACTGATGCCGCTTCCGATCAGTCTTGCTCACAAGCTCATGGAAGAAATCCAGAACCTCCGCGAATCCGGCAAAATCAAGTGGCTCCGCCCCGATGCAAAATCTCAGGTGACTGTCGAATACGACGAAAACGATAAGCCCGTGCGCGTCGATACGGTGGTGGTCAGCACCCAGCACGATGAATTCGTGAACGGCAAGGAACTCAAGCATTCTACCATCGAAAAGGAAATCATCGAAAAACTCATCAAGAAGGTGATTCCCGCAAAACTTTTGGACAAGAAGACTCGATTCCTCATCAATCCGACGGGCAAGTTCGTGATTGGTGGCCCGCATGGAGACTGCGGCCTGACGGGTCGTAAAATTATCGTCGATACCTACGGTGGCATGGGCCGTCACGGTGGTGGTGCATTCAGCGGCAAGGACCCGAGCAAGGTTGACCGCAGCGCTGCTTACGCTGCTCGCTATGTGGCAAAGAATATTGTGGCAGCTGGTCTTGCAGACCGTTGCGAAGTACAGCTCGCTTACGCCATCGGTTATTCCAAGCCGGTGTCTGTGCTGGTGAATACGTTCAAGACAGGCAAGATTGATGACCGCAAGATTGAAGAAATCGTGAAGAAGACCTTCGACCTTTCTCCGGCAGGCATCGTGAAGATGCTCGATTTGAAGAAGCCCGGCTACCAGGCTACCGCAGCGCTCGGCCACTTCGGCCGCACAGGCGCACGCTTCACTTGGGAAAAGACCGACAAGGCTGCCGCTTTAAAAAAAGCCGCTCGCGTCTAGTCAACAAAGTTCGTACCCGAAACGCTCGCTCTCGCCACCACGACTCATTAAGATGAGTCGCTTGTGGCTCACAGAAGAAACTCGCAAAAGTCTAAGGTTCGTCAAACGACGAGCCTTTTTTATTATGGTCCGCACACCTATATTCCATACATAAAAAACACCCTCGGCAACTGGTGCTGCCGAGGGGTACCTGTGCGGAGAGTAATGCACAGGAATTTAGGAGTACAAATTATTACTTATGCCAGTCGACTTCGCGATAGATTTTTTCGGTGAATTCGTCGGCATTCAGCTGCAGGTATCCGACTTTATGCAGCAGGTCTGCAAAGTAGTGCAAGTCGGCTTTCAGGTTGCGGCCACTCTTTGCCTTTTGTTCAGGAGACTGATATTCGTACGACTTGATGAGTGCGGTTGCGAATTCCTTGTCTTCGATAGCGGAGTGCTTGCCTGCCTGCATGAGTTCCACGGTTTCTTCCGGGTGTTCGCTGATCCAGGTGTGAGCCTGTTCAAGAGCGCGAAGGAGAGCCTTGATCTTTTCCGGTTCCTTTTCCAGAAGAACTCCCGAAACATAATAGAAACAGCAATAGCGACCGGCAAAAACGGGGTCTGTTGCCAAATCCATCAGCACATCGGCGCGGCCGTCCGTAGCGGCAAGGCTTCCTAGCGGATCCCAAAGCGAAACCGCTTCAACCTGCCCGCGTTCCAAGGCTTCGAGAGCCAAGTTGCCGTCAGCATAGGGCAAGAACTGTACATCGTTTAAGGCGGAAACGCCGTTCGCTTCAAGCCAAAGTGTCGCGGCCTGGTGCGGGGTTGCGCCAATGGCGTTCACGGCGATCTTTTTGCCCTTCAGGTCCTTCGCAGAGCGAATCGGTGAACCCTTCTTGACAAGCAGATGAATGCAGCCGATATGGAAACCTTCGACCACCTTGATGTTCACGCCGTTTTCAACGGACTGGAAAAAGGCGAAGTCGGAGTTTGTAATCGGATAGGTTCCGTTGTTGAGCCCGATTTTACGGGTTTCCGCGTTTGCCGACACGAACTTCACGTCGACACCTTCCTTGGCGAAGAAGCCTTTTTCTTTAGCGACAAAGAACGGCGCAATGCAAAGGGTTCCATCGGAAACGGGGATTTCTACGGTGCCGTATTTAAAGGCGGGATCGCTTGTTGCTGCGGTCTTTTCGGTTTTTTCTTCTTCGCAAGCGGAGAATGCAAAACCCAAAGTGAAAATGGCTGCGAACGATAGTAATGTTTGAATTAATTTCATTTAAAATCTCCTATGATTAATGCTTTGTTGTACTTGCTTTAATCGCCTGCTCAAAATCGGCGATAATGTCGCGCGGATCTTCGATACCGACGGACACGCGAATCATATCGTCGGGGATTCCTGCCGCAAGCCTATCCTTCGGCGAAAGCTGGGAATGTGTACTTGTGGCCGGGTGCAGCACGCTTGTGCGGGCGTCGCCCACATGCACCACCAATGCCGCGACCTTCAGCGCTTTCACAAACGAGCGAATGGCCGCCTTGCCCCCCTTGAGGCCAAAGGTCAGCACGCCGCTTCCGCCCTGGTAATCGAAATACTTGCGGATGCGCTTGCTATTCGGGCTAGAATTGAGCGCCGGATAGTTGACCCAGTTTACTGCCGGATGCTTGGAAAGGTATTCGGCCAAAGCCAAGGCGTTTGAACTGTGTTGCGGCATGCGCAAATGGAGCGTTTCAAGGCCTAAGTTCAAAAGGAATGCGTTGAATGGGCTCTGTGCGGCACCGAAATCGCGCAAAAATTGGGCGCGGGCCTTGACAATGTAGGCGGCACGGCCAAATTTTTCGGTATAAGAAGTGTTGGCGTATTGCGCATCGGGATTGACAAGATCTGGAAATTTTCCATTATTCCAGTTATAATTACCTCCATCAATCACGACGCCGCCCAAAGCGATGGCATGGCCATCGATGTACTTGGTGGCCGAATGAATGACGATGTTTGCGCCATGTTTCAAAGGCTTCACCAGGAACGGTGTAGCTAGCGTATTGTCCACAAGGAAGGGAACGTCAAATTCCTTGGCGAGCTTTGAGAATTTCTCAAAATCCAAAACGCCAAGTGCCGGGTTTCCAATCGTTTCTCCGAAGACGAGCCTAGTGTTGGGGCGGAATGCCTTGCGGAGTTCTGCTATAGGGGCTTCCGGGTCAATGAAGGTAGTTTCAACGCCAAGCTTAGAAAGTCGAATGTCAAGTAGCGTGTAGGTTCCGCCATACACCGCCTTAGAGGCTACGATATGATCGCCAGCCTTGACCAAATTCGAAATGGCGAGGAGCACCGCTGACTGGCCCGATGCAGTTGCGACAGCGCCCACGCCACCTTCCAGCTCGGTAATCTTTGCTTCAAAAGCCGCTACCGTCGGGTTGCCCGTACGTGTGTACTTGTTGCCCGATTGCTTCAAGGCGAAAAGACGTTCCACTTCATCGACATCTTCATACTTGTAGGTTGTTGACTGGAAAATCGGCAAAACGCGGGGTTCGCCAACTTTCGGCTTCCAGCCCGCCTGTAAGCACTTGGTTCCAAAATTCCAGTTGGACGGATTTGAAACGTCTGCTAAAATTTTACTTGATTTTTTTGATGATTTATTTGGCATGTGAATCACTCTCCTTATAAATTTTTCAATGCGAAAAATAGAAAGGGTTTCACACTTTTTCTAATACTTTGTTTTTATACGGATTTATCAAAAAATTTTATAGCGGTAAGACAAAGCCCCCGACAGAGTCGGGAGCGGTATCTCTTAATGCTAGTTTATTTATAATCCGCCATAATCGGATTCTCCACTAGGAAGGAGTTTTCCCTTGAGCATTGTATAGATGCGATCGCCGTACTTGAATCCGCGTGTGTCGTGGGTTGCCACAATCACGGAGGTTCCCGAATGCACGAGTTCTGCCAACAGGTCAAAAACCTTCTTGCCGTTGACTTCGTCAAGGTTGCTTGTCGGCTCGTCCGCTATTACGATATCAGGCTTATTAACCATGGCGCGCACGATCGAAGCTCGCTTGAGTTCACCTCCCGAAAGCTCCGCCGGCATTTCATTTGCAAGATGCGCAATGCCGAGGGTTTCCAGTTTCGAAAGAATATCGATATCCGTCAATTCCGAAATATCTCTTATTTCAATTTTCTTGCCGTCTCGAATCGCTCGCGGGAGAAAGATGTTTTCTAGTACTGTAAATTGTGGCAAAAATACTGCATCTTGCGGAATATAACCGATTTTATCGTTACGAATTGCCGAAAGTTCAGCATCTGTCAGATTTGCAAAGTCGATGCCGTTAAAAATAATCGAACCTTGCGAGGGGCGATTGATTCCAGAAAGCAACGACAAAAGCGTACTTTTCCCGCTACCCGATTCGCCATAAATCACCGAAAAGTCGCCGGACCATGCGAAAAATTCAACATTATCGACTGCGTTAAATTCTTCACCGCGTCGCGTATAGGTCTTGTATAAATTTCAACCTCCCTCAAAGCGGCGTAAGCATCTATTTGACTCACCTTATTTGCAACACCGTAAACAGCAGCGGGCCCTACCGAATGCAAAAGTAAAATCACCACGGCGTAAACGCCCGTAATTTCAGCAGCCGTAGGAACGATAAATGGAATGCCGATATGCTCCCCAATCCAGATTTTAAAGGTGAAAAAGGCTACACTTGCGAATAGCAGGCCGATATATGTACCCACCGCCGACACAAGCAAAGCTTCACCAAGTACCAAGTTCTGGAGCCGTTTACGTGTAAATCCGATGATTCGCAGCAATGCGTATTCGCGCCCGCGCTCCCGTGTTGAAAGTGAAAATGAAATCACAATCGCCGCAGCAGCCACAATCAAGAAAATTGCCGCAATCGCCCACACTACAATCTGCAAGAAATTCGCCGACTTTTGAAGCCCCGAGAATAAATCCTTGCGACTGCGAATCTGTACGCCATCAAAGCGGGTATGAATCTCGCGCGAAAGACGCTCGATATCGGCTCCTTCTTTCAGCTTAATTAGAATACTCGAATAAGCCGCAATCTCACCGTTCAGTGATTTATCATTTTTCAAGAATACGATGCCTTTCGCCTGTGCAGCTTCGCGAATGCTTTCCAAAGTCGCAATGTCTACAAAAACAGCTTGGTCAAGCCTGTTGCCAATCGGTTCGAGTGTTGCTGCTACAGGGTATTCGCGGCCAAAGAACTTGACCGTTCCCTTTTCTTCTACATGAATTTCACTTCCGACAACAATTGCCCCCCTAGGGAGTTTGTCCGTAAGGACTTCGCGAATCCAAGGCTGAATCACGAAATCCGATGTCGGATCGAAACCGATGATCGATACTTTCTGATCGCAGCAACTTGCACTCAATGTTGTTAAATAATACTGTGGAGTTATAATTTCGACGTCGGTAAGTCCACGAATAAATTCGAGCGATCCCTGTGGCAGATAGGTGTATTTAGAGTCGCCCAATAAAAGAATACTCTGATCGTTGATTTCGGTCCCCTGAGGAATGACGATGACGTCGGCTCCTAGGCGTGAAGATAAACGGTTCAGTCCTTTCGAAAGAGAAAGCGATAAAAGCCCGGCTACTAAGAGAACCGAGGCTAAAAGTGTAATCAGAAGTGAAAGTCCGAAACTTCGGAAGGGATTTTGTAAATAGTTTTCAATAATCAAATCAATATTCGTTTTGTTCATTTCGCCTCCTTAATCTTAAATAAACTAAATTTCCTGCTGCGAATAATGCTTCTGCAACGCCTACAAGGGCGAGCACTGGTGCTGTTATTGAATGACATGCCATATGGGCATGCGGGCAGGTTCCCACGATTACCGTTGGCACCAGCGAAACGAAAACGCCAATCACAAGTGTCAGAGCCGAAAGAATGGTGTGTATTTTTTTCTTGATAAGTCCTGCCGCAACGACGGCTATCGCTAATAGGGCTATTCCCAAAATCGCTTCAATCGTTGTCGAAGTTCCGCAACGCATTGTTCCGTTTCCACAAACAGGCAAAATAACCTTTGAAAGCGCAATCAGTAAAATTCCGAATATAAGATTGGCAATGACAAATACTTTATATTGTTTCATGGTACACTCCTTTTTTTATTTTGTAATTGCTTCAAATGCTTGTGCCAAGTCGGCAATCAAGTCGTTCACGTCTTCGAGTCCGATCGACAAGCGAATAGTTTCGGCATGAATGTCCGCCAGCTTTTGTGCTGCAGGCGGAAGCTCGATATGCGTCGTGGTCGATGGATTGATAATCAGAGACTTTGCGTCACCAATATTTGCTTGGAAGCTGAATACCTTGACCGCTTCAAGGAACTTGATAATGGTAGCGCGATCGCCCGCCTTAAGGCCGAAACTGAGAATTGCTCCGGCGCCCTTCGGTAAATACTTTGCTGCCAAATCGCGGTACTTGCTGCTCTTGGCGTGGGCGTGATTGACCCAAGCGACTTCTTCGCGGCTTTCCAAGAATTCCACGATTTTTTCTGCAGACTTGACCGATTTTGAAATTCGTTCCGAAAGTGTTTCGATGCCAAGCAGTACCAAGTAAGAGTTGAACGGAGATATTGCACCGCCCAAATAATTCAAATGAATAGCGCGAATGCGGCCCGTGAAGGGTGTATCTGGGAATACGTCGTAAAAACTACGGGGAACGCCTTGTTGCGATACCAAGAAATGCGGCTGGCCATCGAACTGCGAGAACTTTCCGTTTTTCCAGTTGAACTTGTTTGTTTCGACAACAGCGCCCGCAATTACATTTCCATGCCCCGTAAGCCCCTTCGTTGCTGAATATACGACAATGTCGGCACCGAATTCAAATGGATTCAGCAAATAAGGTGTTGCTACCGTGTTGTCGACAATCAGCGGAATCCCATGCTTGTGCGCAATATTGGCTATCGCTTCGATATCGAGAATGGTTGCGTTCGGGTTCGTTATGGATTCTATATAAATGACCTTCGTGTCTTCCTTGATTAGCTTTTCAAAGTTGGTCGGATCGTCAGGGTTTTCCACAATATCATACTTGACGCCCGTCTCTCCGAAAATTTGTTCGAAACTATCGAAGGAGCCTCCGTAAGAACGTGCCGTTGCAAGGATTCTGCCCTTACCTGCGGTGACATTCAAAAGCGAATAGGTCACCGCTGCCATGCCCGAAGAAAGCGTGACTGCACCCGTTGCGCCCGGGTGGAGTGCCGTAAGGCGCGCGTCAAGTACATCCGTTGTCGGATTAGAAAGTCGTGTGTAAAGAGCGTCGGCGCTGTCGAAATAGAACAAATCGTCGCTGCGCTTGACCGTATCAAGCGTGAAAGCGGTCGTTTGGTAAATCGGTACCGAAACTGCGTGATTGTGTTCTGCAGGATTATAACCTGCGTGCAATTTAAGCGTGTCAAAAGATAAATTGTTAGACATTATACTCTCCTTAATTTTTGAGAGCAAATATAGATGTGGTTTTTGCTATTGTCCAATACTTAATTTTTAGCGTTTGTTATCACTTTTTTTTATAACCAAAGGACGTTGTAAGAAAACCCCGCAGGTTTTCCTACGGGGCAGAGGGGCTTTTCTTTAAAAAAGATGTGGCTTGGCCTTATTCGGCGCGCAGTTTCTTTGCGGCGGCCACAAGATTCTTGAGGCTTGCCGTGGTTTCGGTTTCGCCGCGGGTCTTGAGACCGCAATCGGGGTTCACCCACACGTTCTGCTGCGGGACCTTCGCTACGATCTTGTGGAGCGCGTCGACGATTTCCTGTTCCGAGGGCACGCGCGGAGAGTGAATATCGTACACGCCCGGGCCCACCTGCGTTTCGAACTTGGCTTCGTTCAGGGCGTCAAGCAGCTTGAGATCGGAACGGCTCGCTTCGAAGGTAATTACGTCGGCATCCATGTTGTCGATGTCGCGCACGATGTCGTTAAATTCGCTGTAACACATGTGCGTGTGAATCTGCGTTTCGGGCTTGACCTTGGCATGAACCAGGCGGAATGCCGGAATGGCCCAGTCGAGGTATTCCTTGTGCCAGTCGCTCTTGCGAAGCGGCAGCTTTTCGCGGAGGGCGGCTTCGTCAATCTGGATAATGCGAATGCCGTTCTTTTCGAGGTCAAGGACTTCGTCGCGGATGGCGAAGCCAATTTCCTGCGCCTGTACCTTCAGTGAAACATCTTCACGCGGGAACGACCAGTTGAGAATCGTCACCGGGCCCGTGAGCATGCCCTTCACCGGTTTCTTGGTGCAGCTCTGGGCGTATACGGACCATTCAACCGTAATCGGAGCGCTGCGGCTCACGTCGCCCCAAACTACAGGCGGCTTCACGCAACGGGTTCCATAGCTCTGCACCCAGGCGTTCTGCGTAAAAATAAAGCCGTCAATCTTCGTGCCGAAATATTCCACCATGTCGTTGCGTTCGAATTCGCCGTGCACAATCACGTCGAGGCCGATGTCTTCCTGCAGCTTGATGCATTCGGCAATCTTCTTGCGGTTGAATTCCACGTACTGTTCCTTGGAAATTTCACCCTTGCGGAATGCGGCGCGGTTCGCGCGGACTTCAGCGGTCTGCGGGAAAGAACCGATGGTAGTCGTGGGGAATGCGGGCAGTTTGAATTCAGCCTTCTGCACTTCGCGGCGCTTGAGGCGGCTCGGCTTGCGTTCGAAATCAGCGGCGGTGAGGGCGGCAAGTTCCGCCTGCACCTTGGCGTTCGCCTGCAGGCGCGGAGTTGCAAACAGGGCCTTGTTTTGTGCGAGGGCGGCAGCGTCACCGCTTGCGATTTCGGCAAGCTCGACGAGCTTTTCTTCGGCGAAGGCAAAGTGACGGAGCGTTTCGGCGGGGAGTTTCTGTTCGGCAGCAACCGTATACGGCACATGCAACAGCGAGCAAGAAGTTCCGACCACCACGTTTTCGGCACCGACAGCACTCACGATTTCGGCGAGCAGAGCATTCTTCTGCGAGTAATCGGCGCGCCAGATGTTCTTGCCGTTCACGACGCCCGCGAGCAGGAGTGTGTTCTTCGGGAAACCGGACTTGACCAGTTCCAGCGACTTGAGACCTTCCACAAAGTCAAGACCGATGGCATCGAAGCCGAGGGCGACCACATCCTGGTACACATCGCGGATATCGCCAAAGTAAGTCTGCAAGGCAACCTTGAGGCCTGCGGCACGCACCTTCTTGATGAGTTCCACATAAATAGACTTGAAAAGTTCCTTTTCTTCGGCGGTCACGTCGAACACCAAGGCGGGTTCGGCGAAGCTGATCCATTCGGCACCGGTAGCGGCGAGCAGTTCGGCAACCTTCGCATAAGCCGCTACTGCAGAGGCTACAAAATCCTTGGCCTTCTTTTGACCATTGTAGCGGGCCAAGCGGAGGAACGTGTAAGCGCCAATCAAAGTCGGCACGGTCTGGATTCCAGCAGCCTTTGCTTCGTTGTATTCCTGCACCGGCTTGGAATCATTCACCTTGAATTCAGAAGCGTCATCGATTTCCGGAACAATGTAGTGGTAGTTCGTGTTGAACCACTTCTTCATGGGGAGAGCCTTCACATCGCCCTTTTCACCCTGGTAACCGTGAGCGGCTGCGAAATACTTTTCGAGCGTACTCAAGTTCAGGTTCTTGTAGCGTTCCGGAATAATGCCGAACAAGAATGCCGTATCGAGAACGTTATCGTAGAACGAGAAATCGTTCGAAGGAATAAAGTCGATACCTGCGGCCTTCTGTTTTGCCCAACCGTACTGACGGATGTCGGCGGCGACGTTCTGGAGCTCCGCTTCGGAGATTTCGCCCTTGAAGAACTTTTCGCTAGCAAACTTGAGTTCGCGGGCCTTGCCGATACGCGGGAAACCGATTACAGATGTTTTTTTATTGCTCATAGTGTTTTACCTACCTTTTTTGTTTGTTTTTCGATTACGCCGCCAAATATATCTCCTT
>CACWJY010000057.1 GCA_902761355.1 Fibrobacter succinogenes | reverse complement strand
CGCCCAGATCGAGGGCGATTCCCGCTTTATTTCAAGAATTGTTTCCATCGGGCTTACGCCGGGTTCCGCCTTTACGCTCCTCAAGAACGACGGGCGCTCTCCGGTGCTCGTTTTTTGCCGCGATACGGTAATCGCTGTCAATTATAAGGAAAGTTCACAGATTTTTGTCAAGGTAGAATCGTAAAGATGAGCGAAATCAAGACTATTGCTTTGCTCGGGCAACCCAATTCCGGTAAATCGACGCTTTTTAACAACTTAACGGGGCTTCACCAGCGCGTGGGCAACTGGCCCGGCAAAACGGTGGAGCAGGCTGAGGGTGAATTTGTTTTTGATGGTACGATATATAAAGTAATTGACCTTCCAGGGAGTTACGGGCTTTCGGCGAACTCCGAAGAAGAAGTCGTCACGCGCGACTATATTCAGAGCGGCAAGGCGGATCTCGTGTGCATTCTGGTGGATGCGTCGCAGCTGGAACGCAGCCTTTACATGCTGGCGGATTTCGTGGGTATTCGCATGCCCGTGATGCTGGTGCTCAACATGATGGATGTGGCCGAAGCGGCGGGTAAGAAGATTGACGTGGCTGCGATTGAAAAGCGCCTCGGCGTTCCGGTGCTTGGTTTCAGCGCGGCCGAAACGGAACGTTATCCTGAATTTTTCAAGAAGATGGTTTCGGTCGTCAAGACGCCTGTTTGCCTTGATAGCGGGAGCCTGCGCGAGGAACTCGTTGGCGGGGGAGAGCTTGCTGAAAAAACGGATAGTCTCATTAGCCGCATCGAAGCTGCCCTCGGCGATTTTGAATATGGCGTTTGCGAAAAAATCTGGATTGCAGAAAAGCTCCTCGAAAAAGACAAACTCATTTGCGGTGTCGTGAATGAAATGCTTCCGTTCGCCCGTAAAAATGCGATTGAAGCAATCCTCGATAGCGAAGAAGGACGTGATGGCGGTATTCTCACCGGCGAGGCCAAGTATCGCTGGGTTTCAAAGATTGTGCGTGAATCGGCGACGCCCAAGTCCATCGAGAAAGTTTTCAGCAAGTGGGACCGTATTGCCACGCACCATATCAAGGGCAAGTTCTTTGCGTTTGGCATCATGGTTGTGTCGCTGATTGCGTGCATGATTCTCGCTTTCCCGGGCATGGGAATCGGTTTTGGAATACAGCCTGTGTTGCAGTCGCTCGTAGAACGTGTTGGCGGCGCGCTTGGCGTCTGGCCTGTGGTGATTTCGTTCATCAATCTGGTGCTCGTCGGTGGAACTTGCATCACAATTTGTATGACGAGTTTCATTTTCGCTATCATTTTCGTGTTCCGCATTCTCGAAGAAATCGGCTACATGGCGCGTTTTTCGTATGCGTTCGACAACTGGCTTTCGCGCCTGGGCTTACAGGGCAAGGCAATTATGCCGCTGTTCTCTGGAATTGGCTGCACGGCGGGTGCAGTTTGCGGTACGCGCGTGCTTGATACTCGCGGACAACGCCTGCTTGCACTCGTTCTGTTGTGGGCCATTCCGTGCGGGAGCAAGGTGGCGGTGGTGCTGTTCCTTGCGTCAACCTTCTTCGGGTCGGCGGCTCCGCTGTTCGGCATCGGTTACGTGGTGCTGATTTTCACTAGTTTCTACCTGTCTTCGCGCCTGTTCGGCAAAAAACTTGTCCCGCAGAATGAACGCGTGGGCATGATTATGGAACTGCCGCCGTATCACAAGCCGCATTGGAAGATGATTGCCGCGATGGTCGGGCGCAGCACCTGGGGCATTTTCAAGAAGGCCTTGAAGATGATCCTGATGGTGGCCGCCCTTTTCTGGGCGCTCTCTTACGCGGGCGACGGAAATGTGGAAAATACGCTCCTCTACAAAATCGGCAACGCGATTGAGCCTGTGACGATGATTTTCGGAATGCGTTGGGAACTGTTCGTCTCGTATTTGGGCGGCATGTTCAGTAAAGAAGCTTCGCTTGGCATTATGAGCACGCTCTTCAACCACACCGGCGAGGCGTTCTCTCTTGTGACCCGCGTGGCTGCGAGTGAAAACCTGGGCGAGGTGCTTGCAAGTACCATCAGCAAGCCCGAAGCACTCGCATTCCTGTTTGCATCGATGTTTAACGTTCCCTGCGTGCTGGCGATGGGCACGACCTACCGCGAGGCGGGCTCGTTCAAGTGGCTGGCGACCATCATGGGGTATTATTTGGCGCTTTCGTTGGGGCTCGCCTTTATCGGCTACCACATCGGATTGCTGATTTTCTAAGTGAAATTTTATAGCGCGCTGTCGAGCACCATCATGAGCGTGAAGCCCACGGCAAAAAGGATGGTGCCGGCATCAAAATGCTCTCCTTCGCTGACTTCGGGGAGCATTTCTTCTACAACCACGTAAATCATGGCTCCTGCTGCAAGCGAGAGCAGGTAGGGCATGAACGGCGAGAGCGCCTCAGCTGCAAGCAGCGTGATTAAAGCGCCTATGGGTTCTACGGCTCCGGAAAGTGCGCCAAGTGCAAAAGCCTTTTTGCGGGATGCCCCTTCGGCACGGAGCGGGAGCGAAACCACGGCTCCTTCGGGAAAATTCTGGATGGCGATGCCTATGGCAAGCGCAAACGCACCCGAAAGCGTGATGGCCACATTCCCCGAAAGCCAGCCTGCGAAAACGATACCGACAGCCATGCCCTCGGGTAAGTTGTGCAAGGTCACCGCAAGCGTGAGCATGGTGGTGCGTTTGAGTTTTGCCTTGGGACCTTCGGGTGTCGTGCTGCCCAAATGCAGGTGCGGCGTGATTTTATCAAGGATAAACAGGAAAAGGATTCCTGCCCAGAATCCGATTGTTGCTGGAATGAACGCCAATTTCCCCATGGATTCGCTGGCGCTGATAGCGGGCAAAAGCAGGCTCCAAACGGAGGCTGCCACCATGACGCCCGCCGCAAACGACAAAAGTCCGCGCTTGAGGTTTTGCCCCATCTGCTTCTTCATAAAAAATACGCAGGCGGCTCCGAGAACCGTCCCTAAAAATGGGATGGCAAGACCTTGCGCAATTTGTAATATGGGCTCGTTCATGCCATAAAAAATAGTATTAAGTCCTAGAAAAATCAACTTTTATGGGCTGCATTTTTTGGGGAGCTACCCCAAAGTAAATTCTGTATGAAGTTAAGTAAAGAATAGATTGGGCCTAGATAAAATCTTCGAAAAGCCTTGTTTTAAGGGATTGGGGAAAGAGAAAGTGCTTTTTATCTTGTTAACGAAGAGGTGAAAAAATCAATTTTTGTAAGAGGTAAAAATGACTACGTTCTATATCATTCTAGTGGCGATGCTTTTAACTTTGGCTTTATTTGACCTTTTTGTGGGGGTAGGCAATGACGCTGTGAATTTTTTGAGTTCTGCTATCGGAAGCAAGGCGTTTAAGTTCAAAATTCTCCTGATTTTTGCGGCGGTCGGCATCTTTTGTGGTGCGACTTTTAGTAACGGCATGATGGATGTTGCCCGGCATGGAATTTTTATGCCGCAATATTATACGTTCGCAGAACTTATGTGTGTGTTTGCCGCAGTCATGTTCACGGATGTCGTTCTGTTGGATGTTTTCAATTCCTATGGTTTACCGACTTCGACAACGGTGTCGATGGTGTTTGAACTTTTGGGTGCGTCAGTTGCCATTGCTACTATCAAAATTATTGATGATAATGCATTGAATCTTGGTGAACTGATTAATACGACAAAGGCGTTCTCTGTCATTATGGGAATTTTTCTTTCTGTGGCAGTAGCGTTTGTTTTTGGGCTGCTGGTGCAGTATGTGACTCGTCTTGTTTTCTCTTTTGGCTATCGTAAAAATATGCGCTATTTTATAGGTGCTTTTGGTAGTGTTTCCTTGACATCGATCTTTTACTTTATCTTGGTCAAGGGGCTTAAGAACATGAGTTTTGTGGGGATTGATTTTAGAAACTTTATAATTGAAAACGAAATGCTTCTTCTGCTTGCAATGTTTGTCGGATTCTTTGTCCTTTGCCATGTTTTACATGCGCTTGGTGCGAATGTCCTGAAAATTATTATTGCTTTCGGAACATTTTCGCTCGCTCTAGCCTTT
Organism: Fibrobacter succinogenes; assembly: GCA_902761355.1. Classification (GTDB taxonomy): domain Bacteria; phylum Fibrobacterota; class Fibrobacteria; order Fibrobacterales; family Fibrobacteraceae; genus Fibrobacter; species Fibrobacter succinogenes_M. Next base: position 3,829 of record CACWJY010000057.1, on the reverse strand, counting down.
GCTGGGAATGATCTAGTCAATTTTATTGGCGTTCCCCTTGCTGGACTTTCGTCTTTGCAGCATTTGCTTGCCGAAAACGGAAATGCGATGGATTACAATATGGCGTTTTTGCTCAAATCTGAACCTGGACAATGGTATCTGTTAATGATTGCGGGAATTGTGATGGTGCTTGCCCTGGTATTTTCGAGAAAGGCTCACAATGTTGTCAAAACATCGGTAGCGCTTGCATCGCAAACATCTTCCGATGAAATTTTTGGTACAAATCCGGTAGCCCGCGCTCTAGTGCGTAGTTCTAATGCTACTGTGAGGTTTATTGCATCGATAATTCCAAAACGTCTTTCAGAAAAGATAAATGCCCGCTTTGATACGAAGCAGATGATTCTAGAAGAAAACGGTGCCGATTTCGACTTGCTTCGGGCATGTGTAAACTTGATGTTGGCGAGTTCCCTGATTGCATTCGGAACGTCCCTAAAGTTACCTCTTTCGACAACCTATGTGACATTCATGGTGGCAATGGGAACAAGCCTTGCGGATCGCGCCTGGAATCGCGAAACGGCAGTTTATAGAATTACGGGTGTACTTTCTGTGATTGGTGGATGGTTCCTGACCGCCTTTGCTGCCTTTGCGATTGCGTCGATTGTCGCAGTAGTTCTTTATTTCGGTGGAATTCCTGTTAAATATGCCTTGTTTGCGGTTGTGGTGTTTGTCCTTGTTCGTTCAAATCTCAAATATCGTGAAAGCCAAAAGGATAAGTCGCAGAAACGCTTTGAGGATATTCTTGCGGTAAGTCCCGAAACGAAGGCCTATCCGCTCATTCAGGATTATAGTCGTGGTGAATGGAGCGAAATCTTGCGCTGGAGTGCGGATTGTTATGAAAAAATTATTGTCGGTTTACTTAGAGAAAATATGGGTAAACTTCGCTCGGTCAACAAGCAAATCAAAATTCTGAAAAAACATGTTGAACGAAATCGTCGGTATGGCTCGATTTGTACAGAGCGTCTCGCACAGGAAGATATGGTTGTAAAGAACTTTTTCCTTTACCAGGCAAATGACTTTGTGGGTGATTCCTTGTTTAGTTTGCTGCAGATTTACTTGCCTTGTAGAAATCATGTAGACAATGCTTTCCCCTCGCTAGATAATAATAAACGAAAAATGCTTCTGCGTATGGCGACTAGTGTGAAAGAATGTATCGAGTCTGCTGCGAATATGGTTGAGTCGATGGCGTTTGATCGTTATGATGCTGTTCGCGATAAGCTGCGTGAAGAAGAATCGCTGATTTTTTCTGAACGAAAAAATGAAATGATGAAAGCAAATTCCGAAAATATTAGGGGCGAAATCCTTTATCTAACGATTCTTTATGAGTCCTGGGCATTGTTGGATGCTGTTAAGTCTTTTGCAAAGTCTAGTAAGAAATTCTTGACTCCCAAATTGCGGATTTTACAGGTAGACGAATGATTTATATTGTAGAAGACGATACCGATGTTCGTGAGATTGAAGCTTATGCGTTGAAAAGTAGCGGATATGATGTCTCTGTATTTGGTTGTGCAAAATCCATGAATGAACAAGTGAAGGTCCGTCTACCAGATTTGTTCATTCTTGACATCATGTTGCCAGGTGAAGATGGGCTGAGTGTATTGAAACGTTTGCGTAATCATGAAAATACGAAGAAAATTCCGATAATTATGTTAACGGCAAAGGGAACGGAGTTGGATAAAGTCAAAGGCCTTGATTTAGGGGCAGATGACTACATTGCAAAACCATTTGGCGTTTTAGAATTTATTTCTCGTGTGCGGGCTGTTCTTCGTCGTTCGTTGCCGAAGAATGATATCGGTGATAAATTGAGTCTTTCGGTGGGTAAGGTGAATTTGGATGACTTGCGCCATGTGGTTCAGGTGGATGGTAATTCGGTTAAATTGACTTTTAAGGAATACGAATTGCTAAAATTCTTGATGAAACATCCAGGAATTGTTTTTTCAAGGCAGCAACTTCTTGAAAAAATCTGGAGAATCGGTTATGATATGGATTCGCGAACCATAGATATGCATGTGAAAATGCTTCGAAAAAAATTAGGCGAACAGGGCAGCTCCATTATACAGACCGTCAGGAATGTTGGGTATAGGGTAGAATGAATAGCCGAATATGATTAAATTCGACTATTATTTTAGTGTCCTTTCCCGTATGGCTTGCTCAGGTAAACAAGCGCCGTGGTGAGTGTGTAGTCGGCAAGGAGTGCGGCACCGAGGCCCACGATGGAGAGCAAACCCACATTGTGGAGCGCGCCCATAGGGCTGAAGATGAACACGAAGAACATCGCGCAAAGGATGAAAGTGGTCATGCCCATGGTCTTTCCGATTTCGCGGTAAGAGAGCAGTAGCGCGTGCTTGTAGCTGCCCGTGCGTTCAAAGCCGTATTTGATGTGGTTGTTCATGTGAATGGTGTCGTCGACGGCGATGCCCAAAATCATTGGCATCACGATCATCGTGATCATGTCGAGCGGCATGCCCGAATAGCCCATGACGCCGCCAATCAGGAGGACTGGCGCTACGTTTGGAATCATCCCGATAAGGCCCGCCTTGATGCTCCCGAATGCAAGAATCATCATGATGGCGATAATCACGAACGACCCGCCGAACGAACGCAATAGCCCGCCGACCAGTTTGCCGTTCATTTCGGCGTAGTTTACGACTTCGCCCACGACGGAGACTTTCGCGTCGGGGAAAATGCGGGCGGCATAAGCGTTTGCCGAATCCAAGTCCTCGACGATTTTGTTCGCGTCATAGCCTGCAAGCTCTATGTGGATGTAAGTCATCTTGTAATTTTCATCCATGCGTTCAAAGAGTGCGTCGGGGTCTGATATTTCGTACAGGAACAGCAATTGCGTGAGCATGTCCTGTGCATCGGGAATCTTGTAATATTCGATGCTGTCGGCGTTCAGCGTGCGGTTCATCTCTTTCACGAGGCGTGTCACGGATTGCACGCGCGGCTTGTCGCCCGAAATTTTCGTGAGCTGGAGCGTGCCGAGTTTCTGTTCGAGTTGCTCGATGCGTTTCATGTTGGCGGGATCCTTGAGCGCGTCGTCGTTCTCGAATTCCACCATCACGTTAAAGTCGTAAAGGCTTCCGAGTTTTCCGCTGAGCATGTCCTTGAGCCGCGTCACGAAGGGGATCTTTTCGCCCATGGTCTCAGTGTAATCCATATTCACGTCGATACGCATCATTCCTGGAATTTGCAACAACATGATGGCGGCCGAAATTGCCGCGATAATTCCGCTGTGCCTGCACACCTTGCGCCCGAAGAATTCAAAGAGGATGTCTGCCTTGGTGGCCCCTGCCGACTTTACTTGCGTCGGGTCGGGTTCTGCATTCTTGCCGAAGCTCATGAGAATCGGAATTAGGATGATGACGTACAAGTAAACCATCGTGACGATGCCCGCCGAAATCCCGCCAATCCAACGGATGGGGCGAATGCCTGCGAACAGGAACGAAATCAGCGATGCGACTGTGGTAATGACGGTAAAGAGGATGGGCCAGCCCGTTTCTTCGACGGCGCAAATCACGGATTCGCGGCGGTTGCCCGTACGCCTAAAATGCATACGGAACGAATTGATGTAGTGGATGGAGTAGCCTACCGAAAGAGCCATGCCCAAAAGCACCGGGAGCGCGACCATGCTCTCATCACCGATAACGCCGAGCCAGGCGTTGATGCCGAGTACCGAAGCGATGCCGCCGACCGTTGCAATCGCGGGCACCACCACGCCGCGCAGCGACCTTACAAACAAGATAAGGCATACGAGCATCACTAGGAATCCGAAACCGATACGCATCGCGCA
>CACWJY010000056.1 GCA_902761355.1 Fibrobacter succinogenes | reverse complement strand
ACAGTCACGCCAGGCCAGTTGCCCACAATCTGGTTCGAGCCGGTCAGCGAGTTAAAGAGCGCCGTCTTTCCGCAGTTCGGGTTGCCCGCAATCGCAATCGTGAAAACGTCTTTCTCGATAGGCATCAGACTCTCCTCAACTTGAGCACATTGGCTTCTTGTTTGCGGAGCGAAAGCCTGTACGAAAGCACGCTCACCTCGACCGGGTCGCCGAGCGGTGCCACCTGCAAAACCTGCAGCACCACGCCGCGCACAAGCCCCATCGATAAAAGCTTGGACTTGTACTGAGAATCACCCGTGTTGTATCCAATAATTTCGGCCTTGTCGCCTTTTTTAAGCTCCGAAAACTTCGGTTCGTTATTCATACACCAACGATTTACTTTTTCTTAGATTTAGCGGCGTTCGGCTTTTTCGCCGATTCATTGGGCGTGTTCACAAATTCCTCGATTTTCTCGAGAGTTTCCGCCGAAAGAATGTGTTCCATGCAGCAGGCATCCTTGTCGGCAATCGCCTCGGAGATACCGAGCTTGATCAAAAAGCTCTTCAGCAGAATGTGACGGTTCAAAATCTGGGACGCCACAAGCGCACCTTCCGAGGTGAGTTCGATGCCGCTGTAAGGCTCCTGCGTCACAAGGCCGAGCTTCTTGAGTTCGATTACCGCCTTGGCAACCGACGGCATCTTGACCTTGAGCGCCGCCGCAATGTCGCTCTTCAAGGCTCTGGCTTAACTTTACTTGTTCCATAGGACGGCTCCGATTAGACGAAAAACACACCTTATATATTAGTCAACGCTAAATTTAGAAAGCCACGGCTAATTAGTAAAGGCTAAACTACAGAAAATGGGGGTAAAAAGGGAGGTAGACAAAGGGTTCGTGTTTGTCAATGGGCTCCGGGCCGGGTGCAGTTCATCTTGTAGAATTGTAAAAAGAAAAAAATGTTACGAAAAAATGGGAACAAACACTTGTAAAAAACGTGTATAACATAGACAGAGCATTTTTCTCTGTCGCTTTACGGGATAACCCATAAGACCACTCTAAAATATGGACACACCAATGTCTGAAAAAGAAAAAATTGAAAATAATACGCCGATTGCGAATGATGCCGCCAATTCTGTAGAAACACCGGATTCCGTCATTCGCGATATCGCCCATGAGTTTAACGTCATCGTCGATTCCGTGAAGGATGGCGAGAGCAATTTTACTCATGACCGATTCTTGCGTTTCGCCTTTGCGGAACCCCACCGTATGGCGGAACTTCTGACACTGTTCTCGCGCCACAATCCATCGCTTAAGGCGTTCCTCGACACCATCGACCTCAAGACACTTCGCGGCACGAAGGAAAACTTCTCTAACGACAAGCATACCGGTTCTGCGGATCTAGTCTTCGAGGCTGATATTAAGGCGGGTGGCATCACAGGACTTTATGTGGGAATTATTGCTGAACACAAGTCCACCAATAAGGATAACGTGCTCCTCCAGATTTCGGAGTATTACCACCATCTATTCCTGGAACGTAAGAAGGATGTTCCCGTGGTGGCGTTCATCGTCTACAACGGTGAAAATGATTGGAACCCGCTCGCGCAGGGTCGTTTCGCGAATTATCCTGAATACTATCGTGATATCGGTTTCCCCTTCAAGGTGGAATTTTTGGACGTGGGACACGCCATCGACGACGCGGAATTAAAGGACTTTTCGCCCATCACTCTTGTAGCCTTGACAGCAATGAAGTATATTTGGGATGTCGAGAAGTTCTCGATTTCCTTCCGTGAGGCTGCAAAGCATCTGCTCAAGATGCAGAACACCGACGAGGGAAGAAATTTTATCAAGCAGGCGCTTTCGTATTTCTTTTGGAAGTGGCCCTACAAGAGCGAGGTAATCAAGATGGATAGTCCAGAAGCCATTGCAAACAAGGGATATGAATCCTTCGCAGAGCACTTCGTGAACGAAGGTATCAAGAAAGAACGCGAGAAGAATGCTGCTGAAAACGCAATCCGCGACTCAAAGCTGGAGGATTTCTTACGCTCTAAGGGCGTATCTGACGAGATTATTTCAGAGGCTTTTGCTTCTCTTAAGTAACCTCTCCGGCATTCTCAAAACATAATAAAACCGGTCCATAAGGCCGGTTTTGGTGTTTCCATTGATTAAGTTTGGGACATCGAGTGGTTCTTACTTCAACATAAATCTTTCTTATATTGGCAGCCTGATTCTCTCTAAAATTTTTGTATATTTGACGCCTATGGCGTCCGCGGCGGCGGCTCGGTAATAAAAATATGCAAGCATATTTTTGCAACGCTCGCCTTGCACGCTTTTAAAGCAGTGGTTCAACGGCGAGGCCAAGGAGCAATTCAAAATGGATTTCAAGAAATGCAGCGAAGTTTACGGCTACAAGTCCATCGCCGAAGTCGAAGAAGAAGAACTCGAAGCCAAAATAATGGACACAAAGTTCGAAATGGTTGATGCCATGCTCACCAACGGGAAGTTGACCGACCAAGACATCGCTGTTATTTCAGGACTTCCGCAGGAAGAAATTCAGAAGCGCCGCGCACTTCGTGAACAAAAGCTTTAAGCTGGAGTATGAATAGACCTATACGGAAAATTCGGCTCTGGGATTTTAGAAACATAAAAACTGGTCTTTAGGGACCAGTTTTTATGTTATTACCTATTCGTTTTATGGACCGACTCGGGCTTCGCCCGACGAATGCTCGCTCAACGACTTATCTTCTTACGCGTTATTCATCGTCTCCGATACAACGAACGGAGATCTAGTTCTTGACGCAACGAACTGAAAGGCCGTTGCCCTTATGGCTCATGTAGTCACTCTTAATAAATTCTATTTCATAATTGCTGCAAGAGGTTAAATTCATAACATAGGTGTTGCTATCATTATCCTCAGTGGCACTCCAAAAATAACCTCCTTCGTTCTGGCCACCAAAACTGTTATTGGTGTAGTGCCAATGACCTATGGGAGCAGCACCGAAACCTTCATCATCTGTACCATTACCGGATCCTTCGCAATTGCTCCACATTTTCGTCTGCGACTTCAATATTTTGCCTGCAATAGGAGCTCCGCCCACATTTTCTATCAGAGTATTCCATTCCGTAGTTGTTGGTAGATGCCAACCCGGTGGACATATTCCATACACTGTATCGGGCAGAGAACAAGTTCTTTCATAACCACAATCCTGCGGGTCATCTGCATCCGTCGCTAGTTTCACCGAATCAATCGCAGCAGACCAAGTATACAATCGTCCATTTTTTTCACAACTATCAACTGCATTTATGAAGCACCAATTCTTTTTCAACATACTTGGATATTTCGAACTATCTGCATAATTCAAGTTTTCAGCCATCCAAGTTTGGTCGCCAATTTTGACCGTTCGATAAATTTGTCCATCACGTTCATCCACAAGTTTTCCGTAAGAAACATTTTCGTTTCCATAGAATCGTTTCCAATCCTCGCCATAACAGAAATAGGCATATTTGGTGTTTATGTTCCCATGAATGATCAAACCAAATTCTGAACATTCATGCTTATAAGTATCATACTGCAACGTTGTCGCAACATTCCACTTGCGAGAATTGCAGATATAATGGGACCGTCCAACTCTTCCTACAGAATCCTGTATAGCTGTTACGCATCCGCCTAATACTTTTTCAATACTATCAGCAGTACGCCAAACTGTCGCATCAAATACATAAACAGAATCCGTTACTGAGCCTTTTTTTATTTCACCATCAGCACCATCTTCCCAATCTTTATTATTCACATGGTCATAGGAATCTTTTTCTAAAGTGGTTGCATTTCGCCAAGTCTTCGTACTTACATCATAAATGTAGTAGATGGTCTTGTTAATTTGCCCTGTACGAATTTCGCCGTTAAAGTTTCCTGTATCCCCACCCCACGTCACAGTATCCTTTTCAATATTTTCTGCCAAACGCCAGGCGTTATTGTCGCAGATAAAGTAGGTTCCGTACGTTCCACTTAACTCATTCGTATTTTGCAGCACTTCCCCCTGGCGTTTCTGTTCACAGGAGCCAAGTCCATAGTTTTGCCACCAGAAATTATCGACGTACTTTTCGAAAGCGGGAACATCGGTTGAAACATCCCACTTGGCGATATTGTTGCGAATGTTTTCCAATTCACCATCAAGGCTCTTGCTTGAGGCCCAATCGGCAATCTTCGTTGCTGTTTTGGCGTCGTCCCATTTACCGTCGATTTCAATATCGGCCGCGTAATCGGCGAGGCGTTCGCTGAAATCAGCTTCGCTCAGGTCTCCCTGTAACAATACGCTTACTGCTAGGAGTGCAGCTGCTCCGTCGTCAGTCCCGAAAATATTCAGGTCTTCGGAGTTGGCGAAGTCGCCGGTAATTCCGAAGGTGGCGAGCACTTCCTTTTCGGCTTGTTTTTTTGCAGCAGCAACAGTCACCGAATCGTCTGCCGCCAAATAAAGCGAACGTTCGTATTCCAGATGCGTAAGCAAGTTTACGTTCACCTCGTCACGGTTACTGATGTCGGTGAGAGCATAAAGCGTCACTTGGGACTTGGATTTTTCACCTGTGACTTCGTTGCGGTAGAATCCGTTCGCCTTCAGGAGCGCGTATTGCGAAGCAAGCTTTGTCACTTTTACCGAGAATTCGCCCATATCGTTCTTAATTTTACCTTCGTAGCTATTACCAGTCTGGGCAAGGGTTTCGCCGTCGAGTTCCTGAACGGTAACGCTGGAACCGTTTACGAACGGTCCTTTCTGTGACACACCAGAAATGGTTTTATCGGTGATGGCGATAATTTCTTGATCTTCAACCGTACCGCCAGCATTCTTATTGTCGTCTCCGCAAGCAGCGAGGAAAATGCTGATTGAAATGGCCGCTGTTGCAAGGCCCTTCGGTATGGTTCGACAGAGCACACCAACAGTGTTCAAGGACCTTGTGACGTGATTTCTGCATTCAAGATTATTCATCTTGTCCTCCTTTTTCAGAGTTTTCTTTTTGCTTTAAAACTTTTGAGATGTTCGTCAAAAGGAACAGTTGCATGTTCAGACGGTAAACTTCATCGGTTTGGACGGTCTCGGAGGCGATTGCCACGATGCGTCGGCGGCATTCGGCGAGTTCGGCGACAATGCGGTCGTAGTTTTCGTGAGTAACGCCTAACGTGAGCCCCGTGATGTTTCGACCATCGGCATCCTCGTTCTTTATTGCGTCTACGGCGAGTTCTGCCATTTGGAGCTGAAGGTCGTGGGCGATGGCGCTACGGATGGACGGCGGACCCATTTTCAGTGAGCGGTCAAGTTGCCTAAAGTTCCCGTTTTCATCTTTTTCGAGATAGCCGGCCTGTTGCAGGAATTCGAGGATGTCGCTCACTTCAGTTGTCGATATACGGTGCCGTGTCACGCTTGCGATTTGTCTTGGAGTCGCCTTTGGCATGGCAGGTGCAAGTTCGCGAATGAGCGAGTTTTTCCAAGACTTAAAAAACTCAAATTCATCGGCAGCGACACTCCTCACTTTATGGATCTTTGCAAGTTCGGTGATGGATTCAAGCGTCTTTTTCTTGCTTTCGGTATTTTTGGCGTTGCCGTATTGAACGAGTAACTGAAAATAGGTTGCTTCGAAGCCAGCAAGTCTCATGGCCGCAGCGACTTGTAGTGCCGTGCTTTCGCTCATGTTCTTTTTGCCTTCACATACATATTGTAAGAACACCGGCGAAGAAATATTGGCAAGTTTCGCAAAGGCTGCCCACGAAAACCCGATGCGTGCCTTGCGCTCGTCGTAGAAATCGCGGATATATTTCCGATAATCTATGTATTCAATAATCGGTGCCATCGTATTGAATATATGCCGATTTCCATTAAGCAGCAATAGTTGGAATATGACAAATCATCATTTTCTGTTTGATACAGCCAATTTCGCCTAAAATCGCAAATTTTTTAGTACAAATTGGAATATAAACGCATTTGAAAAATATTTGGCGGCATAGTCCAAATTGGAATGATTTAGTATATTATTCCCCAACAGGCACTGGCAGCGGAATTCCGTCTGCAAGCTAAGACTGACGAATAAGTCGGCTTTTTGGTATATCCCCAATAATTGTTGGGGTTTAGTATATCCAAAGGCCGACTTTTTTTGTTTATAGGAGCAAAAAAAATGAAAGAAAACGAAGAAAGAGGAGAAATAGTCCTTTACCAGCCGGAAGGTGAAGTCCGCTTGGAGGTGCGCGTTGAAAACGAGACGGTCTGGCTCACGCAGGCACAGATGGCACGATTATTCGAGAGAGACCGTTCCGTTATTGCAAAGCACATCAAAAACGCGTTCAATGAAGGCGAATTAGATTCCAAAGTGGTATGTGCAAATTTTGCACATACCACTCCGCATGGCGCAATCAAAGGGAAAACACAATCTTCGGAAGTCGTCCTATATAATTTAGATGTCATCATTTCCGTCGGCTATCGAGTCAAGTCCATTGCAGGAACACGTTTTCGCCAGTGGGCAAATAAAATCCTGAAAGACTACATGCTCAAAGGTTATGCCGTAAATCAACGAATGGTTGCGACTGGAATGCAGATCGCCAATCAGTTTCAGGAACAACGGCAATTAATTGAAAACCAGGGAACGAAACTCGAAAATGTGGACAATCGTCTTTCGACCGTTGAAAAACATATTGATTTCTTTGTCAAAGCCGTCCAAACACCCACAGGAGGCATCCTTGCGACAGGAACTCGGTTTGACGGACTTGTTCTGATTGCTGATTTGGTGAAATCCGCGAAGCGGTCCGTGGTGTTTATCGATCCATATGCAAATCTTGAGGTTTTAAAATTTGCCGCAATGCGTGCGAAAGATGTTAAGGCTGTCATTTATTCCGCACGTATCACTCCCGAATTTAAGGCAGCCAAGGACATGCACAATAAGCAATATCCCGACTTAGAACTGAAGACCATGCGCACTATTCACGATCGATTTTTGCTTGTGGATGATACGGTTTATCACTTTGGAGCCTCGTTCAAGGACATGGGTAATGAAATGACGGCTTTCAGCGTTTTGAATTTCGTGACGCCAGAAGAAGTTGTCGCCAAAATTCAAGAAAGTATGAAGGGAAAATAAGCCAGCCATTCCCCTTCACACAAAAAAAGGACCATGGCAAAACGCCACAGTCCACTTTTTGCGCATTATGTGAGGCTATTAGAAGCTGAACACCGTTTCAAGACCAAAACGCAGCACATCGTCATCCTTGTTATCCTGCACAGAGACATCCACCATACCGAAAGCCGTGATTTCTAGGTTTTCAATCGGAGTGATGTAGATACGACCACCAACATCGAATGTTGCAGCAGTCTTGTCATTATCATCCAAGGTGCGAGTGTGATATTCTACAGGAATACCAACCTTGATGAATTCGGCAAATTTGAAGGCCGGTTCGCCATACACGAAGAAGTATTCCGGAATTTCGCCATTGTCAATATCGTTTACGTCATTGGCAGCATCACCCTTGTTGATGATTGCATAGAAAGCCGTTGTCTTGATATCGAACATACCCACTTCAAAGGTCGGTTCAACCAAGAAGGCGTGGGCGGTAGAAGTCCAGTCCTGGCCCTTCACCACATCACCATCGTCCATCAGGTAATCAGCATGGAAACCATACACAGCCCTGAAGCCAAAGCCGCCGATAGAGAGGCCCGCTTCGACACCGGTATGGAGTTCATTATGCTGAGTTTCCTGGTAGCTTTTGTAGTCCACATACGGACGCAAGTGCTGACCGGCGTAATCGAATTCGTAAGCGGCGTGAATATCGTAGACCTTGCCACTGGCTTCTGTGTCAGGAGCATCATTATCGCCACGACCAAAGCCAAAGCCAAGAATAAAGCCAGCCAAGTCAATTTCTAAACCGCGGATATCGTGTTCCTTCATACCTGCAGCATTGTCGGCAGGATCATCGTAGTCGTAGTAGGCAACGAATGCGCCTTCCGAGAAGGTCAGGTCACCCATCTTGACAGCGAAGAAATCAGCCGGCTGATACTGAATGTAGGCTCCATTGTACACAGCTTCAGGAGATGTCGATTCGCCATCGGCTTCAAGACCCACGAAAGCAGACCACTTTTCATTGAACTTGACTTCAAAATTCAGGTCAAAGGTAGATGCGTAACTATGGTACAGGGCATCATCCGCCCAAACATTGCCCACATAGGCATCAAATTCAACTTCACCACTATATTTGACTTCCATTTTGGCTTCAGAAGTGCCTTCATTCATGCTGGCCTTGAGCATGTCGAAAGCATTTCCGGCAGCGTCAGCGACTTCGCCGGGATTCGTATTTTCAGCCGGAGCAGATTCAGCGGATTTTTCTTCGGCAGGAGCGGCAGCGACAGGAGTTTCCTGAGCCGGAGCGGCGGCAGGGGCTTCCTGTGCAGGAGCAGGAGCTGCCTGAGCAGAGGTTTCAGCAGGGGCAGCGGCAGGAGCTTCAGCAACAGGTGCTGCAGCAGGGGCTTCGGCAGCAACAGGGGCAGCTTCCTGAGCAAAAGCCGACACGGCAAAGAAGGAAGCGGCTGCAGAAGACAAACGGTTCTTCATATTTCTCTCCCTTGACGGATTGATTTTCTGTTTTTGTAACACTCCGTCAGGTTTTTTACAAATAGTGCTACAAAAACGCTTGGCTATCGCCTTCTGTGTGCTATTGTTGCAAAATGCGTGCCAAGATGTTTCAGTTTAGTTTCAAAAATTAGACTAATCTAATTCAAGGTTTTTAATGAAGGGCCGGCAGGTTTTGGGCCTACCAGCCCTGTTCTTGATTCCAAAGGTTAGTCTTCGAAACGCTTTTCTTTATTCGCCTTCATGCCGAAGAGCTTGAGGAAGATTCCCGTACCCACGAGCACTGCGATGGCTGCGACAATCCACTTGGTATCGCCTCCAACGGGGACCTGGTAGAGGAGCACGGCAATTGCCCAGGCAAGGAGCGTCTGAACGGTCGCCATGAGGACGGCGAGACCGAGGCCGATTTCACGGGCGACCACGCCCATGGCGGCAAGGCACGGCACGTAAAGCAAGATAAAGATGAGGAACGCAAACACCTGCCAATTGAATCCGTCCACCGGGTTACCGTTCTTATCCGGATTATGGAAGTAAGAGCGGAGGTTCGCGTAGATGTCGGCGGTTTCGGAAAGGTCGCCTTCTTCGAGAGCGCCCATTTCGTCTTCGGAGAGTTCGAGGCCGGCGGCAGCGAGCTTTGCAAACACGGCTTCGCGGGTCTTTTCGTCCTCTTCTTCTTCGCCGAAGGTTTCGATGGCTGCATATTCTTCGCAGGTCAGCACCTTGGCGTCGGTAATCTTGTCAAGAGTTTCCTTCTTGAGTTCGGCAGCTTCCTGGCCTTCCAATTCGCCGGTAGTTCCGAGCGGGTCGGTGAGGGAGCCAAAGACTTCGGCGAGGTTAGCAGGAATCGAGCCGAGGGCTTCGAGCACAGCGCCCTTGATATCGGGAGCGCCGCCTTCTTCCTCTTCTTCGGCGGGGCATTCGTCTACACCGGCGATAAGCGGCTTTTCTTCTGCAGCAGGTTCCGCGGCGGCTTCTTCTGCGGGAGCCTCGGCAGGAGCGGCTTCGGCAACAACTTCTGCGGGAGCCTCAGCAGGAGCGGCACTATCGGCAACCACGGCGCTATCGGTTGCAGCGGAATCAGCAACCGCCACTTGTTCCGGTGCGGGTTCTTCAGCCTTCGGTTCTTCAACGGGTTCCGCGGCCTTGCCATCTGCAGGAGCCTCGGCATTCTCCCCCGCCATCGAATACAGCGAGTTCATGGTACCGATAACGGCTTCCTTGGCCAACAGGCCCGTAAACAGCGACACGGATGCGGGCCAGTTTTCCTTTTCGACACCGAACGGTTCGAATACCGGCGTAATCGCCTTACCGATAACAGAGAGCAAGCTGTTTTCGGAGTCGCCGTTACCGGCTGTAAATTCAAAACCTGCCGGTTCATCGGCCGGAGCATTTTCGTCCACAGCCTTCTCCACAATACCGAAGCTGTTGAGGAAGCCAAGTATTGCAACGGCAAGCGTAATCACCTTACCAGCGCGCCAGATGTAGTCGCGCAGGCGCTGCCAGCAGTGAATCATCAGGGACTTGAACTTGGGCAAGTGATACGGCGGAAGTTCCATCACGAAGTTGCTGGCCTGGCCCTGGAAAAGCGACTTCTTCAGGAACAAACCGTAAACGATAGCGAACAGCACACCGGCGAGGTAAAGCAGGAACACGACCGTGCCCGCCATCTTGCCGAAGAATGCGGCGGCAAACAGTGCGTACACCGGGAGACGTGCGCCGCAGCTCATGAACGGCACCAGGAAAATGGTGAGGAAACGTTCACGCTTGGATTCCAGCACGCGGGAGCCCATAATGCCCGGCACGCCGCAACCGAAGCCCACCATCATCGGCACGAAGGCACGACCCGGGAGCCCG
>CACWJY010000055.1 GCA_902761355.1 Fibrobacter succinogenes | reverse complement strand
TTCGCCGGTGGATTTCATTTCCGGAGAAAGCGTGATATCGACACCCGGGAACTTGACGAACGGGAACACGGCTTCCTTGACGCTCACGTAAGGCACGTGCACTTCTTCGGTAAAGCCGATTTGTTCGAGGGTTTCGCCCAGCATGCAGCGGCTTGCGTAGCTGGCAAGCGGGACGCCGATGGACTTGGACACGAACGGCACCGTGCGGGAGGCGCGCGGGTTCACTTCGATCATGTAGAGTTCGCCATCCTTCACGGCGAGCTGCATGTTCATGAGGCCGCATACGTGGAGTTCCTTCGCAAATTCCTTGGCGTAGGCGCGGACCTTGTCCTGGATTTCCTTGGAGAGGGTCATCGGGGGGATGACGCTAGCGGAGTCGCCGGAGTGGATGCCTGCGGGCTCCACGTGTTCCATGATGGCGCCTACCACGGTGTGCTTGCCGTCGCTGATGCAGTCCACGTCGAGTTCAGTGGCGTCTTCGAGGAAGCGGTCGATAAGAATCGGCTTGCCTTCACCAATGGCGGCGGCTTCTTCCACGAACTTGCGGAGGTACTTTTCCTTGTAGACAATCACCATGCCGCGGCCGCCGAGAACGAAGCTCGGGCGCACCAAAACGGGGTAGCCGATTTTCTCGACGATGGCGAGGGCTTCTTCCACGTTGTGGGCGATGCCGCTTTCGGCCTGCTTGATGCCGACCTTGTCAACCAGCTGCTTGAAGAAGTCGCGGTCTTCGGCGAGGTCGATGTCTTCGGGGCTCGTGCCGACCACATTTGCACCGGCCTTCTTGAGGCGCATGGCGAGGTTCAGCGGAGTCTGGCCACCGAATTGTACGATGACGCCGGCGCAGTTTTCGCGTTCGTAAATGCCCATCACGTCTTCGAGCGTGAGCGGTTCAAAGTAGAGCTTGTCGGAGGTGTCGTAGTCGGTGGAAACCGTTTCGGGGTTAGAGTTCACCATGATGACTTCGTAGCCTTCGCGGCGGAGCGTAAAGGCGGCGTGGCAGCAGCAGTAGTCAAATTCGATACCCTGACCGATTCTGTTCGGGCCGCCACCGAGCACCATGATGCGCTTCTTGCCGCGGTTGCCCATAATGGTGCGAACCGGTTCCGTGTGCTCTGCGTAGCAGCTGTAATAGTAAGGCGTAATGGCTTCAAATTCGCCGGCGCAAGTATCTACGGAGTAGTAGCTCGGAATGAGACCGATGGACTTGCGCACTGCCATGACTTCTTCGGGAGTCTTGTGGAACAGATAGCCAATCTGGATATCGCTGAAGCCGAATTCCTTAGCCTGGCGGAACAGGGGCTTGTTCTTGGAGAGGCCTTCTAGGGACTTGGCGGCCTTGATTTCGTCTTCGAAGTAGGCGAGTTCTTCCAAGTGGCGGAGGAAATAGCGGTCGATCTTGGTGGTTTCGTAGAGTTTTTCGATGCTCCAGCCGCGACGGAAGGCTTCGTACACCACGAAGATGCGTTCTGCACTCGGGCGGGCGACTTCCTTGGCCAGCGTTTCGTCGTTGTATTCCTTGAACTTTTCGCACTTGGCGCAGGCACCGAATCCGCCGAATCCCGTTTCGAGGGAGCGCAGAGCCTTCTGCATGGCCTGCTTGAAGTTCGTACCGATGGCCATGGCTTCGCCCACGGACTTCATCTGGGTGCCGAGCGTAGAATCGGCCTTCGGGAACTTTTCGAACGTGAAACGCGGAACCTTCACGACAACGTAGTCAAGAGCGGGTTCAAAGCAGCTCGGGGTTGTCTGCGTAATGTCGTTGCGGAGTTCGTCGAGCGTGTAACCCACGGCGAGCAATGCTGCAATCTTTGCGATGGGGAAGCCCGTTGCCTTGGAGGCGAGCGCAGAAGAACGGCTCACGCGGGGGTTCATTTCGATGATGATGCGGCGGCCGGTCTTGGGTTCGATGGCCCACTGCACGTTAGATCCGCCGGTTTCCACGCCGATGGCTTCCATGACCTTCAGGGAGTCGTCACGCATGGCTTGATAAGCGCGGTCATCAAGGCTCTGGATCGGAGCGACCGTGATGGAGTCACCGGTGTGCACGCCCATGGGGTCGAGGTTTTCGATGGAGCACACGATAACGGCGTTGCCCTTCTTGTCGCGCATGACTTCCATCTCGAATTCTTTCCAGCCAAGCAGCGATTCTTCGATAAGCACTTCGTTGTTGAGCGACGCGTCAAGACCGCGGTTCACGATGGTTTCGAATTCTTCTGGATTGTGGGCGATACCGCCGCCCGTGCCGCCAAGCGTAAAGCCCGGACGGATGATGAGCGGCCAGCTGCCGATGGTGTTTGCAATGGCGGTAGCTTCGCTCATGGAGTGTGCGGAACCGGAACGAGGCAAGTCAAGCCCAATCTTGAGCATGGCTTCCTTGAACAGGTGACGGTCTTCGGCGCGCTGGATGGATTCGGCCTTAGCACCGATGAGTTCCACCTGGTAGCGGTCGAGAATGCCGCGTTCGTTGAGTTCCATGGCGAGGTTCAAGGCGGTCTGGCCACCCAAAGTCGGGAGCAAGGCATCGGGGCGTTCGCGACGGATGATTTCGTGCAGAATATCGGCGCTCAGCGGTTCGATGTAGGTACGGTCGGCCATTTCGGGGTCGGTCATGATGGTGGCCGGGTTGGAGTTCACGAGCACCACTTCGTAACCTTCGCGGCGCAACACCTTACAGGCCTGCACGCCGGAGTAGTCGAATTCGCAGCCCTGGCCAATTACGATCGGGCCAGAACCAATGAGCATAATCTTCTTGATGTCGGTACGCTTAGGCATTCTTGCCTCCCTTGAAAGCTTCAATCATCTTCTTAAATTCTTCGAACAAGTACATGGAATCGTTCGGACCCGGAGCAGATTCCGGATGGTATTGCACGCTGAACGCAGGCACGTTCTTGCAGCGGATGCCTTCGACCGTGTTGTCGTTCAGGTTGATGTGTGTGACTTCGACATCGGCGGGGAGAGACGTTTCGTCAATGGCGTAGTTGTGGTTCTGCGACGTGATTTCGACAGCGCCTGTCAAGAGGTTCTTGACCGGATGGTTGCAACCGTGGTGGCCGAACTTGAGCTTAGAAACTTTAGCGCCGAGAGCGAGGCCGAGGAGCTGGTTACCCAGGCAAATACCCATGAGAGGAATCTGTCCGAGGAGCTGCTTGACCATGTTATAAACCTGCGGGAGGCTGTTCGGGTCGGCGGGGCCGTTGGAGAGGAACACGCCATCCGGCTTCTGTTCCATAATCTTTTCGTAGCTTGTACCAATCGGCATGACTGTGATGCGCATGTCCTGAGCGGCGAGGTTTCTCAAGATGTTTGTCTTGATGCCGAAATCGAGAGCGACAATATGATACTTGCCTTCGTTGTTGAATTCGTAGCCGTTGGGGTCGCTCACCTTGCTGGCGTAGTCCTGACCGTCGAGGCCTTCCCATTCTTGAGCCTTCTTGATGGCATCGGCTTCGCTCATTTCTGTGTCTTCGACGTGGAGGTAAGCCTTCTGGGCACCGTGTTCGCGGAGGTGGAGCGTGAGGGCGCGAGTATCGACGCCTGCAATGCCTGCCTTTTTCTGGGCGAGCATGTAATCATGAAGCGATTCTTCGTTCAGTTCCTTGGAAACCCAGTCGAGGGAGTTCACGACAATGCCGTTCAAGAAAATCTGTCTGGATTCGGACTTTTCGAAGTTCGTGGCGTAAGCGCCGACTTCGGCCGTGGTGAAAACCACGAACTGACCTGCATAAGACGGGTCGGTCAAGATCTGCTTGTAACCTGCCATACCGGTGTTGAACACGGCTTCGCCTACGGTGTCTTTCTTTTCGCCAAAGGCGTAACCGTGGAATACGGCTCCGTCAGCCAAGGCTATGAACGCCTTGCGTTCGCGCTTTGCTTTCCATTGAAATTTATCGTTCATGATTTACTCGTTGCTATAGTTAAAAGGCTGTGTATAAAAAGAAAGGCAAAAGCTAAATGCCTTTGCCTTAAAAATAAAACTCTTAAAAGAATGAATAGTCTTGTCAAAAACTGAAACCCAACCGACCTTTTTGTGGGTCGAGGCTGCTTGCTTGAAGGCGAGCTCGAAGTCTACAAGTTCCATTCTTTTCATCGGGGGCAATTATAGTAAAATTAGTTGCCTTCGACAATGTGTTTTTTTGTTTTTTTTGAGTCCTGAAATGGGTTTCAAAAAATGTAAAATTCGGGAAAATGGTTGAAAATAAAAATAAAGGCGACAGAACTGCTTCTGTCGCCTCAATTTTATGTTAACCTAAGCTGCGGCGAATTAGTCTGCGCTGTTCATGAGTTCGCAGTAGCTCTTGGCTTTCTGATAGATTTCTTCACGTGTGCCGGTGAGAATTTCGTCCTTATCGGGGTTGTTGTAGGTACCCATCCAGGTTGCGTGCTTGACTGTTGTATCGTCTGTCCAGGTATAAACTTCGTACATTTTCCAACCTTCATCGGTGATAAACTTCCATTCGTTGGCGTTGATGTCGAAATTGCAACCGGGTTCGATGCCGAGACCGTTGTTCTGTTCACCGCCGTTGGACGGGGTGAGTTGCTGGAACGGTGCTGTAGAACTGGACTTGTCGTCGCTGCAAGCGGTGAAACAGGCCGCGGCGGCAAGGGCTGCGATCATAAGTTTTTTCATAAGAACTCCTTGTGTGTATTGTTTAGAGAATAAGTTGTAATCAAATTCTCGAGTTCTTATAATTTATTAAAAAAATTTTATTTTGTAAATACTGACTTACTTTTTTTCGTCGGCAGCCTTGAGGAGTCCGAGGAAGAGCGGTGCCGGGTGAATCAGTGAAGACTTCAGCTCAGGGTGGAATTGGCAGGCCATAAAGTAGGGGTGGTCTGTGAGTTCCATAATCTGCATGATGTCTTCGTTGGCTGCTTTTCCGGAGAAAATGAGCTTTTGCTGGTTTGCGCCCGTCGGATTGCCCTGTTCAATCTGAGCGACGTACTGCGGATTCACTTCGTAGCGGTGGCGGAAGCGTTCGCGAATGGCCGTAGAGCCGTAAACCTGGGCTGCAAGGCTGTTTTCCTTGATCACGACATCGTGACCGCCGAGGCGCATCGTCGCACCCAGGTCCTTGATGTGTTCCTGGCCGGGGAGGAATGCAATGACCGGAACTTCGACGTGGTTCGTTTCGCTTTCCATTTCGACCGTACCTGCACCCTGCATACCGCAGACGTGGCGTGCAAATTCCACGACGGAGAGCTGCATACCGTAGCAGATGCCAAGGAACGGAATCTTGTTTTCGCGCACATAGCGGATGACCTGAATCTTGCCTTCGATACCGCGGCTACCGAAACCGCCCGGAACGATGACAGCATCGATTCCCTTGAGAGCCGTTTCGACAGAGACTGTACCATTTTCAATTTTCTCCGTATCGACCCAGCGGATATTGGCGTGCAAGTCCAAGTGAGCGGATGCATGCGTAATCGCTTCGACGACGGAAGCGTAAGAATCTTCGAGGGCGAGGTACTTGCCGCAAATGGCGACCGTGAGTGTCTTGCGCGGATTCACGGAATTGCGCTTGAGGGCGTCCACAAGCTTGCTCCACTGATCGAGCTTGGGCGGGGCGTAAATGCTGAGCGTCTTGGAAAGAATTTCAGGAATACCTTCGGCGTCATAGACGAGCGGGCATTCGTAAACGTGCTTGACGTCGATACCAGAAATAATGTGGTCTGCGGGCAGGTTGCAGAATAGACCAATCTTTTCTTTGAGGTGCGGCTTGATATATTCTTCGCAACGGCCGATGACGATTTCGGGGTAAATTCCGAGCTTGTTCAAATCACGCACGGACATCTGCGTGGGCTTGGACTTCTGTTCGTTCACACCAGACGGAATCGGGACGTAGGTGAGGTGAACGAAAATGGCGTTGTGTTCACCAACTTCGTGGCTCAGCTGACGAGCGGCTTCGATGTAGAACTGGTTTTCAAGGTCGCCTACGGTACCGCCGATTTCAATCAGCAGGACATCGGCTTTTTCCTGGTTCGCGATTCTGTAGAACTGTTCCTTGATAAGGTCGGTCACGTGCGGGATAAACTGCACGGTATGTCCCAGGTAATCACCGTGGCGTTCCTTTTCGAGAATCATCTTGAATATGCGGCCCATGGTGAGGCTCCAGTCCTTTTTGGCCGTCACGTTCAAAAAACGTTCGTAGTGGCCGAAATCCATGTCGCATTCGCCGCCATCATCCAGAACAAAAACTTCGCCGTGTTCGGTCGGGTTCATTGTGCCCGGGTCCGTGTTCAGGTAACCGTCGCACTTGACGGGGACCACCTTCATTTTAGCAGAAAGCAGCGCCCCGATGGACGCTGCTGCAACCCCTTTGCCGAGTCCGGAGATGACACCTCCGGTGACGATAATAAACTTAGTCTTTCCGTTGTATCGGTGCTGTAATGCCATAATCAATTTCCTGATTTACACAATTTGTAATTATTCCGATTATGTATGCAATATTCATGCCAAAAGGCAAAAATGGCGAAAATAATCAAAAAAACGGTGGTTCTGTATTTTAAAGTATTACGTAAAATGTAAAAGATGACTATTTGTTTACGTTTTATGAAAAAGTGGCTGCCCGCTATGTAGGCAACCACCTTTGCTTTTGAGGTTCGATTTATTATGAGTAATTTGAAAAAATCATCTACTAGTAGATGAACAACATCTCTCTGTACTTCGGCAGCGGCCACTTTTCGTCGGGCACGATGCTTTCGATCTTGTCGACGATGATGCGGAGGTTTGCCATGGCATCGAGAATTGCTTCGTGCTTGTCACCGAGCGCGGCTTCCATCTGAGCAACAGCGGCTTCGAGTTCCTTGAGCTTGTCGCCGAGTTCGCGAGCGTAACCGTCCACAGCGTAGAAGCCCTGGCCCTTAGCTAACTCGTTGGTCTTCAATGCGTTAGAGTATGCACAGAGCACCTGCGGGAGAACCACGTTCTTTGCGATGTCGAATGCAATCTTGCCTTCGATGTGAATCTTCTTGTGGTAATCTTCCATGTTGACTTCGTAACGGGAGTCGAGTTCGCGCTTGTTGAACACGCCGTACTTTTCGAACAGGGCCACGTTTTCTTTCTTGTTGAGGGCCTGGAGGGCTTCCATGGTGGTGCGAATGTTCGGGAGGCCGCGCTTGGCTGCTTCTTCGACCCATTCGTCGGTGTAGCCGTTGCCGTTGAAGATAACCTTCTTGTGTTCCTTCACGATCTTCTGCAACAGGTTCTGCAGTTCTTCGTGGAACTTGTCGGCAGGAACATTGGCGAGCTTGTCGGCGATGAGGTCGAAGGCTTCGGCGACGATCGTGTTGAGGATGACGTTCGGTTCGGAGCAGCTCTGGCTAGAACCCGGAGCGCGGAATTCGAACTTGTTGCCGGTAAAGGCGAACGGAGAAGTACGGTTACGGTCGGTGGCGTCGCGGGGGAGCGGCGGGAGAGTGTCGGAACCGAGCTTCAGGGCACCGGCCTGCTTGCTGGACTTCGGATCGCCCTTTTCAAGCTGGTCGATAACGTCGGCGAGCTGGTCGCCGAGGTACATAGAAATGATTGCCGGAGGAGCTTCGTTGGCACCGAGACGGTGGTCGTTACCAGCACTTGCAACAGCCATACGGAGCAGATCGGCGTGGGTGTCGACGGCATAGATCACAGCGCAGAGCGTGGTGAGGAAGATGGCGTTCTGGTGCGGGTCCTTGCCCGGGTTCAAAAGGTTGGTCTTGCCGTAGTTCACGGACCAGTTGTTGTGCTTACCGGAACCGTTGATGCCGGCGAACGGCTTTTCGTGGAGGAGGCAGACGAGACCGTGGCGGTCAGCGACCTGGCGGAGCACTTCCATAATCTGCATGTTGTGGTTCGAACTGGGCCGGAGCGACTTCGTTGTGGCGGGTCTTGGCCGGAATGCCGAGCTTCCAGAGTTCCTTTTCCACATCGTTCATGAAGTTGATGATGCGTGCCGGAATGCTACCGAAGTAGTGGTCTTCCATCTGCTGGTGCTTTGCCGGAGCGGCTCCAAACAGAGTGCGACCTGCCTGGTAAAGGTCGGGGCGCTGCAGGTAGAAACGCTTGTCAATCAGGAAGTATTCCTGTTCGGCACCGAGCGTGACGGTGACCTTCTGCTGGGCAACGCCGAAGAGACCCATGAGGCGGTCGGCGGACTTCTGCAGGGCCTGAATAGAGCGGAGGAGCGGAGTCTTCTTGTCCAAGGCTTCACCGGTGTAGCTACAGAAAGCGGTCGGGATGCAAAGCGTTGCACCGTTGCCGTGACGCTTGATGAAAGCCGGAGAGGTCGGGTCCCAGGCGGTGTAGCCGCGGGCTTCGAAAGTGGAGCGAAGACCGCCGCTCGGGAAAGAAGAAGCATCCGGTTCGCCGACGATCAGGTTCTTGCCGCTGAAAGCGAGAATGGCCTTGCCGTCTTCGGGTTCAAGGAAGGAGTCGTGCTTTTCGGCGGTGGAACCGGTAAGGGGCTGGAACCAGTGGGTAAAGTGGGTAGCGCCGCGATCGATTGCCCACTTTTTCATAGCATGTGCAACTTCGCCTGCGATGCTCGGATCAAGCGGTGCGCCGTCATCGATAGTGGCGAAAAGCTTCTTGCAAATGTCTTTCGGAAGATATGCGCGCATGGCCTCGGCGTTGAAGACGTCTTCGCCGTAGAAGTCGATGTTTGCGGGTGCTGCGGGGAGGTTAGCGCCGGCGTTTTCGCTGGCGATTTCCTTGATAGCTTTTAATCTGTATTCGTTGCTCATGGCAATCTCCTATGAATTTTAGTTTTCGGTGCCATGAAAGCAAAACGCGTGCCAAAATCAAAAATGGCGAATTCTTTGCAGAATCGCCAAATTATTCTTTGTTACAAAAATTAGGTATTTTTCAAAAATTGAAAATAGACTAAAAGTTTTACGAAAAATGTAATCTTAGCGAGGGGGCTTTAACTTAGTTTTCGGCGTTAAAGTCGCTGATATTTGAGTCCGCCGTGCTCGTATCTATTGTAATGGGCTCTGGAGCCTGTATGCATCGTACAAAGTGATAGTTTTCTGTACAAAGCATGGCTTCGCAGTAGTCCGTTCCACCGAATCTGTAAAACCTTAAGGGTTTGACTTCGACATTGCCGTTTTCGTCTGGCCAAAGCGGAATTTCTTTTGCGTCGTAAGTCCAATAAGAGGCGAAGGCGAACATTTCTCCGCTTTCTTCAATGCATTGCTGGTCGTAATAGCGGCGCGTTAATCTAGAGATGTTGAGCCCATAAGCGTCTGTGGGGTAGAAAAATTCTTCTACGTCTGTTTTAAGCGCGGGGTCGGCGCTAGAGATTCCGTTTTCGTATATGGCGTAAAATGGTCTGCGGCTTGCGGTTGAAAAGAAGTCGTCGAAGGTTGCAGATTCGGGGAGCGCCGATTTGAGGTTGGCAAATTCGGATTCTGTTGGGAGTCGCCAGCCTTCGGGGCAAATACCATTGTCTATATCTGATTCGGGGTATTCGAGACCGGCATCTGCGGGTAGCTTTAAGTTCGGTTTGGATGCGTCTGTAAAGGGGCGGCTATCGGGGGTCTTATAACGCAAATCCTGAGCCATCCATGTTTGGTCGCCGACTTTGACGGTGCCGTAGATTTGCCCGTCGCGCGGGTCTGTCATTTGGCCGGCTTTTAGTTTACGCGGTAGTCTGGGGAATCCCCAAAACTTGATTAGGGCAATACATACGTCCTGGTAAATTTTCCCTGGGTAAATGTCCTCGATTTCGATGATAATCTTGAAGACGTTCTTGAGGGGCTTTTCGAAAACAATGATATCGGGCCTTGTCTTTTTGAATCCGCCCCATTTGGGCTTGGCGAGTGTTACGGATTTTACAAGATTGTCTGTTGTATTCAGGAAAATCTTGATGTTTTTGGCAAGGCTATAGTTTGTGTAAGACGAAGAGTCTCTCATGTACCCGTTGTACAGGGTGATAACGTCGAGTTCTTGTGCTTCTACTATAAATTCTAAGGTGATCGGCTTTTCTTTGTATTTGGCCGCCCAAACTTGAAAGAACGGATGTACGTTCTTTTTCATGATCATGTTTTCGGGCCTGTAGGTTTTTTGGCCTAGGTCGGGTAGGGTTGCCGAAGCCTTGATGCCGCTAATCGAAATAGAGGTAATGGCATGAGATACAGAGACTGCGATAAGAATAGCGGCTATGCTCAAAAAGAACTTCATGCGGGGACTCAAATTAAAAGACGGTTGGAAAATATAAAAAAGATATGAAATTCATCAAAACTATTTTAAGCAATAATTCTGTAATTTTATTTATATTAAGGGTGTCGGCTATATTTGTATCGGTGTTTAATGAAAAAGTCTATTGTAATTTTGATTATACTTTTGATGGCGGTGGCGGCTTCGGCGGCGGTCAAGAAGAAACGCTTTGATGTGGGCGGGGGAGATGCTGCTCCTGCCGCGGTTGAAGTGGCGCCTGTTGAAACTGCTGCGTCGGAGGCTGCGATTGACTCTGCTGTGTCCGTGCCTGTGACGTCGGAGAATGCCGCGGAATCTGCTAAACCTGTTGCTGCGGGGGTTGCTGCGGCTGAGGCGGTGCCAGAAAAATCGGTGGAAAAGACGCGGTCTTTTTATACGGTGATTGCGGAGGAACAGAAAGTTCTTCGTGAAAAACTTACGGCGGCGATTTCGGCAATGAAAAGCGGCGACTGGGATGCCATCTGGAAGTTCCTCGCGATTTGTCTTGTGTACGGTATGCTGCATGCGCTTGGTCCCGGACATGGAAAGTCGATTGTGGTCGGCTATTTTATTGCGCGCCGTGGTCGCTGGCGGCAGGGTGTTGCTCTTGGCGCAGGCATTACCGTGACGCACACGATGAGTGCGGTTCTCTTGTTGCTGATTCTGTATGCGATTTTTAAGGCGACCGTATTTTCGGCATTCGAAACGGGACGTATCGGAATCGAGCGGGCGAGCTATGCGCTGATTATGCTCACGGGTGTGTTGCTCGTGGTGCTTGCGATTCGCGATGTGATTAAGTCACGCAAGGGCTGCGGATGTGATGCGCGAATTGAGTCTGCGGAGGGCGTTGTTGCGCAGGATGGAAAATGCGCGGAATCCAAATTGCCGCCGGTGGCTCGTTGGCGCGAAATCCTGGGTGTTGCCGCCGTTACGGGAATTGTGCCTTGCCCGGCTGTCGCGCTGATTGTGCTTTTCTGCCTGCTGAATTCAATGGTGGCGCTGTCGCTCCTGGGGGCGCTTGTTATTTGCATCGGCATGACGATTACGAATGTGGCCTTCGGTATTGCTGCCGTTGCATTCCGCAAGGGAATTGACAAGGGGAGTGCCCACACCCGTATCGCTACAAAAATATACACCGTCGCGACTCTCGCAGGCGGTGTCATTATCTTTATTTCGGGACTGTTGCTGTTTACGAACCAGTTCGCGGGCCGCGTATAAAACCCTGCGGCAGAAGAATGCCGCAAGTGGCTTTATTCCGCGCTTTCCATCTCGTTGATCAACTGGATGTTGTACAGCTTTTGCACCTGTAGAATATCGAGGATAACGGCGATGCGTTCGTAAGTTGTTCCCTTGTCGATCTTGATGGCGACAGGGGATTTCTTGTTCTGCACCGCAGCGGCCTTTTCGCGGAGTTCGTCAGGTGTGCCGCGCTGACCGTTAAAGGCGAGTTCTGTCTCGGAAAGTTCAATGTACAGGCCTTCGGGCGTGTCGCGTTTGGTTTCGGTCTGCGTTTCGGGCAGAATCAGCTTGAGCACCGATTCGTCTTGCTTGAACACTGATGTCACCAGAAAGAACACCAGCAGCAAGAAGACGCAGTCGATGAGCGGCGTCATGTCGGGGCGGATTCGGCGGGTGCGCTTGGCCATTTATGCATCCTCGTTTGCGGAATCGGCGCTTTGTGAACGAATGTGGTCCTTTTCCTTCAGAATGCGTCCCAGCTGCAAAAGCACATCGTTTTCCACGTTGTCCTGAATGCCGAACACGGTGCCCAAAAGGCCGAGCAGCGGAGAAATGCTTGCGATGTTTTCAATCGTGGTCATGCCCTTCTGTAACGGCGAGAAAGCGAGTGCAATTTCGGTGCGGATGCTTTCCATAATGATGTGGTGGTCGGTGTTGTGGCTCACCACGCGGTGCAGAATTTTGGAGGGGAGGCGCTTGCGGATGCTCCTGTTGAAGAGAATCAGCGAGATGATTTTCCATACGATGATGGAATAACCGACGAAATTCATCGCTACGAGTACGTAGGCGATAACGCCGCCCTGCTGGATAAAGTCTAAGATGTAGTTCATTGTTTTGTCATTCCCGGCTTGACCGGGAATCTCCTTTATTAGTGAAGGTTATACTTAATGGGAATCTCCATTTTCCATGTTTCTTTTCCAAGCACCGCTGGAATCGGATCAAACTTTGGTACGGCCTGCACGGCGGCAAGCGCGCTTTCATTCAGCGAAGAATACGGGCACGGCTTTGCAACGACTGCACCGCTGATGCTTCCATCGTAGCGGGGTAGTCCTTCTGCTTTTCGAACGCCTTGGAAAGCCCGATAAGGTAGGCTTTCGTCACCTTCATCAGCGAATCCTTCGAAGGCTTCGGCGGAGGAGGTGGTGGCGGCGGGGGCGGTGCCACGGGTTCTGCAGGAGCTTCTACGACGGGTGCCGCGTCCGTAACTACAATCGGTTCCGGCTCTGGCTCCGGCTCGGGTTCCGGCACGGTATCTTGCACGATGTTCGGGATAATCTTGGCGCGAACCACCTTCTTCACGATTTTCTTGACTTCAGGCGGGGGCGGAGGCGGTTGCAAGAGCAAACGCTCCACATGAATCACCTCGGCGTCTTCGCGGGTGGTGACCACCTGCGTCCGCTTCAGGCCGCTTCAGGAATCCCCAAGCGTAAAAGCCCGCATGCAGCAAAACGGCAACGACAATGCCAAAGCAAAATACGCGCCGCATCGTGAATGCGGAATAGGGATTGCGAGTTTCTGTTTCTATTTCAAAATTCATTAGATCTTATTAGAAGTAGTACTTCGCTTTCGCCCAGACTTCGCGGTTTTTCTTGTAGCCAGCGAGTTGTCCGCGTTTGCCGCCAAAGTGGTCGTAGCCCAGCGAAATCATGACTTGGTCGGTAACGGAGTAATCGCCCGAAGCGCGGCCATAGTAGCCGAGGTTATCGATGTCGAATACGCCGTAGAGCGAAAGTTTGAGCGTGTTGTTCAGCAGTTCCTTTGAAATGCGGAATGTCATTTCAGAAGAATTCTTTTCGGCGGCCAAGTTATGCGAATAGTCGGCGATATACTTGTGCAAATACTGCACCATGAAAGTCCAGTTATCGCCGGCGTACCAGTCGATTCCACCGAGCGCATTGAACGTATTTTTGCGGGCATAATCCAAGTTGCTTGCGTAACCGAACGCTTCACCGAAGTATTCTGCGATTTCGGCACGGAGTACGAATTCGCCGACAGGCATCGAGAGGTCGCCACCGATCATGGTCACGGTTTCGTGAATGCCGTGGATGACAATGGAATCCTTGACGGGGTCGTAGCCTGCGACTGTAACGGGCGACTGGTTATGCGTATGGAGTGCTGAGATAGAGAAGTCTAGATTCGAGAGGAAAAACGAGACGCGCGTTCCGAAGTCGCCGTTCTTGAATTTGGCATCGGGACCTTCCGGGAAATCGATACTCGCTTTTTCGGGCAATTCAGGACGCCAGGGGTTTTCTTCTTGCATGGGCATCTGGAAGTATCGCGGTACGGGCACGTAAACGATTTCAGCATTCACGCGTTCGCCGGGATACTTGATGCGGAAACCGTCAACAGCCATACGCATGTCATCGTAGTCACTCGACATGAATTCGGTGTAGTCTACAGGCGAAATCAAGTCGGTAACGCGAAGCCCATCGGCAACGCCCCACACCACAATCTGGCGGCCCGCGCGAATTTCAAGAAAGTCATTCTGGTAGTTGAAATACGCTTCTTGCAACTGAACGCCGGTGCGGTCTTCGAGAATGCTATTGTGCACGCCGTTCAGGCTGGTGAACAGGTAAGCGTTCTCGTAATCTACGCGAAGTTCTGCGCGCAGGCGCGTCCGCGACGTCGTAAAGTCGTGCGGATGTTCCGTCTGCACGGCATGATACGTGTCCACGAACCCGTTGAATTGAAACGGGGAATCCTGGGCGAGGGCAGAGGTTGCCGCCACCAATAATGCTGCAAGAGATTGCTTCGTCACTTTGTTCCTCGCAATGACGCGATTACAGTCCTCTTTCCAATCTCGGCACGGTGAATGTCTTTGCGTCAAGCGGAATGTTGAACTTGATGTCGCCGAATTCAAGGAGAGTCTTGTGGTTGGTCTGCACGTTTTCCATGCTCATCTTGGCGATAGACCAGAAACCGTCTACCTGAACCACGTTTTCAACTTTCAGTGAGCGGTGCAGTTTGCCGAGCTTGTCGTAGTATTCCACCTTGGCGGCAATCAGGCAGTCCTTGCGAATCCAGGAAATTTTTTTCGAGAAGATTTCGTCGCCTTTTTTCGGCACGGATTCAACTACCCAGCAATCGATTCCGTCCACCTTTTCTTCGCGGAGGAGCTTGTGGGTGTCTTCGTCGATGTTGCGCTGGCCAACGTCGTCGTAAGTGAAGTCGGAGCCCATGAAGTAATCCGTCTTGGAACTCTTTCCGCTAATGCGGCGCGTCTTTTTCATGGCGGGCAGGTAAAGCCACTTGTCGTCATCCTTGTTGATGTCGTCGTAATCGACCGTCAGGAATCCCGTGCCCTTCACGTCGTTGGGATAGCGGAAGAACATAATCTGCTTGGTGTCCTTGCCCACGTCCATTGCAAACGAGGTAATCTTGCGTTCGCGCTTGGCTCCGCTCTTGTTGATGAGTGTCATCGAGAGTTCGGAACTGCGGGTGTCGCCATCGGGGCGGTCGTGCACCTTCTGTACAATGTCTCGACCGGTCAATGTTTCTGCGCTCACCATGGCGCTCAAGGCGACAATAATTGTCGCGGCTTTTTTTGCGAATTTCATATTCATAAATTTCTCCTATTTTCCAAAAATCTTGAATTTCTTGATTAAAAGCGGTGTCACGAACAGGTCGGCGAGCAATGCCGAGACAAGGCCCACGAACACCACGAAGCCGAAGTTGAACATCTGCGTTGCGGCCGAGGTGGTAAAGCCCGCAAAGGTCGCCACCATGATAATCGTCGTCATCACGAGAGCCGGGCCCGCCGTACGGAACACGTTGAGAATCGATTCACGGTAATCGCGGGTGCGGTCAAATTCCACATGCCCGTGGTTGATAAAGTGAATCGTGTCGTCGACGGAAAGGCCGATAATCATCGGGATGAGTGTTGCCGTCATCATGTCAAGCGGAATGTTCGTGAGCCCGAGGTAACCGCCCACGAAAATGCCCGGCGCAATGTTCGGAATCATGCCGATAAGGCCCGTGCGAATGCTGCCGAAAACGATCATCAAAAGGACAGCCACAATGACTACAGAAATCAGGAACGATGTCATCTGGCCTACTTCCAGGTTCTGCTGCATGGCGGTGAATTGCGGCAAGTTGCCCACGGCAGTCACCTTCGCGTCCGGATAAAGCTTGCGTGCGAAATTCTGCAAGTCCTCGATTTCCTTCTGGAGTTCGTTGGAGTTGTAACTTGAAATTTCAATCATCAAGCGGAGTTTCCTGTAATCGTAATCCATCCAGTAGCTTGCTTCGCTGCCGCCCGCGTTTTCGTAGAGCAAAAGCAACTGAGCGACTTCTTCTTCGGTTTCGGGAATGGCGTATTTTTCCTGACGGTTTTCGTTCAGCGTGCGGTCCAAATCCTTGACGATATCAAGAATGGAGGTGGAGCGCTTGGTGAGCGGGTACTTGCCGGCATGATCCTGCAACTGTTCCAATTTTTTCAGGTTCTCGACTTCCTTGGCCTTGTCGTTTGTACCAAAATCAATCACCAGGTCGTACGAATAGAAGCTTCCGATTTCGGATTCTGCCACGTAGAGCATCTTGTTCACGTATTCGACCTTGCGGCCCATGGTGCGTTCCACGTCAAAGGCGGGTTC
The DNA here is from genome assembly GCA_902761355.1 of Fibrobacter succinogenes. Classification (GTDB taxonomy): domain Bacteria; phylum Fibrobacterota; class Fibrobacteria; order Fibrobacterales; family Fibrobacteraceae; genus Fibrobacter; species Fibrobacter succinogenes_M. The sequence continues at coordinate 238 of CACWJY010000055.1, read as the reverse complement.
TATCTTGGTGAGCCCGAAAACAGAAATTGCAGTCACGATGGCGAATACGATGGCGATAGGCTTCCCATGTCCGAGAACGAACTTGCCGATAGAATCGAGAATGACTCCCATGCGCGTGTCGCCGCGTTCAAGCACCTTGGCGTTCGGCTTCTTGTCTTTGCCGAAACTCAGGAGAATCGGCGAAACCGTCAGCGCCACGAGAAGAATAAACGCAATCGCAATCGACGAAAGAATGCCC
>CACWJY010000054.1 GCA_902761355.1 Fibrobacter succinogenes | reverse complement strand
GCGTATTGTGGGTGAAGTGGACGTGGTCTATGCCGATGCCAAGTCTTACGATTTGGACTCCTTGGATAACCAGATTGCAGATCCGAAGGGTGACTACAAGCTCAAGACGAGTGCCATGGGTGGCGAAATGGTTGAAGTCTATATTTCTGCCGTTGTTCCTTCTGCCACGGATTCCAAGAAGCTTGACATTATTAGACCCGATGCTGTTGGCATTACCTATACCCTTGACTACCCCAAGGGCATGAAGGTTTACGTTAAGAATGCTGCTGGCGAATTGGCTGAATGGACTAATGAAACTGGCCGTACTATTCAAGAATATGGTATTGACACCGTGTATGTGACGGTTCCCATGGAACTGTTGCAGGGTTCGACGAATTTCGAGATTGGTGTTAAGGGCCGTGCAAACAAGCGCTCCATTAAGTTCTACATGCCGAAGATTGCCTTTGTCGACAAGCCGGCTGCTGACTGGGAAAGCGTTGGTGGTGATGCCAAGAATCCGGATGGTTCTTATGACGAACACTGGGTCGGTAGTTATGTGTCCTTCTACATGGCTGTTCTTAAGCCGCTCGATGATGATCCTACCCAGTATGAACTTTGCACGGACTGCGACTTGAGCATTACCGCTGGTGTCGATGCGTATAACCGTAACGAAAAGATTGAACTGTCGCCGGATACCATTTGGTTCGAAAACGGCTTTGCTTCGTTCTCGGCCCGTGCGCAGAAGGCTTACCGTTACGATGCTGATCCGACAATGAATAATCCGGCTGTAATTGTAGTGAATGGTCTTATTAATGGCCGTATTAATGACTACATCCGTGCCGAATATACGCCGATTTACTTCCGCGAACCTCCGGTACCCTATCCGGTACTTGCTGATGTGTTCGATGTGGAAGGTGCAGAACCTGCAGTTGATTACAACATGCCGTCTAAGTTCAAGAGCGATAAGTACCTGGATGGTATCGGTGACTCCGTCGTGATTTATTACGACCGTCGCATCCATAAGGACTCCTTGCCGACGTATATGTGTATCCTTTGGGATTCCTTGTCTGCCAAGTCTTATTTCCCGGCTATCGAAGGCTGGTCTAATTCGGCCAAGGATTCTGTAAACGCGGTGCTTTGTAACGAAGTCAAGGACCAGAGCGCATTCCAGTGCCTTGGTACGCCTGATGCTGCAAATTACTGCGACCCGTATGTCACTTTGTCTGGACTTACCCTCTCTAGCGATGTCAAGACAAGTGGTGTTGGCCATGTTTATTCTTACGCCAAGTTTATTGACAAGTGTGTTGAAAGAAATGGTGTTCTGAAGTGCGACACGGTTAAGGCTGGCTTTGACGGCGAAATCGTAGACCGCATTGCTCCGGTGCCGATGTCTGCCGTGGTGCGTACCTTGATGAATGGTGACGAACTTGGCGAATTCGACAGCCTTGTGGTGATGATGTCTGAACCGGTCAAGTTGCTCGAAACCGTTACGACGGGTAAGAACAGGGCTTTGGACTTCTATCTGAACTCTGCAATTGAATACGACACCTTAAACCGTTACGCCTCTGCTCTGGGTAATTCTTCTATCTTGGTAGAAGCTAGAGGTGAACCGGTCGTCAGTGTCACTGCCGACAATAAGGGCCGTATCAAGTACCTGTACAGCCGTGGTGGCCTCTCTCCGCACGTGGGTGACTATGCCCGCCTGGGTGGCGACCTCTCGCTCCCGCTCTGGAGCGATACGACCGATTATCACCGTGCTTTGCAGAAGGGTGACTCGATCCGTGCCGCAATCAATGCTGTCGATGCTGCTTACTTCTGGAACTCTCCGACGGGCTATGCCGAAACGACTCGACTGCCGTCTCGCTGGGTGTTGGTGACGGGTGACGCTGAAATCGCCGTGATCGAAACCAACTTCGGTTATACGGGCATGATTTCTCCGGATTCTACGGAACCGGTAACGGTGCATGGCTACCGCACGACTTTGACTCCGGATGAAGTCAGGGCTATTGAAGGTAGGCCGGGTCACTTTGTCAAGGCTGATATGTTCTCCTTGATCAACGGCCTCTCTGAAGCGGAACTCCAGGCTCTTGATACTAACGATGTGTACTTTGAATATGCTGTAGAATACTTTACCAACCTGGGCTCCTACGTGGCCAGCAAGAAGGGCAAGATCTACTGTAACGATGAGCTGAACCCTGTTTGGTACTTTACTCAGCCGGGTGCAGCCAAGCCGGGTAAGTGCACCGACGCAGGCATGGAACGCAACTTCTTTATCGGTTGGAACATGCTCGCGAACAATGGTCGCACGGTGGGTACCGGTGCCTACATCGTAAAGCTCAAGTCCTTTGTCAAGATGGGTGGCTACGGCAAGAAGGCCAAGCAAGAAAAGACCTCTGTCTGGGGTGCCAAGCGCGGCCTGCCTAAGGGTGCTGACCTGATGGGTGTGCTGAACCAGATTCTGCACTAGTAATAACAAGGAATATTTGAACAAAGGGAATGGCTAAGCCATTCCCTTTTTTTATATTTAAGTCATGCGAAAGATTATTGCAGTTGCTTTATTAAGTGCCATGGCCTGGGCTTCTGGGCCGACAGACTTGGATTCCCTTTTTAGGGGCAAAGAATATAAGCCCGCCTTGAGTTCGGCTTTGCGTGATTCTACGATGAATGAATCGGCTGTACCCGGAAAGTCTAATGCGAAGGCTTCTAAGTCCGATGGTTACTATATGCTGCAGTTTGAATCGGTTGCTGATTTTGATGCCGCCCAGCGTCGCCGTGCGCAGATTTCTGCAAGCACGGGTTACGCTATTCAGGTGGTGTTCGATGCTCCGTTCTATAAGCTCCGCGGCGGTGGCTGGACCACCAAGAAAGCCGCCGAAGACAAGGCTCGTGAGCTTTCGGCTTACAACATTAACGCCTTCGTCGTGAAGGTCAAGTAAAAATTCAAGATTCTCGACAACGGAACAATTCTGAATTCTGAAATCTGAATTCAGAATTATTCTAGCAGCCCCATCGCAAGCTTGAGGGCGTGCTCGTCCATGGTCGGTGGCATCAGGGCGCGTTCTTCGGGCGATACAAAGGCAAGCTTGCGCTCGAAATCGGGGCGGTTGGCCCTGTTACGCGGAACAAGTCCCTGGGGCTTGAGCGAGTAGTAGAAGGGGCCCGTCTTGACGAAGCGTTTTTTCTGCAGGCCGAGGTTGAGGGCGTCGGTCAATGCCTTTTGCAGCATAGGACCAGCGCGGTCGACATGGTGGAGTTCGAGTACACGGAGCTTGAGGATTTCTTCGTGAATGGGGGATTCGTAGTCCACGTAGAATTTAAGCTGCGTAATAAGGGCTGCCACGGGCAGTTCTGCAATGGGCTTGTCGTGCGGAGTCCCTTCAATCTTGGGGTGCTGCACCACGTAAGGTTCTGTGACGGGGCCTTCATTCTGGGCCGATTCTAAAGAGTCGTCCTCTATTGCAGACTCGTCGATGGGCGGCGGGGCAATGCTTTGTTCGATGGCAATCGTTGCCACCAGGTGCCCCACTTCATCTTGTTTAGACATGAACCAGAAGGGAAGCCACAGATTCATGACTTTCCAGCCTAGCTGCTTGAGGATCATGGGACGAATGTAGTCGCGGTCTTCGACGGAGTCGCGGAACCGTTCGGTTGTACAGTCGTCTTCGATAAGCGCCAGGAATCGACTAGAATTGTTATTGTCGACAATGACCGGTCCGACAGGAATATTGCCATGCGAGAACGTTTCTTCGACCGTGATGTTTTCTTTTTGGAGAACCTCAAGGACATCGCCTCGGATGGGGGACTCTGCTACATGCGTTGATTCGCTGTCATTGTAGGATTTGTTCTTGATAAACGAAATCCAGTCCCAGAAAAGGCTATGCTTGGCGTTGTTCTGCTTGGACTCGTCGCTTTCGCTCAAGAATACATAAAGTTCTGATTTGGCGAGCGTCGAGCAGACCGCAATTTTGTTTTCGCCGTTGATGCCGCTGTTACCTTCGACTTCTGCGCAGACTAGCACAACGTCTCTAAAGCGGTCGACCGCCCTTTCGGGTGTCTTGACATAGTAGCGGATATTGTTGTTGGACTGTGCAAAGAATGCTGCTGCGGGAGTGCCCGCCATGAGCATGGCGTGAATGGCATCATCGATTTCGACACAGGTTGAGTGGTGGAATGCCACGATTCCGAGTGTCTTGCCGGGATTCTTTTCGGCATGCCTGATGGCGGCCTTTGCAATGGCGTTAATCTTGTCTTGCACCACCTGGACGTGGATTCCCTTGTATGCACTGCGGCTCGGGGGGGGCAGTTGCTTGATGCCTTGGTTGTATATCCGGTTGTTGGCGAAGCTGACAAGGGCTGCGTCGGCATATTGTGTCGAGAACCAGAGCTCGCGGGTCGGGACTCCCTGCCTGAGTGCTGCGGTCAGGATGCTTTCTTGGAAGAATATCGAATGGGGTTGTGCATCTTGATAGGCATCATAGGGCTGGTGATCGATGTTGGAACTGTGCGGGTCGCCAACGAAGATTACCCTTTGCGAAGCAAGGATGATAGGCAATGCCTCGGCCACAGAGATGCTGTCGGCGTCAAGTATAATGGCTACGTCAAACGTGTCTGACAATCGCAGTGCTTCGTTTAGGTGCATGACCTGGAATACCGAAGCATCGCTTTCTACGTGGTGGTGCAGCTCGCTGAAGTTGGCTGCGCTAAATTGGTCCAGTGTTTTACGGTAGTCCTTGCTCTTTTGCGAACGAGTCTTGGGAGGCATCGAGAATAGCGTCGGGTTGCACTTGGTGACCGCCTGAATTTGGGCGGCGGCCCAATAGTGGCAAATGGCGTCTTCGATATCGTGGCCCGCGTTGTCCGGATTTTGGATGAAAGAAACAAGCCCGGGGCAATTGTAGATTTCCATCTTTTTAAGGAGGGCCGTCAATTGCAGATGGATGTCTAGACGGCTCCAGTTCTCGCTCCAGGACTTTATTTTGTCGAGCCACTTTTCTAGGCTCAGACTTTCGAGCGGAGTTTCGAGGTCCATGTCCTTGCTGATCTTTCGAATGGACTGCTGCAGTTCTTGCACCGAGGTGCTTAAATCTTTAAGCTGAGGTAGCAGGTCCTTGAGCATGTGCCATTTTTCGAGTATCTGCAACAAGAATTCCAGCTTGGGATTGCCCTTGTGCTTTTCTCTGAAATCGTAGACGTACTGGATTTTGGTGTTGAGCTCAATCCAGTTGGATCCTTCGTAGTGCCAGTCGCGGCCTAGCAGGTGGTTGCCGAGGACAGCACTTTCTTTATAGGATTTTTTGTTGGCTTGAAGCTCTAGCAGCGTATCAATCAAGTCCAAAAGCTTGGCGTCTGAGTCGACATTCTTGGGGTGACGGATGACCTGCAATAGCCTGCGGCGAGAGGAACGGTAACGGTCCGAAAGTCCCTTGAGGGTTGCCTTTTGACTTTCGGCAAAGTCATCTCGTGCCGAAAGGATGTTTTCGTCGACGGCGTTGTCGGTGTAGATATCCGAGGTTTGCCTACGGTAGCGTACCCACTTGTCGCCCGCTTCGGGGAGTGCGAGGAGCGTGTCTTTGTAGGCCGTCCAGTTGTGGCTGCGCAGCTGCCAATCTTCAAATGTAGGTGTATTCGCGTCAAAATTGGCGCTAATGAGTTCCAGAATGTCCGATAGGCTAGAAAGGAAAATTCCGGTGGGGAAAAATCCTGCCGATTCCATCACCTGCACCATGTCGTCTAGCTTATTGGCGAGTGCGGCTGCCTGGCTAAGTTCTTGTGCTAGGCTTTCTTGCTGCTGTTCGGTAAGGCTAGGAACCTTGACTCCTTGGAATGCCTTGCGTGCTTCGACACCCTGCTTGTCTATGTAGAGTTCGTTCAAAAGGGTAAGGTCATTCTTAAAATTCAAGAAGTTGGGGTAGTCGAGATTGACGATGCCCTGAAAAACGGTGTCCGGGTATTTGCGCTTGCTGGGTTTGGTGCCGGCAAAAACCATGAGCGCGTCGGCAAGGGGGACCTGTGCCGGGGGGATAGGCTTGTTGACGGCGTCGTAGTATTCTAGGATTTCTTTGCGTGATTCTCGCAAAGAAATCTCGAGGGCGGCCCGGTCTACATCGGGGAAAGTCCTGAAGGGCGGTTTCCAGGAGTCCTGGAATGTGGCTGCTGTAACGGCCCTGCGGTGAACAACGAGGACCTTCTTGTTGGCTGCGACCGAGTCGGCAACGATGTTTGCCGCCACCTGCATTTTTTTGGTGCCAGGCAAAGCCTGTATGGCATAGGCGCAGGCGGCCTCGTTCATGGCGTCAATGGTCACCTTGTTGGTATGCGAGTCGGTCGTGTACACAAAGTGGTGGTCTGCGGGCGAGAAAACCTGGTTAAAGTCGGCGTTCTCGAACAGAGATTCTTGAATCTGGAAACCCTCGTTGCGTAGTAATGAGGCCAGTGTGGGATTGCCATTGATTTGCTTGTCGCTGTCGTTTGCCTGCAGGCGTTTTTTTAGCAGCAGTCGCGTGGTGTCGAAAAAGCCGAGGCAAAGTCCGTGACGCGTGAATTTCCAGTTGCGTTCGCTGGCAATGGCCTTTTCGAAAAGCGAAAAATAAAGGAGCAGGCTAAAGTTGCCGTTGATAAAGGCGTCTTCGGCAGCGGGGAGTTGCAGGGTGTCTTTAAGGCGGTCGCGTAAGACGACGTTTTCGATCGGTAGGCGATTGGCTAGGGTAAGTGTCCCTTTGGCTGGATCGTAGTCTAGGGGGATTAACAGGCTCGGCGCAAGAGCGTTGCCGTCCCATTTAAGAAAGCCAAGTACAAGGTAAAGGTCTGTTTCTCCAAAGTCCTCCATCTTTTGACGGAGGGTTGATGCCATCGCGTTTACGGCCGAAATCTTTTGCTGCGGATTGAAAGTCGGTGTAACCTGAAAAAAAGAATCCAGGGGGAGCGCTCCCTTGGAACGGAGCCACTTTTCGTAGAAAAGGTCACCGGTTTCCATGAGCAGGGGAGACTGAAAATCATTTTTGGTCGAAAAATTGAGAAGGCGGTCCTTTGTATCGAAAAGGGCTGCTTCTTGCCTAATTTGTGCTACAATGGCAGATGGAGAAGACATGCCATGAATATACCTTTTTTTAGGGCCTTCGGCCGCGGGTAATTCTATAAAGTACGGACTATTTGTCCAATGGCGGCTTCTAGGGGCAGGGGAGAGGGGGTCGGGGTGATTTTTGCCTTGTAAAGCACGCGGCCCAGGAGCTGTTCGGCGCTTATTCCGGCCTCTTTTTCTTGGCGAAGGCTGTGTGCGTGCTCGCGTTTGGAGAGCTTTTTACCGTTGGGGTCTACGATAAGGGGGTGGTGTAGGTACAGGGGGCGCTTGTAGGTAGGAATTTGGAGCGAGGCGTCGCCTGTACAAACTTCGGATATGATTCCCGAAAGGGCAATTTGGCGTGCCGTAGAATTCCGGATGTCCTCGCCCCGGACAATGTGTGTGATGCCTTGGACGAGGTCATCAATGCAGACGGCGAATTGGTAAGTCCAAAAACCGTCGCGGTTGCGGATAGGAAAGTCACCGCATTGTTTTTTAGGATTTTCACGAAAATCACCGAGGCGCTCGTCGTGCCAGTCAATTACTTTGTCTGGGATAACAATGCGAAGGCTGTGTGGTTGATCGTTTTTTAATTCACCAAGGCATTTCCCTTGGTAAATGACTTCGCCAGTTTCACTAATGGGGTTCTCGGTAAGGAGCTGCTTGCGGCTGCAGGTACAGGGGTAGACCAGTCCTTTTTCGGAAAGTTTGTCGAGGACCTTTTGAAAAAGATCAAAGTGATTACTTTGAACACTTTGTGAGTCGTATTTGAAACCGAGCCATTCAAGGTCTTCGTAAATGCTGTCGATGTATTCTTTGCGGGCGCGGCCCTGATCGTGGTCTTCGATGCGCAGGTGTATTTTCAGGTCCCATTTTTTTGCGGCCGCCCACACGTAAAGGGCGGAAAGCAGATGCCCTTCGTGAAGAAAGCCCGTGGGGCTTGGTGCAAAACGGATGGTGCCTGACATGTGAAGAAAGATAGAAAAGAATCGTATCTCAAGAGTTTTTTAGTGCCACACGGATTGTACTAAAGTACTAAAAGTGTGCAAGGTTATGACGCAGCAGAAAACTTGTTTTCTGTTATGGCATAACCGTAGCCACGAACGCCAACGGCGTTAAATGCTCGGCTCGGTCCTATATTTAAAAAGGACGAAAATCACCCCTTCATTAGTCTATTTTTAGAAATGGGTAGGAGATGGGCAACCCGCCGGCTCGGTAGCGCT
>CACWJY010000053.1 GCA_902761355.1 Fibrobacter succinogenes | reverse complement strand
CAGAAATACCAATATTTCTGTGCTTTTCAATGTTTTTCATATTTTATTCCACAAATGGAGTTGATGTTTGTTTGAGTTGCGCCCAAAGATAGAAAAAAAGGGGACAACGTTCAAGTCCCACTCCCCAGAAAGGGCTTTTTCTGCGAAATTTTTGATTTTTCGTCGTTTTTTACGAAAATTACACATTTTCTTAAAAAAAATCACTTTTTTTTCATAAGATTATCTTTTTTTGCGTAATTTGTTGTTAAATTTGGAGCACCTATTTAAAACAACAGAACAAAAGGAGTTCTACAATGAAAAAAGCAATCATTCTCGCTTCTGCAATCGCTTCTGCCGCTATGCTCTCTGGCTGTGCAGGTGCTTCCGCTCCGCTGACCGGCCTCATCTACACCGACATGGACTACGCCTTGACCGCTACCTCTAGCGAAGCCGGTTCCAAGACTGGTGAAGCCACTGCTACCTCTATCCTCGGTATCATCGCTACCGGTAACGCAAGCATCGCCGAAGCAGCCAAGAACGGCGGCATCACCAAGGTGAAGACTGTTGACGTTAAGGCTACCAACATCGTTGGTATCTACGCCACCTACACCGTCGTCGTGACTGGTGAGTAATTCTTGCTTTAAAGCTTGAACTTTAAAGGCCGTAGTCTTTGACTACGGCTCTTTTTTTATACACAGACATTTGCAACTATATATAATAGACTACTTTGCAGCCACGGTAAACAGCCCGCTGCGCGGAATGTGAACCTTCCAGGTGAGCCATTTCATCTGCTTGTCGTTCACCATGGCATAGGGGTCCACAAGTGCGCAGCTCTTGACTCCGGCAAAATCCATCGCGGTCCCCGCAAGTTCGTCAAAGTTCTTGCCCTTGCCGAACACCTGATAGAATAATGGCTGCCCAAAGGTGACCATGATTTGAGGCTGGATAAAGCCAAGTTCCTTGGTAAGCATCTTGCGGAGCGCGGCTTCGAGAAGCGGCGCGAGCGGACGTTCGGTCGACTTAAAGAAATACGTGATGCCGATGTCGTTCTGATTGATACTTAAACTGGCAAAAAGGCGCGAAAGCATTTCGCCGACAGGCGTCCCGAAAAAGGCGTCGGTGCTACCCGCCGTATTAAAGGGGGATGCAGCGGAGCCAGCTTCGGATTGTTTTACGGCGGGGAGCAAGAAAAGCACCTTGGGCTTTTCGGGGCCCGCGTAGCGGGCAAGCGACGCCTCTTTTGCATACAGAGCCTCGCCCTTGATGGATTCGTAGAATGCGTCAAGGGTTTCGGTAGACTCAAATGCGGAAGCGGCACGCTTGACGGCGCGCGCAGTCGGCATGTTGGTTGCAGGTACCGCCGTCGCCTTGGTGTCGACAGCGCCAAAAAGCGAGGGCGCAAAGCCGGTGGTATCCGGGATCGGAGCCTGAACTGAGTCTGCGCCGGGTGCCGAACTGTTCGGGAACTGTGGCGGCAGGTTGCGCGGCACCGGACGCGACGCCGGAGCGGCGGTCGGAGTCGGCGGAACAGGACGCGGTGCTGCAGGAGCAGAGGACGGACGCGCGGGAGCCGCCGTTGACGGTTTACGCGTAAGCGCCCACGGTTCGTCTAGCAGCAGTTCCGCTTCGCCCAGGTCGATTTGACCTTCAAGGTAGTTGCGCAGTTCGCTAAAGTCAAATTCGTCAGCCATTCAGGCGCTCCAGGCAAAAGTTCAAAATCGTTTCGGCCAGATCGACCTTCTCGCCCATGGCGAGCGGTGGAACAGGGCTCCCCTGTTTCACCAGGGCGAAGCGTACGCAGTCGCGGCCAAAGCCAGAGTCGGCGGCCACAGGAGCATTCAAAAGTAGCGCGTCGGCACCGCTCTTTGCGAGTTTTTCGGCGGCGTGTTTTTCGAAATGGTCGGTTTCGAGAGCAAAGCCGATGATGACCTGCTTGCGGCTGCTTGCGGCTGCCTTGCGTGCAGCGGTGCAGTCGCGAAGGATGTTCGGGTTCGGCACAAGTTCGATTGTCAACTGGCTGCGGCTATCCTTGATTTTTTCGTCGGCGGCGTGGGCGGGGCGGTAGTCCGCTACCGCCGCGCAATGCACGACGGCATCTGCTTCTTGAAGCCGCTCCATCACGGCATCGTGCATGTCCCGGGCGCTTTTCACTCGGGTCACTTTCACTCCGCCCGGGAACGCCGCCTCCATCGGGCCTGCGACGACTTCGACACTAAATCCATTGGCGTAAAACACTGAGGCGAGTGCCACGGCAGTCTTTCCGCTGCTGCGGTTGCTGATATAGCGCACCGGATCAATCGCTTCTTCGGTACGGCCCGCCGTCAAGAGGACCTTCTTGCCGTATCCGGGGAGAGTAGAATCCTTCGTCGGGTCAATGTCTTTTGCAACGGGAATTGCTGGCGCGGGGGTTTTAGGGGCCGTGCCCCTAGGCGATGGGGTAGCGGAAGACGCGCAAGCGGCTGCAGCGAGGGGCAGGCTTGCCCCTTCTAGCCACTTCACAATCTCGGCCGGTTCCATCAGGCGGCCCTGACCGACTTCGCCACAGGCCAACTCCCCTGCCGGGGATTCCAGCACGGTCGTGTTTTCGAAACCTCGCAAAATTTCGAGGTTACGTTTGACCGCCGGAGAATTGTACATGGCCACATTCATCGCAGGCGCAATCACTCGCGGGCACGTGCAGCTCATAAAGCAAAGGCTCACCGGGTCGTCGGCGATACCGCAAGCGAATTTTCCGATGACGTTCGCGGTGGCGGGCACTACCAGGTAAAGGTCAGCCCAACGAGGAAAATCGATATGCTGGAAAGGACGCGCTTCGACGGCGCCGTTCTTCAGGTACACGGGACACTTGCTAAGGCTTGCAAAAGTCAGCGGTGCCACAAATTCTGTCGCCGCATCGGTCATGCACACGCGCACTTCGGCGCCCTTCTTTTGCAGCAGGCGCAACAGCTCGCAGCTCTTGTAGACGGCGATTCCGCCCGAGACTCCGAGCAAAATTTTCTTTCCAGCGAGGTTCATATCCTACAAGATAGAAAATAACAGCGTAAAGCGCTGTTTTCTCCGTGTTCAATGGGATTACATCTTTTTACTTGACATTTTTAATAGTCTAATTTATCTTTGTAAAAAAAAACAAACATCTGAGTATTGGAGGGCTGCATGAAAAAAGCGCTTTTCGGATTAACCGTATTATTCGCGGCGACTGCATACGCAAATTGGTTAGGTGCATTGTCCGAACCCTCAAGTGCAACCATTGATGGTGCTTCGTTTTACGAAATTTCCTCACCCGAAGAACTAGCCTGGTTTGCCGCCCAGGTGAACGCGGGGCATAGCGACATCAACGCCGTGTTGAAGAAGGACATCGTCTTTTTTGAAGACTCGCTGTCAGAAGAAAACATTATTGGCGCTTATCCGTGGACCCCAATCGCTTATAGTTCCGAGAACGCCTTTTCGGGAATCTTTGACGGAGCAGACCATAAAATAGTCGGAGTTCATTTGGAAGATTACGATTACTCGTATGCGGCGGACAATCATCTTGGCTTTTTCGGAATTGTTGGATCCCAGGGTGTTATAAAGAATCTGAGACTGGAACAACATTTTTTGGATGTCAATTACCAGCAGGGAACATCCCCGTATGGGAAAGACAAGGTCGCATTTGGTTCGCTTGCCGGAAAGAATGAAGGTTTAATTCAGAATGTAACGGTTGGTGGTTCGGCAAGATTCGAAATACCTACGATAGAGGACGAGTCTGCTGCAATGTCCTATGGCTCGGGCATTGTAGGCGAAAATACCGGTTCGCTGCTGAATGTCCTGTTCACGGGAACCATTATTTCTAAAAGCCCAACTACGGGAATTGGTGGGATTGCAGGCATTAATAGGGGCTTGATTGATTCTGCTAAAAACAAGGGAACATTTGTTCTAGATGATGCAAACAATCAATATACTGGTGGAATTGTTTACAGCAATACATTGAAAATTATGAATTCTGAAAATTATGCCGATATCATATCTAAATCATTGTTGACATCGGGAGGAATTGCCGCTGTTGCCAGTGATTCATTGAGTGTCATATCGCATTCCCGCAATTACGGAAATATACAGACAAAAACCTACCATGAGAACAATTACGGAGGTATTGCCGGTGCTGCTAGAGGAATCGTGGAATACTGCGAAAATTACGGGAATCTAAACGTTCTCCTTACGGCGGAGTCTGCTTGCGCCATGGGTTGCTCGTCAAGCGGCGGAAAAGTAGGAGGAATTGTGGGGGCCGCTTATACAAGTAGATATGGAACTAGACCTACCAATAAACAAGGCAAAATTGACCGCAATGTAAATTACGGAAAAATAACAGCCAAGTCAAATGTGACCAATTCTGTTTATGCCGTCCCTGTCAAAGCGGGAGGTGTTGTAGGGTATTCAGGAACAGATCTTGTTACAAACAACCGCAATTTCGGAGACATGGTTCTTACGGGTACAATGGGCGAACTTGGAACTATAGTTGCGTTGGTCGACTCTGCAAATCGCGCATCTTCTGTTGTTGCAGGAAATTACTCCATTTGCGACACAACCGTTTCCCTTTCGGGGCTCATTGATAAATCAGGCGCGATTGCTTATGTTAATGGCACTCAAAAGGTATATAAGAATTACGCGTTTAGAAAAACCGGAGATGAAGAAAAAATCGCTGCAGAAAATTTGGCGTATCAATTGAACAAGTGGAGCAACGATTATACAAACAGCAAAGCCTGGTCTCGCGGCGTTAGCCAACCTATTCTAGCCGATGCAAACAACCGTCCTTCGTTCCAAGTTAGGTTCTACGATACAAGTTCATGGCTGTTGAAAACCGTCTATACAGATTCTACGGGAATTGTCAAGGATGCTCCTGTTCCGCCCGAAAAACAAGATAGCGTCTTTTTAGGATGGCGCTATTCCAAAAAGACGAACCAGGATTCTTTGAAAATGGTCAACTTGAACATTGCCATAGACAAGGATTACGACTTGTATCCTTTTTATGGGGACGGTTCTATAGAACGCAAGTTGTACACGTTTTACAATGATGACGGTTCTTTGATGTGGAGTAACATTACAAGAGACGACGGCAGTATTCCTTATCCGGCCAAGGTGACAAAAAATGCGACTAAGCAATACACATATACTTTTGATGGATGGCTAAAGCTTTCTGAATTTGAATACCAGGCGACTTTTGATTCGCTTATTCGTAGCTACGAAATCAAGTTCTATCAGGGGCGCAAACGTTTACATTCGACGGATTCGTTGATTTACTCTGTAACATTGGAATACGGTCAGATGCCCGAATTCAAGGGCGTTGAGCCTACCTATGATTCCTTGAATACTTCAGGAAAACTCAGCAACTATGTCTATAGTTTCTCGGGTAACTGGACCCCCGCCTTGACTCCTGTTACGGGAGCCGCAACGTATAGGGCTGTTATGGATTCCGTTTACCGTAAGTACGAAATCACATTCTTCGACTATGACTCAGTTACTGTTCTCGAAAAATCTTTGTGGGAATACAACAGCATTCCGCAGTATGAAGGCGAGGTACCTGCCAGAGCCCCCGCAGGTAACAAAATCTACGAATTTTCCGGGTGGATCCCTGAACCCGTGAAGGTGACGAAGGCGACATCCTATTACGCAAAATACGATAGCGTCAAGGTTGTCCCAGGCAGTTCTTCAAGTGCTATTGAATCCTGCTCTAGTGCGTTGGCATCCAGCTCTAGTGTGATGGTGTCTAGTTCGAGCGAAGCGAAGTCCAGCTCCAGTGTGGTTGTGTCTAGTTCGAGCGAAGCGAAGTCTAGCTCTAGTGCAGTCGTGTCAAGTTCTAGCGAGGCAAGGTCTAGCTCTAGTGCAGTCGTGTCAAGTTCTAGCGAGGCTAAGTCTAGCTCCAGTGTGGTGGTGTCTAGTTCCAGCGAGGCTAAGTCCAGCTCCAGTGAAGGCACTACAGGTGTCAATGTCTGGCAGCGTCCGCAATTCTCCCTGCAGACAATTGGTCGTAACCTGCAAATTTCTGGCGCAAACCCTGGATTCCCCTTCGCAATTATGGATTTGCAGGGGAGCGTTGTTCTCCGCGGAATCACTACGGCTAATTTTGAGGTGACGCTACCGCGTTCCGGCTCGTACCTGGTGCGGATTGAAAATAACATAGCACGGGTGAATATCCGGTAGCATCCTGCTATACTGTTCAATGCTAAAAAGCCTCCGCAATGGAGGCTTTCGTTTTATTTCACTATTTTATCGCTCGCCCACTTGAGCACCCACGCAACGGCGAGAATCACGAAGAAGGTCACAAGCAGCAAGGCCGTCACGTTCCATGCAGAAAACACAAGATGCATTTTGTCGAACACCTTGATGTAGGCCATCTGCGTCCAGCCAATGGTAACATGCTGCACCAGGAACACGCAATACGAAAGAGCAGCCAGTTTTTGTACCGGGACGCTCACCGCCTTAAAACGGAGCAATCGCGGAGAAAGGTAAAATACGACCGCAAAAAGCGCAATCGCGGCAACGGAGCCAAGGCAATCCGTATTGATGCGCCCCGGAATATTGATAAGCGAAAGCGCCAAAAACAAAATCCCCGCCACGAGCGCCACGCGGAAATTCCGGAAACGCTCCAGATTTTCGATAAGGAAAAAGCCCACGCAGAACTTGAGCGAAATTGTCACGGGCAAGATGCTAAACACGTCGTCGTGCTCAGCGGGAATCATATACTGGAACCCATACAGTACCGCAAGAACAAGCAACGTCACCACAGGAAATTTACGGTAGCACTTGGCAAGCAGCGGAAACAGCAGGTACAGCAGCACAATCGCCCCCACAAACCAGTCTCCGCAGAAAGCGTAGGTGTCAAAACCATAAGCGCGAACGTAGCCGTCAAAGCCGGTCACCGTAAGCAGCAACTTAAGCGGATGCCCCATAAAGAAAGCATTACCATCCGCAAAATAATGGCGAAGCATCGTCAAGGGAATATACAGGCACGGAATCCAGAACGGCGGATAAATCGCCTTGGCACGCTTGATATAGAACGTCTTATACGAGATATGGTCAAACGTATCAGCCGCGCCGTATTTTTTATAAAGCAGGCCTCCCGAAAGGGCGATAAAAATCGTGACCGCCACGTTTCCAAAATCGTAGTTGGGCGTAACGTAGAACAAGTTGACAAACGGAAGCCCGATAGTGGCATATTCATACCAAAAATGATACGTGATGACAAAGATCATCGCGAGTACGCGCAAGACATCGAGTTCCTGAATCCTTTTTTCCATATAAACAAAGATACAAAAGTGTCTTAAAAAACAAAAAACCCCGCGATCTAGATCGCGGGGCCTTAAGCTTTTAAAGAAGCGAATTAAGCTTCAGCTTCGTCAGCCTTCTTCTTGGAAGCCTTCTTCTTCGGAGCGGCGGCTTCACCAATGGTGGTGCCAGATTCGCCCGGCTTGTGAGAGTCCATCCAAGCCTTGAGCTCAGCGGATTCACGGTTCTTGAAGTAGTCAACCACAGAGAGGAAGATCTTACGGTTGTTCTGGTCGATTTCGGTCACAGTGGCCGGAACTTCGTCGCCAACCTTGAATGCATCGGCCGGAACCTTGATGTATTCAGCGGTGAGCTTGGAAACCGGAATGAAACCTTCGATACCGTCAGCGAGTTCAACCACGACACCGCGGTCGAGCATGCGAACGATCTTGCCCTTCACTTCGCTGTTCACCGGGTAGGTGGAATCGATGGTATCCCACGGATCTTCGGTGAGGTGCTTCATGGAGAGGGAAATGCGGCGCTTTTCCTTATCGACGGCGAGCACGACGCATTCGACCTTGTCACCCTTCTTGACCATTTCGTTCGGGTGGGTGATCTTCTTGGTCCAGGACATGTCGGAAACATGGATGAGGCCGTCAACACCTTCCTTGATTTCGACGAAGGCGCCGAAGGAAGCGATGTTGCGGATTTCACCAACCACGCGGGCACCCGGCGGAAGTTCGGTTTCGATAGAATCCCACGGATCGGATTCGAGCTGCTTCATGCCGAGAGAGATGCGTTCTGCATCTTCTTCAACCTTGAGCACGACAGCTTCGACTTCCTGACCGACGGTGAGGATCTTGGACGGGTGCTTGACATGCTGAGTCCAGGACATTTCGGAAACGTGGATGAGGCCTTCGACGCCGCTATCCAGTTCAACGAATGCACCGTAATCGGTGATGGAAACAACCTTACCCTTAACGATAGCGCCTTCCGGATAACGTTCGGCGATATCCTTCCACGGATGCGGCTTAAGCTGCTTCATGCCGAGAGAGATGCGTTCCTTCTTGTCGTTGAAGTCGAGAACCATGACTTCGACTTCCTGGCCGAGCTGGAGCATTTCGGTCGGGTGGTTGATGCGCTTGTAGCTCATGTCGGTGATGTGGAGGAGGCCGTCTACGCCGCCGAGGTCAATGAATGCACCGAAGTCGGTGATGTTCTTGACGATACCCTTGCGGACCTGACCCTTTTCGAGGGTTTCGAGCACGTCGCCACGCTGCTTGTTGCGTTCTTCTTCGAGAACGACGCGGCGAGACACGACGATGTTGCGGCGAGCCTTGTTGACCTTGATTACCTTGAGGTCGTATTCCTGACCAATGAGAGCATTGATGTCCGGGATCTGACGGAGATCGATCTGGGAACCCGGGAGGAAGGCGTCGATGCCGAACAGGTCGACAACCACACCGCCCTTGATACGCTTCGTGAGCGTACCACGCACGACTTCGTTG
>CACWJY010000052.1 GCA_902761355.1 Fibrobacter succinogenes | reverse complement strand
ATCGTCGACGATGCTGTCTTCACCGAGGGCGAGCTTGTATTCCGTACCCTTGAGGGCGTGGAACATGGAGAACAGGTCGGGCTGAGCCGTACCGCCGGAAAGCGGCTTGCGGCCGAGGTCGACGCCATCAGCGCCACCTTCAATAGCAGCCTTGTACTGGGCCACACCGGTACCGCAAGTGTCATGGCTGTGAATGCGGAGTTCAACCTTGTCGCCGAGGAGCTTACGGGCGCGCTTGAAGGTTTCATAAACCTTGGTCGGGTTCGTCGTACCGGAAGCGTCCTTGAAGCAAACGGAAGCGAACGGAACACCTGCGTCCAGGATGCTGCGGAGAATGCGTTCGTAGAATTCCGGATTGTGAGCGGCGTTGAGGTCGCATCCCGGAGGAAGTTCCATCATGGTCACGACGACTTCGTGTTCAAGTCCTGCGTCGTGAATGCACTTACCGGAGTAAATGAGGTTATTGACGTCGTTGAGAGCGTCGAAGTTACGAATACGGGTCATGCCGTGCTTCTTGAACATGTCGGCATGGAGCTTGATCATGTCGCGCGGCTGCGGGGCGAGAGCCACCACGTTGATACCGCGGGCGAGGGTCTGCAGACGGACGTTCGGGCCCACCACGCGGCGGAATTCGTCCATCATGTCGAATGCGTCTTCACCGCAGTTCTGGTAAAGGGCCTGGAAACGGGCGCCGCCACCAGCTTCAAAGTGGGTGATGCCGGCCTTGCAGGCAGCTTCGACAGCGGGCATAAAGTCCTTAGCGAAGACACGAGCACCGAAAATAGACTGGAAACCATCGCGGAACGAGGTATCCTGGAACTTGATCTTTTTCATAGTGTTTTCCTGTGGGATAAATCCCTTGTTTTTTACTGTACAATAAAATACGGGGCTAAAATTAGAAAAGTGGTTAGTGTTTTGTGCTTGGTTATTAAGAAAAATAGGGTGAATATGATGCTATTATTCTGGTTGGGACAGCATTGCAGCCCCAATTTCGTGAACACTAAAAAAAATAATCTAATCAACAGAGACTTTGATCCATTCAGTCACTTGGTTTGATATAGAGCGGACTTCTTCTATAGAGAGGTTTTCTTTTGCGTTTGCAAAAAACTTCGGAAAACTATTTTCGTTTAAAATCCAATAATTTGAAAAATCATTTTGAGGGTTTTCTATGAATGCTCCGATGATGATTGCAGCTTTCTGAATAGAGTAGTCGCGTCCACAAAGAGCGTTCAGTTTTTCTTTAATAAAATTTGCTTCGCCATCCATTTGATTTAAAAGAGTTGCGCATTGATGGCCATTAAACATTAACTTGCCATTTTGGAATAAAAATTTATAGCCTTTCTTTCTATCGTAATGTTTTGTTTCAATAGTGAATATGCCTTTCGTGCTGATAATAAGATGGTCAACATTAAAGCAATCGCCGCAAATGTCGTGGAAAACTCTAATGGAATCAGAGCTTAATTTATTCAACATTTCTCCAACTAGTCGTTCGCCTTCCATTCCCTTATAGCAATTGCGAATGTGCCTTATCAGTTTGCGTGATTTATGAACTCCGTAAACTAGGATTATTCCTGTAACTACAGAAAACATTATGGCCATAGCCAAAGTAATTTCCCATACTTTGAAATAAAAGAGCCAAACATATAGAGTTAAAAGAAAGAACGCTAAGAACATTCCCCAAATAGAGAAATATCGCTCGTAGTCAGCGTCAATTTTCTTTTGGAGGGATTCGCCTTGCACGTGTGTACGGAATTTCTTTCCCATTAGAGTTCCTTTAGCTATTCGTTATAAGTGTTGCGCAGCTTAAAGCCATCATGCATTTCGTTAATCTCATAACATTTCTTTTTTAGTTGAAATATAGTTTAAAATTTTAGGAACCTCTTGACATCAACCCATTGAGAAACTACATTTATTAGTGAACAAATGTTCTAGTGCTCAAAATTTCAAACACTGCGGTTTCACGCTTGTCCGCAGGGAGGTGAAGATGAAGAAGATAGTCTTCGACAACAACAGCATTTCCTTTATGCAAAGGAACCAAGACGATTATATCAGCCTGACAGACATGGCAAAACATAAGAACGCCGAATCAACGGGTCTAGTTATTTCACATTGGCTTAGTACGCGCTATGCGGTCGAATTCTTGAGAATATGGGAGCAAGTTAACAACCCCAGTTTTAATGTTACGGAATTCCGTAATATTAGATCTAATGCTGGCAGCAATGGTTTCGTTCTTTCCGCCAAACAATGGATTGAACGGACAAATGCAATCGGGCTTATTTCTAAAGAATGGCGAGATGCACATGCAGATTTGCAGGGCAATGTCCGCGACTATGCGACAGTAAACCAGCTTATATGTCTTTCAAACATGGAATCGCTGAATTCTGTCTTGATTAAGGAAGGCTTGCCACAATCGGAAAGGTTGCAAAAACTGAACCAGATTGCGATAAGCCAGATGACGGTACTAGAATCCATCGGAGAGAACAAACTGCTGAAATAAAAAAATTCCCGTTCAATTGCTTGAACGGGAACTTTGAGAGGCAACGATCAGACTCGAACTGATGAATAAGGCTTTTGCAGAGCCGCCCCTTACCAACTTGGGTACGTCGCCAAAGTGAAACGCAATATAGGTAATAATCTTTCGATTTTCAAGGGCAAACTCACCATTTTTTTCATTTTTTTATCTTTGACTCATGCCAAAAAACTCGTTGAAGGTGCGACTAGGCGCCCTGTTCGCCTCTTTATGGATAAAAAGCCTACGGATAAGGCTTTCTACCCCCGACGATTTTGGCCCCGGCATTCTTGGAGTATGGCACCGAGACTTGCTCGCCTGTGCGGCCGCCTTTAAAAACTGGGGCGTACATACTCTGATTTCGCAATCAAAGGACGGCGATTTTTTTGCGGCCACCGTAAAACAGCTCGGTTACCAAGTGACCCGGGGATCCGACACCCGCGGTTCTAGCAACGTGCGGCACGTACTCAAGGCTCTTTCGCAGGGGCAATTTGCAGGTATGGCACTCGACGGTCCGCGAGGCCCCGCCGGAGAAATAAAGCCTGGATCCCGATGGCTTTCGAAGCAAAGCGGACGACCCCTGTGGATCGTTTCGGTAAAATACGGAGCGCACTTCACCCTAAAGACATGGGATAAGTTCGTTTTGCCCCTACCCCTGACAGCAATTGACATCCAAATTAAGTATCTTTGAACTCGATTATCTGACCATGGTGAATAAAACAATCTAGAAAGGAATCATCACGTGATTTTAATGCCCCCTAAATTTGTCGCATTCGACCTTGAAACTACAGGCCTCAACAACCAGAAAGACGAAATCATCGAAATCGGCGCCGTCAAGTTCACCGTGGAAACCAAGAACGGCAAGGTTGTTCCCAAGCTACTCGGCGAACTCGAAACCTTCGTAAAGCCAAACATGATGATCCCGGCCGAAGCCTCTGCCGTGAACCACATCTACGACAGCGACGTGCAGGACGCCCCCGCCGTTGGCGACGCCATCAAGAAATTCACCGAATTTTGCGGACAAAGTTCCATTCTGCTCGCGCACAACGCCAACTTCGACGCCAGTTTCCTCCGCGTGGCCTACAAGAATAACCCGCAGCTGGTGCCGGGCAACCCGGTCATCGACAGCCTCGCCATATCCAAGGCAATCCTCCCTGAAGCAAGTTCCCACAAGCTCGGCATTCTCGCCAACATGTTCAAGCGCCGCGACGAAATCTCTATGAATATCGAATCCGACAAGATGCACCGAGCCGTTTACGACTGCCTGATGCTGATGGAAGTCTTCGTAGCGCTCCTCCGCCGCCGGTTCAAGGAAAAGGACTGGGAAATGGCCTGCATCATGAAGAACATGGAAAAGTACAAGGGCATTGCCCAGTTTATCAACAAGTAGTTTCTAGAAACTAGTCCGAATTTTGGGATAAACCCTACAGGGTCAGTCTATACAAGTAAAACGACTTAAGTTCCTGAGAAAAAAGAGAGGCGGACTGAGTCCGCCTTTTTGATTATCCCTCATTGCCGCCTTTGCTGCAGCAAAGAAGCATTTTCAAGAATGCGAAAAACCACCTAACAGAGGTCACTC
The DNA here is from genome assembly GCA_902761355.1 of Fibrobacter succinogenes. Lineage (GTDB taxonomy): Bacteria > Fibrobacterota > Fibrobacteria > Fibrobacterales > Fibrobacteraceae > Fibrobacter > Fibrobacter succinogenes_M. Next base: position 4,850 of record CACWJY010000052.1, on the reverse strand, counting down.
CGTTAGGCGGAAATTCAAAACTAGCAAATAGAATTAGATGCCGAGTTCCTGAGCAACAGCCTGGATGCCAAGCTTGTTGATCGTGCGGAGACCAGCAGCGCTCACGCGGAGCGTGACCCAGCGGTCTTCTTCAGGAATGTAGAAGCGCTTCTTCTGAAGGTTCGGCAGCTGCTTCATCAACTTCTTACGGTTAGAGTGGGAAACCATGTTGCCCACGAGGCCGGCCTTGCCGGTAACTTCACAAATGCGGCTCATAATAAACTCCGTTGTTTTATAACGGACGCAATTTTAGAAAAAATTCGGCGGTCCGTCAAGGTTAAATTATCAATCTTGCAATGCCTTAGGCAGGTTAAACTTGGTCGATTCGACCAATTTTACGAAATTTTCGATTTCTACGGGGGCAAATTTTTCTTTAATCCAGTCTACGACCCCCTGAACGAGCACTTCGGGAGCGCTTGCACCGCTCGAAATACCCACCGATTCGATATTTTCGAACCATTCCGGTTGCAGATCTTCGACCGAGGCAATCAAATGACTCTGAATCCCCTGTTCAAGCCCCAATTCCATAAGGCGGCTCGAATTAGAAGAATTCTTGGCGCCCACCACCAGGAGCATGTCCACCTTGGAGCAGAGATCGAGGACCGCCGCCTGACGGTTACCCGTCGCATAGCAGAGGTCCCCCGCATCGGGACCAATAATTTTCGGGAAACGCTCCTTGAGCGCGTCGATAATCTTGCGCGTTTCGGCCACCGAAAGAGTCGTCTGCGTAATGTAGGCGAGTTCCTTGCCTTCGGGGACTTGCACGGTACGTGCATCTTCTTCGTTCTTGATGAGAGTAATCGCACCGGGCGGCAGCTGACCCAGCGTTCCCACCACTTCGGCATGGCCCGCATGGCCAATCAAGATAATATGACGGCCGGCGGCATAATGGCGCTTGGCGCTATAATGGACCTTGAGCACCAGCGGGCAGCTCGCATCCAGCACCCGCAGTCCGCGTTTTTCTGCATCGGCATATATTTCTTCGGCAACTCCATGGGCCGAGAAAATGACCACGGAGCCGGCCGGTACCTCGTCGAGTTCATCGACAAAGACCACGCCCTTGGACTTAAGCGTATCGACCACAAACTTGTTATGCACGATTTCATGGCGCACGTAAATGGGCGTCCCGAATTTTTCGATCGCTTTCTCCACCACATGGATAGCGCGGTCTACACCCGCACAAAAACCCCTGGGAGTTGCAAGAATTACCTTTTTCATTTAAGTCCCTTTATAAAATTCAGCACCTGCAGGTAGGAATCAAGAACCTTCTTTTTTTCGCCCGCAAGAAAAATTCGCGCACGGTCCACCGACGGCGAGACGCAATTTAAAAAATCCGAAGCCGAGCCGAGCCTCACGACAGCCCTTTCGCGGCAAAGCAAGGCGACTGCGTCTTCATGCCCCTTGGCATAAGGCCCCACGTAAGTCGGGACCCCCATCTGCAAAGGTTCCCAAAAATCATGGATTCCAAGCCGACACGCAAAAGAACCGCCCACCACGGCGCAACGGCTCCTCGAAAGGATTTCATGGGAAAGGCCGAAGCGCCCCACTAGCGACACTCCCCCCTTTTGCACCGCAGGATAATCTACCACCGGCAGTCCCTGTTCACGCAACACCCGGCGGAATGTTTCTAATTCCGAAAGACGACGGGGCATCAGCACGGCAGACTTTCCCTCGCCCACTATTTTTTTCGCCATGTTCACAAGAGCCTGCGATTCTTCTTGATGGAACGAGAGAAAAACGGCATCGACATCCGGATTACCGGAGCCCCCGATTTTACCACCTTCACGGGCCCAGTTCAAAAGTTTCCAATCGCCGCCAACAATACTCGGCACGTTGCCGCTAGACGCACGCGCAAACCGCCCCAAATCAAACGGGGTCTGCATGCATGCAAGTGCCATGCCCGAAAAATCAAGGAATGGGAGCGACCTTCGGTAACGTCCCGAAATAAGAGCAACCGAACGGCGTGTCGAAAGCCGCGACATGGTCGCAAGGTAGCCCGGCCACAGTTCGTTTTCGGCAAGAACCAACCCCAGCGGTTGCACGCAGCGCACAAACTCGTTCATTGCCGACGGGACATCGGCCGGGGCTATCGCCACATCAGCAAGTCCTTCGCAAGAATCACGCAAGAACGAAACCACCTCGACCTTTTGCGAAGTCACAAGCAGCGGCGGACATTCAGAAAAATCTTCTTTAAGCGCACGGCAGAACTGAACGAGCATGCGACATTCGCCGAGGCTTGCCCCATGCAGCCAGAGGTATGGGCCGACTGGCCACGGACCGTACAAACGTTCCTGAATATGGAATTCGCTATCAAGCCCCGGATACTTGCAAAGGGCTCCCGCCGCCGTCTTTACGACAGCTCCAAATGCGCGCCAGCCCAGGTTTGCAATTAAGCCCATATCAAGAAATCGACCTTACGGAACAGCACCAGCGCAATCATCAGCGCAAGCCAGAACCAGCTCCAGGTATCAGCGATAATAGCCTCTTTGGCACTACGCAACTTACCCGGCACATGAATTTCGCGCGGGATAAAGGCGGGCGTATGCATGGCCCAGATTTTCCACTCGTCACCAAAGCGCTTTTCGAGGTAGTTGTCATCGAGCTTGGCCAAACGCATTCCAAAGGCGAGCATGAAGACGACATAGGGAAGCACAAACCAACTAATGCCAAAATGAAGCACCACCAGCGAAATGCCGATAGCCATGTTGGAGACATAAAGCGGATGACGCAGACGGCCGTACGCGCCCCAGGTTACAAGTACCGGGGCGTCCAGCGTTTTGCCGCGGGTATGGTCACCAATCGCACGGCGCGCCTTGACGCGGAGATAGAGAGCAAGAATAAAGATATTGACAAATACCAGGAAGGCAACAATCTCTAGATCGCCCGCCGGCAAGACCAGAGCCGATATAGAGACAAGTCCCAGAATAAGCCCACGAAAACGGTACAGGATAGGACGAGGCGGACGGGGATCTTCGATCTCTTCGACAACAGGAGCCTGCGCCTGCTCTTGAACCTTATCTTCCACATTTTCTTGCTGATTATTCACTTGACTTTCCATATTCGCCTCCGCTAGAGCTGGACTTTCTTAAATATACATTCAACTTCGGCAGAAAGCACATCGTGACTTACAATAATTGTCCATTTACCCAAAGCCGCCGCGGCATCCAAGTACGCTTTTAGCAGATTTTCGCGGTCTACCAGCGCCACCGAGGCAAAAGGTTCGTCCAAAAGCACCGTAGAGCAGTCCGAAGCAAGCGCCCAGAGGAGCGCCACGCGGGCACGTTCCCCACCCGAAAGGCCCTGTTTACGGATTAATGGGTTCACCCCCGAGACAGCAGCAAAATTTTCCAGGACATTCGAAACAGGGGCCGATTTCGGGTGCTCCAGAAGCCGCCAAAGCATCCACCGGGGAGGGAGTTCCAAATCTTGCGCCACAAAAAAGACATCGTGCGGAACAGAAACCGACGAAAGCGCCTCGGAACCATCCGGTTCATCCCAACATTCAAGCCCCGAAAGCAGACGCAAAAGAGTCGATTTTCCGACTCCGTTCTTGCCACGGACAAGCACCGGTTTTTCACGGGACCACTCTAGGGCAACATTCTTAAAGACCTGCGTTTCGGAGCCTTGGTAATGGAAACTGGCGCTGCGGACAAGAACACCTTCGGATGCAACCGGAGCATGCGAACGTTTTGTCGCATTTGCCGTTTTAAGCCGTTCAAAATCTTCGAGGACGTTGACCGCAGAAACAGCCGAACGGAACTGAGGCATCACGCGCGCGCATTCCTTGACAGGCTTGTAGCAGAGCAGCACCGCCGAAGTAAACAGCACAAGTCCAGACGCATCCATGTAGCCGCGCGACATCAGGAGCGCGCAAAAAGCAAGCACCAGAACCATCGCAAGCACCGAGACCGTTTCGGTCAAAAGAGAAAGGCCCGACTTTTTGATGGCGGCATTCAACCCGCCGTCACGAAGCCCGCGAACCTCCTGCAAGAGACCGTCTGAAATTTCTTTACGCTCGTCGCGGCCGCTCCATTGCCTAAACAAGCGGCGGGCAAGCGAAAGGTTGCCGCGAAAATCAGAACGGGAACGTAGCAGAGTTTCTTCGGCAGGGCCAAGCCTATGCAGTTTTCGCTGGAGCACCGCCACTAAGGGAACAACGACTATAAAAAGAAAGAGCGTCAGTGGCCACGAGATATAGAACAGCACCGGCAGAAAAACCACCAATTGGAGTACCGCCTGCACCGCCTGAAAAAACACGCCGCCATTGTTCTGCAACACAACCGTCGCCTCGTAGGCAGATTCGACCTTGCGGTCCCCCTCGGGCGTATGAAAATTTTGCGGAGCCAAGCTACGGAGCCGATGCAAGAACCACGCCTGAACCCGCGCCGAGACACCATAAAGCCAACCCTCGGAAACTTTGGACTTGCCATACAGGAACAAGAGACGCAGCAAAGCGAGCACCACCATTCCCCCAATCCATACCGAAAGTGGAAAATCAGCCTTGCCCCCGACGATATCGATAAAGGCGCGGATACCCCAAAGCACAGCCGCATCGGCCGCACTCGCCAAAAGCGCCATCGGCAAAAAGCGGATTACGCCGCCTTTTAGGGAATTTTTTAGCCATTTTCGCAGGTTCACGCAGAAAAATTAACTTTTTTCGAGAAGCACCCTTGACTAAAATCAAATAGTTACCTATATTTGGCCCTACTAAACGCCCCTATCGTCTAGTGGCCCAGGACTCGGGATTTTCATTCCCGCAACAGCGGTTCGAAACCGCTTGGGGGTATAAAGAAAGGATGTGTCAAAGACAC
>CACWJY010000051.1 GCA_902761355.1 Fibrobacter succinogenes | reverse complement strand
CGTTGCAATCGCGGGCACCACCACGCCGCGCAGCGACCTTACAAACAAGATAAGGCATACGAGCATCACTAGGAATCCGAAACCGATACGCATCGCGCATTCTCGCGAGATGACTTCGTTTTCTTCCATCTCGGTGTAACTCATGCCCGTCGGGAGCATCTCGAACTTGTCGCTCTTAAATTCGTCGGAATAGATGACGTTGCGGGCAAAAGGCGCGATACTGTCCTTGCCAAAATTGACGCCGCCTTCGTATGATTTCAGCGCGAGAATAATCCATGTTTCTTTTGCGTCATCAGAAACGATGTTGTTCACGAGCGATTCGCGAGAAAGGATCAGCCGTTTTTTCGCTTCCAGTTCCTGCGGGTCGTTGGGAACACCGCCTTCAAACGGATCGATGACTTCGAAACCTTCGTCGTTTGCGACCGGAATCGACAAATTGTGCGTCAGCGAAACGACGCGGTCGGCATACGGGACCTCGTTTTCGAGCCTACGCGAAAGCCTGTCAATTGCCTGCAACACCTCTGGCGCAAAAACGTCGTCGGCACGGACCATCACCATGTAGCCGTCATCGCTACCGAATTTTTCGTTGAAGTGCGCCTGGTCAATCTTCACCTTGTCCCAGTCGTCAAACCAGTCCTCTTCACTGCTACTCATCTGCAGATGCGGGAGACCGAGGCATGCCAAAACCGTTATAATTGCCGTTACCAGCAGAATCAACCAGCGAAACTTGATCTGAAAACGCCCTAACCGGGCAAAAACCTTGTTGACATGAGAAACTTGCATTGAAAAACTCCTCTAAAAGCCCCAACGGAATATTGTTCCGTCGGGGCTGAAGCTAACCAAAACACTATAAAAAAGAAAATGTCATTTTAGGCAGTGGCGAGAGTCTTGCCGAGTTCCTGGCAAGCGGTCTTGCCGGCGTCATCGGGGGCGTTCTCGATGGCGAGCGGATCTGCCACAAGCACGAGCCCGGCGGCTTCGGCATCGGCCTTCCACGGATTCATCCATTCGCCGCCTCCCCAGCCGTAGGAGCCGAATAGGGCGACTTTCTTGCCGTTAAGTGCGGGCTTGACGGCTTCGTAGAAGGGCTGGAATTCGGAATCTTCGAGTTCCTCGGCGCCCATGGCGGGGCAACCCAAAGCATAGCGGGCATATTCAGTCAGCTGATTTTGAGAAAAATCCGAAACGCTGAACACGTCTGCTTCGGCACCTGCTGCTTTGGCACCTTCGGCAACGTATTTTGCCATCATTTCGGTGTTACCTGTTCCGCTCCAGTAGATTACTGCAACTTTTTCCATTGTGATTCTCCTAGGTGAAATAAAGTGGTTTAAACTTGGTGGCTACGCGGCGTTTCGGACGGTTAGCATCGGCAGTGAATAGCCTTTTTCAAATAGTTTGTTGAACACGTCAAAGCACTTGCGAAAGCAGGCGAATCGTTTTTCGCATTCGCTGACATCGCCGTAAACCTTCCAGTAGCCCGTAAATTTGCTGTTTCTGCCACCGTTGATAATGAACCCTTTCACGTCTTCGAGGGGGTAGCCCAAGAAAAGTCCGACTTCGTGCGGAAAACAGTGGCATTTACGGATTCGTGCGGTCATGTAGGCGAGTGCGCTATCTGTGCTAAAATCTGCGTAACCGTAGGCGGCGAGAAAATGGCGAATCTCCGGCTCGGCAATGAGCTTTTGCAGGGCGTCTTCGCGATAGACGTAGATAAAACTGCGACCGCAGCGTTCTGCAATAACGCGCACGCAAACTCCGCGAGGGTTGAGTTCCTTGTTCCAGTGGGCGAGTTGTTTGCAGAGCATTTCGCTGGCTGAAGATTCTAGGCAGAACAAGCTTCCAACCTTAAGCCCGGCGAGTGTTGGTGCGCATTGGCGAACGAGACGGTGATCTAAAAGGCGATTCATTTTCTTGCAAATTACAAAGAAATTATAAAGTTAGATTTCTCTAACAAATATATAAAAAAGCCTTGAAGTTTGTCAAGGCTAATTTTATATTAATTTTTATTCATTTGTAATTCAAGCATCTTGCAGAACAAGCCGTCTTTCGCCTTGAGCTCGGCGGGTGAGCCTGTTTCTGCAATGTGGCCATCCTGCAGCACCACGACCTTGTCGGCGTTTGCGATGGTACGCATGCGGTGCGCGATGATGATGACGGTTTTGCCCTTCACCAGCTGCGAAATGCCGCGCTGGATCTTGGATTCGTTTTCCACGTCGAGGCTTGCGGTTGCTTCGTCAAGCAAGATAATCGGTGCGTCTTTCAACAAGGCGCGTGCAATGGAGATGCGCTGGCGTTCACCACCCGAGAGTGTGTCGCCATTTTCGCCGATAACGGTATCGTACCCCTGCGGCATTTTCTGCACAAAATCGTCGCAGCCGGCGAGTTTTGCGACTTTCAGGATTTCTTCGTCGGTTGCCCCGCGCTTGCCGATACGAATGTTGTCCTTGATGCTTGTATTGAACAGTACCACGTCCTGGAAGACGATAGAGAAGTTCTTGAGGAGCGTTTCGGGGTCAATCTTACTGATATCCTGGCCACCGAGCGTTACCGTACCGCCCTGAATGTCCCAGAAGCGTGCGGCGAGCTTTGCTGCAGTCGTCTTTCCGCTGCCGCTCGGGCCCACAAGTGCGGTGATTTCGCCCTGTTTTGCCGTAAATGAAACCTTTTTCAGGACTTGCTTGTTTTCGTTGTAATTAAAGTCAACATCCTTGAATTCGATGTCATAATTGGCTGGCGTGAATTCCGTGTTGCCGTGCTGTATGGGCATCTGATCCATTTCGCGGAAACGGCGCAGACGTACGTTCACGAAGAACAGTTCGGCGAGGTTGTTGAATACGAGGAAAACCGGATTATAGATGGTCGCCGCGCACACGATGAACACCAGATAGGTGAACACATCGATTTCACCCTTGGTCCAGAGCCTTGCGCCCGTAATCAGCACCGTGGCAAGGCCCATCTTGAGAATGCCCTGCGCTGAATTCAGGAACATGCCGACCTTTACATCGGAATCCATCTGCGTTTTTTCGTATTTGATGCAGTCCTTGTCAAATTTCCTGCACGTTTTCGAGGCCTTCCTGGATATCTTCCATAATGATTCGGCGCGCATTGTAAGATCCCTCGAACCAGTGATCCTGAATTTTCTTGGAAAGAGCGATCAAAAGTGCGGCTGCTGGCACCACCCAGAAAAGCGCGATAGACATTTTCCAGTTGTAGCAGAACAGCATGATTCCGATAACGGTGACGCTTCCGATGGCGGCGAAAAGTTCCGGTACGGCGTGCGAGAAAATCATTTCGAGCGCGTTGCAATCGTCCATGATGGTGGATGTCAAGTCCGAAAGGTTCTTTTTGCCAAAGAAAGAGAGCGGCAGCTTGCGAAGCCTTTCCGCAATCGAAACGCGACGACGCATACTTTCGTCGTAGACGCTATCGTAGGTGGCGCTGTACGAGAATGCGTAAATTACGAGCATCACCGCAAGAATCAATAGTGAAAATTCGGCGTAGAACCAGATTCCGTGCGGAGTCTTGCCAGCGAATTCACCGATGCCCAGATGCTCCATCAAAAAGTAGAACATCAGCATCATTGGGAACATGAGAGACACGAAGTGCAAAAAAGTCCACACGACGCCGCGAACAAACGTATGCGAACCTTCTTCGGTGAGTGCGAATTGTTTCTGAACCCATTTATACATTTTCGACTCCTTCATTTTTGGCGTTGTCAAGGGTCCATGTGACGGACTGCTGGTATTCGGCCCACATCTTGGCGTAAATACCGTTCTTTTCGAGCAATTCCTTGTGTGTGCCGCGTTCGGCGATTTCGCCTTCTTCGACGACAATGATTTGGTCGGCGTCTATGACACTCGTAAGCCTGTGGGCAATCATAAGCACGGTCTTGCCTTCGGCCAGTTTGTGCAATGCTTCCTGAATCAAGCGTTCGTTTTCAGGGTCGGCAAAGGCGGTCGCTTCGTCGAGAACCACGATGGGGGCGTTTTTCAAAATGGCACGTGCAAGAACGACGCGCTGTTGTTCGCCGCCCGAAAGGTAGGTGCCCTTGCTTCCGATAACGGTGTGGATTCCTTCTGGCAGCTTGTCGATGATTTCGCGACACTGCGCAAGGTCAAGAGCTTTGTTCACCTGTTCCAGAGTGGCGTCGGGGGTGCCATAGCGAACGTTGTCCAGAATGCTCGTCTTGAAAAGTCGCGTGTTTTGGAATACGAAAGAAACGTTCTTCATCAGTTCTTTCGGATCAATCTGCTTGATAGGAATGCCGCCGATTGTAATTTCGCCACTATCGACATCGAAGAATCTCGGCAGAAGCTTTGCAATCGTACTCTTGCCACCGCCCGAAGGCCCGACAAGTGCGACTGTGTGACCCGTCGGCACCGAGAACGAAATGTCGCTCAATACCTGTTTGTCAGTATCGGGATAGGTGAAGTTTACATTCCAGAATTCAACATTGAAATGCTCCATAGGGACGGGGTTTTCGCAAACTTCCAAATCCTTTGTGCGGGCAATGTCGTTGATGCGGTCAACCGCGATTCCAGCCTGGTTCGTGGCGTTGCTCAGGTACATACTGCGCATCACGCACTGCGAAAAGAGCGGTGTCACCAACACGTAAATCATCATGTTCACGATGGTGAGTTTCACGTCGTCGCCACGTCCGATAATTAGAATTGCCGTCGGGACAAGGAACAGAACGAAACCGTTTACGAGTGTGGTGTAGATGCAGTAGGGAACTTTCCAGTTGTTGGAATAGGCGGTCACCATCTGGTGATAAGTTTCGATGGTCTTGTAGAAATTCTTGAACGAATAAATGGTCTGCTGGAAAACCTTGACCACGGGGATGCCGCGCACATATTCGACCGCTTCGGAGTTCATTTCTTCGAGCGATTGCATGTAGCGCTCCATGAACTTGGTTCCCTTGCGGCCCAGGGTTCCGAGAATAAACATGGCGTAGACAATCGGAATGAGCGATGCAAGGCCGAGACGCCAATCGAAAACGAACATCATCACGAGAGCCACAATCGGAATCAAGATGGTGCTTGAAATGTCGGGCATCTGGTGTGCGATAAAGGTGTGAGTGATGGCGGCGTTATCGTCAATAATCTTGCGGAGCTTGCCGGTCGGGTTCTTATCGAAGAATCCAAGTGGAGCGCTCATCAATTTTTTCATGGCGAAACGTCGTAAGTCGCCTTCGAGCCTGAATGCCACTAGGTGCGAGCATGCGAGGGCTGCAAAGTAGAGTAGAACGCTTGTGACGGATGCCAAGACTGCTCCGATGGAGTAGTCAAAAATCTTGATGTTCGTCATGTCGCCATCCGTAAGGATCTCGCGGACGATCAGCCACATCAGTAAAAATGGCACGAGCCCCGCGATGGCGCTCAGTGCCGAGAGAATTAATGCTAGCGGGAACAACGGTTTTCGTGATCCCATGTATGCGTAGAGTTTAGAGAATGTTTTTTTCATAATGGTTATGCGACGTTTGTCATCCTGTACTTTTTCCTGTATTCCTTCGGGGTCATTCCCATCACGTCTTGGAAAGCGTGCGCGAATTTGCTCCCGTTATTGTAACCGACTTCGCCGGCAATCTCTAGAATCCCTCGGTCGCATTCGCGAAGCTGCTTGGCGGCGAGCTTCATGCGCTCGCGGCGTGCGTAGGTGAACACTGGCAATCCGAATACGTTCTTGAAGCAAAGCTTCATGGCGGTAGGTGGCATGTCAAACTTGTTGGAAAGTTCCTCGATGGTGAAATGGCTGTCCATGTTTTCGCAGATGAATGAACGGATGCAGTAAATCTTTTCGATCTGTAGCGAAGATAGGTTGCATTCGCGGCAAATGGACTCGCGTTGAGTGTCGAGATTCTTCAGGGTGAGTAAAAGCTCCAAAATGGCGAGCCTGCCATATTCTGCCTGAGCGTTTTTTGATTTGTTGTCGATTTTTTCGAAGGCGGTTGCCACTTCTTCTTTGGTGTGGACGATAAAAGGTCGCCTAGGGCGACACATTTTTTGGGCGAGTACATTGATGTCGATCAGGAATCCTGCAAAATGTTCGCGGATATACCTTGTAGCCTCTTCATAGAACAAGATGCGGTCTCCGCAATAATCGGCGGAACGCGTTAGCGCGCCCGAAGTCCATGCGTCATAAACTAGCATTTCTCCGGTCTTCAACTGATTGCAGGGGAGTGCTCCGCCGGCCCAGCTGATTTGTCCCTTTCGGCAAAATTCAAGAACCAAAATCGGGTCTCTTTCGAGTGTCGTGTGGTAGCACCCGACTTTGTGCAACCATTCAATTCCGTTAATGTTCAACATATTTCCCTCAAAAATCTCTTTAAACTGGCTTTGTTAGTCTAGTCTTAAAAAGTAAGCCAAATCTAATTAGTAAACAAAACTTCGTCAAGGCTAATTTTGTGACGGCAATAGAAAAATATTATTGCAAAAATGTCTGAATGGAGTGAAAAATGACTGAACGGAGTTAAAACAAAACGAAAAAGACGATTCCCCCTTTAAAAATCCAATCGGATTTTTTCACCTCCGTTTGGAGTAGAACCGCTCCAGGGACATTTCTAAAATGCTCCGCAAAATTAACATTTGCGGTTTTTCCGCACCATAATTCAAGGAGTATTTATGAAAAAAAGATTCTTGGCGGCGCTCGTTGTGTCGCTCGGTATGTTGGCTGCTTGCAATGATTCTACTTCTGCAAGCTCGGACGACGATAAGGAACTTTCCAGTTCGTCGACCGAAAAGTCTAGCGATAGTAAGGACAATTCCAGCAGCTCTAAGAAAGAAGAAAAGGGTGAATACAAGCGTGATTTCGCAACATCGATCGCTTCGGGCGAAACGATGTTTATCGGCACCATGTCCCTAGACCACACCGGCGATTTGGGCAAGGACTTCATTGAAGTTGGCACCCGTGCAGGCGTTGTCTATTACGATGGATCTCTGTTCATTGCAGACCTTGACATCGGTTCCGTTGCCCGCTACAGCCTCGATGCCAACAACAAGATTGGTAAAAAGACTGCTGAACTTTCGCTCCCTGGTGTTTGGGTGAACCATATTTATTTTGTGAACGAAGAAAAGGCCTATTTGGGCGGCATGCTTGATTCGCTGCTCATCATCAATCCGAAGACCATGAAGCGCACCGGTGCAATTGACCTTTCTAAGTACAAGGGTGAAGATGCGCTCGTGGTGAGCCCGGGTACTGGCGTGATTGTGGATGGTCGCCTCTACGTTGGCCTCTTACAGAACGTAAGCGATTATGCTACCGGTAATACGGCTCAGGTCGCTATCATTGACATTGAGAAGGACTCCGTGATTGCTGTGGCCGAAGACAACCGAGTTGCTGCCGTGGGTTCGCTTGATGACTCTCAGAACCAGGCATTCATTGTCGCTGATGGCTACATTTACTGCTACAGTAACGCCTCCTGGGGCTACGCTCCGGGCCAGGTTGACGGTTTCCTGCGCATCAAGGTGGGTGAAACTAAGTTCGATAAGGACTATGCTTGGCTCGTGACCAAGGATGTCGCTATCGATGGTGTCACCAAGAAAGATAACTTTAAGTACCTGAGCCCCACGACTTACGCCAATGGAACCAAGGTATATGCGTTCTTGAATGTGATGGTGGACCTGCAGCAGGTCTGGACCGATATGGATAGCTACCACAATAACACTTGCAAGCCGGTGGAAATCGATCTTGCTAAGAAGACCATGAAGGCTCTGCCGATTGGTTACTCTTCTAGCTGGGCTAGCTACGGCAAGTACATCGATGAAGATGGCACCGTGCTCTTTGCTGTGTCTACCGAAGAAGACGGCAACGCCTACTTCCGTTATGACCCGAAGACTGAAAAGGCAGAAAAGATTGCTACGGTGGAACCGATCCCGATGTGGATTGTGCCGCTCAAGTAAGAATTTTTCTCCATAAAACCAAATTATCCTCATAAACACAAACGTCCGTTCTTGCTTAAAGTAAGGACGGATTTTTTATTAGCTTCGCAAATTCAAAATTTCAAAAAACTATTTGGATTTTTGACAAACTGTTTGGAGTAGAAATCTGACCTGAAAATTGCTCAATTGCGCTGCGATGAAAAAGATGTTTTTTTACAAGGCGGCTACGCTTGCCCTTATATTTGCTGCGGTTGGCGCGACTTCAGTCCGCGCCCAAGATGATGAAATTACCTCGATAGACGATTTTCTGGAAGAAACAACTTCAGAAAATAATGCGACAACTGATGACGCGAACAGTTCAACGGTGAAATCTGATGCTTCTGTTCCCAATGCATCGGGAGTCACTCAACTAGATGAACTTTCGGTAGAATCTGAAATAGAAGCGGAACAGGCGAAGCAGGCCAAAAAGGCCGAATCGGTTGCAACGATTGATGCTGCCGAAATGCAGAATACCAGTAAGACGGTCTCGAAGGCTGTCAATTCTGCCTCGGGTGTAAAGGTGCGCAAGTCGGGCGGTATGGGTAGCGAAGGCAAAGTCAATATTCGCGGCATGGAAGGCAAGAATATCAAGGTGCTGGTGAACGGTGTTCCTGTCGAAACTCAAGGCAACTTGGGTCTTGATGACATTCCTATTGATCAGATTGCCGATATCGAAGTATACAAGGGCTACATTCCGGCTCGTTTTGCGACGGATGGTGCTGGCGGAGCTATCAATATTATTACCAAGAAGCGTCCTGCGAACTCTATTGATGCTTCTTACAGCCTTTCGAGCTTTAATACGCATAAAGCTTCTGTTTCTGCAAGCCATTTGATTGATAGTATTGTGGGTGGCGCTGGTCTCGAAGTAGGTGTGTCTGGCTACTTTAACCATTCCGACAATGATTATGAATTTACTTCGCCTTATATGAAAAGTTCGACGGGTAAGGATACGAGCATTGTTCGTGATCACGATCATTACACCTCTTACAATGTTCAAACTTTTGTGAATTTGATGAAAGCTTGGTTTGATCAGGTTTCGCTAGGTGCAAGTTATGGCGCATTTGATAAAGAAATCCAAGGGGATGCAAACCGCATTGTAGATGCGAAATCCGAGGGGTATAATTGGGGGGCGACTTTCGGCCTTGACAAGAAAAATATCTTCGTGAAAGATTTGAATTTTGGAAATCATTTTTCGTTTGGATATAGCGAAAATAAAGTTGTTGATACAAGCCGTGTTCATTGTCGCAATTGGTTTAGTTGCGATACCGCCAAGAAGAACGTGGGTGAACTTTCTTCGATGGGACTTCCGAAACTTAGAACGGTGCAGGCTTATGATTTTAACAATTTGCTGAATTTGGATTATCAGCTGTTAAAAAAGCAGTTTGTTTATTGGAACACACTGTTTAGATACCATAAGGAGACCCCTGAAGATGATGTAGGGTCTAAGATGGTTGGCTTTAATACGGCTGGGTTCCCGGGAAAGACGATTTCTGTGACGACGGGGCTTTCACTTGAAGATAATTTCTTTGATTCGAGATTGCAGAACTTGTTGGGTGTTAAGTTCCACTATTTGAAAGCTGAAATTTCCAACACTTCAACAAGCTTGTTGCAACAGGCTTCTGTGGAATCGAATGATTACAATGATTTTAGCTATGATGAAAGTCTAATGTTCCGGATTGTTAAGCCGCTTGCAATCAAGGGCTCCTATCAACATGCAGTGCGCTTGCCTACGCCCGAAGAACTTTTTGGTGATGGTGTACGCGTGAGTGCAGCTACAAAGTTAAAGCCCGAAGAAGCTGATAATTTTAATGCAGGTTTGTCGCTTGATTTCCAGGAAATTCTGTTGGTTGCGCGCTTCCGGTTTGACGGAGACGTTTTCTATTCCTACTACAAGAATCGTATCCATTATATGGGCACGGCGCAAATGTCTGTACCGTACTTTAATATGGAACCGATTCGCGCATGGGGTTACGAAGGTGATGTGAAACTAGATGTAAATGAGTGGATTTTGCTTGGAACAAACTGGACTTTTCAGGATCTGCGCAATATAAATTACAATGCCAAGCAGGGAATTCTTGAAGACGCTATCATTCCGAATATCCCTAGATTCTTTATGAATTATATGGCGGAATTCCACATGGGTGATATATTCAATAAGAACGATTTTGTCAAGCTCTGGTGGGCCGCAAACTATACCGATGAATACTATTATGGTTGGAAACTCAGCTCTCGCCAGAGTCGAAAGGTGGAAGCCTCGTTTTCGCAGGATTTAGGTGTCGAATATTCTGTGTGGGATAATAAACTGGCCTGGAGTTTTGAGGTCGATAACTTTATGGACGAAACGGTGTATGATAAGTTTGGTGAGAGTAAACCGGGACGTACTTTTGCAACAAAAATTAGGTACAGTTTTAGGTAGCTCTTTCTAACTTTGGATAGTTTACGCTAACTAAGTTGTCTAACTGGAAACTAAGTTGCATAGCTTGAACTAAATTGAAAATTTGCAACAATGTTAGTCGCTCGGAAAGCTTATGGGACTTAGGCTTGAAGTCTGTTTGTTAGTTTGTATGTAAGTTGCTTTTTGAAGTAAAAAGAGATAGATTTATAGTAACAAACAAATCCACTTGAAATGGAGATGCCCGCCTGCGCGGGCATGACAATGAAAGTGGAAAACATTAACAAGGAGTAAACTATGTCCGTATGGAAAAATGAAAAGTTCTGGTTGGTGATGGCTGGTGCTGTTGGCTCCGCTATTGCAAAGAAAATTCTCAAGGCTCCGAAAACTCGCGAATATGCCGTCAAGGGTCTTGCTCAGGGCATGAAGTTCACTGCCGACGCTAAGGCCACCTTCCAGGATATGAAAGACGAAGCTGCCGACATTTGCAACGACGCAAAGAAAGAAGCAGAAGCGAAGTAATCTATGAAATTCACGATTGTTTACGACAAGCCGGGGCGAATCCGCTTTCGGGCGGGGGCCTACGCATTTGAAAAAATGCATGAACCGCGCATCCATATGGCATGCGTGAGTGAACCTTATGTCCAGAAAGCGGTAGTCCATTCGGAAAACGGCGGAATTCTGCTGGAATACGAAGACGGCTGTCGTGAACAGGTGATTGATTTCGTTCGAAATCTAAACATTGCAAATCTTCCGGAAATCGAACCCGATACCGAATATCAGCTGCAGGCTCTTGATTCTGATTTCAATAATAAGCTCGCGTTTATGATAGCGCGGCGTTACCTTGCCAAGTTGTTTATTCCGGCTCCTATTCGCACGGTACACCTGATTTACAGGGGTCTCAAGTTTGTGGCGAAGGGCTTGAATTGCCTTGGCGAAGGGAAGCTTTCTGTCGAGGTGTTAGATGGAGCCGCCATCGGAGCGAGCATCCTGCAGCGCAATTACGAATCGGCGGGAACCATTATGTTCTTGCTGAACGTAAGTAGCCTCCTTGAAGATTATACCAAGGCACGTACCCGTACAGCTCTTACCGCAAGCCTTGCCGTGAAGGTGGACAACGTGTGGGTCGTTCGCGACGGCGTTGATGTTCAGGTGCGTATGCAGGACGTCCAGGTGGGCGACCTCGTGCGTGTACGTTCCGGTAGCATGATTCCGGTGGACGGAACCGTTGCTGAAGGCGATGCCTTTGTGAACGAAGCGACTATGACGGGCGAATCGCAGGCGGTTCATAAGACGGTCGGAAAGTCCGTTTTTGCGGGCACCATTGTGGACGAAGGTTCGATTGTCGTGTCGGTGCGTGCCGTGAGTGGCAACACCAAAATTCAGAAGATTATCGAACTTATCGATCGCTCCGAAGATCTGAAGGCTTCTATCCAGAGTCGTGCCGAACGCCTTGCCGATGGAATTGTGCCTTTTAGTTTCCTCGGTTTCGGACTTACGCTCTTGTTTACGCGCAACATCACCAAGGCCGTCTCGATTCTGATGGTGGACTATTCTTGCGCCATCAAACTTTCGACCCCGATTTCGGTGATTTCGGCGCTGCGCGAAGCGGCTGACCGCAACATGACCGTGAAGGGCGGCAAGTACCTGGAAGAATTCGCGCTTGCAGACACCATCGTTTTCGACAAGACGGGAACGCTCACCAAGGCGGAACCGAAACTCGAACGCGTGATTCCGTTCGGAGACCGCAGCGAAGAAGAAATCCTCCGCATTGCG
>CACWJY010000050.1 GCA_902761355.1 Fibrobacter succinogenes | reverse complement strand
CATCTACACCGAAAACCGCTACAAGCAGCTCACCCGTAGCAATCCGGAAGTGGCCAAGAAGCTCGCCGACGACCTCCAGAAGGAAGTGGACGCCCGCTATGCATTCTATGATGCCATGTCTAAGGATACCGAAGGGCTGATTAGCCTGTAAGGATGTCATTCCTGGCGCCTGTCCTCGCTTGACGGGGATGACCGGGAAACTCCCTTTACAAAAAAGGCCTCCGTTCGAAAGAACGGGGCCTTTTTTTTCGCATTTTTTCATCTTTTTTCGCCAATATCCCTTGACAAGTGCGAACAACCTTTTTATATTTGGCTCGTTCGGTTAGGAAACTGACCAAACGAAACAAACCACTGGGGTGGTAGCTCAATTTTGGTTAGAGCACCGGCCTGTCACGCCGGAGGTTGCGAGTTCAAGCCTCGTCTATCCCGCGAAAAAAGCCTCTCGAAAGAGAGGCTTTTTCGTTTGCAACGCGAAGCGGGACAAACAAAATACTCCCCCACTTTTTCGTATTTACAACGCTTTGTTTTACCGATCCATACCTATATACTCGATATTATTCTATAATTTATTTTGTATTTAGGAGGATTTATGCGCATAGCCATTAAAAAAGGCCATAGCTGTCGCGTATTGCGAACCATAGTATTCATCGGCATCTCGCTTTTAAGCCTAAACTTCATTACGGCCTGTAGCGGATACGGCGAGTCAAGCAACAATCCCTATGCGGATTTGATGGATGCCTATAACTATTCCTCTTTTGATGACGACTGGTTTTACGAAAGCTCTTCGTCAAGCTATAGATATTCGTCTTCATCCTCTTACGGTTATACATCGAGTAGCTCATCTAATGGCACCTCTAATAGCTCTTCCAGCTACAATAACCTTTCGAGTAGCAGCTTTATAATAGACTCCACTGCCGTCAAAAAAATCGCGGACCTTGATTCTTGCAGCAACAACCAGAGGGTAAATGTCCTAGAAGACAGCAGCACCTATTACTGCTTTTACGGCCAATGGTTCAAGGAGCTTAAGACCGCTCCCAAATGTACCGATAAGAACGAAAACGAGACCTTCTACAAGAACGCCCCCTTTGTTTGCTCCGACGAAAAATGGCGCGAAGTAAGCATCATCGAAGCACAGCTCGGCTTCTGCACCTCCCAAAATCAAGGAAAGACAAAGATTCTGAACGGCTACCAGCACATTTGCGACAGCCTCGAATGGAGAAAACAGACCCTTACCGAAGTCAATGGAACCTGCACCAGCGAAAAGGCCGGCGACTCCATATCGTACGGTGACACATCGTACGTATGCCGTGGCGGATCATGGAACCGTCTCTCTAAAATCGAATCGGATTCTGGCGTCTGCACCAAAAAACGTTTTGGCGAACTCCTAAGCATTGAGCAAAGTTATTCTTCTTATAAATACCTGTATTACGTTTGCCGCGATTACGAATGGAAATCGACCACGGCTGCCGAAGACGTTATTGGAAAATGTGACAGCACCATAGCCGCAGACTCCGTCTATAAAGTTTCAAGCAGTAACTACGTATGCGAAAATGGGACCTGGCGCTCAGCCACCTCGGTAGAACTTTCTTACGGAATCTGCAACGCCAACAAACAAGACACCATTAAAAAATCAGGTAGCTCCAAGTACATCTGCGACAAGGGAACATGGCGCATCACGAACGCCGAAGAATACTACGGCGCCTGCAACGATTCTCTCGCAGACATAACCTACGTATACAATTCAATCACCTACGCCTGCTTCAATAATAAGTGGAACGAACTCCCCAAGCCACCTGTCAGCGGATTGTCTTACTGCACCAAGAAAAACAATGGCTCCAAGACCAGGACGACAAGCCCCAAAGCCTATTATATATGCAACAACTACGTTTGGGAAAAAGTCGACACCCTCACCTACGCCCTTGGTTATTGCGTCAAGGATAGCCTTGGCATCAGAAAGTCCAATTACGAATGCAGAAACAGTTCGGGGACATATAAATGGGTCAAGCTGACTCTTGCGGAGCAGCTTGGCGCCGAATGTACAGAAGCAAATGACGGCGAACTATTGAAAAATTACGTATGTGATAACGGAAACTGGAGAGCGCAGACCGCAAAAGAAAAGCTTCTAGAACAGACCTGCACCAAAAGCAAAATCGGCCAAAAAGTAGATTATGGCAACGATTCGTACGAATGCCAAGCAAAGGGTTGGCTTACTTACGCCGAAGAAATAAAAAACAGTACAGACAGCTGCGACAACGTAGTAGAAGGCCGTATCCTAAAGAACGATACTATAACAAAAGTTTGCTTCCATCATAAATGGGTTACGCTCGGCAGACTTATTGCCGACACAACATCTGATTGTAGGGTTCAAAATAAAATCGGACTCATCGGAGACATGATTTACTTTTGCCCTTGGAGCCTTGACAAATGGCGTGGAGCCGGAGTCGGAATGGATTTGGGGTACCTTTGCACCACAGACAACGATGGGAAAATCATGCTTGGCCCAGACTCCATCTACTACCGCTGTAGAGAAGACTCCTTTGATTCCTATTGGGTCGAATACAAGCTGGAATCGCTCCTAAGTACGTGTACTGTCGGCGACGAAAAAGATATTGTCGGGCAGAAATATACTTGTACCGCAACAAACCATTGGACGCCTGTCTATGGGAGCGTAAAAGATAAAGATGGCAAAAGCTACAAGACCTTCAAGGTGGGTAAGCAACTCTGGATGGCAGAGAACTTAAATACCGAAACCTCCAGAAGTTCATGCTACAACTCCAATTCGGATAACTGCAGTAAATTCGGGAGACTCTACGAATGGGCCGATATCAGCACAGTTTGTCCCGACGGCTGGCATATTCCAAGCGTAGAAGATTACTGGACTTACACAAAACATCCACTAGCGCCCAGTATCATCGCAGACTCCTTATGGCAGGACAATAACGAAACGACTTATTATAGTACATCGAAAATCGCTGGACTCGAAATACTTCCCGCCGGCATGAAAAATGCATCAGGAAGCTACGAATTCATGAATCGAGTGGGAGGAATGTGGCTGTCGGATGAATCCAGTAGCGGTTACGGTTACGTGGAAGCCTACGGAAATTCAAAAAACCAATCGTGGACAACCGAGACACCCACAGATCAATTCACTTCTATAGGCGATAGCAAACACCCATCGGCCTACAGAGTTTCAAAATCCTACGCATTCCCCGTGCGCTGCGTAAAGGATTTGAAATAAATATTCTACCGAATGCGATAAATCATCTATCAAAGGCAACGAATATTTAAATACAAAAAAGCACCCAATCGGGTGCTTTTTAAAGTTTTGAGAAAAACAAACTGCTTATTCGTGAAGAATCACGTTATCGAGCGTCTGCCCACTCACCTTGACAGCATCCCACAGAACGGCATTACTAATGGTGCTGTTTTCGACGGTACAGCCATCACCCACCGACACGTTCGGGCCGATAGTACTATTCGTAATCGTTGCACCCTTGCCGATGTAGCAGGGAGCAATCACCTTTACGCCAGGGAGATTCACCGAGGCAGAATTGTCGTTACGCTTAAGCACATGGGCATTAGTTTCAAGAAGCGTTTCGGCAAGGCCACAGTCCAGCCACTTTTGTACAGGAGCCGTCTTAAAATGGCAGCCTTTTTCAAGCATCATTTCGAGAGCATCCGTCAACTGGAATTCGTTCTTGGTGCGGATATTATTATCCATCAGGTACTTGAGAGATTCCTTGAGAACCTTGGTATCCTTGATATAGTAGATACCCACGATTGCTTCGTCGGACACAAATTCCTGCGGTTTTTCGACCAAGCGCGTAATACGACCATCAGGATCAGTGACGGCAACGCCAAAACGACGCGGATCTTCGACCTTGAACGTATAGAGAATATTCTGATCAGCACTTTTCAAGATGTTAAGATCAGCTTCAAACAGCGTGTCACCCAGAATAATCAGCAGCGGTTCATCATCGTCCACGTATGGCAGTGCAAGGCTAATAGCCTCACCCAGCCCCTGCGGATTGGATTGAATAACCGTACGGGTTTTACCCCAGGCAGGACGCTTTGTCAAAAAAGAATCTACAGTTTCAGCCTTGTAACCCGTAATAAAAATGGTTTCCGAGGGCTTTAAGCACAAGGAATCATCAACAATCCAATCCAAAATAGTCTTACCAGCAACAGGAAGCAAGCATTTCGGCACATTCTCAGTATAGGGACGCAAGCGCAGTCCGTTACCGGCGACGGGCAGAACAATCTTCATTATAATCCAAATTCCTCAAAAACAAATCTTTACGCTCATAATATAGCATTTTCTCATTGCCATAACACATAGTAAAATAACAATAATGTTGTATAATCGGCAACAAAATGTAAAAACGAAAAAAAAGCTATATTCCACATAAATTGGCAAAAAAATCTGCAAAATGAGCCTTAATTTTAACCGCATGGACGCCTATTTGGCTTTTTTGGGAGTCGAGCGAAACCTTTCGCCCGCCACCATCCAGAGCTATCAAGAAGACCTGCGGCATTTTATGGTCTGGCTCGACGAAAACGGCATCGATCTCAAAGATTTAACCCCCGAAAAACTCGACGAGTTCTTGACATTTACCGCTGGGCAAGAGGAATACTCCCCCACCTCGATTGCAAGGCATTTTTCAAGCCTGCGAGGGTTCCTCAAATACATGCAGACTCAGGGCGAATACGACTACAGCACCGAATCGATGCTAGAGCGCCCCAAATTAGGCCATTACCTGCCACAATACCTTACCCGTGAAGAAATAGACAGCGTGTTCGAAAGTGCCGCAAACGGCAAAAATCCGCTTCGCGATACAGCCCTTTTCGAGCTCATGTATAGTGCCGGACTCCGAATTTCGGAAACATTGGGGATCAAGCTTTCGCAACTGGACCTAGACAACGAATGGCTTACACCCATTGGAAAAGGAAACAAGCAGCGCCTTGTTCCACTCGGGAGCAAAGCAAAAGAAAATCTGAAGGCATGGATAGAACTGGGACGCCCCCTCACTCATCCGACAACAGATAACATCATTTTGAATTCTCGCGGCAAGCCCATGACCCGCATGGGAGCCTGGAAAATCGTACAGTTGCATACCATGCATCTTAGTAAGCAGGTTTCACCGCACACGTTCCGCCACAGCTTTGCCACACACTGCCTAGAAGCGGGAATGGACCTGCGTGTATTGCAGGAACTCCTCGGACATGCCGATATTAGCACCACGCAGATTTATACGCATATCGACAAGGAATTTATCAAGCAGGAACACCGGATGTTCCACCCAAGAGAAAAACGGGCTAAAGGCGTCTAACTTTATTTGCTGAATAAAAATGTTCCGCGATTGCGCTCGTGCTTACGAATGGAGCGGCCCTTGAGGTCAAACGTTCTTGTGGGCAGGCGGAGTTGCTGAATGCGGGGCATCTGCCTTGCCCGAATATCCGTCTGAGAGGAATCCGTCGTATCGACAATCGCTTCATGCAACTGCCAGATAAAGGAATCATCATTCCGTTTTGGATTTTGCACTACAGAATTGTCGACGGCCTGCAAATAATGGCCGCTACTAAAATTCTTGAGATAGAAGGCGTTCGGTGTATTCACATCGGCACCTTCGAAAACATACCTCTGGTGTGCACCACCGTTGTAGCCGTAGGTTGAAGCCCTCACGCCCGCCGCCGTCGATTCGTTGGGGATATCAACCACACGAGTGCCAAGCTGAATATAGTATGTAACGGGATTATCGCCTACAGAGAAAATCTTTACAAAAGTGGCCGAATCGGAGCAATCCATCAACTCCAGGGCGTTAGACGAAGTGATTCCCATGCAATTCTTGGTATCGCCAAGAGACATGATTCTCCCCTGCATATAGAATGCTTCCTTAAAGATATCCTGGTACATGGCCTCTACGATGCGCGCATGATTAATCAAATCCTGTTCACTTTTGACTTCGCTTGCGTAATTTAAACCGTAGGGCCAAAAATGTTGGCTATCACCATGGAGTTCGGCATCGGGGCCATCGATTTCTTTAAGGAGAGCCTGAGCCTTTTGCCCCTTAAACACACCACCTTCCATCATCGCCTTGTATTCCGAAGTCGTTCCCATGCCCATCGTATGAGCCATTTCATGCATGGCCGTTCCCACGAACATGTAGCTACGTTCCTTGCCAAATCGCAAATCACCGTTGCTACTAGCTTCGGCCGTCGGGACGCCCGGGGCATAATACACATTAATGTACTTGGAAAGATTCGTGTACTTGTTATAGAGGTAAACTGCAGAATCCATCACCGTCGTAATACGCCGGTAGGCATCCTGTTCATCTTCCGTCGGATTATCCGATTTGTGGAGAGTATACTCTACGGTCGCCAAAGAGTGAACCGCAAAACATGCGACCAATGAAAACGACAATGCAAAAGGGCTAAAGCGACCCCAAAAATTCATAAAGCCTCCAATCCAAGCACCTGTATAAATTTATATACAAAGTTGTCGCAAATCAAGTAAATTTTCGGAAAAACCAAAACGCAAAGAAAGGGGTGCATAAAGCACGGCGATAACCTTGCATTCATATTTTTTGTATATTAAAACCGACTTTTAAACCCCAAAAGGAGAATTTAATGAAATCCAAAATACTCGCTGCAGGAATGGCCGTCGTGGCCCTCGCTGCCCTTTCTGGATGCGCCGGAGGCGTAAACGCCAATAAATCGATTGGAATTGCCGACAACACCAAGACTATTGCCGAAGAAACCAAGGTTGACCCGGCTCAGGCCGAAGCCGCCAATGCAAAACTTGATTCAGCCAAGGCCCTCCAGACTGAAGGTGAAGACGAACAAGCTGTAGCCCTCGCCGAACAGAGCGCCCTTGAATACAAGCTCGCCATTGCAACCGCCGAACGTGATGCAGCCAAGAAAGAAGACGAACGAGTAGAAAAAGAACTCAGAGGTGACGTCGAACGCAAACTTATCTACCAGAACATCCTTGACCAGGAAACCAAGAACGGAGGTGCCAAGTAATGAAGACCAGAAACCTGTTTTTGACTAGCGCATTTGCCGTTTCCCTCTGCTTTGCCGCCGAAGAAGCCGTTCCTGAAGCAGAAGCCGCCCAGCCAAACGTCGTAGAAAGCTGCTACGCAGCCATCGACAATGCCGCCAAGGATATTCCGGCAAATGCAACTTCTACCAAGCTCACACTCTCCGAAGCCAAGGTAAACGCCATTGAACTCGATGCCGCTTACAAGGACGACGCCGAATCGGAGCAAGTCAAGGCTCTTGCCGCCAACTGCGACACTTACGCCAAGCTCGTTGCAACCCAGGCCGAAACACAAAAAATCCGCAATAGCACTGCAGAAAAGTGGGAAAAACGTGCCGCCACGGCCCGTTCCATCGAAGCCATCCAGGAACAGATCAACCAGGCCCGTAGCGGTAAGGTGAATGACCTGGAAGCCGAAAAGGCAAAGATGAAGGACCAGGAAGCCCGCCTGCAGGCCGAAATGCAACAGAACCAGGAAAAGTTCCAGGCCGAAGCTGCCGCCCAGGAAGCAGCCTTGAAGGCCGCCGGCGAACGTGAAGCCGACCTGCAGAAGAAGCTTGCCGAAGAACAGAAGGCTCTGGCTGAAGAACGCGCCAAGGCCGAAGCCCGCCAGCAGGAAGCCATCGGTAAACTCAACGAGCTCCAGTCCAAGCTCATCCAGGTGTCCAAGGACGCCCGCGGCATTATCCTTTCCATGTCCGACATTCTGTTCGACGTGAACAAGGCTAGCCTCAAGGCCGACCTCAAGACGAGCCTTGCCAAGGTGGCCGGTATTCTTTCCGTGTACCAGCAGTTCAACGTGTCCATCGAAGGCAACACCGACAACACCGGCTCCGAAGAACACAACATGAAGCTTTCACAGCAGCGCGCTGATAACGTGAAGGCTTTCCTTGTGGAACAGGGAATCGACGAAAATCGACTCACAGCCAAGGGTCTCGGTATGACCATGCCGGTCGCTGACAACTCCACCAAGGAAGGTCGTCAGAAGAACCGCCGCGTGGACCTCGTGATCCAGGACAAGGCTCTGCAGCAGGAAGCTAAGTAATTTCGGAATTACCCGTTAATTGTCATCCCGGACCCCGTTCCGGGATCTCTTTTTTTATGGATTCATACGTGACAAAGCACCGAAAAATTGCTATTTTTACGCCCGTAACTTTTAACCGGCGATGCAAGTCGCCAATCAAATCAAGAGGTAAAACAAATGGCAGTTTCTTACAAGGAACTCGGCTTGGTTAACACCAAGGAAATGTTTGCTAAGGCCGTTAAGGGTGGCTATGCTATCCCGGCTTTCAACTTCAACACCATGGAACAGATGCAGGCCATCGTGCAGGCTGCTGTGAAGCAGAAGTCTCCGGTGATCATGCAGGTCTCTAAGGGTGCCCGTAACTACGCTAACGGCACCATCCTCCGCTACATGGCTCAGGGTGCTGTAGAATACGCCAAGGAACTCGGCTGCGCCAATCCGCAGATCGTGCTCCACCTCGACCACGGTGACTCTTTCGAACTCTGCAAGGACTGCATCGACAACGGCTTCTCTTCCGTGATGATCGACGGTTCCGCTCTTCCGTACGAAGACAACATCGCCCTCACCAAGAAGGTTGTTGAATACGCCCACGCTCATGACGTGACTGTCGAAGCTGAACTCGGCGTGCTCGCCGGTGTGGAAGACGAAGTCCAGGCTGAAGAATCTCACTACACCAAGCCGGAAGAAGTGATCGACTTCGCTACCCGTACGGGCTGCGACTCCCTCGCTATCTCCATCGGTACCAGCCACGGTGCTTACAAGTTCAAGCCGGAACAGTGCACTCGCGACCCGAAGACTGGCAAGCTCGTTCCGCCTCCTCTGGCATTCGACGTGCTCCACGCCATCGAAAAGAAGCTCCCGGGCTTCCCGATCGTGCTCCACGGTTCTTCTTCTGTTCCGCAGGACGAAGTCGATACCATCAACGCCCACGGTGGTAAGCTCCCGGATGCCGTTGGTATTCCGGAAGAACAGCTCCGCGAAGCTTCCAAGTCCGCTGTTTGCAAGATCAACATCGACTCTGACAGCCGTCTCGCTATGACTGCCGCTATCCGTAAGTATTTCGACGAACATCCGGAACACTTCGACCCGCGCCAGTACCTCAAGCCGGCTCGCGAAAACATGCAGAAGATGTACGAACACAAGATCGTCGACGTTCTTGGTTCCAACAACAAGCTGTAAT
>CACWJY010000049.1 GCA_902761355.1 Fibrobacter succinogenes | reverse complement strand
GCGACAAGACGCCGTGACGGCGGGTGCCATGCGGTTTACAGGATCGACGAGAACGGGAAAGAATATTGCCGCGCCCTCATGTGCAGTATATATGGCGGCTATTTCATCGACGAAGACGACTTGAAAAAGCGCAAGTGGTACGATGTATATTCAAGTCTCGACCATTTCAAGCTCGGGCATTACGACCAGTTACGCAGTTTTGGCAAGACGGACGCGGAACGCATTTGCAGCGTACACCCCGACTTCAAATATGTGGTACAGAAGGCCGGAGAAATGCCGGTGGCAAAGATGTTCAACATCCTGATAGCCTGGAAAAAGAACCACAACGTAGAGCTTCTTGTAGGCGCCAACCTCGACTATCTAGCCCTGAACAAGTCCTTTGCGAAGCTGACGAAACCGAAACAAAAGGCCGTGTTGAATTTCATCCGGGAAAATTCCGAAGCGTTCGTGAACAAGTGGAGCCTCGCCAAGATAAATTTCGTCATGAACAAGAAGGGCTCCCCCCAGGACTTCGACGCATGGCAGAAGTTTAGGCCACTCGGCAAGGTGGTCGATTACAGGTGGTTCAAGAAATACGGGCCGAATCGCGACAAGTACATTCTTTATCGTGATTACACGCGTATGGCTGAATATTGCGGCCACGACATGAAAGAGGACTACTGGAAGTACCCCAAGAGCATAAAGAAGGCTCACGACAAGGTAATGAAGCAATACGGGCTCGTTATCGAGGCGGAGGCCATAGCCGCCAAGAAAGCCAAGGCAAGAGAAGCAAGGACGAAAGAACGCAATTTCAAGAAGTTCGCCGGCGAATTTTGCAAAAGCGTCTCGACGGCTTGCGGGCTGGTGGCCTACATTCCCCAGACCTTCGGCAAGGTATCGGATCACGCGAAAGCCCTGCATCAATGTCTCACGTATGCCGACTATACGGGCAAGATGTCAAAGCGCGACTGTCTGCTAGTCTTCATTTCCGATGTCGCGGGCAAATCCGTCGCGACGGCAGAAATTGCGCCGAACGGCAACGTCGTGCAGTTCTACGCCGACGAAGACCGGGAAGAAACCGAGGACATGAAACCGACGGCAGAGGCGCAAACGGTATTGGAAAAATGGCTCAAAGACTTCGGCAAGGATGCCGTAAAGGCCATGAAGAAGGTTGCCTAAAGAATCATGTAGAGGTCAAGATGAAAGAAAAATATAAAGGACAAATCGAGAAACTTTCGGAACGGCTTAAGAAGCTGAACATTCCGCATACTGTAAAGGAACTCTTTGACGGGCCCGACTGCGTCAAGTTCGACTGGTGCAATGCCGATATTGTTTGCCATCATTTTAGCTATGGTGGCGAAGACGGGCTATTTGAAGTCATGGGCAAGGCGTTAATGACTAAAACGGAACAGAATATCGACAGTGTTGTCGGCGACATTCCGATGGAAGACGCTGTGACTCGAATCAAGAAAGCATGGGACGGCTACAAAAATGAAATTTCCAAGGTTTAGATTCAAGATGAACGAAAAGGTTTTCCCGACGGTACTAATCTGTCTCAACTTGTGCGCCATGGTGCCGTACATCAACCAGGGCAATTTGAAAATGAGTGTCTATTGGTTCGCAGCCGCGCTGCTGAACTTTGCTTTGACATGGTTGTAACAATGAAGGACAATGTATGAACGATACTAGGCCGATGTATATACAGGTTCGTTGCGACGAATGGGAACGCATGAAGAACGAGCTCCAGGAATTGAGGGGCGACAAGGCGCAACTCGAAGAAACCGTTGCCGTTCTGCAACTGAACGCAAAAAACAATATCGCAAAGAATGAAGAAATCGACGCCCTTTATCAAAAGTCACTCGCACGCCTTCACGAACTGGCACGCAAAATGTACCCTGACGAAGAAGAAGACCACGCCGAAGCCGACGGTATTCTTTGCGATATGCTGAACGCACTAGGCTACAAGGATTTAACAGATGCGTGGGACAAGATTGGGAAATGGTATTCTTAAGAGGCTATCATGAGCGAATAACGGCTGAACACTTTTAGAACATTTGAAAAAAAGATGGAAGACGGCTCTATCGTTGTGTGTTGCGAAATAAATCCAAAGACCGTGATGGAATATGAGAAAATATGCAAGGCGGTTGAAGACTTTAGAGACCGTATAAGACACCAGGAAGAACCATTTTTCGACAAGCTCCCCGAAGAAGCAAAAACAGAAATTCAAAGGGCGCATCTTGAAATGGTAATGGATAGAGACTTTAAGCCGATCTATGTAAACGTGGCTCCAACGGCTCCAGTTCACAATGTAAAGATTGATACCGAGGTGAAACTATAATGAACCAGGACATATCTACAATGGCTACGATAATCGCGGCACAGAACGCCGGGAACGGCCCCGCCGTGTACTATGTCAACGCATTACCTGGCTACTCGCTCGCCGTGGCTCTATGCCTTTTGCTATTGATTGCGTGCGCCGTTTATGGCATAATAAAGTTTTTTACGGACAACAATAAAGGAGAATGAATAAATGATAGATTGCGAACAGGCACCAAGGATTGCGACCGAATGGAGCCGACTTTCGGGCCAGCCGTACAGACTGACCCAGGAACAACGGAAAAGGATGCGGAACGGGAAATCCATCTACGAGCGTGACAAGGTAGTCGAGAAATACGATGTCCGAAAAGGGAAATGGGTGTAAAAAAATTATGAACCAACAAAAAACCGAAGAAAAGGGGGCCGAAGATGCCGAAAAAGGAAATTGACAAGTACACGTTCAAGATTTGCGAGGCTGTAAAGCTGGGACTCGACACATTCTTTCTCGAAGAAAACAAGCCGATAAAGATTACGGAAGCGCATACGGACTTCGCAAAAAGGATCATTCCGACCTTGCCGCGTGGATG
Organism: Fibrobacter succinogenes; assembly: GCA_902761355.1. Taxonomy (GTDB): domain Bacteria; phylum Fibrobacterota; class Fibrobacteria; order Fibrobacterales; family Fibrobacteraceae; genus Fibrobacter; species Fibrobacter succinogenes_M. The sequence goes on along the minus strand of CACWJY010000049.1, from coordinate 6,473 downwards.
GATGCAGCAAAAGCACTCCTGGGACGCCTGCAAGAGTTAAGCCGACCGAAATAGCGCGAATGGCGTAAGTTTTATGTAAGAAACAAATAAGTTGCAAGACGTGCGAATTTATCTAGTTTTAATTCAAAGAGAGATAAAAAAACAAATGAAATTCTTTAAGACCTGTTTGCAAGTAGTCTACATATTGCTTGGCACCGCATCCATGGTGGTCGCGCCGTTCGCCTTTTTCTTTTACCTTTTGGAACTTGGCGCGTTCCGTTCGGTAATCTACGCTTGGCTGGTGTGCGCCTTCTTAAGCGCGTTGGTAATATTTCCGACCGGCACAACGAAAGCCCGCAAAGACAGAAAGATGAAGCGCAACTTGCTTCGGATAAAGAAGTTCTTTGGATCGATTTTTTCCGCAATAGACAAGGGTGTTCGCAAGGTCTTCGAGGAATTATTCAGCGAAGAATATATTGAGGACTAGAGTCAATGACAAAACGCGATAAAATAATTCAGGCGGCGGCAAATATCGAAGGTTCAGCCGTCATGCTATCCGAAAAGTGGGACTGCTATCTAATCGGCTACACCATCCCGGAAGGCTCAAAGACAGTGCTGGGCGTGTACGACATGACGGAGTTGGTACGCGGTGACATCGACCGTGAAGACGCCGTTATCGAAGAATTGAAAGGCCTAAACGGCGGTTTGAAGCCGTTATTGGTTCATACATGGTAGAATCTTGGCTTTCCGTTTAACAGTCCTCGCCGTTACGCTATTGTTTGTCGGAACGATTTTGTTCTGCCTTGGCGCAATCTGCATGTTTATAGGAGAATTAGCAAAATGAGAAACCTTTGCTGCAAGTGTCCTCACTATTACGAGCAACACGGCTACGAGTGCGACGATGTAGACTGGGGTTGCACCGCATTTGGCAGAGAATTTGAAAATTGTCCGTCATTTGACGATGGCGAAGGTAACGCCGATTTTGAAGAATGGGGCTGCAACGAAAAACAAAATAGAATCCAATATACTTTGATGCAGATTCGAAAGAAATCTCATGCTTTAGGAAAGATTGGTTATGAAAAAGAACGCCGTTTCTATAAGAAAATTTATTCCGTTTTACCAAAAGAAGAAAAAGGCTACAAGGCTTATAAGGACGGCAAATTCCAAGGATTTTTGACACACGATTACCGCCCGAACATGAAGGGCGGACACCGCCACAACCACATCAGGAACGCTCACAAGAGAATGCGAAAGTGTCACGTCTGCGGTGAGCCGATCGTTTGGGGGTGCGAGGTTATCGGTTACAGGTTCAATGAATTTCAATGCAGAAGCTGTCGAACGGAAGAATGCAGAGAGTATGCTTGTCTTGTAGGCTTATCGTTTGGCGGTTGTGAATTCGAGACTAGGAGAAGAAGGAAATGACAGAAGTCGAACTCTGCGAAATAGTCAAGAAAACAAACATGTTCCCTGGATTCACCCTTCATGAAGAAGTCGGCATGGACATCTTCGGAAATTCCTGCGACATGGTGTACCACAAGGACGACGAAGTCTACTGCATCGAGGCCAAGCTGAACTTCAACTTCGAAGTCGTGGCGCAGGCGGCAAGATGGGTCAAGAAGGCCACGAAATCCTATATCGCAATACCGTACAAGAAGGTCACTTGGAAATATGGGAAAAGCCCGAAAGTTGACGTTTGCGATGCTCTTGGAATCGGTATAATCATTGTGGACAGCGCCGATTCTTGTTTCATGCGCCAGTCGTTCAACCCGGTTCAGACGCACGATTTTGTGTGGGAGCAGGAATTCCCGAACAAGGCCGACATGGGATTCTGGAAAGGAATCTTCGACCGGATCGGTGAAAACAAGGTGAAGGCCGGAAGTCAGCACGGTGAACGCTCAACGCCTTTTTCGCGGACTATCGAAGCCCTACGAAAAGCGGCAATGGAAAACCCGGAATACAGCCTTAAAGAGCTGTTGAAGATAACGCCTACACACTATTGCCACATAGAAAGTGCCGAAAGCGCCATCCGTTCATTGGTCAGCAAGGGCATAATCGACAAATTCTGGAAATAAGGGGAAAAAGAAAATGATCGACGATATTTTTTATCGCTACGGCCCTATTGAAAGGGCGCAAACGCTGAAACACAAAAAGCGTTACCAGCAAAAGCAAATCAACAAACGCCTTGTAAGTAACGGCTATCGCCCTAAATACAAGGTATAATAGACAACAACAACTAAACAATGGAGGCATAGCCATGGCTTGCGGTACAAAGAAAACCGGCGGCAAGAAACCGCCGAAGAAGTAAAAAAACAACAGCCTCGTAGCCTAGCGGTTAGGCAGCACGGCATTGAATGTAAGCAATGCGAGCGTGTCCCGTCCCACTTCCATGAAGGGGCGGCTAGACATCGGTTCGAATCCGGTCGAGGCTCTACAACACAATGCAGAATGGCGGAACCATTCATTAGAAATGGGCTTCATTATTTGAGGCAGGTAGACGCAGGGGAATGTAAGTCCCTGGCCCGCGCGCGCAATCGGGCGTGTTGGTTCGAATCCAACTTCTGCAATAAAGATTTAATGAGAATCTACGAATCAACGGAGGACGATTTTTAATGGCCGTAAATAAAGACATGTTTCACGCACAAACTACACCGAGCAACCAGCTTTTCAATACCTCTTGCAAAGTTTTAGACGGCGTGTCCAAACTGAAAGAACGAAACGCGGAACTTGAAAAGAAAGTCGAAGAGCTGAAATATACTGTTGCCACGCTTGAAACTGATATTGCCATGGCTCAATCGTGGCGAACGACAACGCCTCCCGTCGGCGCCGATTTGTTGATTGAAACCGGCGAAGGATTCTGGAGGGTTAGATTTAACAACCAGGAAAAAGTCGATTACCTTGTCAACGAGGGCAAGATTAAACGATGGATTCCATACCCCAAGACAATAGGATAAAACAAAATGAACATGATTTTTTACATAATCGGGATAGTCCTTTGGGGCTACGGCATCAGGCTCGCCGTGACAAGCGGCATCTATCTTGACAGCATTTTCTTCGTAATCGTAGGCGGTCAAGCCGTGCGAATCGGTGAAACGATAGCGGACGGCGTGGAGCTTGCAAGGTGGAAGGAATATATCGAAAAAGAGCTTGACGAAATTTCAAGAATATACAAGGGACGCTAATATGGGCCAGCACTGCATAATCTGTAATTTCCCGTGCGACGATGAGGTTCTGTTTTGCCCCGAATGTGTAGATGCAGACAAATCCAACGAACGAAAGATTGTGAACGATGAAGTCCGCGAATTGCACAGGCTATGGTGGCAGGATTGCGAGCGCATGAACAAGGAAATAGATAGGCTGAACAACGAACTAGAGGAAAAGAAACAAAATGAAACCGAGAGCGGAAAAGAAGAAACTTAAAAAGCGTTTTCCGTATAGCTATGAATTTAAACAGCCCAAAAACGGCTACATGGAAAGACTGCACAAATGCCCCGTTTGCGGCGGTTCCAGGCGTTCCGGTTATTATCTATGCTGTTCGAAATGCTACTGGGTGTACGAATGGCAAGACAAGGTTAAAGGACTTGTAGAACAGGCCGACGCCATGATGAAAGCGCATGACGCGCATTTGCGTGTTCTTTTTTTCAAGCCGTATATCGCGAACATTGACTGCGAAATTACCGTCTACTGCGACCCGAACGAAGTCACCGAAACGCACCGCAACGGCGATCGTTTGACCGGCGAATTTAAGGTTGAATACAAGGCCAGAATTTTTAGAACCGGGAAAAACCTGTCCCTTATTGACTTGCGGAACGCAATAGACCCGAAAAAGATGTTGCTCGATACCGTGCTTGAACTTTTCAGGAAGGCGAAGGAATCAGTAGAAAGCTACATCGACCGCAACGGCAAGATGGCTACAATCGGCGGCGTTCCTGTTCCGGTGGTATGTGGCTCCTGGGGCGAACCGAGAAGAAAGAATCACGTTATGTTCGTGAGGAGATAAAAAATGGTATTCGAATTAACCGTAAACCAAAAAACTTTACTCATTAACGAGGACAACGTTTTGTATGTGCAACTGGGCGACGGTTCAGTTCCGCAAAACAAAGCCTTGTCGGTCGATATTGTTATGATTGACGACAAACATATAACAATCACTAGCGGTAAAAATTCCGAGGCCAAAGAAATTTACGAAAAAATAAAGAAACGGCTTATTGCAGACATGATGGAGATTTGACTTGGTGAATTTTTCTCCCTCCGTAAAAACCGAAAGCCCCCGAGGATTTCTCCCCGAGGGCTTTTTTTTGTAGCCTCCCCGACTACGTTATTTTTTTCCTTTAGTCCTAATACCGTTCGACTATCGCAAGATTGCGAACGTTGCGGCATAGCATTGTCACCATCTTTTCCGCGTCCTTGCTTTCGTCTATGCGTTCCTTTGCATCGTCGCGCTTCATTCCAACCAACACGCACGCGGCCGAATCCTGGTAGGTATTTCCGGCGTGGATCCTGACGCCACGCCTTGACGGCACCTTGTCCGAGAACAGAAGCGGTAGCTCACGCCCGAACTTCGGAGACTTGGAATTTTCGATTGAATAGAGACCGGAGGGAATGGCCTTGGCCGCGTTTTCGAGCGTGTAGCAAATAAACGCACCGTTCAAGTAAAGAGAACCCAGGATAGCCTTTTCTGTGCGGGTATAGCGTACTAGCGTGAACATGATTCTATCCTATCTTATCCTATTGTTTCCCACTTTGCCGAAACGTAGCGGCGCACGTTGTAGCCGTCGTTTCCCCAATGGTTCTTTCCACCGGCGAAGATTTCAACGCCCTTGTCGGCGCAACCCGCCACAAAACGGGACATGCCCCAGCAACGCCACATGCCTCGCAAGATGTCGTCCACTTCCTCGCGGATCAATTTAACCGGTTCGTGCTCGCCCTCGACAATTCCCTTAAGGATGTAAAGGACATCGTGGGCCGTCGGTGCCGCGTTGTAATCGTCGTCTCCTTTACGCCATTGAGGAACAAGGAGCGACACGGGCCAGAACGTAGACGCGCCGTCCGTCATGAAATGCGGGTAAATATTGATTACCAGCTTTGCGCGTTCCTTTTTCCCGTCGGTGAACGTGCGGGTGAGCCATATATTTATTATAGCCTTGCCGCAAAACTCAAAGGGCCGCTTTTCGGTAGTGACAAAAGGAGTCACCGTGTAGGATTCTACCGTGCATTTTGTACGTCTGTTAGCCATGGTTCGACAACACCTCGCTTACTATAAACAGAACCGCGAACGAAACCACAAGCGGCGTCATATCGTACCGTTCCCGTCTATTGGAAGGTTGAACTTAATTTTGATGGCGCCGAGAATCTCACGCAGTAGGCCGTTCTGCTCCTTAAGTTCGGAACGTATGGATTCAAACTCATGCGTCCCGTCCGCGAGCTGTTTTTCATGGTCCGTCACGACTTTCTTCAACACCTCTATTTCCGTTTTCATTTCTTGCGCCTGGGCATCGCGAGCAAGAGCCGTATTTTCTCGGGCCTTGTTTATAGCGTCAATTTCGGCGTTGGCCTTCTTTGCGTTTGAATCGCTCCTGAAAGCCTTGAAAAAAGCCGCCGCGCCGGTGCCGAACGCGCTTAATAAAAATGTTATGTCGAGTCCTGAAATATCCATTAGTAATAAATCTTTAATAAATATTATTGAAAAGCTGGAACAGGTGAAGCAAACACTGGACGCCATAAATTGTCCGTTCCTTTTTCTACACCCATACAAATCAAAGTCAAAAAATTCCCTACCGGCAAAGCTATTGAGGAATAGTCGCTAGGGGCATGTGTCCCGTAACCAAACTTATAGTAAGTTACGTTAATGGACGAATTTGATGTATTTCGATTTGCGACCATTACCATAGTTCCCAACATACAAGGCACCGCATTTGCGGTATCATAACCGGTGTCTAAACTAACATTACTTTCGGAAACCCAAAGCGATGGTACGGACTGTGTGTCTTGAACATTTAAATCTCCGCAGAATAATTTATGCGGTTTAAGTTTGTCTAAACCTTCAAGAACCCAGCCACCATTTTTTACGCTCAATTTTACTTCGTGGTCTGTTCCATTTATCGAAGCGTTGAACGTAAAACCTTCGTTTCCAAGTTTCCACTCTCGGGCAATTTCGGAAATTGTTCCACTCCCGCTAAACGAGTTCCCGACCGTATGGTCTTGAACCGAAATTTGGTAGGACCAGCAGCGTCCTTCCGCTCCGATAAAAAATCTGCCCCATTCATTATTTTGAGGATGCAGCCAATAAGTACCAGTTCCTATGTTAATTTGAATCCTATTCGTATCCTGGTCACGCCAGCGAACAACAACGTCCACAAATCCACGAAAATCTTGGCTTTGTGGAGTCTGTATAGTTAAAGCCGTATCTACATTATTTTGTTTGTTGTCAAGCAAAATAATTGTATAAGGCTTGTCGCTAATCGTGACATCCGTAGCAGCGGAAAATTCAACCGGAA
>CACWJY010000048.1 GCA_902761355.1 Fibrobacter succinogenes | reverse complement strand
GTGCTGAGCGAACTCAAGACGATTCAGGACTACAATTCCAGGGACAACAATTTCAAGGGTTACCTGAGCGGCGTTCCGAATGGAAAGCAAATGTGGCTCAAGTTCAAGAATGGAAACGCGGGCGCACAGAACGGCTATTGGGTGCCGTGGTACAACATTCACAAGACTTTTGCGGGCCTCCGCGATGCCTATATCTATGGAGGCTATGAACAGGCGAAGACGATGTTCCTTGCCCTTTGCGACTGGGGTCTTACGATTACGGGCGGACTCAACGACAATGCCATGGAATCGATGCTTGGTACGGAACATGGCGGCATGGACGAAGTCTACGCCGATGCATACGCGCTGACGAAAAACGAGAAGTACCTGAAAGAAGCCAAGCGCTGGTCGCACAAGTGGCTCTTGAATGCGATGGCGGCGGGGAACGACAACCTTACGAATATTCACGCGAATACGCAGGTGCCGAAAGTCGTGGGTTTTGCACGTATCGCGGAACTCACGAACGATGCCACTTATGTAAAGGGCTCCGAATATTTCTGGGATCGCGTGGTGAACAAAAGGAGCATCGCGATTGGCGGCAACAGCATTTCGGAACATTTCCCAGCGCTCGACAATCACAAGAAGTATGTAGAGGAACGCGAAGGACCGGAATCGTGCAATACGTACAATATGCTCAAGTTGACGGAACGCCTGTTCAATATGGATCACGACGCCAAACAGGCGGATTTCTACGAACGCGCCCTCTTTAACCATATTTTATCTACAATACATCCGAAACATGGCGGGTACGTGTACTTCACTCCTGCGCGTCCCCGCCATTATCGGGTGTATTCCAAGGTGAATGCGGCCATGTGGTGCTGCGTGGGTTCGGGCATGGAAAACCCGACCAAGTATTCGCAGTTTATCTATACGAAGGATGGCGATAACCTTTATGTGAACCTGTTTGCTGCATCGCAGTTGAATTGGAAAGACAAAAAGGTGACCCTTAAGCAGGAAACCGCATTCCCGAAGGGCGAAAGTGCAAAGTTTACGGTGACGGGCTCGGGCTCGTTCGACATGAAGATTCGTCACCCCTACTGGGTAAAAGAAGGCGAGTTCAAGGTGGTTGTAAACGGCGATACCGTCGTGAAAAAGTCCGACCCTTCGAGCTATGTTTCTGCGGGAAAATCGTGGAAGAGCGGTGATGTAATCGAAGTGCTGTTCCCGATGTACACGCACACCGAAGATTTGCCCGGCGTGAGCGATTACGTGGCGTTAATGCACGGGCCGATCGTGCTTTCTGCAAAGACCGGAACCGAGAACTTAAATGGCCTTGTGGCCGATGACGGTCGCTGGAGCCATATCGCGTCGGGTGCGTTGCAATCGCTGGATCAGGCGCCGATGCTGGCGAGCAAGAAAGAAGATATTCCGTCGAAGGTGGAACCAGTGAAGGGCGAACCGATGCACTTTAAGGCGCCGTACCTATTTGCAAACAAGAAAGATGCAAACCTGTTGCTGGAGCCGTTCTACGAAGTACACGACGCGCGCTACATGATGTACTGGATGGTGCTTACCGATCCTTCGATTCTCGAACGCCTGAAAAAGGAGCAGGAAGAAGCCTTGGCGCTCGACGAGAAAACGATCGACAAGGTGGCGCCTGGCGAGCAGCAGCCCGAAGTGGACCACCAGATGAAAACCGAAAATACGACCTCTGGCACGGCAAACGGTGAATTCTACCGCGATGCAGGTAAGTGCAATGCGGGCGACGGCGGCATGATCAGCTACGTGCTCGAAACCAATAGCGAAGATTCCTTGAGCCTGATGGTTCGCTATTGGGGCAACGAAGGCTGCTCCCGTACCTTTGATATCATGATCGATGGCGAAAAACTTGCGACTGAAAGCATCGAGGGCAAGTGGAACAAGAAGGAATTCGTGAATGAAGTCTATGCGATTCCCGATGCCATGGTCAAGGGCAAAAGGGAAATCCGCGTGACGTTCCAAGCGGGTGCCGGCAACATGGTGGGTGGCCTCTACGGTGTGCGCCTGCTGCGCAATAAGCCCAAGCCCGAACCGACGTCGATTGCCGCAAAATTGGCTACTCGCCCTGATTTGAAGGCCCGCATTTACGGCGGAGAATTGCAGATCGTGGCGGGTACGGCGCTCTCGCAGGGCTTTGCCGCGCGAATCTACGGCATGAACGGTCGCCTGGTCAAGTCGGTGGCGCTTGCAGCAGGGCAGTCCAGCTTCAGTATCGGCATCGGTGACATGAAAAATGGCACGTACATTCTGAAAATCCAACGCGACGGATTTAGCTACGCGACTACGATTTTCCGGAAAGGCCGGTAAAATTGAGAACATTTTGCAAAATTTGAGAACATAAATTCTGTAAAATCCTTTACTTCTCTGTTAAATTTTAGTTAATTTAGGATATTTTGTTAATATAGAACTATATTTACCATATAAAATTTGAGAACATTTTAAAAGTTCTCCGGGATGGATATATGGTAAATTGGGTGAATAAGTTCAAGATGGCGGCCTTGGCCGCCGCTTTGGGCACAGGTGTTGCCTCGGCAGAAAAGACAGTGGTGTTCTTTACGCCGTGGTCGAATACCAATGCGGTCTTGTTCATGAACGGCGATTCCGTGGCGACAATGACTGCGCTTGACAATTATTGTGGCTGGTTCAAGGCGACCGTCGACGCTCCCGAAAAGAATTTCAACGTTTACTTTAAGCAGACCGTTGGCCTGAATTACGTGGGTGCCGAAGGCATGGTGACCGAAGAACCCATGACCGCGGGCGAAATTTCGCTCGATTCCGTGGCCGCGCTTTCGGACACCATTTGGGTGCAGGGCTACAAGACCGACGTTCCGGCGCAGTTTTCGAGCTATCCTGGCGTACTCGGCGATTGCCCGCTCAAGAAAATTCCCGTGACCGTTTACGACTGGTTGCACGGTACCAAAGGCGACGGCAACGGCAGCGGCAAAAATGGCGACCCCGCAAACGGAGTCAGTGCCGACTTTGGTTCGGGCGGATGTTCCGGCAAAGACAAGGCTGTCACAGGCATGGTCGAATACAACCTCGGCGAAAACGGAGTCCCCGTGCGCGCAGACCCGTTCCCCGAAAAATGCAAGATTACGGAACATCTCGACAGTTGGTTCTTGCCCGAAGTCATCGCCAAAGACGACGAAGGCAACGAATACACCAACATGACTTGCCGCGACCTTTATGTGTCCATGGACGACGAAGGATTCTGGCTTGCCGAAGTTTCCAAAGACCAGATTTCTAAAGGCAACGAGGCCAATTCAGACGGCATGTTCCTGCTGGACGATTTTGAATTTCTCGACGAAGCGAAAACAGTTCCGAACCCTTATTACGACCAATTGAAGGGAACGAAAATCGGAAAGCATAACTTCGGTTATGCCGCAAAAATCCAGGCGACTTTTGAATACGTTCCGGGGCAGTATTTTGATTTTTACGGTGACGACGATGTGTGGGTGTTTATCGACCACCGCCTGGCGGTAGACATTGGCGGGCAGCATGGCCAGGTGGCGGGCGCTGTGGATCTCGATACCATCGGGCAGAATACGGGCGACAAACTGATTCCCGGCAAAATCTACGACTTTCATATCTTTTATGTGGAACGCCATACGGGCTCTTCGAATTTCCGCATGCGCACTTCAATAGATTTGCAGGTCGATGCGTCTATCTTCTTGTCGTCGGACAATCGCGGCGACGGCACCACTTACGAAGTCTGGCAGATAAACAAGAAGAACAAGCTTTCTTGCAACTTTGATGCAAATTCTACCGAGCTCGATACGACCGGTGGCGTGTCTACCTTCAAGCTTACGGGCGGTAACCTCGCCGGGCCCGAAATTCTAGGCATTGGCACCCATTACGAAGGTATCAAGATTACGAGCGATTCTACGTTCTCGATCGATTCTGCCGCTATTGTCTCTAGCTTTGCGCTTGCCCCCGGCCATTACTTTTTAGAGATTACGCTCAAGGCGGATCCGAGTCAAATGGTGAAGGTCGAAATTACGGTGCCCTCTTATTCTGTGCCGAGTGTTGCGTTTGCAAAAGAAGACTGGACGATTCTCGGTAAAGAGGTTTCGGGCGACACCGCCCAAATTGGCCCCTGGGCGTATGCGACTTACCAGGTGAACATTACCTTCTTTGAAGAATGGGCGAAGGTCAACAATTACAACCGCAAGATTAACCTTTCTTTCTCGAACCCGAATATCGATATTCTAGATACGGTGGGCGGCAAGAAAATCAATGCCGTGACTCTCGACGAAAACGGTCGCGCCACGTTTTACGTACATGCGAATTCCCCTGTGTCGGGCGTGAACCTTACGGCCAAGGGCGCTGCAGCGGGTGTTTCGGTGTGGGGCAACTTGAAATTTGCCGAACCGCCTGCACCCCGTGTAGAACGCGCCATTGTGGTAGATAGAAACGGTGATGGTCGTGCGGATAGTTTGTATGTGCATTTCGAGCGCTCTATCAAGGGCAATAGCCGACTTGATTCAATCCAGTTTACTTTTGGCGAATCGTTCTTGCCGACATCGAAGTTCAAGTTGATTAACGAAACCGATATCGCGATTACGGCCGAAGACATGACCGGCGAAAATTGCAGCAAGAGCGTTTGCGGCTTTGGCAGCAGACAGTTTACGGGTGATGCGTCTAGTGCGTACACGGGAACTTTGAACAACTGGTTCACCTACAAAAACGAAGGCGAAGTAAGCAACTTCTACATCGAAAATGAACCGGTAAGCGATGGCATTGGCCCCATTATTCTTGCGGCTTCGAAAACCGAAAGCAAAGACGGAAGCAGAATCTTGAACATTACCTTTAGCGAAGCGATTACAGATGAATCTAGGGCGGCCTTTGCCGAAATGTTTGAATTTACCTGCGTGCGTTCGGGCTCGAATCAGGTGCCAGAAAAGCCTGTATTGCAGAGCGGTTTGGGTACGCAAATGATGCTATTTTATGCCGTAAGCGAAATGGATGCGGTGCTCCCGAATGCCGGGGATATGATTCGCTTTGCGCCTCGCGGCTCCGCACGTGATTTGGTCGGCAATGCGCCGCATGCCGAAAACCCGTGGGTCGTAATTACCGGAAACCAAGATCTCGGCGTAGAAAATCCGGGTGTTGTCGCTCTTGGCGAAGATCCCTACGATATCATCAAGAATAATTCTGTAACGCAACCGAAACTGATTACGGGTTCCACGCAGACTGCCCAGCAGATAGCGGATTCCCTGGGCGTGCAAGGGACTCTTCTTGATTTCGATATCGCAAAAATCATGGTGGAACAAACGAAAAATTCGGTCGATGCTCTTGACGCCTTTATCAAATCGCGCATAGGGAGCGAAACCGATTACGACACGACCATTACAAGCATTAGCGAACAAGAAGCGCTTGCGCAGTTGTTCAACGATATCCGCGTGAATCTGTTAGACACGTCGTACGGATTTAGCGAACAGACCATCAATGGAATCTTGGACGGCTCCATTACTGAAGAAAACTACAAGAACTTTGTGGGCGAACAGGAACTTGGCGTGATTGCGACCATGACCGAAGCCAATATCGAAGCGAGCCGCGACACGACCATTACCATAGGCGGCGTTACGACGGTAACGCAGGGCGATTTGTTTGAATTGATTCGCAGCGGAAAACTGGATGCCGAACTCGCCGAGGCGGGTGTGAGCGAAAAACTGGTCGAGGCAATCAAGCGTGGTGATGTGACCGAATACAACCTCGAAGAATACCGTAGCGGCGAAAAGACGGTTGTGGCCGACAATGCAGTCGAACTTTACTACCGCACGCATTACTTTAGCCAATTTGGCCAGTATGTGGGCGGAACGTCGGGCTCTATCAAGTGCTCCGACAAAGACGTGTACGGCGACGAAGGCTGCCTCAAAAACAAGGGGAAAGTGTTCCTGGCTTGGAACATGCGCTCCAAAAACGGGCGTTTGGTAGGTACAGGCGTCTATATTGCGCGCCTCGAAGTCAAAATTGTGGTAGACGGCAAGAATGCGGTGCACCGCACGCACGATTACCTATGGGGCGTACGCCGCGGAAAATCGGGATTTTAACCCCCCATTGACATTATGTCAATAGAATCTCCTTTTAGGGGGTTCTTTTTTTTCGCCCAAAAGGTAATTTATAATCAGGTTGTTTGAAAAGGTGGAAAGGAAGGTGTTCTTATGATGTTTGGTTTTAAGGTCAGGCAGGTTGCCTGTGGTATTTTGGCTGCAATGGCCATTTCGACGGTAAATTCTTTTGCTGTTACGAGTCAGTTCCGCGGGGTAAATTGGGCTGATAAACGCGATAATTTCGTGTCAGACGTGCTGGTGCTTTCGGGCATGAGCCTGTCGGACAATTACCAGTCGGCATCTGTGGTGGCGGACCGCGTTATCGGGCAATTCCAGGAACTGTTCGGCACCAACAGCGTACGCATCCCGGTAAACGAACCCACGGTTTCCAAGTTTTGGGATACCTACACGGGCGTTATCGACATGGGCCTTTCCAAGGGCCGTATCGTGATGGGCTACTGGGGCCCCGCACAGCCTTCGGGCCCGAAAAATATGAATGATTGGTGGAGCATGTGGGCCAAAATCGTCGAAAAATACGGCGATCACCCGAATGCCTATTTTGAAATTTTCAATGAACCGCATATGTACAGCAAAACGGAACTGCGCAATCTTTATGCCCAGTGGCTGAGCAAGTTCCCGAATGTGCCGCGCGACCATATTCTGCTAGACGGTTCGGGCCTTGCCTGGAATGTGCCCGACATTGCCGACGACCCGCGCTTTGAAGGTTGCCTTTTCGCGGTGCACGAATACACCTTCTGGAACATGAGCATTACCACCGAACAGGGCTGGAAAAACAGCTTCAAGGGTAAGGTGGGCAAGTACATTGACCGCACCGTGTGTACAGAATGGGGCGGTGCCATGAGCCCTGGCGAAAAGAACGGTGTGCATTACGACTACATGGACTATAATTCTACTCCAACGAATTACTTTATGGCCTACATTCGCGGCATGTCGGACCAGCTGCGCGAATGGGAAATGGGCAGCTTCTACTGGCCGGGGTTGCGTGATGGTGACTGGTACAGTATGACAAAGCGTAGCGGCGAAGGCGCAAACATCAAACTCGAAATCGTGAACCAGTCGGGCGTAGACCGCATGAAAATGGCTTGGGCAGACACGGTCGAGACCGATCCGCCAGAGCGTAAGGCGTATGGTGGCGAAGCCGCAGCGATTCCAGGTATCATCGAGGCCGAAAATTACGACGAAGGCGGTAACCGATTCAGTTTTTACGACAAAGACGCTGCCAACAAGGGCGAAACATACCGCGAAGATGCCGTGGATGTCGTTACCCTGGATGGTGCGACTTGCAACGGTGACGCTTGCAAGGGTTACGCAATTGGTTACACCGAAGCGGGCGAGTGGCTTGAATATAGTGTGAAGGTCGCTGCCGATGGCAAATACGGCGTTCGCGCGAATGTGGCGACGGCTTCTGAGACTTCGAAAATCCAGCTGCTTGTCGACGGAAAGGCTGTTAGCGATACAGTTACAATCGAAAAGGTCGACACGACCTGGAATGTGTACAAGGAAGTCGATATTGGCGCGGTGGACCTTACTGCGGGTGAGCACATTTTGAGGCTTGCCATTGCAGGTAGCTATGTGAATGTGGACTGGCTCAAGTTCTGCGAAAAAGAAACTTGTGAAGACAAAACAGGAATCCGTGCAATCGCTCCGACCCCTGTTTCCAAGACGGCCCCGCGCCTCCGCAAACAAGGCGGCAAGCTCTTTGTCGAAAAGAACGGAATGCGCTTTGACTTGACCGGACACAGCATTAAGTAATGACGTCGAAAAATGCGGCTGTTTGCGTTTTGTAACAGTCGCCTTTTGTTGATTTTTGCTGTATCAATTGTGTTGATTATTATAATTGATATAACAAAAAATGCCTAAACGGCGCGGATTTTTCGAAAAATAGTACTTTTTTGCCCTTGCAAACTACAAATTATTCTTCTAAATTTAGCGCAGCATTTCACGGGGCGACTTTGCTCCGGAATAACTCAAAAAGGATTTACATGAAGACCATTACGGTAAACCCGAAGAACGTCGAACGCAAGTGGAAGCTTGTGGACGCCGCCGAAAAGCCTATGGGTCGCGTTGCCTCTGAAGTTGCAAAGCTCCTGATGGGTAAGCACAAGGCCATCTTCTCCCCGAACGTCGACACTGGCGACTTCGTGGTTGTGATCAACGCTGAAAAAGTTGCTGTTACCGGCAACAAGAACCTGCAGAAGCAGTACTTCCACCACACCGGTCACATTGCCGGTGAACGCTGGATCAACTTTGCCGACCTCTCTGCAAAGCACCCGACTGCACCGCTCGAAGCTGCCATTTGGGGCATGCTCCCGCACAGCGCTCTCGGTCACAAGATGATCAAGAAGCTCAAAATTTATGCCGGCGCCGAACATCCGCACGCTGCGCAGAAACCTGAAGTTGTAGAACTTTAAGAACGGAGGATACCTCTATCGCTACCGCAAAAAATAAGAAGATCTACCGCGGCACTGGCCGTCGCAAGAACGCCATCGCTGCTGTGATCCTGAAGCCGGGTTCCGGCAAGCGCACTATCAATGGTCGTGATTTCAAGGATTACTTCCATTCTGAAGTGCAGAACATGATCGCTAACCTTCCGTTCGCCATCCTCGGCAACGCGGAAGAATGGGACGTCGAAGTCACCGCTCGTGGCGGTGGTATCGCTGGCCAGATGGGCGCTGTCCGTCTTGGCATTGCCCGCGCCCTGGTTGCTAACGACGCCGAAGTCAAGCCCGCCCTCAAGAAGGAAGGCCTCATGACTCGTGATTCTCGTGCCGTTGAACGTAAGAAGTTCGGCCGCAAGAAGGCTCGTAAGCACTTCCAGTTCAGCAAGCGCTAATCTGCGAATTTGCTATTACGGAAAGCCCTGGCATTTGCCAGGGTTTTTCTTTATAAGACCGAACCGGCTACATTCAACAAGGTTCTTACTCTGGAGCCGGTTCTCTCGCCACCGCCCCAACTTAACGTTTGGGACTTTGTGGCTCACGGGAAATGCTTCGCTTCGGCGGGGCATTTTGCTTTATTTGTGCGGATATCGTTCGCAAGGCCAGCCTGTTGATAACTTATCCACGCGAAATGCGCCCTGGAATGTAAAATGTCCCTTAAAAGGGGGTATCTTTATGATGGTGAGTCATGAAAGTCGCCTTTTTTAGGCGTAAAGGGATGAAATATGATGTTTGCGAAGAGTATTAAGGCGGTTGTCGCCTTGGTTGGTTTTGGGCTCTGCACCTCGGCCATGGCCGAAAACCCGCTTATCCAGACCTATTATTCTCCGGACCCGGCGCCTGTCGTGTTCGGCGATACGCTTTGCACCTATTCCGGCAACGACGAGGGCGGTAGCTTTTTTACGATGCATGGCTGGCGCGTATCGTGCACCACGGATATGGTGAACTGGACCGACATGAACACCCTCATTTTGGAAGCGGGTGACTTCAACGGTTCTGCCAAGAAAAACGGCGACTGGGCATCTCAATGTATTCGCCGCAACGACAAGTACTATTATTACGTGACCGTGGAATCTACCCGCGGTGGCCGCGCTGTCAACGTGGCCGTGTCCGACAAGAAGGAAGGCCCCTTCAAGGATGCCCTGAACGGCAAGCACCTGGCGGGCCCCAATTGGGACTACATCGACCCCACCGTATTTATTGACGACGATGGCCAGGCATGGCTCTACTGGGGTAACCCGAAGCTCTATTATTGCCCCCTCAAGGAGAAC
>CACWJY010000047.1 GCA_902761355.1 Fibrobacter succinogenes | reverse complement strand
TCTTCGAGCCAGTTCATGGAAGCGCGCTTGCGGCCATCTTTTTCGATGAGGCCGGTGTTTGCAACCCAGGTAGAGCCGTTGATATAGCCCCAAATGGTAATGCCTGCAACCCACGGCGTTTCCCACATGAACGGGATCTGGTTTGCGTAATCGTTTTTCTGCTTGGTATCGTCGGCTTCGCCGATATCGTATTCCGAAACGAGGAGCGGGAGGCCCGTCTCGTTATGGATACGGGTCATCTTGCTTTCGAAATCGGACTTGCTCATGCCCTTACAGTCGTGAGCCTGCTGACCGTAGGCATCGACCGGAGCGCCATTCTTGACGATGGTCTGGATAAGTTCGATACCTTCGTTGATCTGCCAGGAGAGCGTGTTGTAGTCGTTATAGATAAGTACAGCCTTCGGCCAACGTTCGCGGGCCATTTTGAAGGCATTCGTGATAAAGTCGTACTGGTGCTTGCCATTTACAACGCGGTCACCACCGAGGGCTTCGATAATGTAGGAGCCGCCGCATTCGGTATCGTCGGTGCTGTGGCCTTCGGCACCTGCAGCAGGCTTGCCGTAACCAGAGTGGTAGTTGTTACCCGCCCAAATAGCTTCGTTCACCACGTCGATGTATTCGAGGTCCGGGAACTTCGCGGCAACGGCATCGAACCATTCGGTGATGTACTTTTTGGTGAGTTCTACGGTAATGCCCGGATTTTTCTTTTTGCAGAGGAAGTTCGGGTATTGGGAACCCCAAACGAGGGCGTGGAACTTGAAGTGGCGTTCGCCCGGTTTTTCCTTGGCCCACTTGTAGGCGCTTTCGCACTTGTCGAAGTTGTCCCAGGCAAACTTGCTTGTACCGCTGTTGCCGTTAGAAAGGGAATGGATAGAGCCCCACTTACAGCCGTTTTCGGGAGTAATCTGGTTCCAGTATTGGGCAAAATCGCTACGAATCTGACCGCCCGTAGTAATATTGCCCAGGAATTTTGCACCGCCATCGGCCATGGCTGCGTTAGCAACGGTCGCAAAGCCTGCAATGGCTGCAATAGCAAGAGAAAGGGAAAGTCTTTTCATAGCCAACATCCTTTAAAACATGAACACCATAAGCAAAAGTACCTTACAAAAGGGGGCTTTTACCCTGTCAAAGGCAAGTTTCCTTGGACAATAAATCCACGCTCCCCAAACAAAAAAAAAGACGCACAAAACACTTTTTACACGGAAATGTGTAATTATTTTTCCAAAGGCTGTAAATTTTAGTTAAATTCTATTGCAAAAACGAAATATTTGTGTAAATTTATTATCGTTAATAACGTTTGGAACGCTTTTAAACAAAAAAAAGGAGATTACTTATGCAGAGTACAAAACTCTTTGCAAGTAGTATCGCACTGCTCGGAGCCTTGAGCAGCCAGGCCTTCGCCTGGAGCATTAGCGGTATAGTCACGGACAACGGGAATGCCCCCCTTGCCGATGTAAATATCAGCACTTTTAATATGGGCGGATACGAAACCAACTCCGCAGCCAACGGAACTTTCAGCCTCAACAGCGAGAATCCGTCCGGCCTATTCGCCGGCCAGTCCGCGAACATGGTGGCATCCCTCAGCAACGGAATCTTTTCTCTCTCTAACGTAAACGCTCACCAACTGAAGATTTCTGCAATCGACGCATTGGGCAAGGTGACTTACCAGCGTTCCTTCTACGAAATTTTTGGATCCGTGAGCATCGACCTTTCTAAGGTGACCGGACACAGCGCCAAGTTCATCCGCGTGGCAAAGGATGGGGCCTCGCAGACATACATGATGAAGGGCAAGAACATCCTTCTTAAAGAAGGAGAGACGCTGCCGTCGTTCCAATTCGCAAAGGAAGGCTTCAGCAACACCATGTATCAGATGAAAGCCGAAATCGAAGAAAACATTGTCGTCAAGATGAGCTATATTCCCTTAGACGGTCCCGAAGACAAGTCAAGTTCTAGCAAGGCAAAGTCCAGCTCCTCCGTTCAAGCCCCGAAGTCCTCTAGCTCGGTTGAACAGCCCAAGTCTTCCAGCAGCGAAGAAGTCGTCAATTGCTCCGGCAAAACATACCAATCCGGCAACCACAACATGAGCGTGACTGTCGATGGCAAAAAGCGAACCTTCATCATGCACGTGCCGAGCGCCTACACGGGTGACAAGCCCGTACCACTGGTTGTTGACTACCATCCGGTTATGGGTTCTGGTTCCAACCAGCTCAACGGTACAACCTATAAGGCTCTGACAGACCCCGAAGGCGTTATCTCTCTGTACCCCGATGGCACGAAGTCTGCAGACTCCAGAAAGATGGGCCCGGGTTGGAACGTTGGTCCTTGCTGCTCCGACGATGACGACGTGAAGTTCTCTCGCGAAATGATCAAGGCCGTCGAAGAAAAGGTCTGCATCGACAAGAAGCGCGTTTACGCAACCGGTTTCTCGATGGGTGGCGGCATGAGTAACCATGTGGCATGCTTCATGTCTGATGTGTACGCCGCAGTTGCTCCTGCCGGCATGGACTTGAACACAACCAACAGCGCCAAGTGCAATCCTGAACGTCCGATTTCTATCATCATGTTCCGCGGCACAAACGACAACGTCTGCCGTTATCAGGGTGGCGATAGCGGCTACAACGACGGTTTGAACTTCCTCGGTGCCGAAAGGAACTTCCAGTTCTGGGCAGAAAAGAACGGCTGTACGGGCGTTCCGACAACCAATTCCAACGGCTGCAAAGAATACTCCAACTGCCAGGATGGCACGAAGGTCGTGCTCTGCACCAAGCAGGGTGGCGGTCACGAACAGGGCGACGGCAAGATCGGTTGGCCGTTCCTGAAGTCCTTCACGCTGCCGTAATAAGAACTTAGTACTCCTAAGAAAAAACCAACAACCTCCATACACCAAAAGACCCTCGCACAAGCGAGGGTTTTTATTTATAAATACGACCAAAGGGGAACGACACCACCAAAAAAGACTCCCCCGCATTAGCGGGGGGGTCTCAGGTTGCATGGAGTTATGAAGTTTTAATATAGCGGCGCTTAACGCACTTGGATGCGCTGAGTGGTGCGGCCAGAGTCGGTGCGGACGAGATAGACGCCACTTGCGTAGCCAGCCTGCTTTAGGGCGGCAGTAAGCGATTCTGCGGCGGAGGCACCACGATCGACGCGGCCAAGATACTTGCCTGTTGCACTGAATACGTCGTAGCTTGCATTCATGCGCTGCAATGCCGGAGTGCCTGCGATACGCGTGGTTTGCGACGGGTCCACGAATTCGAGCCAGTCGAGGTTCACGTAGTTACCCACGATTTCGAGTTTGAGCACGTGTTCGCCTTCGGTAAGGTTCACTTTGCCTGCTTCGTGAGTCGAATAAGTTTCCCAGTCGGCACCTTGCGGCACGATGATGTTATCTGTAACCGCATTACCGTCGACATAGAGTTTGAAGCCTACATTTTCAGACGATGTGGCGTAGCTTGCGTTAAGATTGTATTCGCCCGACTTGGCGACCTTCACGGTGTATTCGAGCCATTCGCCTTCTTGCGTGTAACCGATAGCGTAGCCATTGCCTGCTTTAACGATATCGACGGCGTCGTCGCGGTACTCACCGCCCTTGTTGTCGTCGTCCTTGTCGGAGTAGGCCTTGCCCGAACCGCCGACATCGTAATTTTCGACTTCGATCTTGCCCGGGATTGCGGCGGCGACATCCTTATAAGGCGCCTGAGGAATGATCGGTGTAATGTACACGCGATAACCGTACTTGGTATTCGTGATATTCACCGGCACCGTAATCTTGCCGTCGCTCACGTCGTATTCCTTGTCGGACACCAGATTCGTCGAGGGTACGGCCTTGTCCTTGTTTTCCCAGACCACGTATTCCACCGTCACATTCACCTTGTTGCCGAATGCCGAAGGAATGCCCGAAATATTCACATTGATATCGCCCTTGGTGTTTCCGCCGAGCACGATGCTTGCAAAGCCTTTCTTCTTATCAAGAGCCGCAAAGCCGTCGACGCCATCGCTTTTGTCGTTAGGAGGCACAACCTTTGCCATATAGCCGCTCATGTCGCCATACCACTTGTACAGCCACCAGCCGCCACCGCGTTCGTTATCCTTGGTGAGCAGGCTACCCAAGCGACCCGGAAGCGGTACGAACCACCAAGAAATCATGGCGCTTTCGACACCGTGACGTTCAAACTTGGCGATAAAGGGAACAGACAGGCCCGGGCAACCTTCTTCGCTATGTTCTGTCGAAGAATATTCGTTAATGCTGAGCGGACGCGGCTTGACGTTGTACTTCTTTTCAAGATTGCGGTAGGTTTCGACAGAGCCCACGAAACCACCCGAGCCCCACTGGTGCCAACTCACCACATCGGGCATGCAATTGTTCTGCGAGCAGTACTTAACGAATTCTTCCATTTTCGAAGCGTGATAGAACGAATAAGAAGGTCCGATGATTTTTGCACCGGGGTCCATCTGGCGAATCAGATCATAAGTCTGTTTCCAGAGACCCGAATTAAAGTCGATATTCGATTTCCAAGTGTCGTTCGGTTCGTTCCAGATTTCGTAGCCGTCAAAGTTCTTGTTGTTCGATTTGAGTTTGTCGTTGATGACCGACTTGACTTCGTTTTTCCAGTGATCCATGTTCTGGAACTTGTACGGCCAGCCGGGCAATACGTCGGCCAGGCGGATCTGGATTTTGGCACCGATGCTTTCGACACGCGGTGCCACGAGGAACGCGCCACCGATGCCCTGCTGGCGACCGCTACCGCTGCGCGCCGGAGAAAGGAACACGTTCGGCTTAAGCGGAGCCACATCCTTTTCAATATTACTCGGAAGTGTTTCCGTCAAACCATAAAGCGAACCGGTCGCCACATGAGTCACCGGCTTGATGCTATCGCCCAAGCTCACATTCAGGTTTACCGCAGCACAAATACACGACGGCAGAATAAATGGGAGGAATACACGAAACTTCATAATGACCATCCTTTTCAACCAATTTAAAGATATCCAAAAAAAGCCCTATTTGAATCCCCCCACCAAAAACACTTTTGCAAAAATTTCAATCACCAAAAATTTACAAAGCAGTCCTAAAACCAAATTTCTTGCCGAGTCGAGGCAACAAGCATTGGCTTGTTGTCGAGACGAAGGACGAGCGAAGGCATTATAACCTTTTGGAGTTCTCATAGACCTTCGCTCGTATTCATATAAGGAAACGCCCCGGCCGAAGCCGGAGCGTTCATTGCATGGGGTGTGGAGTTTCGTTTTGCGCGTTAGCGCACGTTGATGCGGAAGGTCTTGCCGGACTTGGAGCGCACCAGGTACGTGCCGGCGCGGTTCACGGCAGCAGCCGTTTTCGCCTGCAGGTCTTCGATACCTTGGGTCGTAAACTTGGCCACAAAGCGGCCCTGCATATCGAACACGTTGTAGCTGCGCGGTGCATACGAATCCGGAGTCCTGAAGACGAGCGGCTTTAGCGCGGTTGTACCATTAGGATCATTGTCTGCCGTTTCCGCAATATCCTTTTCGGGCTGGTTTTCGTAAATCTTGTCGCCCGGGTATGCCGCAGGCGCCAAGTCGTTCCAGCCAAAGTTCCTGAAGCCGAGCAAGGAGTATTCGGTCGGGTCGTTCAGCTGCTTACGAATCGGGGCGATGCGGAACTTATGAGAGTATTCTCGGTTTGCATTCAGGCGGTAGGCATTGAGAGGTTCAGCCCCCCAGGAGTTGATGCCGCCAAGGCCCATCTGGTGCAAGTCCACGCGGAGCGTGATGTCCTTGTCGCGCTTGAGTTCCCACGGAAGCTTTACGTTGGTAAGCTGTTCGGGGGTGTAATGCTGCGCGTTGAATTCCAGACGCGGGTTACCCACGATCATGAGTCCCTTGCCGTCGTTGTTGGTGAGGGTCGCCCACTTGACGTCGGTGCGCTGACCGGTTTCGCCGATTTCCATGTACATGACCGTCATCGAATCCACGAACGTCGAGTAGATACCCATGAAGCTTCCGCGGTTGCGGCCCATGTAGTTTTCGTCGGGGCCGCGTCCAAACCAGCGGACTTTTTCGTAGCCCTGCGGCACCGTAAAGAGCGTACCCACGTTCGGAATATAGCTCTTGGAGCCGTCCGGATTGAAGGTGTATTCCACCACGATATCGCCGCTACCGTAAACAAAGTAAGTCAGCTTCATCTTGGAGCTTCCCACATCGGGGAAGCTGAAATTGAAGGTCACCTGGGTTTCGTTGGCAGAGACTTCCTTGACTTCGGAGGACACGTTGCGTTTCTGGCTCGCCTTGCGCCATTCGCCGTGGCCCTTTTCCATATTGAAGCCCTTGTCGTTATCGGTCGGGGCACGCCAGAAGTTCGGGATACCGCCGTTCTTGATGATGGTATCGCCATCGAGCACGTAGCTTGCAAGCGTTCCCGCATTCTCATCGAAGCGAATCTTGAAATCCTTGCCTTCGAGCGTGAGTTCGCCGCTGCCCTTAGTCACCCTGTGGGTTCCTACGGTGCTGATATCCACTTCGGTGGACCAGAGCTGGCCCAAATTAATACCGAACTGTTCGTGACCGACGCTATGGCCCGCCTTAGCCCAGAGTTCGTCGTTCTTCAAGCGGAAATCGATATCCAGGAAGTATTCGGCACCGATCTTGGTTTCGATTTTCGGCATCTCAATAGTCACTTCCTTTTTCTGGTTCGGGCCGATGTTCATCTGCGAACCGTTCAGCTTGCCTCCGTTGATGACCTTGCCGTCTTCCCTGATTTGCCAGTAGGCATCGAGGAAGTCGCCCAAGTTCTTGAAGAGGTAACGGTTTTCAATTTCAATCTTGCCCTTGGCCGCATCTACGTTTTTCACGCGAATCTGGCTGTACTGGTACTTGATTTCCCACATTTCGGGCTGGATCTTTCTATCCGGGAACACGAGGCCGTTCGCGCAGAAGTTGTCATCGTTCTGCCAGTCGCCCCACATACCGCCGAATTCCCAGTACGGCGTGCCCTTGTGGTGCAGGCCCTGGTCAATAAAGTCCCAAATGAAGCCACCGAAAGCACGCGGGTTGCCGTAGAAGGCGTCCATATATTCTTGCAGGTCGCCCACGGAGTTACCCATGGCGTGTTCGTATTCGCAGAGCATCACGGGCTTGTTCGCATCCTTGTAACCGGCGATGTAGTCGTAGCCCCAGTACATCTGGCTTGTCACATCGGCATTGTTGTTGTCGCCTTCGTAATGCACATAGCGGGTCGAGTCAATCTGGTGGGCGCGTTCGCGTTCGGAGGCGAACACATTGCCGTTACCGGCTTCATTCCCCAAAGACCATAAGATAATGCAAGGGTGGTTCTTGTCACGCTGCACCATGGTATTCAAGCGGTCTACCACCGGGGCGCGCCAGTCGTCGCTATTCTTGGGCAAGCTGTTGTTTGCACCATGGCTTTCGACGTTTGCTTCGTCAATCACGTAAATGCCGTACTTGTCGCAAAGGTCGTACATCATCGGATTGTTCGGGTAATGCGACATGCGCAGCGCGTTGATGTTGAAACGCTTCATCAAGAGGATGTCCTGTTCCATGCGCTCGTAGGTCACAGCGCGGCCGTTATCCGGATCGAGTTCGTGACGGTTCACTCCGTGGAATTTCACCGGCATGCCGTTCACGAAAAGGCGCGGTGCCCCATTATCCTTTTTGATTTCGATTTTGCGGAAACCAATCTTGTTACTTTCGACCTGAATCACCTTGCCGCTGCCGTCCTTGATGACAAGTACTGCAGAATAGAGGTTCGGCGTTTCAGCAGACCAACGGTCCGGTTTGGTAATCGGGAGTTCAAAGTGCACGCTCTTCTCGCCTTTCGAGCCGATGCCAGAAACCTTCTGTGCCGACGGGGAAATGACTTCGGTACCCTTGTCGTTGTACAGGGAAAGTTCTACGGTATACTCGCCCGAGGCAGAACCCGTAGAATTGTAGATCCACGCCGTCGTTTTCAGCAAGCCGTCGGTATAATTGTTGGTAAGAGTCGCATCGATCTGGAAATCCTGAATATGCACTTCGGGCACGGCGTAAATATACACATCGCGCATGATACCCGAAAGGCGGATAAAGTCCTGGTCTTCGAGCCAGGAGCCGTCGCACCAGCGGAACACCTGCACCGAGATATTGTTCTGCCCACTGCGCAGGTACTTGTTGATGTCGAATTCGTGACCGGTAAAGGAGTCTTCGGCGTAACCCACATAGTTGCCGTTCACCCAAACATAGTATGCGGATTCAACACCTTCGAAATGCAGGCGAATGCGCTTGCCCGCCCACTTTTCGGGAACCGTAAAGTTACGGCGGTAATGACCCACCGGGTTAAAGTTGGTAGGGGCTGCAGGTGCAGACACATTATGGGTCTGCGCCCACGGATAAATCACATTGGTATAAATCGGATGGTCATAACCTAGCAACTGCCAAGATGACGGCACGGGGATTTCATCCCAACCAGAAACGTCATAGTTGTCCTTGTAAAAATCATTGTTGCGCTGCGCGGGTTTGTCGACATGGAAAAATTTCCACTTACCCGAAAGCGTCTGATACCATTCCGAAGCGTGGCGATCACCCTTCACGGCTTCTTCAACCGTAGTGTACGGCATCGATGTCACGTGTGGATTCAGCGTATTCACGCCAAATACACGCGGCTTGCCGTTCCATTCATCGTTAGGCTGAGCATTTGTAGTGGAAGCCAACGTAGCGCAAAGGGCTGCGCACGTAACAGCAGACGAAACCAAGAAGTTTTTCATAAGAAACCTCACTTAAAAATCCACACCAATAAAAAAAATATCTTTTATACAACAAAAAAGAACTCCTCTTTAGGGAGTTCTCATTGACAAGTTGTCAACGCTTGTTTATTTGACTTGCACGCGAACAGTCTTGTTCAGGCCCGCGGCACGCAAGATGTACATACCGCTTGCGAAGCCAGCATTCTTAAGGGTTGCAGCCATGTTCGCACCGGACTCTACGCGACCAAGGAACTTGCCAGTGGCGCCGAACACGTTGTAAGACGCTGTCTGCGGGGCAAGTTTTACGTTCTTCGCAATAGAAGTCGAGGTGTCGTTCGGATCGGTAAACTGAATCCAGTCCACGTTCAGGTAACCGCCGGTAATCAAGAGCTTGAGCACATGTTCGCCCTTCTTAAGTTCCGCAGAACCGACATCAATTACCTTGTACGTAGTCCATACACTATCGACCTTCGGGGCAACAACCGATTCCGTGATTTCCTTGTCGTCAATGAACAGCTGCATTGCAGATGTTTCGAAGGCGGTCGCCACGTTCGCGGTGATATCGTACTTGGCGTCGGCCGTAACGTTGATGGTGTACTCCACCCATTCGCCGTCGTTCGTGTAACCGATGGCATAGCCCGTACATGCGGCGTCACCACACTTGGAATCACTAATGTCAACCACGTCGACTTCGTCTTCGCGGTAGGCCTTGCCCTGGTTTTCGCGGTCGTTGTCGTAGAAGGCCTTGTTATGGCCGCCTTCGTCGTAATTTTCGGCCTCGATCTTGCCCGGAATCTTTGCAGCCACTTCCTTGTAAGGAGTCTGCGGCACAGCGGTCTTTTCGCTTTCCATGTACCAGTAGTCAAAATCGAACCCGCCCTGCTTTACCACAAAGAACAAGTCATCGACACCAGCGGCATCGGTCACGTCAAAGGAATGTTCTTCCCAAGCAGAACTTGCAGGGATATTCATAGACGCAAGGAGAGCTCCGTTTTCGGAACCGGCATGAAGTTCAAGCTTACCGCCGTTACCCCTGGTGCAAACGATAATGCGGTCGGCACCGTCGCCCATGTCAACAGAGCGCACCTTGGTGTAGAACCCACTGTTCATCTTGGTAAGGAAAACATTGCCATATTCGGCACCGACATGCTCGATGATGGTGTAACCGCCCGACGTATTGACAGTCATGCCACCCACCCAAGACTTGGTCTCGGCTTCCACGCGCACGAACGGGTCGAGGTTCTTGATGGGCTTCACGACGCCATTGTTGGTAGCGCGGATAGTGGGAATGGTACCGTCGGCATTCCAGGTGAATTCTTCAATTGCGGTAGAACGGCTGTAGCCGCCACCCTTCACGTTCTTCTGGTTGTGATAGAAGAAGAAGCTGCGGCCCTTAAAGTCGACAATGCCGGAGTGAACGGTGAACGCGGCACCCGGTTCGCTTTTCGGCATAATGACGCCCTTGTAGGTCCAGGGACCCGTCGGGGAATCACTCCAGGAATAGTCAATGGATTCGGGAATGCCACCGGCGGCGTAAATCATGTAATATTTTTTTCCGCGCTTGTGGATCCACGGGCCTTCGGTATACTTGCCGTTAAAGGTGCTCATGTCGGAGACCTTGATTTCGCTCGCGCATTCGATCATGTTCTCCTTGAGGGGGCAATAATAGAGCTTCGGGTTACCCCAGTAGAGCCATGCCTGGCCATCGTCGTCAATAAATACGGTGGGGTCGATGTAGTCCCA
>CACWJY010000046.1 GCA_902761355.1 Fibrobacter succinogenes | reverse complement strand
GATGTTCTACCAGGATGACGCAGCCTCTGTGCTGAAGGGCGCACTCCGTAGCGGTCGCGTTTGCGAAGCTTGGGTCAAGAACGTTTACAGCGGCCGCGAGACGATGGCCGGTGCCGTCGCCGTTACCGCCGTTTTGAAGCCGAAGCAGAAGGTCAGCTTCCAGTTCAACCTGGTGCTCGACTTCCCCGAAATCAAGCTGAACAAGCTTACCTCTGCCAAGAAGTACACCGCGTTCTTCCCCGAAGCTTATGGCCGCGTGGGCGCCATCCTTGAAGAAGCGCTCGCCGCCGACAAGAACTTTGACGCTCGCCTCAAGGCATTCGAAGCCCTCGTCCCGAAGAAGGCTGTTGCCAAGCTCTACAAGACGGCCGCCAAGCAGGACGAATTCAAGAGCCTCGCTATCAACACGCTCAGCTTCCTCGCCGAAGCCACCGTGTGGGACAAGGATGACCGCTTCTTGGTCCGCGAATGCGCCGACTATCCGTTCTTCAACTCCCTCGACGTTTACTTCTACGGCAGCTTCAGCCTGATGGCCCTGATGCCGCGCCTCGACGGTGTGGTGATGAAGCGCTTCGGTGATGCAATTCTCGCCGTGAACGACAACCGTCGCCGTCACCACGAATACGTGAACCACCCGTTCGCCGACCTTCCGGACCCGAAACTCGAAGGCCCGCGCGCCGTGCGTGGCGCCGTAATTCATGACCTCGGAAGCCCCTTCGATGCAGAACCCGATGCCTACGACTGGCACAATGTGAAGGAATGGAAGGATCTCGCTCCGAAATATGTGCTGATGGTTCTCCGTCATTACGTGAAGACGCAGGACATCGAAAACCTGAAGGATTGCAAGGAAGCCGTTTACGCCGCCATGCAGTACCTCGAGAAGATGGTGAACGAAGGCGAAAACTTCCCGCTCACCCACGGTACCGACGACACGTTCGACAACCTCTCCAGCCACGGCATTTCCGTGTACTGCGGTAGCCTCTGGATTGCGGGCCTCCGCGCTGCAGCCAAGATTGCCGAAATCCTCGGCGACAAGCAGCAGGCCGACACCTGGAACGCGAAGGCCGACGCTGCCAACAAGGAATTCGACGAAGCCCTGTGGGACGAAGCCGAAGGCTACTACCACTTCTTCGTGACTCCGATGGAAGCGAAGGACGTTGTGGCAGACAAGCTCCCGCAACTCGCTGACGCCATCAAGGAAACGCTCGTTATCGACGGTAACGATGTGAAGGCAGCCCTCAAGACCATCAACGAATGGCTGAACTCTGGAGAAATCCCGAGCGACGTAGAACTTTCCAAGAACGAACTCCGCGGCCTCAAGAAGGCATGGCTCACCGCCCAATGCAAAGAAGCCTTTACTGCCAGCTGGGACGCAAAGATTGCGAACGACTGCGACGACGTCTTCGCCGACACGATGCTCGCCGACACTTACCTCCGCCTGCTCGGTCTCAAGCCCATCAGCGACGAGAAGAAGGCCAAGGCCAACCTGCTCCGTGTATTCAACACGAACTACAAGGCCAACAGCCCGCTCATCGGTGCAGCAAACCTCGTGCGCAAGGACGGTTCTCCGCTCGATGAATTCAACTTCCAGGCTCACGACGTGTGGATCGGCATCCAGTACAGCATCATGTGCGCCATGATGCACCACGGCCTCGAAAAGCAGGCTGCCGACATGGGCGATTCCATGATCCGCAACCTCTACGAAGAAGCCCGCATCCCGTTTGCTGCACCGGAAGGATTCAACGGTTCTTGCCGCCTGCACCCGGAAGCACTCGTGAAGGCCTTCGGCCTCAGCGCTACCGCCGCCGACAAGATGCACAAGGAACTCCTGAAGAAGGGCGCCCTCCTTGCCGACAGCCGCATCAGCCCGAAGCTCCCGCGCAACCTGCCCGCCTTCACCAAGGCATTCGGCAGCATCGCGAAGGCCAATAAGGTTGAAGCAAGCGCGCTGTTCATGCTGCTCCACAGCACGGCACTCAAGTACACCGCCGGTAAGTACTTCCGCCCCGGCATGGTGTTCGCTTTGCTTTACTAATGAGACCGCTCGGCTCTATCGCAGATTAAAAATGTGATATCGCCTCGCTCTCGCAACCACGCCTCGTTAATACGAGGCGTTTGTTGCTCACAGACATGCTACAGCTCCAAAGGTGAGCTCGTCTCGCTCACATGGCCTTGGCCTTCGGCCAACGAATGTTCGCTCAACGACTTACCTCTTGCGCTTTCGCAATACTAATAAGCTCCGTTTTTTCAGATATAAGAAAAACAGGTGTCCCGAGCGGGCACCTGTTTTTGCTTGTAACAAGGAGTATTCCGATTAATTGGGCGCCTCAATGACGTGCCTTTGCTTCACAATTTGCATTTTGTTGCTCGGATTATGGTCCCAGCCGTAGTCGAATACAAGGAGTGTCGCATTCATAAAGGCTTCGTCCGCATTGATCTTAAAATCGAGCATAGTCGAGCAAATGCAATCGGTTTGCGGTACAGACTCATCTACAACCGGCTTCACGTAGAGGGTATCGCCGCCCACAGAAACATCGATATTCTTGAACTGCACGCCGCAAGGCATCTGGACCGTCTCGATGGCTATCTGTGCGTAATTGCCCAAATCATACATGTAGGCTACCGGAGGAATTGCGCCGTCACCTGCACGCGGGCCATCTGAACCACCGTCCGTCAGCGGGTCATCCCCACTGTTCGAATTGCGACATTGGGCCGATACATCCTCAATGATCTGACGCGGACGATTCTTTGCCGCATCGATAACTTCTATAGGCCATTTGTTATCAAAGACGGTATAGCCGAAATCGGCATATTGCCCATCGAACAGGAACTCCACCCGGGCATTGCACCCGCACGTATAATCTACACCCTTGCTGCGGTCGATATTAACAAAAAGCGTATCGTCAATAAGGTTCGCTCCGGAGCGCGCAATGGCGACCTCGGCATCGTTCATCGCAGCGTTCGCGACAGCACTGTCACCGCTGCAGGGCAGATCTAGCCGCGCATTAATGATAGTGAGCTTCGCAAGCCCGTCAATTCTTGTAATAGAGCCCATGTAGGGGTAAGGTTCAGCCAGTATATCAGGCGGAATAGTGCTCCCATCGAACCACTCGTTTGCCGTACAGGTAAGCGACACGTTGGAAACCGGTACGGCGACACTCCTGCCAGTAACCGACGAGGAACTCAGTGCTGTCGACGACGAAGAGGCGACATAGGATTCCTTGTCGATGGTCGAACGTATGACATCATCCACGACTATAAAGGTGGCGTTCGTAAAGGCAGGCTCATCCTTCATCACGAAATGGAATTCAGCCACGCACTTGGAGTCATCCTCCGCCTTGGCCTCGTCCACAATCTGCTTCACGTAGAGGGTATCGCCCACCGCCATGACCTCGATGCTGTCGAGAAGCGCCGGATTCACAATCATCCCGGCAAACCCGCTAATCTGGTAAACCGGCATCATCACATGGTCCACGGCAACAATCACCTTGTCGGAACCATCTTCCTGCCCCATGAGGGCATGCGGCGGCAAAGCAAGGCCATCACCACCCGGAATATTGGAATTTCCCTTGGATTCCATGCACTTGCCAAAAACCTTCACCTTTTGCACAGGGTTACCCGCCACAGAAGAAGAGGATCCCGTATCCGCAGAAGATGTTGGATTCTCAGAGCTAGAGGATGCCAGCTGCAAGCCCGAGGAGCCCCCATTTGAACCGGACGATTCCGTGCCAGCACTTGATGTTGGGAGTTCTCCCCCACCAATCACGGGTGCTGTCGATGAAGAATCATCGCCGCAGGCGAGCAACGTTAGTGACAACGCCACGCTACAAATAAACAACTTTTTCATGATTTCCTCCTTTAATTATTTTCTTGAACGTCTTCGTTCAACGTATAATGAAGTTCATTCAGCTGAAGCGGTTCCTGCTGGTCAAACACGGCGTATTCAAGTCCCGGATAATACTGAGACAATCTGAATCTAGCATCCGCCACGCAGGAGCAGCCGTATTCCAAGCCTTTGCTCCGCACGAAATTGACATATACTGTATTGCCATCAAGACCGACATTCGCACCAGCCTCGTCAACACTATTTAAGAACGCCTCCCGCTGTTCCTTATCGCAAGGAACATTGAAGTTGACGTTTTCAAACAGAATCACCTCAGCATTATTGTACACATAGTAATACGCAGATGGCGAATCAGAATCAGGAGCATTTT
This sequence comes from Fibrobacter succinogenes, assembly GCA_902761355.1. Taxonomy (GTDB): domain Bacteria; phylum Fibrobacterota; class Fibrobacteria; order Fibrobacterales; family Fibrobacteraceae; genus Fibrobacter; species Fibrobacter succinogenes_M. The sequence continues at coordinate 12,198 of CACWJY010000046.1, read as the reverse complement.
CCTTGCACTCCAGACGGAAATTTTCAGTTTGGGCACGAAGATTATTGTATCCCGAAGAAGAAGACGTTTCAAATATAGGCTCAGGCTCTAAGCCCCCATCGTTAATCGAACTGCTACTCGTGCCCTTCGGAAGCTCTAGTGAAGAACTAGACTGGACGGATTCGTGAGACGAGCTGGATTCAATAATGACATCCGCTTCGTTATCAGACGAACTTAGCGCATCCTCATCAAGAACTCTCGACGAAGAACTCATTTCTGACGAGCTGCTGGCCTCCGCAATGGCATTCGGGTCAATTGTCCCGCCGGCAGTAGTCTCTCCACCACCGCAGGCAATTACTGACAAGAACAAAAAACTTTCCGCGATAAAAGCAAACTTCTTAAGCATGGCGAACCTCTTTAATATTGTCCGTTACCGGGAAAAACTGAAAGTTGATTCGGCAGACCTGATCTTGGTCGTTGTATTCATTCGCAATTGCAAGCACTTTTCTGCAGCAGGCATCAAGTTCTTTTGCAATTCTTTCTCTAGCCTCTTGATTCACGCTGAGCGTGACGCCCGTAAAATAACGTTCGTTCGGCGCATAGCGGTCCACGGCGCGGGCGGCCATATTCGCCATCTCTTTGTGCATGGCCCGAATGGCGATCGGCAAAGCCTCTTTCGAGCCAATGACCGTCTGCTCCGTCTGCGAATACACCTTTTCGCCGTCCTTTTTCAGGAACCCGGCCTTCACCAAGAAATTTAACACATCACGCACTTCTTCGGCAGACACATGTTCTTTGCACGCATCGGCTAAGTCGCGGGGAGTCGCCCCCGGCATCATCGGAATCAGTTCCCTTAAAACCGGATACTTCCAGGACTCATAATACCGGAAAGCATCGCCATCGACCACGCGCACCTTGTGCTCCAGCGCAATCCTCTGCATTTCAAGGAGGGCCGCTTTCTTGAGATCGTCCTTTTCGGCGTTGCAAAAAATTACCATTTCGCGGAAGTAATCCGCCTCGTAGCCAACAAGCCCCATGGCCTTCGCCACATCGCCCACCTTGACCTTGCTGAGCTTGCTCTGGCCCATACACACCAGCTTCAAGAAATTCGGCGAAGTAAAGCCGGCACTCTTGCAGAATTCACGCCACGAAAACGCACCCAGACGTTTGCGTTCGTCGTAGTAATCCTGCATATACAGGTGATAGTCTTTGTATTCAAGTACCGATTTCATATTATAGAATATATATTTTCAGAATCAATTAGTCAAATTTTTATTATACAAAATACGCGTTTTTAGCATAAAAACATCATTTTTATCAAACCTAATATAGAATAACACACTTATATTATACACATTGTATAATACAAAGGCCTAAACTACGTTTAGGCCCCAAACACTACTTTCGAATAAGTCGAAAAATGCCCTGCTTATTATATTCAGGAGAATCTTTCGGAAACGGGCTCTTAGCCTCTTGGCGGAGCACATAACATTCCCCCTCGCCTAAATCGACTTCGGAACCTGATTTAGCAGGGACACCATCGCCAAACAGACTATCGGCAGTCATCAGCAAAGCCTCCTGCGCGTGGTCAACTGAAGTCGAAATGCATAAATCAGGAAGCACAAACGTGGCAAGACCAAGCGTATAAAGATTTTCGCCAGATTCAACCATGTTAATCCAGGGATCCATCGGATACTCACCGTCGTCCACCTCTTCGCGAAAACCATCTACAGTCCACGCAGCACCAGACTGTTGCATATACACACCAAGCGCTCCCGCATTGAACACCTTGAGAATCGCCATGTTCACCTGAGAAACTTCATCTATATTCTTAACCTCGCCCAGCAAGAACAGTAGCGACTTATGCGCCTCAATCGTCGCAGCAGCCTCGGCAGAAATATCCTGATGTTCCCTAAAAATATCGGAAAGTCCTGCCACATGTTCTTTGCGGACCACCTTGAACATCACACTACAACCAGGAACAATCACCGATTGAGCATCAGCAGCAAGCGTTACGGTTTCGGTCAAGGCGAGCGATTCGCAGATTTCTTTATTGAGCGGGAAAGCAAGAATAAATTGAGGCATAGCTATTCCGATTTCTGTGTTCAGGGTTAATTATCAGCAATGAGGCATTATGCGACTCACTGCATTTTTAAGAAGATCGTTATCACCTGGCTTGGGCAAAGCGACATTTCCTTTTTCACTGATTACAGCAAGCAGAGTCTTTGTCGAAAAATCGGACTCATCAATCGTCGCTGCAAAACCTTCGCGAGCAAGGTCACGGGACAAAATAATTTGTTCATACTGTCCTGGAGTCGGAACAAAAATGCACTTTGCTCCAAGGAATGCCATATCCATCACCGTGCTGTAGCCACCACGCGAAACCACCCACTGCGCATTCTTTACCACATCGGCAAATTCCGCATCGGGCAAATGAGTAAAAATGTCCAGGTTTCGTTCAGACACATGATTCACACCAGCCGAAGGCTTACCCAGGATTATCGCATGGCGACCGGGAATCTTTGCAAGGGCTTCTCGCAACACCATTTCAAAACGAGTTCTGGCCGGCTCTACGCCCGACACCACCGCAACAAACGTGTATTTGGTGCACGGTTTTCCCGTTTTCAAATTGGCCCCATCAAATCGCGATAGCGCACCTACGAACTTTACCGGCACAGGGCTTTTCGGCACATGCGAAAGGGATCCCGCATACCCCGGGTAATCCGGCAAATCAGGCACCCAGACTTCATCAAAGTGTTTCATGACCGATGCATGCCACAGCATACCCAAAGGTTCAAACGCCGAGAGCATCCGCGGGAATGCAATACGCCGTTGGTGCGTCATATAAACCGATCTTGCACCAGAACTATAGAAACCAAAACGGTTATCCGACACAAGGACATCGTAATCATAACGGTCTACCATTTCTTCGGCAAAACGGTGTTCGTAGTTCATGACGGCGCGCAAGTGCGCTCCGTTTTTCACAAGCCACAACCCCATGTTGTAGCCATGCTTAGGGTAAACAATGTTATACGACGGAGCCAGTCTTTGTCTAAGTTCCGGAAAAATACCGCGCAACAGTCCCGCATTAGAGCGAACAACAGCCAGTTCAACATCGGCACCCTGATTTAGAAACTCTCGAACTACAGGCACACAACGAGTCGCATGCCCTAGTCCCCAATCAAGAGGTGCCACTAAAACTTTCAACGAGCGGCCTCCAACCAGGCATTAGCCCAATCGCCATGGTCGCAGTCCTTGTCTTTCTTGTCACCTTCGTCAAGGCGAAGTTCAAGCACCTGCACACCAGCGACATCCAAGTCCAAGCCCATCTTTTCGGTCGGATACATGCGCTTGCTGTGGAACAGTTCACGGCCATTCCCCATAACAATAAACGCAGCACCATCGCCACAGGCACTTTCGTCATCAAGACCAATGGTCACGTAGAACTTGGCGTACTGACGCGGTAACTTATAGCGGATAAATGACGACGCATGCGAACCGATACCATATCTGAAAATTTCTTTATCAAGCGTTATCTTGTGGTGTTCCACCGTTTCGTTCATCTGCGGCTGTCCCCAAGCCTGTTCAAAGGCATCCATATTCAGCGAAGAAAGCAGCAACACATTGGGTCCTTCTACAAAGAAATCCTTGACCAGATGGAGCGTATCGGAATCCGGCATCAAGCATTCAAATGTCACGCGGTTCATGCCAGCCTTAATCTTAGTAGAATCTAGCTGCACCGTATCCGCTTCCTGCGAAAGCATCAACTCTTCCTGCAGTTCGCCATTCAAGGTATAAGTACAGGTAATCGCTTCGGGGAACCTCTTGTTCACGACCATCGCATTATCAGCCATGTCGCCCACAAAGAAATTCTGCAAGTAGGTAGAAACACCCTTCTTTGCCGTAATCTTATAAATGGCAAGGGGATAACCAAACAGCTTAGGTTCAATCAGCACGCGTTCACTTTTGTAGTCCTTCAAGATTTCGTCCACCTGATCCGTCGTCTTAAAACCAACCACACGCGACTTACGATTAAGTTCGCCGTAGCCATCCTGACCGCGCACCATGTAAATGTTTCCACCCGAAAGTTGCAGCCACTTTGCAAAAGTTTCGGTATCCCAGTGCATAAAGGTGCGTTCGCTAAAGGAACTGTGTCCCGAAGCAAGCATCTGCCAGGGGCGCGCGTAAATAAAGATGGAATTTTCTGGATACGACTCCAGAGCCTTGTCCAGGTAATCTTCTTCGCCCAGCAACTTGTTCTTGTAATAAAGCATGTTATGACGGTAGCTGTCGCCATGGTAAATCATGAGCCCCACCGAAAGCACCACCGATACAGCAAGCACAATCTTGCCAGCGGCGTCCATCTTCATCTTGGTCGTAAACGAAAGGGCATCAAACAACCCAAGCGCCATAATCAGAGCAAACAGCGGCAAAGCCACCAGCACATAACGTTGGTTGATGTCAATCGTAAAGGTTCCCGACACATTAAAGAGGATCACAAAAATTTGAAGACAGAAAGCGATTCCCAAAAGGGCTCCACGCCAATACCTGCGGGAATAAATCAAACGGAACAGGAGCCAAGCCGTTGCAGCAAGCAGGATAATCGTGAAAGTCGTATAGAACGGATTCTGCATAATGCCGCCGAAAGAGGGGTCCTCCTTCAAGTTCAGCATAATTTCGATATTGGTCTTTAGGTTAAACCACAAATTTTCAAACGAATGAGCCGCATGTTCGCCGCCCTGAAAATCGTAACCGCGATAGGCAGCCATCGTATTCACCGAGGGCCAGCTCACTGCAATAACGGACGCCACAAATAGCGGAAGCCTGTGCGCCTTTTCAAAGAAGTACTTGTAATAGTAAAGGGCAAACGGAATAAACGCAAATACAGTTTCCTGTCTCGTCTGAGCAAAGAAACCAAGCAGAGGCACCGTAAGCAAGAAATGTTTCCAGTTCACCTTATTGGCCGGTACAAAAGCATACCACGCCATCAACACCGCAAGCAAGAATATGTAAAGCACTTCGGTCGAGGCCGAGCGGGCCTGCAAAAGGTAAATGGGCATTCCGCCCAAGAACGCAGTCGCCGCCAACGCCGCCCAATCGTTCTTAAACCACTTAGAAAGCGCAAAGAAAAAGAACAGCAGGCTCAGAAGGTAGAACGGATAGTTCACCAGCAAGGCCGTATCGCGGTTGGGCTCCATAAAGTGGAACACCAGCGAATACACAAAGCCAAGAGCCTTGCCCTTAAAGTTGTTCACCTCGGTCATGCAATCAAGGGCACCGTCTTTCCAGACGCCCTCGTTGCAAATGCCACCCGTATGTTGAAAATACATCTGGAGGCCCATCGACTCCCAGCTAGTTTCATCACTCAAGACTCGATGGGTATTGCTGATGTTCCCGAACATGAACACCGAGAAAACAAGCGCAATCCCCGCAAAGGCGCAAATGCTTTTTCCGGACGGTTTAAAATCCTTCCAGCCGCGTAAAACTACAGGCAGATTAACCACCACACCTACGACCAGCAATATAAACGTCAAAAGGATTGCATAATAGCCCCAATCGATATCCCAGCGTCTGGCATAAGAGACGGTCAAGTTATTAAAAACGAGGAATGCAGCCACCAACACGGCAAGCGTTATTCCAACAACAGCAAAATGCCTGCGGCAGACGCCCAGACGTTCAAGAATATTCTTCATGTGGGGAAATATAGCAAGAGTTCATAGAACTTAGTTGGCCCTTCAACGGGCTCAGGGACCTTATTAACAAGGTTGGTGAGCTTGCTGGACCAAAGTTCTAAGCTCTAACTAAGCATTCACGTACTTATCCATAAATTCGTCAATCGGAAGCGGCTTAGAGTAATAGAACCCCTGCAAGCTCTTAATCTTGAAACGCAGCAAGAATTCGCGCATTTCGGGGGTTTCGATACCTTCTGCCGTCACTGAAGACGAGAAAGAATCAGCCAATTCCGAAATAAACCGCACCGTATTCTGGTCAGAATTATTCTTTTCAATATTCATCACAAAACTACGGTCAATTTTCACCGTCGTTACCGGAAGTTCTCGCAGCACGCCAATCGAACTGAAACCCGTTCCAAAATCATCAAGCGCCACCTTAATGCCATGCTTACGGAGTCGCGTAAAGATATCCTTCAGGAGCCCCATATCCAAAAGACGGCAACGTTCCGTAATTTCTAGGCACAGGTTCTGCGGCGGGAAATTCACATCCTCGATAATCGCAAGGACGTCTTCCACAAAGTCGGACTTTTCCAGCTGCGTATAAGACAAGTTTACGTTCACGATAAAGCCCGGATAACGAGCGAGGAACCTTTTGGCATCGACCAACGCCGTCCGCAAAATCCACTTACCCAATTCAGGGAACAAGTTCCAACGGATAAGCGCTTCTGCCCCGATAATCTTTTCGGTTGTCGCATCGACAATCGGCTGGTAACAGAGGAAGAATCCTTCGCAGTTGTTCACAATGCTGTTACGAATCACGTTGACGCGTTCAATCGCAAAGCGCTTGTCATCGCTCACATTGTTCTTCAGGACAAAAAGTTCGCCCAAGTGGTTATTCTTCGATTCGTAATAGGCAAAACGCAGGCAAGAATACACGGTTTCCGCCGAGACTTCCAGACTATCCAGGTTGATGGCCCCAGCAACAAACGAAAGTACAATGCGGTTTCCATCCACTTCAAAGTCATGAATAGAATTGTACTGGATTCGCTTGTAAAGATTCTTAAGGTCGTCGACAGAAGACTTCTTGCAGACAATGGCCTTGGTTCCATCCATTCGGTACCATTCGCCCATGCCGTGAGCCTCGGTATCGATCATCTTCGCAAATTCCTGCAGCACGCGGTTTCCGAAGGTATAACCATAGATATCGTTCAAGCGCGAGAACTCATTGATGCCGATAAGCATAATCTGGATGCTTTCGCCTTTCCACTGCGCCGACTGCAAATCTTCGAGGAACCCGTAAAGGCTCCTAAAATTCGAGATATCATCAAAATAACTTAACGTATCATTATTCTTGATGGTGCCGCCAAAATAATCAGGTTCACCATGTTCATCGCGAATCACCACACCACGACAGGTACAAACAATGTACTTTCCATCCTTGGTACGGGCACGATATTGCAAATTATGTTCGCTGGTCTTTCCACCAAACAGTTCTTTAATACTTGCCGCATAAGTAGCCCTATCGTCCGGATGAACATTCTCCATCCAAACATCTCCGGCATTTTCCATATACTCGCCAGGTAAGCCAAAATAGTCCACCGCTTCTTTCGACCAACGCGAGTAATTATGCTTGATATCGGCAAGATACGTATAAGCACCATTCGCCATAATGGCAAATGCCTTATACAAAGAGTCCAGCTTCACTTTGTAGATTTCGTCCATCGTTCAGCACTCCTTACAATACGACCACACGGTTTTTACCGCCGTCTTTCGCCCGGTAAAGGGCTTGGTCCACTCGAACACAGGCTGCATCGGCAGTCTCACCTTCCTTAATTTCTGTGACACCCACGCTCACGGAACGGTGTCCCGCACTTTCAAAGGCTATCTCATTAAACGCCTTGCGGACACGCTCGGCAAAATCAACCGCCGCCTCTTTCGAAGCCTCCTGGAGCAGGACCATAAATTCTTCGCCACCCCAACGACCAATTGGCGTTTTCACGTTAAAGATTTCGAACTGCGGTGCATCTGCAAGATTCTCCACAGCCGTATCCGCATACATGCCGTCAATATCGCCAAATGTCACATTATGGGCATTCACTCCCGAAAGACCACATTCATCAACAACCTTACGCATCACGTACGAGATGCCCTTGATGACATTGTCTCCTTCCTGATGCCCAAACGTATCATTAATTTGTTTAAAGTTATCAATATCAAGCATCACCAGGCATCCCGGAATTTTTTCGGAAACGCACTGGTTAATGCGTCGTTGAATTTCGCCACGATTAAAGAGACTTGAGAGCGGGTCCGTAATCGCCATCAAGGATAGTTTCTGATTCGCTTCGGCTAGTTCCTGGGTAGCAGCATCGATAAATGTCGCAAGGCGGTTGATCATCGAAACCTTGCCGGAGAACGATTCCTGCGCCATATCCAGGTCATAATGTTCGCCGCCACGGCCTTCACGCATAGCCGCAATCACCAGCGTCACGTTATGCTGGTTAACGAATTCTCCCGTCCTCAAAAACTCGCTGGACGTATAAAATCCCGATGTAGCGGCCAGGCTCTGGAGCGGAAGCGTTTCGCTACTGATTTCTTCTTTTCCCCAGAAGGTGCGACGCGCCGCACACGAAAACACCTTGATGATTTCGGGATTAAACTCACTGATTTTTCGTCCGTCTTTTCGCACACTCGCAAGAATGGTCCACGGATCACCATATGCCAAGCGAGCCTTCACATTTTCATCAATATCCGCGGTCATCACGAGCGAACCATCGTCATTGCAAGAGATGGGCGCACGTAAAATATTAATTCCGTGATGTTTGTAGAAGAACGGGAATTCCAACGTATTAGAGAAGAAATGCTCGTCCTTCAAAATGTTCAAATAGCGGTAATAGGCATCATAAGCAGGCTTGCCATCCAATTCGTACAGCAACGCATTTTTCGCCTTTGTCACCAGAAATTCTCGACCGAGCGGTTTCCAACCCGTAATATGAGTCGTATAGATATAGAAATCTTCGCCGCCAATCAAAAGAACAACAACGCCCCTTTCGGAATACCCCTTGACATTCGAAAATACACAGGCATCGTTACGATTCAAATCAGGGTTAAACGCTCCGCCGCCAAAAATAGCGACAGACGGATCCACATCCTGGAATGCATCACAGAAAGGAGTCATCGACATACCACGAATCGTCAATTGCAGTTCTGCCGCCTTGACCCATGGATTCGCCTTAATCTCTTTTTTTATTTCATCGACCACGCTAAGCGCCGTTTCAGAATTCAAGGTATACTGAAGCAACTTGACTTTGGTGGTCGGATATTCAAAAACCGTACAAATAATCGAAATGGATGCCGAAGAAAGACGCCCCTCGACAATGTTTCCGTTCGTTGAACACCCCATGCATACCGCATCAGGGAAATTTTGCGAAATCACATCACAAACAAGGTCTATTTGACCACGATCAAGAGAGTCCGAATATATCTGAAACACGATCTTCGAAAACACCTTTGATTTGCACCAAAGATTAATCTTGTCCAAATCCCGTTTCAACGAGGTGATACTATGATAATCGAACTGAAATTGTTTCATACAAAAATCATTCCAAAACTATACACATCCAAGATATTATAAAGTTTGGGTTTTTGTACAAAAAAAATTACCATTCATATTCCAATTTGGAATATTTGTGGTAAAAGAGCCAATTACAGGACGAATTTTTGAATTACTTCGGCTATTCCGCCATGATTGTTGTCGGCCTGAGTCACGTAATCGGCGACCGACTTTGCCACCGGCGAGGCATTTACCATGGCAACCCCTATTCCGGCAGCCTCTATCATGGGGCAATCATTTTCTTCGTCACCAGCGGCAATAGTATCGGAGAGAGGGACCTTATAATAGTCGGCCATAAACCGTACCGCGTCACCCTTGTTAGACTTCATGTGTGAGAATTCAAGCATCTCAGGCTTGCTAAACACATCAAAGAGCTTGCCCGCCGTAGTCTTACGCATTTCGGCTCGAAAATCAACTAGGCTATCATGGTCAAAAGGCGTAATCACGTTGACCTTGATAGGGGGCTTTACCACCACGTTAATGGGAGCCGTCGGAGCTGCGCCCTGGGACACCTCCGTCTGAGCAAAATACTCGCAAATATCAGGAACCACAACGTAGTCCATCTGCATCAGGCGACAATAGGTCTTTAACTGCTCCGTCTCGTACTCCGAAACCACCAAATCACCCGCATAAGTATGCGCATGCATACCCCGTTCATGGGCAGCATCCATAATGAACTTGACCGATTCTACCGGAATTCGCCGCGTCAGAATCGACTTATCGGTGGAATAATCGTAAATAAGCCCACCGTTAAAGCTCACCAAAAAGAAACCCGGCTTGTCAAAGCCATATCGATGAGCAAGCATTTTCGCACTTGTAAGCGGTCGCCCCGTACAGAGTACCAATTTATGACCGCAGTGCAGCATTTGGCCAATAGCGTCCATATCGACGTCAAGAATCTGCTTGTCATCGGTCAAAAGCGTGCCATCTAGGTCAGTAAAAAGGAGTTTCATGCCGTCAAATATAGAAATCAGCAAACAGCGAATACCCCTCTTTTTCTATATTCTTTGTTATGAATCGCAAGAATACATTTGGTCGTTTATTGCTGTTTATTGTGTTGGGTCTGGTTATCGGCGGAATCCTGGGCGAATGCCTCGGGGTACTGTTCGGTCAGCTCGGCGAATTGATGAACGCGGGTGGATACAACAACGTGGTCCACAACTTCTTCGTGTCATCGTTCAACTTCAACATCGGCTTTGGCGATAAGCCCGAACCGGTCGTCTTGGACCTCTACCTCGTCAAGCTTGCCCTTGGTTTTGGCATCAAGCTGAACGTCGTTAGCGTCATCGGCATGGTTATCGGCATCTACATTATGAAATGGTCCGGAGAAAGGTAATGTTTACTATTGACGAACTTCAAGCTAAGTTGGCTGGCGGCGCTACCGCTGTTTCGCTCGCCGAAGAATCGCTTGCAAAGATTGAATCTACCAAGAATTTGAACGCCTACATTAGCGTATTGAACGAACGCGCCCTGCAAAAGGCTGCCGAATCCGACAAGCGCCGCGCTGAAGGTAAGACACTCGGCACCCTCGACGGTATTCCCGTTGCCGTGAAGGACAATATGTGCATCGAAGGCACGCGTACGACCGCCGCCTCCAAGATTCTTGAAAACTTTGTCGCCCCCTACACCGCAACCGCTATCGAAAAGCTCGAAGCCGCCGGTGCAATCATCGTGGGCAAGACCAACATGGACGAATTCGCCATGGGTTCGAGCAACGAGACCTCCTACTTCGGTAAGGTCGTGAACCCGCTCGACGAATCCCGCGTTCCGGGTGGTTCCAGTGGCGGTTCGGCCGTAGCCGTGGCCAGTGGCACGGTCGCCTGTGCGCTCGGCTCCGACACCGGTGGATCTATTCGTCAGCCCGCCGCCTGCACAGGCGTTGTGGGCCTCAAGCCCACCTACGGCCGTGTCTCCCGTTACGGTCTGTTGGCTTACGCTAGCTCCTTGGACCAGATCGGTCCCTTCGGCGCAACCGTTAAAGATACCGCCACCCTCCTCGGCGCTATTTGCGGCATCGACCCGCACGACAACACCACCAGCACTCGCCCGACCGAAGACTTTACCGCCAAGCTCAATGCTGGCGTGAAGGGCAAGGTGATTGGCGTTCCCAAGGAATACTTTGGCGAAGGCCTCGACGCCGAATGCAAGGCCGCTATCGAAGGCATGCTGGGGAAGCTCGAAGCCGAAGGCGCCACCCTCAAGGAAATCAGCCTTCCGCACATCAGCTACGCCGTGTCCAGCTACTACATCATCGCAACCGCCGAAGCTAGCTCGAACCTCTCCCGCTACGATGGCGTTCGCTACGGATACCGCAGCAAAGAAGCCCGCAAGCTCTTTGACCTGTACGCCAAGTCCCGCAGCGAAGGCTTCGGCAAGGAAGTCCAGCGCCGTATCCTCCTCGGTAGCTACGTGCTTTCCGCAGGCTTCTACGACGCCTACTACGTGCAGGCCCAGAAGGTCCGTCGCCTGATTACCGACGACTTCAACAAGGCATTCGAAAGCTGCGACGTAATCGCAAGCCCCACGATGCCGGGGCTGCCGCTCAAGTGCGGTATGAACGAATCCGACCCGATGGCCGTGTACCTCAGCGACATCTACACTGTGAGCCTGAACCTTTCGGGCCTCCCGGGCGTGAGCGTGCCGTGCGGCATGGCCGGTGGCCTCCCCGTGGGTCTCCAGTGGATCGGCAAGCCGTTCCAGGAAGCCGACCTGCTCAGCGTCGCCGCTGCAACAGAGGCGCTGAACAAGTAAGAAGCGCTTCGGCAACAAAAATATTCAAATGAGAATCCCGAAAGTTGTGTCTAACTTTCGGGATTTTTTTATAAATTCAGTATTCCTTCTCAACCATCAATTCTACAGCTTAAGAACTTCGATAATTTGTCTAATACGTTTCATCTGGTAATCGTAAAGGTCCGTATGACCTTTCATCTTGCTTTC
>CACWJY010000045.1 GCA_902761355.1 Fibrobacter succinogenes | reverse complement strand
CGGTACCATCAAGGACATCGTTCCGCGTTACTGGACCATGAAGGGCAAGAAGGTTCCGCGCGGTTTCGGTTGGGACTGCCATGGCCTTCCGATTGAATCCTTGGTGCAGAACGAACTCGGTCTCGCGGGCGTTGCCGAAATCCAGAAGCTCGGCGTCGACAAGTTCAACGAAACTTGCCGCGGCAAGGTGCTCAAGTACACGAGCGAATGGAAGAAGACGGTGCGCCGCATGGGCCGCTGGGTCGACTTTGACAAGGGCTACAAGACCATGGACAAGAACTTCATGGAATCTGTGTGGTGGGTGTTCAAGCAGTGCTTCGACAAGGGACTCATCTACCAGGGCTACCGCATCCAGCCGTACAGCCCGGCTCTCGCTACTCCGCTTTCGAACTTTGAAACGAACCAGGGCTATAAGGACCGTCAGGACCCGTCCCTGACCCTCATCTTCCCGCTCAATACGGACGAAGCCAAGTTCAAGGACACGAGCATCCTCGTGTGGACGACGACCCCGTGGACACTTTATTCCAACTTCTGCATCGTTGTGGGCCCGGACATGGACTACAACCTTGTGGAACAGGATGGCAAGAAGTACTGGATTGCCGCAAGCCGTACCGCCGCCTACTTCAAGAACCCGAATGTCGTCGATACATGCAAGGGCTCCGAACTCGTGGGCAAGGACTACGAGCCGCTCTCCCGCATTTCCGACGCCTTCGTGACGCCGGACCAGCTGTCCCGCCACTACAAGATTTACCCCGCCGACTACGTGAGTACCGAAGACGGTACTGGCGCCGTGCATACCGCTCCTTCCTTCGGTGAAGAAGACTTCCAGAAGGGTGCTGAACTCGACCTCGGCCTTTTCGACCCGCTCGATACCGAAGGCAAGTTCACCGACAAGGTCCCGATGTGGAAGGGCCTCGGCGCGAAGGAAGCCGACAAGGAAATTATCCGCTTCTTCAAGGAACAGGGCCGCGTGTTCAAGCAGGACGTGATTGTCCATAGCTACCCGCACTGCTGGCGTACCGGCGTTCCTCTGATTTACCGTGCCCTCAAGACTTGGTTCTTGAAGATCGACGCCCCTGTCACGAGCAAGGACGGCGTGACCAAGACTTTGAAGGAATGGATGGTCGAAAACAACCAGACCGTGAACTGGGTCCCGGACCACATCAAGAACGGCCGTTTCGGCAAGTGGCTCGAAGGTGCCCGCGACTGGAACCTTTCCCGTAACCGTTTCTGGGGTACGCCGATTCCGGTGTGGCTCTCTGATGACGGCGACATGATTGCTGTGGGTTCCATCGAAGAACTCCAGCAGCTCACTGGCGTGAAGCTCGACGACTTGCACAAGCACTTCGTGGACAAGCTCACCATCGAAAAGAACGGCAAGGTCTACCGCCGTACGCCGGAAGTTTTCGACTGCTGGTTTGAATCCGGTTCCATGCCGTATGCCAGCCGCCATTACCCGTTCGAAAACAAGGAACTCGTGGAACGTAGCTTCCCGGCAGACTTCATCGCCGAAGGCCTTGACCAGACTCGTGGCTGGTTCTACACCTTGACCGTGCTTTCGAACGCCTTGTTCCAGAAGCCGGCATTCAAGAACGTTATTGTGAACGGTATTATCTTGGCCGAAGACGGTTCCAAGATGAGTAAGTCCAAGCGCAACTACCCGGACCCGAACGACCTCATCGAACGTACGGGTGCCGATGCCATCCGTTTGTTCATGATCAACTCCGCCGCTTTGAAGGCCGAAGACCTTCGCTTCAGCGAAGAAGGCGTGAAGGGCATCGTGAAGCAGGTGATGTTGCCGCTTTGGAACGCTGTTGCATTCTTTGTTTCAAACCACAATGCTGACGCCGCTAAGGGCCAGCTCACGTGGAAGCCGGGTCAGGAAGTCAAGAGCGACAATGAACTTGACCGCTGGATGCTTGCAACGTTGCAGGATCTCGCTGCCAAGGTTGAAGTGGAAATGAAGGCTTACCGCCTGTACAACGTGGTGCCTGCTGTGATTGCCGCAGTCGATGACCTCACGAACTGGTACGTGCGCCGCAGCCGTCGCCGTTTCTGGAAGTCCGAAAACGATGGCGACAAGAACGCCGCCTATGCTACCATGTACAAGGTGCTCGTAGACTTCTCCAAGATTCTCGCTCCGTTCCTCCCGCTCCTCGCCGAAGAAATCTACCAGATTCTCGTTCGCGAAGTGGATGCCAACGCCCCGGTGAGCGTGCACCTCTGCGAATTCCCCAGCGCCGTCAAGTCCCTCATGGACGAAAAGCTCGTGGAACGCATCGCCATGGTGCGTGGCATGGTTGAAATGGGCCGCGTGATTCGCGCTACGAACAACGTAAAGAACCGTATGCCGATTGCCAGCATGACGGTGGTTGCTCACGGCACCGAAGAAAAGAACGTCGCCGAAACCATGAAGGACTTGATCCTCGAAGAACTCAACGTTCGCGAAATGAAGTTCCTCGAAGACGAAACCAAGCTCGTGCAGCTCTCCGCCAAGCCGAACTTCCTCGCCATCAAGGCGAAGGGCCCGGATTACGCGAAGAACATGAAGGTGATGAAGTCGGTGCCGACTGCCTGATGCTCAACCGCATCGTGGCCGACGGCATGGCCGTGGAAGCCAACCAGCACTTCACCGTGGCTCTGGACCTCAAGATTACGGACGAACTCCGCCGCGCCTGCGTGGCTCGCGAACTCGTGAACCGAATCCAGAACCGCCGTAAGGACCAGAACTACGCTATCTCCGACAAGATCGAAGTGACGCTGTTCTCTGCAAGCGATGTATTCAAGCAGGCCGTGGCTGAGAATGAGGCTTACATCGCAGGTGAAACACAGGCTGTGAAGATTGCCTGGGCTGCTGCCGCCGATGGCCTCGAAGCCAACGACGCCGACGGCGAAGCATTCGCATTTACGACCGTTAAGGCTTAAAAAATAATTTGTAATGTCGTTCTGGAGGCCCCTTCGGGGCCGATAGAATCCATCCAAAATATATATCCCCGGAACCCAAATTCCGGGGATTATTTTTTATATTCATGACAGTGATTTATATTTTATTCACTATTTTATTGGGGTAATTATGAGAAAAAATTATGTTCACGCAGCACTTGTGGCTGTTTCCGTTTCCATTGTCGCTGCACTTTCCGCTTGCGGCGACGATTCGAGTTCTTCTAACGCAGACTTTTTGTCTCGGGAAACCTCTGCAGATGATGCACTTTCCTCTACAGAAACGCCGGGCTCCTCCGATACGCAGGACTTGAGCTCTTCCAGCGCAGAAGTTGACGAAAGCTCTTCCAGTGCCAAAACCCTCGGCGAATCCTCTTCTTCCGTCAAGGTCTTGGATGCCGTCGAAATTTCTTGTGACGGGCATTCCAAGCCGGTCTGGAGCTATATGAATGAGGAGATTGACTATGGCTGCATTCAGGATCCTCGCGATAACCAGGTCTATAGGACAGTCAAGATGGGTAATCGTGTCTGGATGGCGGAGAATTTGAATTATGATGTTCCTCTTCCGAAGGATAAGGTTGACGACGGAACATTCAAATGGGTGAGCAAGCGTCATTGCACTGAAAGTGATTCCTGTATTCGCGCTTGTGATTCGAGAGAAAACTATTGCATTCGTTATGTGGCGGAGGCTTTTGCCCGCTCCTATACATGGGCGGCCGCAATGGATAGTCTCAATCAGGGTGGCTGCGGCATGGGTGAGCGCTGCAATGTGAGCGGACAGCACCGCGGGGCGTGCCCCGGCGGATGGCACATCCCTTCCATCGAGGAGTTCAATGAATTATATGAAGCTGCTGGTGGTAGAGACAATGCTGCGTACCGTTTAAAATCAAGCAATTCCTGGGTTTGTTGGAACCGAGAATGTAATGGAGCCGACGAATTTGGTTTTGCCATTATTCCTACGGACCTTAGTACTCCGAAATCTATTTTCTGGAGTACGACAGAAGATTCAGATTCGACTATTGTTGTGAGCCAGGCTTATTACGACAACGATTATATGGAAAACTTTGAAAACTGGAGCAATCAAAAGTCTAGTTTGTTCCAAATCCGTTGTCTGAAGGATTACGAGGCTGAGGAAATTATCTCTTCGTCTTCTTCTGCGGATGATGAGGACCAGTGTGAAGCCATGGTCAAGACGGACATTACGACCTGGCACTTTACCAAGAACGACGATTTCGGCGACCCGGTGGAATACCAGTATTCAATCAATGGCGATGGTCAGATTGAACTCACTACCTCCGGCGTCAATATCACCGGCGGAACGAACACTAAGGTACTTTACCAGAAATCGACGGAAGTCTATATGGAAACAGCCTACAGTGCTGCCAAGGCAACCTGCCAGAACTAATAAACACAATGAAGTCTGTTAGGAATCTGATTCTTGTTTTGACCTTGCTCTTGCCGGGGTATTCCCTGGCAATTGACTTGGCTCAAGAAAAGGATCCGGATTATGTGGAGTACGACTCCCAAAAGAAGCCGAACTTCTTTATGTTTTCGGAAGGATTTGCTCCCAGTCTTTGGGGCATCGCGGTCGGTACTGGCCCGGGGATTTTTTCTGCCGGAGTGGATGTAGTACTTGGCCGGTCCAGCGTCCTGTACGAACCCGCCAGACCGAAATCCGTGTATGGGGCATGGGGGCCTCCGCACATGCTGATATGGATGAATCGGATTAGGTTCATCTACGACTACGATGGACACCAGCAAGGGGGCTTTTTCCAGCCTAATTTGCGGTACCTATGGAAGACGGGACTTTACCTTTCGGTTATTGTTGGCCCCGAAATTGGTTGGGAAAAGGAAACCGGCTTTGAATACGGAGCGTCAATCCGTATCGGCGGCATGCCTTCGCTATGGCTTGCGAATTATGAATTGGGATATTTGGTAAATTCCCAGAAGTTCTACTTCACGGTTTCGTTCTGTATATCACCGCGGCTGTTTATGGCAGCGATGTCTATTTAGGACTCAGGTAAACAAACCATTAGACGATTTTTTGATACTATCGGCCATTTGCCTTAAGCGGTCTATATTGCGTTCCTGCTCTGTCGCTTTCGCTGATTTGTACGTTCTGTTGATATGCGCCAAGCTTGGATGATCTGCTTTTATAATGGTAAATTTTAAGTTGTATTTCTTTTTTAATTCTACCGCTGCGGCATAGGCGTTGTCTCCAAAAGCAATGACAATCTTCGTCTTTTTCCCAATATCGTTATAGAGTCTTGATAAGTTGGATTCGCTACAGACTTGTTTAAGAGTCGCCTCGGTTACGCCATGTTTTGCCATCCAAAGAGGACGATCCCAACTATTATCAATGGAAACCTTTGCTCTTGATAGAGGTTCTCCCTTATATTTTATATTCGAAAGTATTGCATCCAGATTTTTTCCCGATTGGCCAGAAAAGGGGCGACCCGCTTGAACTTCGCATTGGCCGGGTACGGATCCGAGGCAAACCACCTCTTTCCCTAAATTTTCGCTATAAACATTGTATTGTACTTTGGTCTCGTTTGTTTGGGACGTTGTCACATTGGCTCTAGAGACATTGATAGATTCATTTACATATTCTGTTGTTGTCCTATCGGCTTGGGTTAATCGATTAATCCCTTCAGACGAATAATGGCTGATTTGATTTTGAGCATAATTATATTTAGCGACAAGCGTCTCGCGCATCTCGAACGCCATTGAAACACATTGCTCAGCCAACGCGACTCGTTGTTCCATAAGAATGCGGTGAGCCATGGCTTTTTCATATTCCTCAATGGCGATTGCCAAGCGCCTTTGTGCGTCGGCGTACCATGCGGCCGTTTCTGGAAGGCCCGCGGCAGCAGCCTGAACTTCGGCTTCGCATTCGTGCATGATTGCCAATCGACGCATCTCTTCTGCAATGGCCTCTTGCAAAAGCTGCCGGCTGTGGGCTAATTCCTGCTGGGTTTCCTCTAATTTGCGTTCGGCCTCGGACAAACTGCGGGAACAGGCGTCGTGAACCAGGGATTCACTATTCCTGATTTCATTACAGGTTTCCTGAAATATGTTCAGGTCTGTTACAACGTTCAATCCCACAAGTCATCCCTTTTTACTTTTTCATAAAAGGCTTAAACCACCATTTAATTTCCAAATTATAAGACATAAAGGCCTTGCCTTTACAATCGGCCTTACTTGGGCTACGGTTGGAAAGGACTTCGTTCATTTCGTCGGCATTCAATTCGTAGCCGATTCTATAACTAAATGCGTTTATGTCGATTCCGTAATCCTTAAGGGACTTGGCTCGGTCATAGAAGCCCACCACAAAGGATCCGTTCTTGCAACAATCAAACCAGAAAGGAGTGAATGCAGTTTTATTGTCATCCTTGGGGTAATCGGACAGAGGAATGGAGAACGCTATTTCTCTCTTTAAATTACAGTTGTCCAAAATGACCATTCGGCGTTTGTCATACCAATTGTCCTTATGCGCCGCAATAAAGTCCTTAATAGATTCATAATGCGTGAGTTTACCATCGCGAATAAACTCTTCGCAATATGCGGCATCGTCCCCTATATACACGCATTCATCAATATGGTCATTATGTAGGGCTGAGAGCACAACAGAATTAAGCATACTCACTTTCATCTGTTCGTCTCGTCCACAAAGAAGAATGTTGTTGTCGGGCTTATTGACTAGTTCAATGCGATTCCTTTCCGAAACAATGTCAATGGTCTCGCCCAGCAACACAGACACCTTATCGTGCGAGACAAACTCGTCTACGCTTGGAAAGGCGGGGAATTCTGGACCATTATAGATCTTGATTGCCGAATTATCATAATCTCTGTTGATAATCTCGATCTTCGGGAGAACCGGGTTCTTGGCCGGGTCCGATGCCACGGCGCAAGGTATGGCGAACTTGATGTTTCCAGAAATGCTGCCTTGCGTAACATTCATAATTCCATAGGGAATCGTCAGTTCGGCAGCTTCTTCATTATTCGAAGATATTCCTCCCAATAGCAACTTAGAATCATCGGCAGAACATTTAAGAGCGATTCGTCCGCCAAATTGGTTCGCTACGTTGCCAAATTCCAAACCTTTAAGGGACTGCGTTGAAAGAACCATATGAATGCCGCAGGCACGTCCTTGCTTTGCAAGCATGGTGAACATTTCCATGGTGCGGTCTTTCTGCACTCCATCAAAAAGCACCTGGAATTCATCAATAATCACCAAAATACGGGGCATTTTTTCGTCTGCCACGCTATTGTAGGCCTTGATGTCCTTGCATAAGCGTTTTTTAAATTCTGCGTATCTCTTTTTCCGTAGTCCGTCTAGATGCTCTAGAACCTTGACGCCAAATTCCGTATTGGCTTCAGTAGCAACAAGTTTTACGTTGGCCAGTTTATGATCGCCATATTGCTTGAATTCAACGCCTTCTTTAAAATCTAGAAGATAAAGCTCCATTTGGTCTGGAGTGTATTTCCAGCAGGCGCTCATGATCAAAACATGTAAAAAATTGGATTTTCCGGAACCCGTAATGCCACCCACTAAAAAGTGGGGCGTAGCATCGCCGATATCCATAGAGACGTTTTGACCGCCCGATGTTGTATAGCCAACAGGAATGCTTAAGCCTTCTGTTGAATTTCCAGTGGCCCGAACCTTTTCTGACAAAAGGTCGTCAAAGGCGAACATGGCCTTGGAACGTTCCGATACAGTCTTATCTAGTGCCCGCAAACATTCGCCCAGCTTTTGCGGCGAAGGGAAATCTTCACCGACTGGGACCGCCTTGATGACCTTGAAATTCCTAATTTCATCTGGCTGGTCCACCATTGTATGCAGAGCCATGCTTTCGTTTACGATTCGCTGTACTTCGAGCCTGCGACGGCTATACACCCGGTCTTCGGAATGGAGCAGGTCTTCGTTAAAAGAAAACATCACCAGAAGTCCGCACTTGGCGCTTTGATTGATAATGACCTTAATCATGTCAAAGCATTCCTGGTCCATTTCGTTGGCGATGTCCGAGAAAATAAACACCTTGTAGGGTAGCAATTTCTTTTTTTCGGAATCCGAGTTCTCTTCGAGAACTCGTCTATTGTAGCTAAGCCAATCTGTTACGCCTTCCGTGGGGTTAAAGGCTGTCTCGTTCAGGGAATTGATATATTCCTTGACTTTTTTAAGGGCTTCCTTAAGGTCGTTTTGGCTTGTCATGACCTTCTTTTGCGGGAACAACTTTTCGTTTTTAAAAAGAAGGTTGAAGTTCATTACAATGTCGCCCAGCCCGACGGGGTCGTAGACGTAATATTCCTGCCTGTCCATGGGAAGCGTAAACATCAGGCGGAGCATAATCTTTTGGAAAAGATGCGCCTGTTCCTTGATGTTTTCAATGTACATTGGCTTTTCAATAGGGAACCGATGCATGTGAGGAACATTGATTTCATCAACATCAATTCCATTATCTTTATGCTTAAGGTAATTGGATTTAAAGGAGTATAATCCAAGAGCAATGCTATCGGGAATATCGAAAGATTCGTTTATGAAGGATTTGGACAATTTTTTCAGAAGAGGTTGTCTACACCGAATTTCTGAGCAAAGAGAATTGACTTGAGGAAGAAGGCTTATCCCTTCGTTCAAGATTTGATTCGCTAGTTCGACCTTCTCGTTTTTCTCCCGAAGCTTCTCTCCTACAGGCCTTTCTCCATATTGTTTGATAATCGCTCTACGAGCGACTTCAAATTTTTCGAAGGCCGTATCAACGTCTCTGAAAATGTCTACTATAGAACCTTTCATGAAAACTGAACCTCCTATACCATGGCTCTCAGTTCGCTTAACAACTGGTCTATTTGTCTAGTCTTTTGTTGGCTTTCGTCATAAGTTTTTTGAAGCTCGTCTTCTTGCTCAAGGATATTCTCCAAGACCTCTACAGGAAAGGACCTGGCAAAGGTCCCTTCCTTGACGGTTTCCGTGAAACGATTCGTGTACCGACGAGTGCTATTTATGGCGTCACTAAACATTATTTTGCCTAACTCTGCTGATATTCGTACAATCGCTCCGCCATGTTGCGCAGATGCGGGATTTGTTCTTGGGCTTTTTCGCAGAAAGCCTGCATTTGGCTTCTCAGTTCATTGAGAGCTTCACCCAGCTCAGCATATTTGCCATCGGACCACTCGTTACCTACCTGATTATAGGCGGAAGAAATAGATGATGTTTCGTCTTGCAAATGGCCAATATAATCTTGGAGCTGATTTGCGAATCGGATGATTTCATCTGGGTTAGCAGCAACATTCATAGACATAATGCACCTTCTTGTTTAATTGTTAAACCATACCATCGCCTTTGGCATCGGTACCGTCACCAAAAGAGCCGTCAAATCCCGGAACCGCAAACTCGACAGAATCTTCAACAGGTCCCTCTTCAAGAGGTTCCAGTTTGAAGGATGATACAAGTTCTTGTGCATAATTACTTACAAGGCGAGAACCAATATTTTTGAATATGACTTTTTCAAAACGTTTTTTGAAATTATTTGTTCTTTTTTCTCTTGCGGCTTTGCACTTTGAGTCAAATCCTGTATTTTTCAATAGAGCGTCAACTGCTACGTGCGAAAAAGGACCTAAGGGCAAGAAAGCTTCAAAAGCCTTACGAAAAGCATCATCTGTATTGCGATTTTTATTCAGCCAATAAACTTGGGCATTGGAACTACGTCCATTATTCAACAGATCAACAAAGTAATCTTCCCATCCCTGTGCGGGAATTTTTGATGCAATTATTATTACTACCGGTTTGTATCTACCGGGTTTTGTTGTGTCAGGATCGTCAAGAATGGCTTTGCTTACTTCCAAGGCTGAGCCCAAAAAAGTTTGTTTTGATGCTGTTATATTAGCGATAATGTGCCAAGCATCATCTAATTTAACCCCCTCAAGATTTGCATAATGGGGAACTTTGTTATTTGGCTTTGGAAATTTCAAAGTCCATTCTAACCCATAGGAAAAAAGCATGAATTCTGTATGAATGTTTCTTTCTAGACAAGCATTCAGAATGTCCTTCACCAAATCTGCCGAAATGTTGCTTTTGTCATCTTCTTCCACTAAAAACAAAATGGGCAGCTTCTTTTCGACTTTCTTTTTAAACTTGCTCAAATCGATGGCCATTTTCAAAAACCTTACGGAGATTTTTTTAGTTGTCAATAAAAATAGTCTAAATTCTATCTTAGCACTCCTTTGGAGTGTGTGCACCTTCTTGTTTAGCTGTTAGACGACCCCGTCGCCCTTGGCCTCTGTACCATCTCCAAAGGAACCGGTTATTTCGGAAACGTCAAACTCAACAGGGGCTTCTGCAGGGACATCCTCAAGAGGCTCAAACTTGAAGGTTGATACGATTTCTTCCGCCAATGTGCTATTCCAATTGTAGATGAGGTTTCCTATATTTCTAAACGCAACTTTTTCATATTTTTTTAGAAGACTGGGCTTGCTTTCCTCTGTGGCATCCAGCCAAATAAATTGGGCGTTAGAACTACGCCCGTCATTTAGAAGGGCTTCTAGGGGGGCTTCCCAACCCTTTGCAGGTTCCCTTGAGGCGACAACCATAACTATCGGTTTATATCTATCGGATTTCGTTGTTTCGGGATCATCAAGAATTGCCTTGCTGAGTTCTAGGGTGGAGCCAAGAAAAGTTTGCGCAGAACCACGCATTCCATTAATCTTACTCTTTAAATCATACAAATCCACATTTTCTAGATCAGCGTAACACGGATTATTATTTTTCAATTCCGGGAATTGCAGAACCCATTCTTGACCATAGGATATAACCATGAATTCCGTGTGTATGTTTCTTTCTAGACAAACTTCTAAAATGAGCTTAAGCAAATCACCAAAACCAGAAAAACCGAACGATCCCACGAAATGATGATCTTCCACCAAAAACAAAATGGGTAACTTCTTTTCAACCTTCTTTTTAAACTTGTTTAAATCGACTGCCATTTTAAGCTCCTTGTTGATTTTCAAATAAAAATAGTATGATTTTCCAAAAAAAACAAATTTTTAAGGTGAACTTTTACTCTAGGTTAGACCTAGAATCAGTCCCCTATTCCGCAAATCCCGGAGGGGGCAGGTGCATGCCGGTCATCAGGAGCTTGTTGTCGCTTGCGTATTGCATAATGCGCTTGCGGCTCTCGGCAGATTTCGGCTTGTCCATGTCATAGTTGGAATTGATTTCGGGGTGGTCTTTCTGCAGGGCGTAACCGTGCATCAGGTCGCCGACGATAATCAGGTTCCCAAACTGGAAGGCGGTATGGCCCGGCGTATGCCCGATGGCATCCATTGCGAGCACTCCGTGGGGGAGGCTGTCCCCAAAGGCGAACAGGTGCAGGCTATCCTTGTAGAGCGCCATGATACCTTTCTGCAAGTCGTTTTTCGGGATGTCGTTCATCCAGGCGTCGTATTCCACCTTGCCCGCATAGACGGCTGCGTTCTTGAAAGCCTTCGTGTCGTTGCCGGCTTCGTCCTTCGCGACAAGGCCTGCAATGTGGTCCACATGGAAATGGGTGAGGTAGACAAGCCCGATGCTGTCTGCGTTCACTCCCAGAGCGGCAAGGCGATTCATGAGCTGTCCGCCGAAAGCCCCGAGACCTGCGTCGAACAATATGTACTTGCCATCGACCTTTACGAGAAACGTGCTCACGCTGGCCGGGATGCCATTGGGCATGTTCAGGCTGTTGTAGAGCGAGTCGCTCGCATCGCTGAAGAGGCTCCGTGGGTTCAGTTTTTCGCCCTCGTTGTCCTGAATCCAGGTGACCGTCGCACCGTTTGATAGCGTAATCGTCTTGGTGCCTTCGACCTGAGCAGCGTTTTCTGCGGTGGCGGCTTCAGTGCCGGCGGGCTTCTCGGAACCAGCAATAGCGGTTTTTGCCGGTGCGGCACTTTCGGCAGATTCCTTGGTGGGTGTCTTGGTGTCGCTGCAGCCGGCAATCGTGAGTGCCAGCGCGAAAGAGCAGAACGGGATAAAAAGCTTGTTCATGGAGCCTCCTGTATGGTAGAATATATAATAACATTTTTATCTTTTATACCATGAGTGAAGATCTTGTACAATGTGTCCGCACCGCCGGTTTTGAAATGGAATACGCGAAGTTCGGCAACGGCCCGCGTGCTCTCGTGATTATTCCCGGGCTTGCCATCAAGAGCGTGATGAAATCCGCAGCCTCCTTGCAGGTGCCCTACAAGATGTTCACCGAGGGCTACACGCTCTACTTCTTTGACCGGCGCAAGGACGTGGACCCGGGTTACTCCCTCGAGGAGATGGCCCGCGACCAGGTGCTTGCCATGCAGGCGCTCGGCCTCAAGGACGTGGCGCTCTATGGCGTTTCGCAGGGTGGCATGGTGGCCCAGCATATTGCGGCGACCCACCCGGAACTCGTGTGGAAGCTCGTGCTCGGCTGTTCGACATCGAAGCCGGAGCCGGAACAGCTCAAGGTTATCGGGGAATGGGCCCGCCTTGCCCGCGCGCACGACCGCGAGGGGCTCGTCGAAGCGTTCATCCGCGACTGCTTCTCGGTGAAGTTCGCTGAACGCTACAGCCGCGCGCTCCGAGCCATGTACAAGGACGTTTCCGAAGCCGACATGGACCGCTTCGCCATATTTGCCCGCGAGTGCGATAACGTGGATACCGGCGACATGCTTGCAAGCATCAAGTGTCCTGTGCTCGTGCTTGCCGCAAGCGAGGACCGCGTCGTTTTGCCTATCGCCTCTGACAAGATCGTGGAAAAACTAAAGGCCGCGAATGTTCCTTGCGAGTACGAGATTTTCGAGGGCTACGGTCACGCCGCCTTTGATGAAATCAAGGAATACAAGGACCGCATCCTCCAGTTCCTGCAGCAGGCCTAGCCGGGCTTAACCTTTCGAAAACATTTCAAAAAATATACAACGGGGCCCGTGCGGCCTTCGCACCCCCGATCTGGGGCCTTCAGTGCCTTTTTGGAGCGTCTTTTTACAAAAATTTCGCTTTCGGGCGGCAACCCTTTTATCTAAATTTGTGCCACTATGGCAAAAATTCTCTTTAAAAAACAGTTATCTCCTGCGGTATTCCAATTCCGCGTCGAGGCCCCGCTGATCGCCCAAGAGCGTAAGGCCGGCCAGTTCATCATCCTCCAGACGAACAAGGACAACGGCGAACGCGTGCCTCTCACCATCGCCGATGCCGACACGACTGAAGGCTCCATCACCCTGATTTTCCAGACCGTCGGTAAGACCACCACCGAACTTTCCAAGTTCGAAGTCGGTGACGATATCCCGGTGCTCGTGGGCCCGCTCGGTTCCCCGACCCACATCGAGAATTTTGGCCACGTGGTTTGCGTGTGCGGTGGCGTGGGCATTGCCCCGATGCACCCGATTGTCCAGGCCATGAAGAAGGCCGGCAACAAGGTCACCATCATCATGGGTGCCCGTAACGAGAGCCTCTTCCTCATGAAGGAAGAAATGACCGCCCTCGCCGACGAAATCATTTTCATGACCGACGACGGTTCTTACGGCCGCAAGGGTCTCGTGACCGAACCGCTGAAGGAACTCTGCGAAGACACGAAGGGCAAGCCGGACATGGTGCTTGCTATCGGTCCTCCGATCATGATGAAGTTCTGCGCCCTCACCACCAAGCCCTACGGCGTGAAGACCGTCGTGAGCCTCAACAGCATCATGGTGGACGGGACCGGCATGTGCGGTGGCTGCCGCGTGACGATCGGTGGCAAGACGAAGTTCGTCTGCGTCGATGGCCCGGAATTCGACGGCCACGAAGTCGACTGGAACAACATGCTCCAGCGCATGGGCGCCTTCAAGCCCCAGGAACAGGAAGCCTTGCACCGTTTCGGTGCCAACGACGGCCACAAGTGCAACATTGATAAGATGGCTGACGCAAAGGCCAAGGAGGAACTTGAAAAGATTAATGCCCTTCCGAAGCCGCTCAAGCCCAAGGACAAGACTGCCATTCCGGCCCAGCCGATGCCGCAGCTCGAACCCTCCTACCGTGCCCGCGTGATGGAAGAAGTGGCTCAGGGTTACACCGAAGCTCAGGCTATCGTGGAAGCTAATCGCTGCCTCGCTTGTAAGAACCAGCCTTGCGTCGAAAGCTGCCCGGTGCACATCGACATTCCGGCCTTCATCGCAAAAATTGCCGAAGGTGACTTCAAGGCCGCTATCGCCAAGATTATATCTGCGGCCGTGTTTGCCCGCAGGAACGCCAGTGCCAGATGAACTGCACCATGGGCAAGATGCACAAGGACGTGAACCAGGCTGTGGCTATCGGCCGTCTGGAACGCTTTGCTGCCGACTACGAACGCAACAACGGTGGTGCTTCTGTGCCGGCCGTCAAGCCTGCTACCGGCAAGAAGGTTGCTGTGATCGGTTCCGGTCCTGCCGGTCTGGTTGTCGCTGCTGACGTGCGTCGCGAAGGCCACGACGTGACCATCTTCGAAGCTTTCCACAAGCTCGGTGGCGTGGTCCGCTACGGCATTCCTGAATTCCGTCTGCCCAAGAAGATCGTTGACAACGAAATCGAATCTCTCGCTGCCATGGGCGTGAAGTTCGAGACAAATTTTGTCATCGGCCGTACTCGCAAGCTCAAGGATTTGATTGAAAAGGATGGCTTCGATGCCGTGTTCGTCGGTACCGGTGCTGGCCTCCCGCTCTTCATGAACATCGAAGGTGAAAACCTCGTCGGTGTGTTCG
>CACWJY010000044.1 GCA_902761355.1 Fibrobacter succinogenes | reverse complement strand
GAAGTCACGGACTCCGAATACGTCGTTCTCAACATGGACATCATGACTCGCGCCGGCAAGAAGGTTCTCGATATCTTCAACGCTGATGTGAACGCTGAATTCGTTCCGTGCCTCCACTCCGTTGGTAAGCCGCTCCGCGAATGCGAAAGCGACAACGGCATCTGGCCCTGCGCTGACGTTGAATACAAGTACATCACTCAGTTCCCCGAAGAACGCCTCATTTGGTCCTACGGTTCGGGCTACGGTGGAAACGCTCTTCTCGGTAAGAAGTGCTTCGCTCTCCGTATCGCTACCGTTCTTGCTCGCGACGAAGGCTGGCTCGCTGAACACATGCTCATCCTCAAGCTCACCAACCCGAAGGGCGAAGTCAAGTACGTGACTGGCGCATTCCCGTCTGCTTGCGGTAAGACGAACCTCGCCATGCTCATCCCGACTATCCCGGGCTGGAAGGTCGAAACCATCGGTGACGACATTGCATGGATGAAGTTTGGTAAGGATGGCCGTCTCTATGCTATCAACCCGGAAGCCGGTTTCTTCGGCGTTGCTCCGGGTACTTCTGCAGAATCCAACAAGAACGCTCTTGTTTCTGCTGAAAAGAACACCATTTACACGAACTGCGCTCTCACCGAAGATGGCGACATCTGGTGGGAAGGCATCGGCTACCCGGCTAAGGGCAAGCTCGTTGACTGGAAGGGCAAGACCCGTGACGCTCTCCCGAAGGACAAGGCTCCTAAGGGCGAAGAAATGGCTCACCCGAACGCTCGCTTCACCGCTCCGGCTTATCAGTGCCCCTGCATTGCTAAGGAATGGGAAGATCCTGCTGGCGTGCCTATCGACGCTATCCTCTTCGGTGGCCGTCGTCCGTCTACCATTCCTCTGGTTCACCAGTCTCTCAGCTGGAACCACGGCGTGTTCCTCGGCTCCATCGTGGGTTCTGAAATCACCGCTGCCTCTACGATTGACGCCTCTCAGGTCGGTAAGATCCGTCGCGACCCGTTCGCAATCCTTCCGTTCTGCGGCTACAACATGGGCGACTACTTCAAGCACTGGATCGAAATCGGTCAGAAGTCCTCTGAAGACAAGCTCCCGAAGATCTTCTACGTGAACTGGTTCCGTAAGGATGCCGACAACGAAAAGCTTCCGGGTGGCTTCATGTGGCCGGGTTACGGCGACAACAGCCGCGTGCTCGCTTGGATCTTCGACCGCTGCAACGGTGTTGACAACGCTGTCGAAACCGCCATCGGTTACATGCCGAAGGAAGGCGCCATCAATACTGATGGTCTCGCTGACTACTATAAGGAAACCCTCCCGCAGATCCTCAAGGTCGACGTGGAAGGCTGGAAGAAGGAACTCGCTGACGTTAAGGAAAACCACTATCCGAAGTTCGGCAAGCACCTCCCGAAGGAACTCTCCGAAATCATCGACATGATCCAGGATCGTTTGAACAAGGCATAATAAGCCGAGCGTCGCAGGGAAATGCTTGCATTTCCCTATGACCGAGGCGATATGCCTGCGCTCGAAGAGCGCAACGCTTAATCGCCTTTTCCTAACGGAAAACCTTAAAGAAACCGCGACTGGCAATTTGCCGGCCGCGGTTCTTTTTTTGCATAAATTGGAAAAAAATATTGTTAAAAATGCATATTTTGAAAAAAAAATCGTCACAATGCATTTTTTTATGTATATTCCAAATTGGAATAGTCCAATAAGTGAACCTTAATGGATTTTTCTGGAATTAGAAGAAGGGTAATATATGAATCGTTATGACTTGGTGCTTCTAGGCCTGATCCTAGAAAAGGAGCGCAGCGGTTATGACATCATTACGGAAATCCGTAATCGTGAATTGGACCGTTGGGCAAACTTGAGTACGTCTACTGTTTACAACAGACTTTCGACGCTCGAAAAGCATGACAACATTGTGGGCCATGCTGAACGCGACGGAAATCGTCCAGAACGCATGGTCTTTTCTATTACGGAAAAAGGGCGTGACGCTCTGCGAAAAGAAGTGCTTAAGCATTTGACTGGATTTAACGATGACCCGAGAACGCTCGGTTTTGCGTTCTTGTTTGGTGCAGAACAAAAGGAACTTATTAGAACGTTAGAGGCTCATGAACGTCGTCTGGTGAAAGAGGTTGAACGACTTGAACAGATGATTGCCGAAGAACCGCGCCCCACCCTTTATTCCGAGGGCCCGTTCCTCAACTGCATGAGCCGAGACCATATTTTAGTAGAACTCAAGTATGTGCGTGCTGCCATCAGCATTTTACGCGACCCGGTTCGCAATGCTAAGCTTGGTGGATATTTTTACATCAACTTTGGTAGCCGCGATTTTGTGGAGAAGAAGGAACAGTAAAACTGATTTGAATTTCGGAATTAGGATTTTTTTTAATGTTTAATTCGAAATAGTTTTATTATTCGTTCGTATATTTCTATTTTTGTCACGGAAAAATTTGAAGGATGTTCGGAATTTTTGAATTCCGAATTCCTAATTCAGAATTAATCACAACCCCCTCTTACGGAGAAACAATGGCTACAAAACAGACCAAGAAGAGCGCCCCGAAGGCCAAGAAGGTTGCAGCTAAGACTGCTGCAAAGTACGGCTACTTTGACGACGCCAAGAAAGAATACGTGCTTACCACGCCGGCAACCCCGATCAAGTGGTGCAACTACGTTGGTACTTTGAACTTTGGTGGTATCGTCGATACTACTGGCGGTACCCTCGTTTGCAAGGGCGACCCGGCCCTGAACCGTATCACCAAGTACATCGCCCAGATGCCTTGCTCTGACTTTAAGGCCAGCACCATCTATATCCGCGTGAAGAACGCCAAGGGTTACACCGTGTTCTCTCCGTTCGTGGTTCCGACTCTCACCAAGATGAAGAAGTGGGAATGCCACGTGGGTCTGTCCTACATGCGTTGGATTGCCGAATGCGAAGGCCTCCGTACGCAGGTGACGATTTTCGTTCCGACCGGCTCCAACACTCTCCTCCAGGACATCCAGGTCACGAACCTCGACAAGGCTTCCAAGGAAGTGGACATTATCCCGGTTTATGAATTCAGCCACTTCGAAGCTGAAAAGCAGCTCACGAACGCCGACTGGGTTCCGCAGACCATGACTCTCAAGGGCCACTGGGAAAAGGACGGCCACGTGGTGCTCGAACAGTACGCTTACA
Source organism: Fibrobacter succinogenes (assembly GCA_902761355.1). Lineage (GTDB taxonomy): Bacteria > Fibrobacterota > Fibrobacteria > Fibrobacterales > Fibrobacteraceae > Fibrobacter > Fibrobacter succinogenes_M. Next base: position 14,936 of record CACWJY010000044.1, on the reverse strand, counting down.
TGAAGCGTGACTTTGCCGTGAACTATGTGACTGCAAACTGCAAGGTCGGTAGCTTCGATGGCGACCGCCGCGTGTTCCTCGGCGCAAACGAAATGGGCTCCTGGGCCGCTCCGCTCAGCCTCGCCAACAAAGAACTTTCCAACAGCGAATGCGACCGTGGCGACAACATTGCCGCTCTCATGATCCACGCTGGCAAGATTGCCGCCGGCAAGACCTTCCGCACCTGCACCCAGCTCGGTCAGGAACAGAGCCTGAAGGTTGCCTCCAAGGCAATCGCCAAGTACCGCGACTTGAAGAACGTCGACAAGGCTTTCGACGAACTCGCCAAGTTCTGGGAAAAGTACCTCTCTACGATCCAGGTGCAGACTCCGGATGCAGCGTTCAACTCCATGGTGAACGTGCACAACCCGCGTCAGTGCCACACCACCAAGAACTGGAGCCGCTACCTGTCCCTGTATCAGCTGGGCTACGGCACCAGCCGCGGTATCGGTTACCGTGACTCTAGCCAGGACTTGATGGGCGTGATGAGCCACATGCCGGAAGAAGCTTTGGAACTCGCCTTGAACCTGCTCTCTGTGCAGCGTCCGGAAGGTAACGCCATGCACCAGTACGCTCCGCTCGCCCTTGCCGAAGACAACGGCAACGAAGCTAACGCCGGTGACTCCCGTGAAAAGAAGGGTGTGCTCGATGAAAACGGCAACCCGGCTTACGCAGACTGGTATGGTGACGACCACCTGTGGATCGTTCTCACTGTTGCCAACTACCTCAAGGAAACCGGCAAGATGGACCTCCTCAAGAAGGAAGTTCCGTTCTACGAAGCCGGCAAGAAGCGCGCCCAGCGTGAAAAGGGCACCGTGCTCGAACACCTCAAGCGCTCCCTCAACTTTACCCGTACTCACCTCGGTAAGCACGGCCTTCCGCTCCTCGGCTTTGCCGACTGGAACGACTGCATGAACCTCCCGCTTGGTGCAGAATCCTCCTTCAACACGGGCCTCTATGCCAAGGCATTGCTCGAAATGATGGACATCTGCGAAGCTCTCGGCGACACCAAGTCTGTCGAAATGTACAAGGGCTGGTACGAAGACGTGAAGAAGGCCTTCAATGACAGCGCTTGGGACGGCAAGTGGTGGGTCCGCTGGTTCGACAAGCAGGGCAACGCCTACGGCACCAACAAGGCCAAGTACGGTAAGATTTACTGCAACAGCCAGTCCTGGTCTGTGATTTCTGGCATTGCTACTGGCGACCGCGCCGTAATGGGCATGGACAGCCTGAACAAGCTCCTCAACACCGCTAACGGCGTGAAGAGCTCTACTCCGGGCTACCGCGGCTTCGACCCGAACGTGGGTGGCATCTCCACTTATCCTCCTGGAGCCAAGGAAAACGGCGGTATCTTCCTCCACACCAACCCGTGGGTGATGATTGCCGAAACGATTCTCGGCCGTGGCGACAAGGCCTTCCAGTATTACAGCCAAATTAACCCGGCTGCCAAGAACACCAAGCTCGACGAGTTCGAATCTGAACCGTATTGCTATCCGCAGAACATCCTCGGTGACGAACACAAGCAGTTCGGTATGGGCCGTAACGCATGGCTCTCCGGCACCAGCTCCTGGACTTACCAGGCTGCAACGCAGTTCATCATCGGTGTCCGCGCAAGCTTCAAGGGCCTCATCGTGAATCCCTGCATCCCGAGCTCTTGGGATGGCTTCAAGGTGACCCGCAAGTTCCGCGGTGCTACCTACGAAATCGAAGTGAAGAACCCGAAGCACGTGTGCAAGGGTGTCGCCGAGATGATCGTCGATGGCAAGAAGATTGACGCTGACGTGGCACCGATCTTTACGAAGGGTGTGCACAAGGTCGTCGTCACCCTCGGTTAATTTGAAATAGAATTTAGGTTCTAATCCAAATTCGGTTTATTTATCCGCTCCGTTTGGAGCGGATATTTTTTGTTCTCGCTAGGCTCTCTGCGTTTCTTTAATAAGAAATTTGGATCTAATCCAAATTGAAAGTTTAAGTCCGCTCCGTTTGGGGCGGATTTTTGTATTTCCTTCGCTATCCTCTCTGTGTTTCTCGAATGAAAAACTCGGTTGTAATTCAAATTGAGTTTTATAGGTCTGCTTCAAACGAAGCAGACTTTTTTGTTGTTTTCTAGAATAATTTGATTATATTAAGGGGTATGAAAATTAATTTGTTTAAAGTTTTTTTGTGTATTCAATTCTTGCTTCTTTTAGTAGGGTGTTCGATGCGGCCTCTTTCTGCGGGGGCATTTATGGAAGCCTATCAGAGTGTAAATGAATCGTCCAAGATCCCTTCCAAGACGGCGGTTGGCTTGTCTGTAACGGGAATGCGGGGCTTTACTTCAAGTTCGGATGATTCGGCAACAGATTCTGCCAGTTATCCCACTTATGGCGTCAAGGATGAAGTCTTAATTGATGTCTCTGTCCCGATTTATCATTTTATAGACCATTTTGAAATTGGGGGTGGTCTTCAGTATTTTACGCCTTTTGTTTCGTTAGGGCTTGCTTTTGACCATTTCGGTATGATGGGGTGGGGCTCGTTTGCTGCAGGCGGCATAAGTGTAATGGAGCAAATTTTGCCGACAAATAAATTGCATGTAGGCCTATTTCAGTTTGCCTCTCGCACATGGGGCTATGCTGGTTGTAAAGAAAATGATGGTTGTGGTGAATTTTTTGGCGTTGCAATTGATTATTTCGAGTTTGGTGGCGGCACCTATCTTATGTATAGAACAGACTGGAACTTGCATTGGGGAGCCGAATTCAGATATAGTTACGATATAGATTATAAGGCGAATCGTTTTGCGTTTGTCCTGAATTTCTTGGGACATTGAATAATCAAAAAGCCGTCCTTTTCGGGACGGCTTTTTTGTGACATGCAATGTCCGCCTGCTTACGCAGGAATGAAATCGGGGGATTACATCTTCAGAAGGATTTCACCAATCTGAACTGCGTTCAATGCGGCGCCCTTGCGGATCTGGTCACCGGTGAGCCACAGCGTGTTGCTGTTTTCATCGGCGAGGTCCTTACGGATACGGCCCACGAAGATGTTGTCCTTGCCGGCGCTTTCGAGCGGCATCGGGTACACATAGTTCTGCGGATCGTCCTTGAGGGTCACGCCCGGAGCGTTCTTGAGAGCGTTGCGGATTTCTTCGACAGAAACCGGACGTTCGGTTTCGAACCACACGGATTCGGAGTGAGAACGGAGAGAGCTCACGCGCACGCAGGTGGCGCTCGTACGAACGTCAGAGTGCATGATCTTGCGCGTTTCGTTGAACATCTTCATTTCTTCCTTCGTGTAGTCGTTTTCCGTCATCTTGTCGATCTGCGGAATCACGTTGTAGGCGAGCTGGAAGGGGAACTTGTTGATGTGGGTGGTAGAACCGGTTTCAAGGATGTCCTTGTACTGCTGCTTGAGTTCTTCCATGGCCACGGCACCTGCACCGCTAGCGCTCTGGTAAGAAGAAATGTGGATCTTCTTGATGTGAGACACCACAACCATCATGATGGTCGTGCAGTTCGGGTTGGCGATAATGCCCTTGCCGCCGTTTTCAGCCTTGTAGAGCTTGATGTCTTCGGGGTTCACTTCCGGGACAACCAGCGGCACTGCCGGGTCCATACGGAAGAAGCTGGTGTTGTCCACGACCACGGCGCCGTTTTCGACAGCGATCGGAGCGAATTCCTGGGAAATCGCTGCACCGGCGGAGCTGAGCACCAGGTCGACACCCTTGAAGGAGTCCTTGTTCAGGACTTCGCACTTGAGGGTTTCTCCCTTGAACTTGAATTCTTTGCCGGCGCTACGTTCAGAAGCGAGGAGCTTGAGGCTCTGCAGCGGGAAATTGCGCTCTTCGAGGATGGAGAGAATTTCTTGGCCTACGGCACCGGTGGCGCCCATAATGGCTACGTTGCGAATCATAATTAACCTTTATTGTACGGTTTGTTGTTGATTGTTTGATTGTAAAAGTTCTATTCCGTTCCAGAAACGCTTCAGGTAGATTTTCATCTGCGCGATTTGGTCTCTAGACTGCCTGTACAGGATTAGCTGCTGTTCCGGGTTTTCCTGGAGCGTGTAGCTGTACAGAGCATAGGCAGAAAGTCGAAGGCATTCGCTGGCCTGAATCAGTTCGGTATGAGCCTCGCTTGATTCATGGGGGTGGAATAATCCGAGAACCTTCTTGTTGAGGGTTACGGCATTGTTGTTGATGGCGAGTGCCTGGCTACTGCGCTTTTCGCGTTCGGATTCAGAAATGTTTGATGCAAGCGGTTCGAAGTTGTCGATGGCGTTGTTGATGTCAATCATGCGCTTGATGACTGTTTCGGCATCAACAAGGTAACTTTCGAGTCTGCTCAAAGAACCGTCATCGTAAGAGGTCTTTTGGCTGGAGGCCGTAGAAACCCCTTTGCTCGACTTGGACTTGTTCGGCAAAATCTTGCCGCCTTCACCGTTTTCGAACGAGGCGATATAGTCCTGGTACTGAGAGTTCATTGCGGCAATTTCGGCGGGGGAGTAATCCGAGGTCGGAATGAATGTCGGACGGTCCCAGTAGGCGATGCCCATGAAGCCAGAAAGCATGAATAGGGACAAGAAAATGTGCCCTGCCTTGGAGGCTCGGTCGTCGCTTCGAATTACGCCGATAATGGCGAAGAAGAACAAACTTGCAAACGAAAGCAGCAGGCCGCCGTCGCAGTTGTAGGCAATAAACGAGTTCTTCGCAAAATAGAAGATGCAGTCCATTGTTACAATCAGTAACGACAAAAACGCGCAGGCCATTTTCTGCGTGCGCGTATCTGCTGAGGCAGACATAAGAATCGCCGTAAAGGTGATTCCGAGAGGAAGCACCATCATCAAGGCGATGTCGGCTATTTGTTGGTTCATCTTTAGAAGGGCAGGTCGTCATCTACGACATCCGGTGCTGCCGGTGCGTCGTAAGAAGGGGCGCTAGCCTGGTTAAAGTTATTGGACTGGTTGTAGGAGTTGCCGCCCTGGAAATTGCCGCCGTTCTGGCCGCGCGGGGTCAAAAGCTGGAATGTGTCCATGTTGACTTCTGTGGCGTAACGCTTTTGGCCTGTGGTCTGATCGGTCCAGCTGCGGTTTGTGAGCGTTCCTTCAACATAAAGAGTCATGCCCTTGTGAATTCCGAGCTGTTCAAAGATATCAGCGCTTTTTCCCCAACCGACAATGCTATGCCAGTCGGTCTGTTCTTTTTGTTCACCATTGTTATCGCGATAGCGGCGGCTGGTTGCCAAGGAGAATGTAACGCGCTTTTTTCCAGAGGGTGTTGCGCCGATGGTAGGGTCCTTGCCGATATTGCCGATAAGCATCACTTTATTCAAATATGCCATAATACATCCTATTTATTGTTTCTATAGGTAAAAATAAAAAAATCCAAGTGTCATTTTGTGCCATTTTACCAAAATTTGGCTTTTTGCAACAATGTTTGACATTTTTGGGGGGATATTTTCAATTTTTGTACTTTTACCTAAAATTTCATTTATATTTGAATCGAACACTTAACTTTGAATTCTGTAATCTGAATAAATAACAATGGTTTCTCTCGCACTATCTCGCTTTGAAAAGGTTTTCCCAGAATCCCTTAAAGGCAAACGCCTGGGGGCAGTCCTGCATCCGGCTTCGGTTTTACCGGACCTGCATTATACTCTTGATCTTTTGAAGGAATATGACGGCAAGCTGTTTAAGTTGTCAGCCTTGTTCGGACCGCAACATGGTATCAAGGGACACACGCAAGACAACATGATTGAATGGGAAGGTTATACTGATCCCGAACTGGGGATACCTGTTTATAGCCTTTATGGAGAACATCGCGAACCTACGGCCGAAATGCTTAGCCATGTCGACATGATGCTTGTGGATTTGCAGGATGTGGGCGCTCGTTATTATACCTTTATCTGGACTTTGTTCCTTTGTATGAAAGCCTGCGAGAAGGCCGGAATCCCCGTGATTGTGGTGGATCGTCCAAATCCGATCAATTGCGTAGATGAAGAAGGCCCTGTCTTGGATTTGAACTATACAAGTTTCGTGGGGCTTCATAGCATTCGCACTCGTCATGCCAAAACTATTGGTGAGCTTGCGGTTCAGTTCAAGGAAGAACGTTTCCCTAAGTGCGAACTCTACGTGCTTGGCATGGAAGGTTACGATAAAAAAATGTGGTACGACCAAACGGGGCTCCCTTGGATTTTGCCGTCACCGAATATGCCTACGCTTGATACCGCTATAGTTTACCCGGGCATGTGCCTGTTCGAAGCGACCAACGTGAGCGAAGGCCGTGGTACGACGCGTCCGTTCGAAATTTTCGGTGCCCCGTTTATCGATGCGGTCAAGCTTTGCAAGTACATGAATGACCTCAAGCTCCCCGGCGTATATTTCCGCGAAAACTATTTCCAGCCCACGTTCCATAAGGGGGCTGGGCAGATTTGTGGCGGTGCACAGATTCATGTGCTTGACCGTGAAAAGTTCCGCAGTTTTGATATGGCGGTAAAGTTGTTGCAGTACATTTTCAACGAATATCCGAAGGATTTCGCCTGGAAACAGCCTCCCTACGAATATGAATTCAAAAAGTTGCCTATTGATATTTTGCTGGGTAACGGAACATTCCGCAAAGAATATATCGAAAGTAGCATTTAACCCCTATAGAAGAGGAAAATATGATTCAACCCATTAACGGAAAATTTGAAATGCCCGCGCTCCCATATGCAGCGGGGGACTTGGCTCCGGCTCTCAGCCAAGAAACCATTGAGTTCCACTACGGTAAGCATCTGCAGACTTACCTCAACAACTTGAATGCCGCCCTTCCGGGTAGTGCTTTCGAAGGCAAGTCTGTCGAAGAAATTGTGGTGAAGGCCGAAGGCGGCGTGTTCAATAACGCAGGCCAGTTCCTGAATCACTACATGTATTTCATGCAGTTCAAGGCCCCCTCTGCAGGTAACGTTCCGACGGGTAAAATCGCCGAGATGATTGCCCGCGATTTCGGTTCCTTCGAGAAGTTCCAAGAAGAATTCCAGGCAAAGGGCGCAGGTCTCTTTGGTTCGGGATGGGTTTGGCTCTCTGCTGACGCTAACGGCAAGCTTGTGATTACGCAGGAAGGCAATGCCCAGAATCCGCTGACCAAGGGCCTCAAACCGCTTTTGACCTTTGATGTATGGGAACATGCCTACTACATCGATTACCGTAATCGCCGTCCGGATTACCTCAAGGGTCTTTGGCAGATTGTGGACTGGAACGTGGTTAATAACCGTTTCTAAAGAATCTTTGTTATAAAAGAGCAAAAAAGCGATGGCCTTGAGGCCATCGCATTTTCTTTTTATAGGTCCGAATTTTTAGGGTCTGTTTGTTGGTGGACCACCTTGGGGGCCGCCGGGAATCATTCCTTTGGGCATTGCAATTTTAATGATGAGCGGCTCAAAGACAAATATGAGTACTTGCGCCACGATAAAACAGATAATCTGCGAACTGATGAACATGGGGAGGTACGGCGGCTTGTGGCCGGGATCCATGAGGCAGAAATAGACGAACGTAACCATCACCGTCGTCATGAGGGGCGTATAGATAAGGTTGGAAACAATGGACTCGACAACATGAGTTTTTAGCGTGCGTGGCTGCAGCTTAAACTTACGGGCGAGTGCAGCGTTCACCTTGGGCATGGGGACAACGAGTCCGATTCCAAAGCTGACGACGAAACTGACCGCAAAACTAGCCAGGAAACCGATGATAATCGGAGCCATGGGCATTTCGGGCGGACGTTCTGCCGTCAAGTTGCCTGTTAAAGAAAGTCCAAAGCTCATTAAGATTGCCATCATGAATGAAATCTTGAGCCCAGTCTTTCGCATCTGTTTTTGTATTTCGATGCTTGGGGGTGTGTTTTGATTCATATTTTCTCCTTAGGTTATTTAATTTCGATCATCGGGCTGGTTTCGCTGAGCAAGTAGGTCCATTCCTCGCGAATCTTGTTGTATTCGGCCGGGTCGGCGTAAAGCGCGAAGGTAGTCCACTTGATGCTGTTCTTGCCGTCGTAATTCTTCTCGAAGCTCACGTAATCCGGTTCGCGATTCAGCTTCTTTGGACCGGTAATCTTAACAAATTTTCCGTTTGCAGCGGTGACGTTTAGCTTGTATGCAAACTGCGTTTCATGTGGCATGCGGATGGGGTGGTGGCGCTTAGAAACCTTCGGAAGTTTGAACAGGCTGCGTTCCCACACGTTCGGGAAGCGTCCCTTGAGTTCGGAGCCGCCCTGGCCGAAGTAGCCCTTTGAGGCGTATGTTACAACTAGGGCGAGTGGCTTGTTGAATTCAGTGAGGTTCTCGATGCGGATGTTTCCGATGCTCACGTCGGGAATGCCCGAGGCGAGGAAGTCTTCCATCAGCTTTTCCTGTTCCTTGGTGTCGCGGCCAAAGAAACGGTTGCGCATGACGCTTGCGAATTTGCCCTGCAGCGAAATGGAATCGCGGAATTCGCAGGCGCCGTCGTTTCCGATAAACAGGCGGTGTTCAATGCCAATCTGGTGTTCCTGATTGTCTTCCAAAATCGGCGTGGTGACCACATGGCTGCTGTCGTCGTTAATCACAAGTGCGACCTTGCCTTCCATATCGAGCGGTACGGGGCGATCGTTGCCGGTCTTGTCGGTGGCATCGACCCAGCGTTCGGTGACTTGACCTTGTGCCGGAATGTAGAGAATCATGTGGTTGAACTGCTGGATGGTCGGCAGTTGTGCAAATCCTTCTTCGGTCAGGTGAATGGCGGCGAGGTAGCTCTTGATACCCACGGATTCAAGCATTTCCTTGAGCAAAAGCGCCATGTCCTTGCAGTCGCCCTGGTGCTTTTTGAGCGTGACTTCGGCGGTTTGCGGAATCAGGCTGTGTCCGCCGAATCGCACGTCGCGGTAGCGGATGTCGTGACGCACAAAGTTCACGATGGCTTTCACGGCGTTGTCGTTTGCCTTGCTGCCCCGGACTTCGCGGGCCTTTTCACGTACGCTCACGGCTTGCTTGAATTGGTGCTTGATCAGGTTCTGGTAATCTTCGCCGACGTTCTTCCATTCCTGCTTGCCGGTGAGCATCAGGCCTGCGCCAAAGTCGCGGTACACGGGCATGTAAAGTTCTTTGCGAATGATAACTGGGTTCTCGATTTTCCATTCGATACCGCCCTTGATCGCTTTCTTTTCGAGCGGGCCGTATTCTTCGGTTACGAAGCGTGCTGTGTCGGCGTAAATGCGGAAGCTGGATTCTCCAACCGGAACATCCTTACTGCTCACGAAGTCGGTGTATGGAATCATGCCCTTGTTTTCGATGTTCGTGCGGCTGAATTGCAGGTAAATAAAGTCGCCTGGCTCCAGTTCTTGCAGCGGGAAATGCGCCGTCTGCGATTCGTTCTGGCCGCCGATTTCGGTAGCGTAAGTAATGTAGGCGCCGTTCAGGTTCGCCTTCTGCTTCAGGTTCCAGTTGCTGTCGTAGACTTCGAGGGCATTCAGGTAAATGCGGTCGAATCCCGGCAAAAAGTCGAAGGTGAATTCGCGGTAAATGGCGGCGCCGCGAATGTCGAGGATTTCCATGAGCATTTCGTCGGTGCGCACCCAGTTCGCGCCCTTTTCGGCCTTCAAAGTCTGCTTGTTGTAATGCACCACGGCGGGGAAATCGCCTTCGGTGCCCTGCTTTTTGGCGCTTTCGCTGAGGAGTCCCTTCAGGTTCTTGGTGCGTTCTTCCACTGGCGTAATCGGCTTTTGCAGCGTGCGGTTGTCTGCCTTGCCGAGGAATGCCTTCGTGGCGGAGAGGAAACTCTTGGCGTCTTCGTTATCGGGCTTTAAGGCGAGTGCCTTGGTGAGCGACTTTTCGGCGTCGCGGTAGTTGCGGCTGTAAAAGAGAATCTTGCCCTGCGTGGTCCAAATCTTGTAGTCGTTACGGTCCTTGGCCAAGGTTTCTTCGCTAATGGCGCGGGCTTCTTCGTAGCGTCCAAGGAACATAAGGGCGTCCATCAAGGTGCTTCCGAGTTCCACGCTCATACCGAAGCGGCGGCGTACCTGGTAAAGAATGTCGACGGCTTCGGCGTACTGGTCAAGGCCCATGTAGGTCTTTGCGAGGTAAACACCTAGGCGACTACTCGGCTGCGTGTCGTAGAGGCGTTGCACGACCACGAGTGACTGGTTGCGCTGACCGAGGCCCCAGAGGGCGTCGCTCAAGTTAATCACGTATTCCGGGTTGTTCGGCGTATAACGGAGGGCAGCTTCGGCACATTCGCGGGCGCGGCCGTAGTCGAACAAGGCTTCGTACATTTCGCCGAGAATCGAGAGCAGCTTGCCGTTCTTTTGCACCAGTTCTCGCTGGCTTTCAAAATGGCTGATGCCCGGACCGTAAAGTTCCTTCATTTGGTACACGAATCCGCAGTTGATCAGGTACAGCGGTTCTTCGGGATCCATGCGGTTCGCGCGTTCAAAGTAGCTCAACGCTACGAGCGGTTGGTTTTCGAGTAGGCGGAGAATGCCCACTTGGCTCATGATGGCTGCGTTGAACTTGGCCTGCTTCTTGGCGGATTCGGCATCGCTTGCGGTGGCGGGCTTTTCGCCCACGGTCAGGCCTTCTATACCATGCTGCATGACCTTGGCGTATTTCTTCTTGTTCACGCCCTGTGTCCAGCTGACGATCAAGATTCCGCGGCCGTCATCGTAGAAATAGCGGCCTGTGTAGTAGAAGTCGAACTTGTTCACCACGTGGGTCAGGCTAAAGTCCTGTGTGTAGCGGTCGCCGACCTTTTGACGATGGCTTTCGAGTGAGGCGTTATTCGGGTCAACGCCCAGGCGCACGAGCAGCACCTTGAACAAATCCTGTGAATTCACGGCGTCGCTTTCGACCGTTGCGCCGTAAACGAACAGCGAAACGTCTTCGGCCTTGTTCGAAAGTACTAGGTCCGGGTCGTCATTCTGGCGGGCAATTCCTGTCCAGTGATGCCAGAGGGTATCCTTCACTGCCCAGGTGTAGCCGAGGGCGGGGGAGTTGAAACTCTGTACATTGTTTGGCGAAAGTTCCGGGCCTTCGCTGGCGGCGGTTTCGCGCATGCTGAAGTTTGCAAAGAATTCCTTCCATTCGTTCTTGAGTTCGCCCGGCTGGAGCGGCGTGTCGGTGGCGGAAAGGGTCAGCGTGTACACGCGGCTGCCTGCACCTGTTACAAAGCCAACGGCCTCGTAGGGGCTATCGTAGCGCTTGCCTGCGACGTCAAAGAAGACGCCTGTACCGCCGAAATTTTCTTCGGGGTAGGTCTCGGCGAGAGTCGCTTTCTTGCCGCTAGATTCAAATACTTGCATTTCCATCTGGGCGCGGTCCATGAGTCGCATGGGTTCGCCCTTGGGGAGTTCGATTTCGACCAGGACCGCGCGGCGTCCTGTCGTGGCGTTGTAAAATTCGTAGGGGACGCCGCTCTCGTGGGCTGATCCGTCGTCATCGCCCACGAGAGCCCAGTCTCCAGCGGGTAAAATGAAACTGAATCCGTCGGAGCTGAAGTCCGTCGCCGAATGGGAACGGTGCTTTCCGCTAGCGGCATTCGAGGATTCGCCGGCGTTGTGCGAGGAACCCTCGTCAAAATAGTTGTCGGCGTAGCTGGATCCGCCGTCGTTCTTGTCTGCAGCTTGTTGCGGTTCCGCTTCAGTCAGTGGCTGACCATTACCGGCGCAAGAAATCAAAGAAAATACGAAAAATAGCCCAAATACGGGCTTCAAAAGCCTATAACGCGATATTAACACAGAAATTTTCATTTCTATGTAATATAGTAATATGCCGGCCTATAAAAAATCGGTCAATCGATGGTTGTAGATTGTCTACGGCTTGTTGGACGCGACACTCGACCTACGCTTTTTTCTTCTGCCTATAAATCAGAACAATCAGCCAGATTAAGCCGGTCAGGAACATGACACTGCAAAGTGTCTGTCCGCGGCTCATGCCGAACAGGTCTACGCGGCCGAGGTGTGCATCGGGTCTGCGGAAAAATTCGATAAAGAATCTAAAGAGGCCGTAGCCCATTAGGTACAGGCAGGGCATCTTGTCGCGCAGCAGCGGAATGCGCCTTAAGTTGTACAAAATTGCGAACAGGATTACGCCTTCGAACAGCATCTCGTAAAGCTGGCTCGGGTGGTGCAGAATCGGGTTGGTAATCGGGCTATCGTGGGCGAGGGGAAACCACATGCCGATACCGCTCGTGGTGACTTCGCCAAAGAGTTCGCCGTTAATGAAGTTGCCCCAGCGTCCCCAGGTGTAGGCGAGCGGAGCAAGCATAAAGCAAAGGTTCAAACCTTCCCACACGTTCATCTTGTTGCGCTTGAGGCCGATGTAGGTGAAGATTGTTCCTAGAATCATTCCGCCGTGGTAGCTCATGCCCGAAATGCCCGAGAAGTGGTAACCGAGTGCATCGTGGGTCATCGGGAAAATAATTTCGGTCGGATTGGCGAGGTAGTAGCCCGGCTTGTAGAACAACACATAGCCCAGGCGCGCACCGATGATAATGCCCGCGATAATCCAGGTGAACAGGCTATCGAACTGGTCTTTGGTGTAGCCCAGCTTTTCTTTCTTGTTCACGTGCATCAGCGTCAGGTAGCCTGTCACGAAGGCGAAAATGTACATGATGCCGTACCAGCGCACCGGGAAATTCCCCAGCGTAAAGGCCGTTCCGTCAAAATAAGAAGGGATTAGATTCCACCATGTCGGTTCCATTTTACTTTCCTTTCTTGGGTAAATATTGATGTGCCCAGTAGTTAAATAGCATTCCGGCGACTTGGGTTGCCGGCTGCGAACGCATGCCCTGCAAGTCGTGCACCTGCATAATCACGAGCACCACCGCCTTGCTGGGGTCTGCCTTGGACTGTGCGAAACCCATGAACCATTCGTAGCGGCCGTAGGGGTCGTGTCCGTCCAGGGAGCCCGTCTTTCCGCCGATAGTGAGTGCTTCGTAGTTTTTGCGGGCCATGTGCCTGGTCGAAATGTTCTTGCGGGCGGTGCCGTGCGTGACCGTGCGAATCATCGCTTCGCGGAGTCCGTAATAGGTGTTGTCGCTGAATTTGCCCACATCAAGTGCGATGCGGCTCTTGGGGGCGTAACCGTCCAAATTGGCGGCCCATGGAATTTCGAGCGGCTTTTTCATGAGGATGGCGCGGACCTGGGCTGCGGCGAGGAGCGGAGTCAAGGTGGTGGCTTCTGTAAAACCGCTACTGACTTCGGCGAGACCGTAACCGGTGTCGGGCGGAGCATAGTTGGAACGCGGGGGGAGTGCGCCCGGGAAGTTCGTATTGTAGCCGAGCTTTTTGGCGGCGCTACGCAGGCGTTCGGCACCCACGTTCATGCCGACGATGGCCATGGGCGGGTTGGCTGACTTGGCGTAGGCGTCTTGCAGTTCAATAAAGGGACCCTTGTAGCCTTCCTTGACGCGCAGCTGGTTCTTGTAAAGGTGAATGCTGGAGCCGATCATCGGAATTTGCGATGTGAGCGAGTAGCGGTTCGATTCCATGGCTGCCGAAATGGTGACCGTCTTAGCAAGTGATGCCGCCGGGAAGGTGTTCTTGACAAAGTAGTCGGGCTTTTCTTGTACGTGGTTGTTGCGGCGTTCGCCCCAGGCGATGATTTCGTTGCTCTTTGGGTCCACCATCAAGATGACCGCATGCTCGGGGCGGAATCGGCGAAGCAGGTTGTCGATTTTTTCGGCCATGAAAACATCTTTTTGCGCCTTGATGTGTGCGCTGTCAATGACGTCGGCTTCGGCCGGTGTTTCGGGAACGACTGCGGCCGTAACCGTTGCCTGCGTGTTTGCTAGGTCTTCGGAATCTGCCTTGGGGAAAAGTCCTGTTTCGCTGATCTTTTCGGCTTGGAGTGTTGCGTTGTTTGTTGCTGTAGAATCGACCGTTTCTGCATATTCGTCTTCTTCAGCGGGCTTTGGGGGTTCTTTCTCGCCAAAAATGCAGGTGCCCATCAGGGCGCAAAGTCCCATAAAAACGGAAAAAACGATAATTCGGTTGCGAATCCTTACGGCGTAGGGGAGCCTTTTTTTCGGAAGGTAGTTGTTATAGTCCATCTTAAAGTTTAAGCTTTACTTAAAAATCGTCTTGCGGTAGTATTCGAGTTCGGCAATGCTTTCGCGGATATCGTCCAGGGCCTGGTGCTTTTCCATTTTCTGGAATTCCGGCAAGTCCGGGTACCAGCGGAAGGTCAGTTCCTTGATGGAACTCACGTCGATGTTTCTATAGTTCAGCCAGCCCGTCAAAAGCGGCATATACTTGTACAGAAACCGTCTGTCCTGCGTAATGGAATTCCCGCAGAGCACGTTTCCGCGTTCGATGGTGAAAGGTTTGATGAAGTCGAGGGTCATCTTGTCGGCGTCGGCCATGGTGAGGGTCGACTTGCGGCAGCGTTCCACGAGTCCGCTCTGGGTGTGGTGACGCTTGTTCCAGTCATCCATACCTTCAAAAACGTTTTCGGTTTGGTGAATCGCCAAAACGGGCCCTTCGGCCAAAATGTTCAAGTTCGGGTCGGTGACGATCGTCGCGATTTCGAGAATGACGTCCCTCTCCGGCTCAAGACCCGACATTTCGAGATCCATCCAGACGAGGTTCGGTGCACTTTTAATTCTTGCCATAACGCGCGAAATGTAGAAATATCGCAAGTCTTTCGCCAAACGGGTCTTCCGAAATTTCAGCAATCCACTAAAGCTAGTTTTGTAACAAGAATATAAGTCGATTGTAGCATATTTCTAAAAATTAAGGATAAAATATGGCCTTGTAAGTTTACATTTTTTCTATATTTGCTGCCATTATGGAAGAAGTCGTAATCACTGGTATGGGGTGTGTTTCCGCCCTCGGCAATACGCCGGAACTCCTTTGGAACAACCTGCTGGAAGGTAAATCCGGACTCGCAACGATCGATCGCTTCGACGTGACCAACTAT
>CACWJY010000043.1 GCA_902761355.1 Fibrobacter succinogenes | reverse complement strand
CCTTCCTTAAGGGCATGCATCACGCGGGCGAAACGCCCGCGCACGCCCTCCCATTTGACGCTCCACCAGCTGGGC
This sequence comes from Fibrobacter succinogenes, assembly GCA_902761355.1. Classification (GTDB taxonomy): domain Bacteria; phylum Fibrobacterota; class Fibrobacteria; order Fibrobacterales; family Fibrobacteraceae; genus Fibrobacter; species Fibrobacter succinogenes_M. The sequence goes on along the minus strand of CACWJY010000043.1, from coordinate 14,654 downwards.
GCATCCGCAAACTGCGGCAAAATGGGAGGCGTCGGGTCGAAGATTACCCAGCGGCCATCTACAAAAGCTTCGACCCATGCATGCGAATGCTTGCGTCGGAAAATACTATAAGGTAGTCCTTCAACAACTTCGGGATTAGCAAAGCCCGTCACGTACCGCGCCGGAATTCCCAAACGGCGCAGGACCAGCGTCGCGAGCGTTGCATAGTATTCGCAGAAGCCCTGCTTTTCGCGCCAGAAAACCGCTAGCGGTTCATTCTTTGCACCATTCCAGCGGGTAATGCCCGGCACCGAGAGCGAATAGGTAAAATTCGCGAGGTAGTAAGCCAGCATTTTCTGCAACACAAGAGAATCTGGCATCGATTTTGCGAACGTCTCCGAATCCGCCGAAACAGAATCCGTAACAACAGAGTCTCGCAACTGCATCGCCGCAATCACGGAATCAATCAAAGGCAAATACCGCTCGCCCACCAACAAGTCACCTTCACTCGAAGCCAGCAAGGAATCAGGCAATTTGCAAGCTTCCGGTGCATTCTCCGCCGAGACCGGTCTGCATTTAAAATAATGCCAGTCAGAGCGTTTTCCGTTGCTGTTCAAGCCCTGCACCATGCCGCCCGAATAATAAGTCAATGAGTCCACATCTTTCGCCGCAAAACCCACGGCACCATAAGGTGCAAAAACAAAGCCAAAGTTATTCAGTGTCGACTGCACCCAGATTTGTTCCACTTCGCGCAGAGAACCGGCCATCGTCAACGAATCCGCCACTTCTAGCACGGCATAGTCCACCTGATAATAAGCAGGATAAAGCCGTTTCGTAAATTTTGTCGGTAATTTCCAAATTCCCGCCACGTACTTTTCGTAGCTAGCCGCCTTAAAATACCTTGACGGCTGTTTATCCCATACGCGCAAAACGACCTGACTATTATAGCGGGAATTATAATTGCTTCCGAAACTTCCTAAGGCTGCGACAGGATCAAAGCCCATCATACGTTCACGCTGGTAGTAGTCTTCGGCCATTTTCGCACCGTAACGATAGCGCTGCGATTTCCAATGTTGCCAACCGCCATAAGAAATTGCACCGAGCGCCGCAATCACAAGCAAAAAGAGCCCGTACTTGTAAGGCGCTGTACCGCGACGGCTATAAGCGCAGAGCGCAAGCAAAAATCCGACAAGTCCAACAAAGCCCCAGCCATGCGGCACCATGTACATACCAAAGAGCAATGCGCCTACGCCATCAAAGGCAACAAAGACTTCAAAGCCACCGTTTCCTCGGCTCCGTTCCTGCAATGCCGCCAAATACAGCAAGTAAATTCCTGGCAAGAAAATCAAATAAGGCGACACTCCGTTTTCGACCGAGGGCGTCATCACCCAGAAAAGCGCAAGCGGGACAATCGCCCCGTACGCCAAAATCTTGTTGTAACGCGGGCGCTTCGCAAACTCTCGGCGACGCGTCGTATTCAGCACGCCGATGACCACAAAGTAGACAGCAAATAAAATTCCAAGCCACAGAAAATCAAACGTATGGCCCAGGTTCACCGAAGCAAGGCAAAGGAACAACACCTTAAAGGCGTAGCGAACATCAACCTTCTCGCACACCATCATAGCGTCACCACCTCGCGTTCAGGGCCATTCAAATCTTCAGGCGAAATCACCAACAGCTTATCTTCGGTCGAGGTCGGCAGCTTTCCGACCACGATATGCTTGTTCACCAGCGGTTCATCGTTCTCGTAAAGACCAATGCGAAGCACCGGATCCATCGGGCGCGCCGCAGGGGCCCAAGGCGCAGGCTGTTTTGCGTGAGCAAGCGATGCGGGCGGGATTCTCGCCAGGGCATCCAACAAATTCTTGCGGTTTTCGCTTCCGCCATCTAAGGCAATTTCTTCACTATCAATAAAGAATCTTCCGAGAATTTCGCGGTCCAGGAGCCACTCGCCCACCGCCGCCGTCAAGCGAATCGCTTGTTCTAGGTACTGTCGCGACTTGAAATTCGGAGTCGCCGTATCCAGAAGTAAAATCACACCCGCACCGCGCTCGATTTCAAATTCTTTCGTAAAAGGCTTTCCGTAGCGAGCAAAAGCCTTATGGTGCAAATCCCGCAGCGAATCGCCTTCACGGTAAGGTCGCACGCCAATAAAATTCATACCACGAGTAAGGCTTGGCATCAAGAATGGCGCAAATGCCATGCCCGAAGCGCCCTGCGTAAGGAACGGAAATTCCTGCACCTTAAGCGCACTCGGGTAAACCAGCAATTCTACCGAGCCGTTAAAGCCATAGGGCCAGCGCAAAAGTCCCATAATTTCGGGTACATTCGCCGAAACCTTATTCAGCATAAAGGAGCCGCGACGCGTTGTGTGCACTTGGCATTCCATTTTGCGAGGCGGCACGCCCTTCTTAATCTTCTCGCGGTCCGATTCAAAGCCTGTAAGCGAGGGCGGCAAACGGTTCGCCCCCAAAGTCACACAGTCTATTGACGAACGCACCGCCACATAAGCAGTCACCGTAGCCGTTTCGCCTTCGCGCACGCGATTCACCGAGACACTTTCAACCCAAATCTTACTCCGCTTCGCGGTCACGAATAGGCTAAAGACCAGTCCCAAGAAAAGCAGAAAATCAATACCCGCAAAAATCCAAGCTGCCCAAAATCCAGGCACTGCGCCCGCAAACATCGCCAGCAAAAATAGCGAAGCAAACGCGCGACCCGCCGGAGTAAAATAATCCAGCCACCAAAAGTAAACAGCCATCAAAATCCCCGATTTTTTCGGGGCCCGCGGAATCGCGTTCAACAGCCATTTAGCAAAAGAAGACATTCGCGTCCTTACTTAGGAATCGCCACTTGTTTCAAAATTTCCTGCAAAATTTTCTTGCTAGCGTCGGGATTGCCGCTATCTTTTGCGAACACGCGATGTTCCATCACCGGGAAGAACACCCGCTGAATGTCATCCGGATTCACGAAGTCGCGGCCATTCACATACGCACAAGCCTGTGCCATGCGCACCAAGTTCATACCAGCACGCGGACTTGCCGCCAAGCGCACACCACCATCATTACGCGTCGCCTGCACCAAGCTCACAATGTATCGTTCCAGAGATTCATCAATATGGATACGCTGCACTTGGCCGCGAGCCGTCAAGACTTCTCCAGGAACCGTCACTGCGCGCACAGAATCAATCGGACGACTGCTACGATGCGCCCGCAAAATTTCAAGTTCGGTTTCTGCCGTTGGATACCCCACCGAAATACGCACCATAAAGCGGTCCATCTGCGCTTCGGGCAGTGGGAACACGCCGTGGAATTCTACCGGATTTTCGGTTGCAAGCACCATGAAAAGTTCCGGCAACTTATAGCGTTCACCTTCCAGCGACACCTGGCGTTCTTCCATAGCTTCGAGCAAGGCACTCTGTGTTCGCGGCGAGGCACGGTTGATTTCATCCGCCAAAAGCACCTGCGTAAAGACAGGACCCTTTTTGATTTCAAATTCACCCGTATTCGCCTTGAAAACAGCTCCACCCGTCACATCGGCAGGGAGCAAATCCGGCGTAAACTGGATTCGCGCAAAGTCTGCTCCAATCGCCGCCGCAAGCGCCTTCGAAAGAGTCGTCTTTCCCGTGCCGGGAACATCTTCCACTAGCACGTGACCATCGGCCAGCAGCGCCATCACCAAAAGTTCTACCGTCTCGGACTTTCCGAGCAGCACCCCATTTAAAGAATCTATCAGCTCTTTTACCATATTCTAAATATATAATAAAAAAGGAATCACGTTAGTGATTCCAAATCCGTGTGGCCTATGGCTACTTATTTCGCCCGTTCACGCATCAAGGCAATTTCTTTTGCGTAGCCGGGCAATTCATTCGGAGTTTCCAGGTAAAACGGCAAATTCTTCAATGCCACATGGTTTACCACCCGCGTCAACGCCTCTAAACCAATAAAACCAGCCCCTAAAACTTCATGACGGTCCTTATGGCTACCCATGGGGTTCTTACTATCGTTCAAGTGAATCGCCCTCAAACGCTTCAGGCCAATCACCTTGTCAAATTTTTCAAGAACACCATCCAAATCGTCAATAATGTTATACCCGCCATCAAAAACATGGCACGTATCCAAACAAACACCCAGCTTATCGTTCAATTCAACGCGATCAATAATCGCCCGCAATTCTTCAAAAGTACGGCCCACCTCGGAGCCCTTGCCCGCCATCGTTTCAAGCAGCACAAGCGTCTTTTGTTCCGGCTTTAAAATCTGGTTCAGCGCGCGAGAAATCAAGTCCACGCCCACTTCGACACCTTGCTTCACATGGCTTCCGGGGTGGAAATTGTACATTGCCCCAGGGAAATGATCCATACGCCAGATGTCATCGATCATCACGTCAACCGCATACTGCCGCAAGCCTTCGTCAGCAGCGCAAGCATTCAGCGTATAAGGTGCATGCGCCAAAATCGGGGCAAAATGATTGTCATTCAGCAACTTGACAAGCGCATTTGCGTCGGCCGCGTCAAAGGGCTTTGCCGAGCCGCCGCGAGGATTCCGCGTAAAGAACTGAAAGGTATCAGCGCCAATCGAAAGCGCCGTTTGCCCCATGGCCCAAAAACCGGCAGAAGAAGATAAATGACAACCGATATGCATAGAAAGCAATTTACAAATATTTTTTTCAATTAAAACAGCGTTTTTAAGCCAAAACCAATAATTCCGTCAAGGTAATTTTCACCATTCCTTAACGCATAATAAAGGTTTACACTCCAGTTTCCGCGATATTGAGTAAACGCAAGACCATAATCCTGTTCACGTTTCCATCCATGATATGGCCCAAAAGCTCGGTAAAGTCCCGGCTGATAGAATGCTTCAATAGACAAGTCATAGCCAAACTGCCACAACAAGGCCATTTCTGAATATCCATAGGCACGACTCCGCAAAAAACGGACATCCATGCCCCTAAAGCTATCCATACCACCCAAGGCAAAATAATCCAGTCGATCAAGTGTTGCATCCGTCGCGAAAATTCCACCTGCCGCACCGATAAAGCGCGTAATCCAGTTGCCAAACAGCGGCAAGTAACGCGATAATTTCGCACTCGCTTTCAAATAATTATCTAACGAATCGGGACGAGACATGTTCCACATCAAGGTCCCCTTAAAACGAGTTCCCGAACGCGGCAGCACAAAGCGGTCCAACGATACATAAGAAAGTTCCAACGACGAGGTCTTACGATTATTCCCCACACCCAGGAAAACTCCCACGGTAAAGTCAAAGCCAATATCGCGCGATACCCCTATTTCACCATAAGCTTCGCGCGTCGAAGAATCCTCATCAAAATATCCTCTGGCAATCACATTCCACGCGGTTCCAAAAATCCATGGTTCCTTATAAGAGCCCTCCAACCGACGGGCATCATCAGAGGTATAGCCTTGCACCAGCAAATCTCGCGCCGTCCCCATAATATTATAAAGAGCCACATTCACGTTGCCTTCCCACACATCCGTTTCGCTCGAATAAGTTAAAAGCGCATATGCTTCAGAAACAGCAGCGGCCCGCATATGGTAAACAGGAACTATACGGTTTCTAGTGGGGTCCCGATACATTTGAACCGGAGCAACCTGGTTATAATACCCTAATCGAGCCAGTTTCATGTCAGAACGTTCCAAATTCTGCGGAGAAACAAGTTCCCCAGCAACAATTCCCGTTTGTCGGCGGAACACATCGGGTTTGCTCCCCGAAGAATCTAAATTTTCCGGTTCTGCCCAAACCCACGCCGAACCTCGTTCCCGTTTTACAGATAACACACCAGCATCATTGATTTCGCCTATAAATTTTGCCGCCAAAAATCCATGATTTTCATAATAACGCAACAAGCGATCCCGCATGGGCACCCAGTTTTCACACGGCTTACCGACTAACGTCTGCACTTGGGATTCTTCATAAAATTCTCGCTCACCATCCCAGCGTACCTCTGTAATACGACAATCTGCCGCATTCGAAGTCGAAAGCATAAGCAAGAACAGGATTATAAAAAACATCCATCTCATTAGAAATACGCCCTCGCTTCGGTGCTAAGCTTTTGGAAGATATTCTCTTCGGCATCGCCAAATCGCAAAATATAAAGACAACCCATCGACAAGAAATCATTAATATCGACCGAGAGCGAAAATTCAAAACGATACGTACGACCATCATTGTAGCCCGTCATCACCTGGTAAGGGATAACATCTCCGTGGCTATCCACCTGCACAACCGAAAAGTTTGCATACGAGTTCACTTTTTTTTGTTTGTTATAACCCACGCGGAAAGCGCCCTCCCAAAGGTCCGCCTCAAATTTACCGCGTTCATATTCCGTCCCGTCGGACCCTTCACCCCTACGGTAACGGCCTAGCGGTTGCACGAAGAATCCCTGTAAAAAATCAAACCGGTAACGGAGCGATCCATCGTAAATATCCCAGTTCCAATCCTGCATGGCCGAAAGTTCATTTTCCTGAATCAAAAGAGACGCCCCTACAAAATGGTCCAGGTTAATTCGATAACCTGCGTCAAACTGATGCGAATACGAAGTTTCATAATAAGAAATCGACGACAGTTTCTTATCATACGAGGCGCCCGGCTTATACGAAAGTGAAACTCCCAAAGGATGTTGCCAATCGACAAGCCCCTCAATTTCCATGCGTCCCGAAGTCATACGATGCAACTGCGAACAATTCACCGGTGGGAAATAAATCTTTCGTCCCGTCGTATCACTGCCTTCACCTTCATAGGATCCTCCCAAAGTCACATCGCGCAGGAACCCCTCGCGAATTCCAAAAACAAGACCCGGATTGAATCTAAAATCAATATTAAACGTCGCGTCAGAAGAAAGGACGGCACCAACAGAATCGTTACGACCCATGCCCTCGTAAACAAAATCACCGTTATCGACCCCTTCGATATAACTCGCCGTCAGGCTATCGTAGCGCACATCGCCAGTACCAGGAGCCACCGCCTTATAAACCGCCGTATAAATCTGTTCTTCGGTAAGTCCTAATTTATACGAAACATTTCCCTGTACGCCTAGTTCCTCGCCGCCAAAACGCGAATCCAAATTAGCAAGCCAACTATTTTGGCTGTTCGAAGAATCCGTTTTCATCCTTTCATACTGCAGCAAATGAGTCAGGTTAAAATAGCGGCTATTATAATTTGCCTCCTGTACCCAAGTCGACACCCACAAAGAATCGGCCCATTCATCACCATAGGTATCGCCGCGACGTTTAGCCATACGTCCCCCGACACTTTCACGAATTTCACCCCTATCAAAGAAAATTCCAAGACCGCTTGTAGACTTACCGTAAACGACCTCGTTTTCGATTTTATTCAAATCAATTTTGGTATAACGCAAGTCTCCCGTACCAAAAGGGCGTACCATTCCCTGCAAGTATTCAGCATTAGCCGTTCCTTGATAACGTTCCATTTCACTTTCCTGCACACTCGCCACACGAATCAGCGAAATTTCGCCTAATGCAAATCGATTTCGGTGTTGCAAGCCCAATTCGACTCGTGACGAGTTCCAGTCTTCATCGGCATTGCGACGGTACCCCCACTGTGCACTACCAAACCACTCTTTTGCAAATCGTGACCGCAGCGTAAATTCATCGTGCAACAAGTCATCATCCAAAAAGGTCGTATCTACATACGCCAAGTCCCAGGAGTCCCGCAAACCATAAAGGTTCCAGTCCAAATCAGTTCCGCGAAACCTTAAAATATCAAAGCCCTTCTGTACACGATTCCCGTAAACAGACATCGCTATCGGAAAATGTACCAGGTCGCGAGTCGAATCCGTCGTCACATACCAGCGAAAAGCCTTACCATCAGGTCCATCAATATAGGGCGATACGATATTCGAATCGCTACGATTCATCGCCATTTCTAAATCTGCATAAAACTGCTGATTTTGCTGAACGCGAATTCGAGCATCCATACGTTCCGTACGGTCAGGTCGATTAAGCGGCGGCAAAGTGTCATCACGAATAAAATTTTCACCTCGGTCCGCCTTGAGCATCGCATAATCCTCATCGGTCCACACACCGCGTTTTAAACGATCCACATCATTTTCCAGTTTAAAGCCCGACACATCCAAATAAAGATTCGGATGCCGGTAGCTCGCCGATGCTCCATACAGAGTATAGATATTGTCATTCTCATAGGCATCATATTCTACACGAATTTCGTCATCAAAACCCGGGAGCACATTCCCCCTAAAATCCAACATGCCGCCGGCATAATTCACCAAGTAATCACGTCCACGTTCCAAGCGATTTCCATTGAGCCACACCGTTTCGGAATTGGGCACCACAGCAACAAACGAGCCGTAACCATCAAGCGAATACCCCAACTGTTGTCCGCTTACCCCACTAAACGTTCGCGTAAAATGCTGGACTTCATCAGTACCCACTACCCCCCGCACCTGTGCATAGCCTCCACCAAAATTTCCACGCACGCCGCCCATGGCACCCAACGAGGCTCGTTCAATTCCAGTAAGTCCCATCGAAGAATCCACCCAGGTCAAGTCACCCAGATGCAAAAAATAATGCGGAGTTTCAACCCTAAAGTAAATCTGGTCCACCTCTCTAAGAGTTGCCGTTGTCTGGTCTCCAGCACGTCGCCCCACATCCGAAAGAAGAGCATCAATATATACGCTGTCCGTCAAACGTCCCGATATAGACAATCTAAGTTCTTGATCCACCTGCGTTCCGCCATCACCGACGGTAACCTGCACCGTCTTGTGCCCATGCGTTTCGATAGAATCACGACGGGAAGTCGTATCTGTATTTGGGGTAAAAGATTCACCGCGAACAAGAAAGTCCGGATTCCAGACTGGCAACGTTTCGACATCCATGCCAAAAACGCATGCCGCAAGCAAAAGAAGTCCCAAACAAAAATGCCGGGACATGAATCCTACCTTTCGTTAGGTTCTACGATAAACTGACGGGTAGACAAAAGCCTACGCCCCGCCACCAAGTCTACACTCCATTCACCCGGTTTCAAAAGGGCCGGCACAATGGTCGTAAGGCAAACATCCTGCGTCATGTTGCAGGCCAATTTCTGCACCGTGTCGGCACCATTAAACCATATATGCATTAAGGTATCATCCCCTAACTGCACCGCCGACGATACTGTGGAGTAATAATAAAGGCGCATTCCTTCTTCAAAGACGCTATCGACACCAAACGGCGAACCATTCACAATATGGCTACAAACCACACTCTGCGCCAAAGAAAGTTCTGCCTCGGCCGAATCGCGAATGGCGACATCGCCAAAATACGCAACCACAATTCTATGAACAAGAAAACCCAAAAAGACGGCAAGCACAACAATGGTCGTCTTCCGCAAATTACGAAGCGGCGGGAATTTTGCCACAAGACACCTATCTAAGAACTAACGGACCAAGCGGCTCGTATTCTGCGTAAAGGCCGGCACGGCATCGACCAACTTTTCAACCAGCAAACGGTTAAAGTCTTCAATGCGGTTCGGCAGCCTAGAGCCCGGGAAAATCTGAACCAACAGCAGGGCCTGGTCCACCGGAGAAATGTAGATAGAGCGGTTTTCGCCGGAATACGAAACCGACTGGAAATTTTCACCGCCCAACATCATACCCACCTGACGGGCCGAGTCGAACGAGGCTGTACTCAAAACAGCAAGCGGAGTCGCATCAATTCCAAGAGAACCTACTTCAGCAATGATGGAACCGTCACGATGGCAAAGTACAATGTATTCAGCCTTAATGCTTGCCTGATAGGCGGACATAAGGCGGCGAACCTTTTCCGCATCATCTGAATAAATCGCAAAATCACTCATTTTACAACTCCGATCCTTTACTTCTTCTTAGGAATGTACGGACGCAATTCGATTTCGTCATCAGCATCGTTGTTGGGCTTGGCTACTTCACGTCCAAAAGTCGGCATACGAGGTACCGTTGTCGCCGCACGGGGGCGACCAAAAGGCGAGGACGTCGCCCCTTTCTGAAACAGACCGGCCCCTGCAGTCGAGGGAGCGGTGTTGTTTGCAGCAGGAGCAGCTGCGGGAGCCTGCGGCTTGGCAGCAAACGAGGGCATGCGGAACGGTGAGGCGGCTGCAGGGGCTGCAGTGGGATGGCTCGGAGCAGGAGCGGCAGGCTGGGTCGCCTTGACAGAGACCCCTTCCTTCGTAAGCGAGACATCATGAACACCGGTATTACCGACATTCGCGGCAGCCTGACGGAGGAACCCCTGCTTCACATTAAACTTTTCAATCACAAGCATGGCGATCGTCTTCAGGGTCGTCACTACGCCCTTACCGTTATGGGCGGTCGCCGGGAAGAACGGCACGTTGCGCGGATTGAGTTCTGCATTCAGCTCGTCCAACGTAAACACGTTATCCATATCACGCTTGTTGTACTGGAGCACGAACGGCATATCGTCGAGGTCCATACCATAGTCCTGCAGGTTCTGGCGCAGGTTCTGCAAGCTTTCCAAGTTTTCGGCCTGACGAGACCTCTGGGAATCCGCCACAAAAACGATTCCGTCTACGCCACGGAGCACAAGCTTACGGGTACTATTGTAATAAACCTGACCAGGCACCGTATAAAGCTGGAACCTAGTCTTAAAACCCTTGATATCGCCCAAATTCAGAGGCAAAAAGTCAAAAAACAGCGTACGGTCGCCTTCAGTCGCCAACGACACCATGTCGGTACGCTTGTCCTGGGGCATCTTCTGGTGAATCACCTGCAAATTGGTGGTCTTACCACTAAGGCCCGGGCCATAGTAAACGACTTTACAACTAATTTCTCGTGTAGCAAAATTTATCGAAGACATTACACATCCTTGATATATCTACTTCAAATTTAATAAAAAAGTAATTTTTCAAGCCACTTATTTTGCCCAAAATCCACTCCAAATCGGAATAAAGCGCAAAAACAGGGGAAACTAGGGACCTTCGACCACATGAACCGTCCTCTGAGGGAACGGAATAGTGATATTTTCTGCGGCAAATCGCTTTTTTATCTCTGCCGTGTATTTCCAGCGCAAGTTAAAATAGTCCTGTGTGCGCGCCCAAGCCCTAAAAGTCACTTTCACGGAACTATCTTCGAGCCCCGAAACAAAGAACTGTGGTTCCGGCTTCCGCATAAACAGGGGTTCACCGGCCACCACATCGCGCATGATATCGAGAGCCTTTTCCGGGGAATCCCCATAGTCAATTCCCACCGTAATTTCGAGCCTACGGAGCGGATTCTTACTGAAATTCACAATCGGCTGCCCCCACAAGGCCGAATTGGGAGCCGAAACAAACAGTCCATCTACAGTCTTGAAGGTCGTATTAAAAAGGCCTATTCCTATAATGTTACCCTTGATACTGCCACACTCAATATAGTCCCCCGCCTTAAAAGGCCTAAGGAACAACAACAGTAACCCCGAGGCAATATTAGACAAAGCATCTTTAAGAGCAAGGCCCACAGCAAGGCTCGCCGCACCCACCAAAGCAACGATTCCCGCCGTATTCACGCCAAGAACATGCAGCATCAACAGCAAGGTCACCGTATAGATGCAGTACGAGAATAACGAATAAATTAACGGTTTGGCAGAAGCATCAAGACCTCGCCCTTCGGCATGTTTTATGGTAAACTTGAGCACCACCAACAACAATTTAGCGACAGCAAGTATCACTATCGCCGCCAACAAACGCTGCAGCATAGAATGGTCCAAGACGCCATTCATCCAGTTCTCGTAAATTCTCTTTATAGCTTCCATTACCCTAAATCTAGAAATTTTTGGCTTAAGGTATAAACAGCAAGACTTTTTTGCCCCTTTGTGCAGTAGTGTCATTTTTTCGACAAAAATTTTTACTACATTGTGTCCGTACGTTGAAATTTAAGCCTTAAAACGCATTTTTTGAATATGAGCGAAGAAATTAAAGATTCGACCCTTGGACTTTCAAACGTAAACCACCTTGAAAAACTCTACGATGGGTGGTTCCTGGACTACGCTAGCTACGTGATTTTGGACCGTGCCGTCCCCTACTACGAAGACGGACTCAAGCCGGTACAGCGCCGCATTTTGCATTCCCTTTTCGAAAACCACGACGGCCGCTACCAGAAGGTGGCCACCATCGTCGGTCGAACCATGGCCTACCACCCGCACGGTGACGCCTCCATCGGCGACGCCCTTGTCGGCCTCGGCCAGAAGAATTTGCTGATTGACACCCAGGGTAACTGGGGTAACCCCTACACCGGCGACCGCGCTGCAGCGCCCCGTTATATCGAAGGCCGCCTCACGCCGTTCGCTGTCGATGTGGTATTCAACCCCGAAACGACCGAATGGATTCCGAGCTACGATGGCCGAAGCCAGGAACCGGTCACGCTCCCGGTCAAGTTCCCGCTCCTGCTCGCCCAGGGCGTAGACGGCATTGCCGTGGGTCTTTCCACGTCGATTCTCCCCCACAACTTTAGGGAACTCTGCGAAGCAAGCATTGCCATTCTCAAGGGCAAAAAGTTTACGCTGTACCCGGACTTCTTCACGGGCGGCATCATCGACGTAAGCGAATACAACGACGGTCAGCGCGGCGGCAAGGTCCGCGTGCGCGCCAAGATCGAAAAGGTCGATAACAAGACGCTCGCCATCCGCGAAATCCCGTACGGCACCACAACCGTTAGCCTGATCGAAAGCATCGTGAAGGCCAACGACAAGGGCAAGATCAAGATCAAGCACGTCGACGACAACACGAGTAAGGAAGTCGAAATTCTCGTGCACCTGCAGCCAGGCACCGACCCGCAGGTCGCCATCAACGCGCTCTACACGTTTACCGACTGCGAAAAGTCCATTTCTCCCTGCACCTGCGTGATTGTTGAATTCTCCGCATGAACACGGAGCACACGGTCAAGCTTCTGGAATGGGAACTCGCCAACGAGCTCAAGCACCTCGAAGACAAGTGGCACATGACCACCCTCGAAAAGATCTTCATCGAAAAAGAAGTCTACGAGGTTATCAAGAAGGCAAAGGACCGCGAACAGATTATCAACTTCGTACGCGAAGGTCTTATGCCTTATGTCAAGCGCCTGCACCGCAAGGACATTACCGACGAAGAAATCGGCAAGCTCATCGAAATTCCAATCCGCCGCATCAGCCATTACGACCGAGAAAAGGCCGACCAGCTTTTGAAGGAACTGGAAGAAAGTATCGCGACCTGCAAGTACAACCAGGAACACATTACCGACTACACCATCGAGCACTTCAAGAACATCCTCAAGAAGTATGGCGAAGGCAAGGAACGCAAGACGCAGATTGCGGAATTCGGCAAGGTCGAAGCCGTGCATGTGGCTCTTGCCAACCAAAAACTCTATGTGAACCGCAAGGAAGGCTTCGTGGGCACCGGCATGAAGAAGGAAGAATACCTCTTCGACGTGTCCGAATACGACGACCTCATCGTCTTCAAGGCCGACGGTAGCTTCAAGGTCGTGAAGGTCAGCGACAAGGACTTCGTGGGCAAGAACATCTTGCTCGTCGAAAAGTTCAAGAAGGACGACGACCGTCACATTTACAACGTGATTCACCAGGACGGCAAGGACGGCGCCTACTACATCAAGCGATTCAACGTGGGTGGCGTCACCCGCGATAAGGATTACTTTATGGGTAAGGGCACGCCCGGCAGCAAGATTCTGTACATGTCGAGCAACCTGAACGGTGAAGCCGAAGTCGTGGAAGTCACACTTAAGCCGCGCCCGCGCACCAAGCTCAACTTCGAGGTGGATTTCAGCTCTATCGATGTGAAGGGCCGTGGTGCCATGGGTAACATCGTTACCAAGTACCCGGTCAAGAGCATCAAGCGTGTCCGTAAGGGTGTAAGCACCCTGGGTGCCCGCGTTCTCTACTTTGACGCCCTCGCCGGCATCATCAGCACCCAGAAGAAGGGCGACCGCATCGGTGAATTCGGTGAAAAGGACAAGATCCTCATTGTCAAGGAAAACGGCACCGCCCGTGTGCACGACATGGCAGACCCGATTCTCGTGGGCACCGGCATCAAGTACATCCACAAGTTCGATCCGGAACAAGTCTTTACGATTCTCTACTTCGAAGGAGGCAACTTCAACTACATGGTCAAGCGCTTCAACTTGGAAGGCTGCCCCATGACGACCGAATTCAGCCTCGTGTCCGACCATAAGGACACGCAGATGATCGAATTCTTTGCGACTGACGACGCCCGCGAACTCATGGAATACCAGGTAGGCCGCGAAGTCCAGAAGGAAGAACTCGACCTGACCGAAGTCGCCGAGATCAAGGGCTACAAGGCCTTGGGTAGCAAGTTCACCGCCAAGAAGGTGAAACGCGCCACCCGAATCACCCCGCCCGACAGTTTCGATGACGGGTCTAACGACGAAGAAGATTCCGACGAATCAGACCCCGAATTGAACCTGTAATCAAACTCATTGGTTCTATCCCCTTTAAAGGTAAAAGTTGAGCAAGACAACTTTTACCTTTTTCTTTTATTTTTATATTTTTGAATTATGCAGATTACTAACGCTTCTCAACTTACTGGTGTTTTCCCCGCGTTGTTCACCCCGCTCAAGAACGACGACCCCAAGAACCTTCGCAACTCCATCGACTACAAAAAGATGGGGCAAATGATTGACGATGTGATTGCCAACGGCGCAAGCGGCGTGCTCCCTGCCGT
>CACWJY010000042.1 GCA_902761355.1 Fibrobacter succinogenes | reverse complement strand
CTTCAATAGGAAGTTTAAAAATGAAAGAAGGTATCCACCCTAACTATCAACCGGTCGTGTTCGTCGATGCGAATACGGGTAAAGAATACATCACCCGCTCCACGAAGTCTTCCGCCGAAAAGAAGACTATCGATGGTGTTGAATATAGCGTAATTTCTTTGGAAATTACGGCTGATACCCATCCGTTCTGGACGGGTAAGCAGCATCGCGTGGATACGGCTGGCCGTATCGACCGCTTCAACAAGCGTTTCGCTGGCAACATCACTGGTGCAAAGCGTAAGACCCGCAAGGCTGCTCCTGCCAAGGCTGAAGACGCTGAATAATTACAGATAAATGAATGGCTCCCTGCGTAAGGGGGCCCTTTTATTAAAAAGGGATTCAAATGAAAAAGCAACTCTTTATTGGTGCAGCCGCTCTCGTGGCTATGGCTATGACCGGTTGCCAGAAGACCGGCACTATCGAAGGTGTCGTTCTTGATCCGTTTACTGGCAAGGCTATCGAAATGCCGACCGTCTGGATGGATTCTACCATCTTCGGTACGCAGAACCCCAAGTACCCCTACAAGGCAGACTTGCAGCAGGGTAAGTTCAAGTTCGAAAAGGTGCCCGTTGGTGAGTACCTCATCAAGGCTCGTCGTTCTAAGTACATTCTCGGCCAGCAGAAGATTGCTACCGACGAAAAGAACCCGAACCTCTCCGTAACCTTGTACGAATACAGCGACCAGGTGAAGCCGGGTCTCTACAAGGGTGGTTCCTCTGAAGGTCCCGAAAAGATTGATAACCAGTGGGTTGTCTATTCTACGAGCTGCAACGAATCTGTTGCTGGTTATCGTTTGACCATGCCGATCAATACCGATGCCGCTAAGATTCCGGGCAAGAAGGATAAAAAGAAGAAGAAGGCTGACAAGGGCGCTGCCAAGGTTTCTAACCTCCCGGCTCCGTTGGCCGTGGATGCTGCACTCAACGTGTTCTACGTGAATGCTAGCTCCGTGACTTCTCCGCTGGTCGTGACCTCTTATCCTGCCGTAGAAGGCAAGGTGGCTGACCATTCTGACTGCCAGGGCTTTGGTGCCGACGAAAAGACAGGTCTCTTTGTCGACAAGGCCAAGGGCACTGCTCTGAACGTGGAATACAAGGCTGAAAACCTGTTTCAGGTGACGGGCAACCTCCCGAAGGGCAAGCAGATTATTCAGCTTTCCCAGGATGGCAAGACCCTGCAGACTTACTACTTCCAGGTCAAGTAAGTTAATCGCATAAAGCTTTAAAAACCGGTTGCCTTGGGCGACCGGTTTTTAATTTTTATTCGTCTAAAGTGATTTCGACGAGTTCCATGATTTCTTCGCAGTATTCAAGCTGCTTAGAAAGAATTTTGACGGCGTTTATCTTGACGAACTCCTCGGGGCAGTCTCCGGCAAGTTCCCTGGTGAAAAATCGCGCCACGTTCCAGAAGAAAAGGGCGAACATCCGCTTGCCGTGTTCGCGGCCTTCAAAGAGACATTTGGCGTAATGGCGGTATATTAGGTAACTCAGCAGGCGAGTACTGTCGGTTTCTGAGAAAAAGCCTTCGTCTTCGATGCGCGCCGCACGTCCATTGGGTTTTGAGGGAGCCTTGATGCGGTTTTGTATTCGTGCGAGCGCTGCATCCCAGGCGGGACCGTAGCTTTCAGCTTTTTCGAGAAGGCTCACCATGGCTTCAGCACTTTCGAACGGTGCAAACGGATTGGTGCTGGAATAACCGAAAAC
Source organism: Fibrobacter succinogenes (assembly GCA_902761355.1). Taxonomy (GTDB): domain Bacteria; phylum Fibrobacterota; class Fibrobacteria; order Fibrobacterales; family Fibrobacteraceae; genus Fibrobacter; species Fibrobacter succinogenes_M. The sequence goes on along the minus strand of CACWJY010000042.1, from coordinate 14,049 downwards.
TTTGAAGAGCCGTTCTGCAAAAGGAATGTTCTCGTCTGCGAGTGTGTTGAACATTGTTTCACGTTCGTAAAGCACCTGGTCGCGGATTTCGCGGTCATCGTCATCCAGTTCGTCTTCGGGCTCGTCACACTCGCAGGCTGTAAACTGCAGCGGTTTATCACCTAAGAACAATAACCGTACAGCCTCTTCGCAACAGAGCCCGAGCCCACGTTCCATGATGTCTCCGTAGACTTCTACAAATCGCGGGTGCTCGCGGCAGATATCGCAGAGCGCTCCTTCTCCTAGATGCTTATAAATTTCGCAGAGGTTGCTGCTGTCTAAAAAGGGGCAACGATCATGGGGGAGTAGCTTGAAATGTCCGTCAACGATGTTTTCGCGGAGCCTATTTCCGAAGGCCCCAGATACCGTGCTGTAGGATTGTTGTGAGGTTTCGTCGATATCGATTTCCCAACCGATACAGCAGGTGTCGCTGCAACGGGATGCGATACATTTAAATTGATCGTAAAAGTCAGGTTTGCGGAGAATCATATAAAAATCCTTCATGCCGGGCATGAAGGATGAATGTGATGAAAGTTTGAGTTAGGCATTCTTCACGCAGCGTACAGAGATTGCGTCGGATCTGTAGATTCCTTCGATGTCGATGGATTCTTCGGTGATGCTGAGGCGATAGGCATTTGACTTGCCATATTCATTTTTGCACCAGAAGCGAGCGCGCCTGCCGAACTGGCAGAAGTTACCGTTGTCAAAACGATAGCCGGCGGGAAGAGCAAAGAATCCCAAGGTGTCTGTACCGGGCTTTTGCCAGATGCATGCGCTTCGCAATTCGGAACCGTTGGATTTGGCAGGAAGGTTACTCATCAACTGTTCCCATTCGCCGATAGTAGGGATATGCCAGCCTTCTGGAGCGATGCCCTGGTAATTGGCGTCTTTTATTTCGTTATACAGATGAATGTCCTTGGCTAGGGACTGTTCTGTGAATTCTGCGGGAATGTTTAACGCCGAAGTCCAGGTGTAGAGCCTTCCGTATTTATCGACGTTCGATTCATCGTTTCCCGGAGCATAGCTGTTTTCGGCTTTGAAACGAAGGTTCTCTGCCATCCAGACCTGGTTGCCAATTTTTATGGTGCGGTAGATTTGTCCATCGCGAGCATCCTTAAAAGAGTCGTATTTGAAATCGGTTGTATTCTTGGCGAGGGCGTCCTCGTAGCTCTTTTTATTTTGTGCTTCGGGTGCTTCGAGCTTGGTGGCCTTGCTTATCTTGACGCCGATACGGATTGCGGCGATGACAATAATGATAAGGCCAATGATGTTGAATACGATGAACGAAGTGTTCATATTTTTCCTTTCTTAAAGTCTTTACAAATGTAATATTTTTTAGTCTAATAAGTAAATTTTTTTAGAATGGATAAACAATTGACACGATAAAAATGTTGGCGGCAAGGATAATGATATTCATTGGAAGACCGATTTTGATAAAATCGGAAAAACGGTAATTGCCGGTGGCATAAACGAGCATGTGGGTGGGGGAGCCAATAGGGGTGGCAAAGCTACTGTTCACCGCAATCATTAGGGCGATGCAGAACGTAAGTGGGTTCAATGTTAAAATAATAGTAAATGTGGTTTAAATGAGCTATTGCAGATTTAAAGAGGAAAGTTCCTTTAAAAGGGAGTCTAGTCGCGCTGTAAAATGGATAGCGCCGGGGTATGCAAGATGGTCTCGATCGTTTGCCATGTCGCCAGTGTAGTCATGATCGCCCATTTTGTTTTCGTCGAATAAGATAAAGTTGGGGTAAGTTTTGGAAAGGTCGGCAATTTCTTGAAGCAATAGGGGAGCTTCGCTGCGGGGGATGCCATAGCGGCCGAATGCCCCTGTGTTTTTGAAGTTCGGATTTTGCGGAAAGACTACGCCGATAAAATAGATGCCTTTTTCGTGAGCGGTCTTTACCATGTTTGTTAGGCTGTTGAAGTTGGTCCGGTATGCTGTTGGGGATTTTCTGTACAAATTGCTATCGGTGTCTACTTGAGGCTTTTTTTCCCAGGCGCTAGCTCCGGGTAAAGAATCAAGACCGCGAGTGTGACGGTATTTGTTTTCGTATGTCGACATGCCGGGAGAATCGTATGTCAGTTCTGCAAGGCCTTCGGGGTAGCCGTCTTTCCAATAGTTGTGATCTTTGTCGTAAACGTAGCCGGGACAAAGTTTGGCGCGCCCATTAAAGAAACTGCCACTAAAGGTGTTGAAGCCTCGGTCGATGTCAATCGATGAAACGATGTACTTGACCTTAGACATGTGCGGAATGATGTAATTGTTGTACATGAATTCGGATCCGCTTAAGGTGTTTCCGATAAAGGCGAGATTGACTCCAAAAAATTCGGGGCTTAGTTCTGTAGGGGCTACACCATGAAGAGCTCTAGATGAACCGATAATAACAACGTCGGCTTTGTCTTTATATTGCCAAAGAAGTTCCATTTTGTAGCGGGCTTCGGCGTAAACTTGGGCTTGACCTGCCTTGTAGTAGATGCCGGCACTATCGGTGTCTAGCTCGAAATTGATTTGATAGGGGCTGCTGGAACTTGATTCGCCGCTGGAGCTGGATTCGTAGAAACTTGATAGCGCTTCACTAGAACTAGATTCGTTGGAACTAGAAGAGGGGGTATCGGAGCTAGAAAGGTTGCTAGAACTGCTTGTAGAATTATTTGACTCGCTGGAACTTGATATTGTTGCGGAGGAAGAACTTTGAATGAATTTGCTGGAACTTGATGTTGTTGCGGAGGAAGAGCTTTGAATGAATTTGCTGGAACTTGATGTTGATGGCAGAAGGGACTTTTTCGGTTGTACCCATAAGCTAGGGTGCCACAGTTCCTCTCCTTCGACCAAGTCTATGATGGTGCTGTCGGTGGGACAGACGAGTACTATTTTAGAGTGAGCTCCGTTGACGTTGGTCAATGTGGCGACAAGATTTGCGTTGAAAATCGCCCATTCGCTATGGTCGAATGTGTAGCTGGTGGGGGCGGCGATGGATTGAATAAGCTTGCCGCTACTGTCTGCAATAAGAATGCGTTGGTGCGTTGCGTAGTGCGAGCCAACAAAAGATTCTCCGGTCTTTCCGCCAAAGTCTAGGAATGCGGTGCGCTTGGATCCGTCTTGGGATAGGCTTACATTGCAGGCTTGTTCATTAGAGTACCAGATATCGTTTTTGTCGTTGATTTTTACGCGAAGGAGCCTTGCTCCTGTGACCGCCAGACTATTATCCTTAGCGATTCCTCCATGAAATGTTCCGTCGAAAATTTTTAGAGGAGTTCCGAATGTTCCGTTAGAAAAAGTAACTTGCCAGGTACTTTGGGTTTTCCAAGTCGATTCTTCGGAATTACTGCCTGCGTCTGTCACATAGACGATTGCCGTATCTCCGTTTTCAAGGATTCTCCAGCGTGGAATGGCTGCACTTTTTACTTGGAGCTCTACAGGTGCAGAAGATTCTTCGGAAAGATTTCTGACGTATAGTTTCGATTGCCCCTGAATACCCTCGGGCTTGGTGCAGAATGCGACGAGTTTTCCGTTGGGCGAAATTTCGGGATGGTAGACGTCGAGCGTGTCGAAGATTTCTGAAACTTTTAGGTTGCCGTTGTTGTAATCGATAAAGGCGAGGTTGCCGTTTAAATCGTTACGGAACGCGAGTTTCATGTTGTAGGTGCCGGTATAGGGCTTTAGTGTCGAAGCACTCGCTATAGGTTCTATTTTGCTTTCGCTTATGTGTCCGTTATTAGAGAACCATGCCGGTTTGGGGATAATTCCCAAGACCAATCGGAATCCTACGTATTGAGCCATGGTAGAAGATGTTACGGAGTAAACATCACCTCGGCTATATAGGTTGCTGTAGGTCTTGTCGGAATTGTAATTGCCACCTTTGATGATTCGCTCGCCAAGCTCACCGCCGTCTGTTGCTCCTGTGAAGTTGGTAATGGTGGTGTCTACTAGAATTCCGAGCCAGTCGTTGGTCCATTCTGTGACATTGCCAGAAAAATCACAAAAACCCGCTTTGTCGGAACCCTTGCTGCAAATGGTTTGGATTTTATAATCGGAATTGCTGTTGTTCCAGCTGTTTTCGGTATTCCAGTCTTTTTGGGCTGCTAAGATCCATTCGGCTTCGGTAGGGAGCCTAAAACCTTCTATATCAAGGTGCGTCACGAGGCCTTCGATGTCGACGCAATGATTGTTTCCGTCAAAACTTGCTTTGGTGTAAGAGTAGATTGTATCTAGGCCGAATAATTTACTTTTGGCGTTTGCAATAAGAACCGCGTCGAAGTACGTGACTTCTGTGAGAGGTAGACTGTCGTTGGTGCAGCTTGTTTTTAGTTTAGTGGATTCTTTGTTCAATTTTTTGTAGTCACCACAGGTAAATTCGTGGACGTCCATGAAATAGGCGTAGTCTAGCTTGACTTTCATTTGTGGCTTTTCGCTAGGCTTGGCTGCTTTGTTATTTGTTCCGATGAGGATGAATTCTTCAGGATAATAGATCTTGATCATCTCAGCCGTAGCCTTGATGAGTGAACTGTCGATTACTTCTGTAGAATCGTTAAAAGAAGAACTACTTTTGATTTTGCGGTCGGAACTACTTGAAGATAGGTCAATTACAAGGTTTTCTTCAATATCTTCTTCGGATGTTGCGTTACCACACGAACATAAACCAAAAAATAGGAAAGAAATGGTTAGGAAAAGTATTTCTTTTTTATAGCACATAAAACACCATGTAAATATTTAAAATAAATTCTGTGAATTGTCTAGGTAGATTTCTTCATGGACTTAGATCAATGGCATAGAACCAATGGTCAATTTTACTACAAGGTGTTTCTGGGTTTTCTAAAACGGGATTGTATTTATCTTTAGCCCTGGTTTTTATAGATGAATGTAAAAAACTAGCGCTTCGTCAGCGGAATGAGCCCGCCGCCGATAGAATTTCCCACGGTAATTACGATCAGAGATTTAAGCATCAATGCCGAAAAATCTCCGGCGAGCGAGAAGTAGAACATGTCTGCGATGCAGTGCTCGAATCCGCTCAAGATAAAGACCATGACTGGGAGAAAAACAACTACGACTTTTCCGGCCTGATTTTCGATGCTTTTGAAACTGTCGGCGGCAATGAACATGAGCATGCCACAGAAAATTCCCAATATGAGTAGGCTTACGATGCTGTCGCCGTCTTTGACGAGGCAGAGGGCGCTTGCCTTGGCCTGCAGGACGGCTCCGTAGCGCGTGAGAGCAATCATTCTTGCAAAAAGGAACGTCCCGATAAAGTTGCCGAGCCATACGATTCCGAGGAATCCCCAGTAGCTAGGCTTGTTGTTGACGAAATAGCCGACCTTTCCCGTGAAAAGGTTGAATCCGAAATTCAAGATGGTAAATAGCCCGAGTCCGAAAAGGAAAGAACCTAGAACCTTGTTGTCGCAAGAAAGGTAGGCGGTACCGCCAAGGCCAATGCAGAGGCCGGAGTAAATCGATAGGACAAGATTTTTAATCACGGGCGGCAAATTTAGAAAAATTTATACCCGTGTCTAACTTTTAAAAGAAATAATTTTTTCTTTCTTTATTTTCGAGTTTACGGATTTTGTTGATGTGACATTTTCCGTAAAACGCTGGCTGTTCCGACGAAGAAATTCTATTCTACGACTAAGGACTTTTCGTAAATGAAGTCGACTTCTTCGGGCGTGATTCCGCCGGGGACAAGGTCGAGCTTGGAGCGGTTCACCTTCATGGCGGCGGCAAACTGGTCGCGCATTTCGCGAGAAACCTTGCATTTGCCGATTAGTTTGTCAAGCATTTCGGTGAAATCGGCGGTGTTTTTGAGGCCTAAAAGAACCAAAATGCGCTTGACATCTTCGGGAACCTTCTTTTCGCAGACTTCTACATAGCCGCCCAAGAAGTATCCGACGGCGGGGCCGTGCGGCACGCCCTGATGCAGCGTGAGGTCGTAGCTCATGCCATGTGGTACAGCGGTGCTTGTGTGAGCGATGGACATGCCCGCGATCGTCGAGGTGAGCATGAGTTTTTCGTAAAGGCCTTCGTCGACGGGGGAGTCGGAGAGGAGTGCGTCCTTGAATTCGCCCCAGAGCTTGAGGCCGTATTCCGGGCACATGCGGTTGAACGCGTTGGAATAGACATTCAATATGCTTTCGACCATGTGGGCGAGCGCATCGACCGCGGTGTTGATAATCAGCGTCTTCTTGGCCGAGGCGAGGTACTTGCCGTCGACAAGTGCGAGTGTGGGGAAAATCTTGTGCGGGATGCTCTTCTTCAGTTGAATCTTGTGGTTCGTGATGATGGCGACCGGCGTTGCCTCGGAACCCGTTCCGCAGGTGGTCGGTACGGCGACGACGGGCACATGGCCGAGCGGCTTTTCGGGAGTCTTGTGCAGGTTGTTTGCATCAATGCTCGGGTTTGCAAGGAGCAATGCAACTGCCTTCGCCGCGTCAATAGCGGAACCGCCCCCGATGCCGATGATGTAATCGGCGCCGAATTCGCGAGCCTGCTGTGCGGCGTTCCCCACGGTATCTGTTGACGGATTTTCTTCGACCTGGTCAAAAATCTGGTACGGCACGTGGCCTGCATCCAGAACGGCGGTGACATCGTTCAAGGAGCCGTTCTTCTTGGCGGAAGTTCTGCCCGTCATGATGAACGCGCGTTTCCCGATCGCAAGTAAGTTATGCGCGTGGTTCTTCACGCAGTCCTTTTCAACGTAGATGTCCGTGGGTACATAGAAACGCATGGAATTGTCCTGAAGTTATGAGAGTATGCAAAAAAAATAGTAAATCGAGGTTGGAAAATTTTGCCGGCTAGAACCTGCGCACTACAAGGATTTCGAAGGCCGCTACGTATTTTTGTTCCAGGTGTTCGCCAAACGCGATGGCAGAATATCCGCTTTTAAGAACGATGTTCCAGGCCCATTTTTCCCCGATGTAGCCAAAAGCGGTCTTTATGTCCGATTCGGGTAAGAGCAGGTTGCCGTCGTCAGCATGCTCGCGGCCGTACGCGATGCCTACAACTCCCCAGAGGTTCCAGAAATATCCGTTGCTGAAAACGAAGGTGTAGGTGTACCCGATGTCACCCCAGATGGAGGTGATGTCTCGCTTGTCGTTTTCGTAGCCGAGAACCCCGTCGTTGTCTTCGGCAATGTTTCGCTGCAGGCGCCCGCCAATAATCAAACTCCCGGCAGATTTCTTTTGACGCCTGTCCAAAAAGTAGGCGCTCCTGGGTGCGAAATTTCCTTTCGCGGTTGCCATCCAGAGCATCGAAAAATACATGTCCGCAAACCAGAGATCTATGAATTCCCGTTCCTTTTCGCCGTCGCGTTCGACTTCCGTGGTAAAGCCGCTGTAAAAGCGGAGCTTTGCCGCAAGCCACCAGTTTCCCGGGAAAAAGTCGAGCCCTGTCTCGAAAGCCTGGGTGTCTGATTTTTCTTTTGAAGTGGTAAAAGGGAGACTGTACTTGAAATCGGCAGACACGTCCCACGAAATCCCGAATGTGGTAAACAGGCTGTCGTAACCGACGCCGATGCCCACATCGACCGGGCGGTTCGAATTGAGCATCGAATTGTTGTAGGCGGAATTCCAGATAGCCACGAAATTGTAATCGCACAAAAAACGCAACGAGAACCGTTCACGGAACTTGGATACCGAAGGCTCGTCGCTGTCTTGCGCTTCGGCAAAGGCAAACCCTGCGAACACCAGGACAAACAGGAATATTTTCAGGACGCTCTTCATCGGGGTCCTTGAAAAGATAATAACATAAAGAGCCCCTATAAAATTTTACAGGTACTTTGCTCCGGGAATATCCTTCAGGATTTCTTTCACAGAAAGAATATAAAAATTTTCTAATCCTTTTGAGGTTGCTTGCAGAATCGGGCGCGCCATGCCTTGATCTGTTGCATGCCATCGGTAGACCAAAGCGCCCAGGCAATCAGCACCGGCTGGAAGAACAGGCGTATGAGTCGGGCTTGGTCGGTATCGAGCCCGAAAGCGCTGATGCCGTTCACGTACTGGCTGATATTGCCTGGGAAAATGGCGACGTAGAACAGCGCGAGGTGCACCCCCACCGTTCCCTTGTACTTGTACAAGAATATCATGCCGAGGCCGAGAGCGATCTCGACAACCCCCGAGGCCAATACCACGAAATCCAGGAATCCCGGATTCTGCGGAAACCACGACGGAACCTGCGCCAGGAATTCCTGCCTGGCGATGGTCAAGTGACTGACACCTGCATAGGTCATAAAAATGCCCAGCAGAACCCTCAAAACCATTTTTACGTATTTCATACATTTAATATAGGTTAAAAAGGCGGAAAGTCAAAAATTTTTTTGCCGCAAAGGAATGCTTAAAAGCTAATGTTAAATTGAAATTTTGATTTCAAACAGTTGGTTCGCAAGCCCGACCGTTGGTTCGAAATCGGCAATCTTCTTGAACCCGTATTTTTCGTATAGGCCGTGGTGCTCGCTTTTAAGATAAACTTTTTTGTAGCCGAGCCTTTGGGCGTAATCAAGCGCTGCGTCAATTAAGCTTTTGGATAGCCGCTCTCCCCGGAATTCTTCGCCAACGTAAACGAGATTTATAAAAGGGCTGCAACTGAATTTCGCAGGAATGTTCCCGTTTTCCTCGAGAACGCAAAAGCCGACAACATCTTCACCGTGTATAGCAACGAAAACTTTTTCCCAGTCTAGGAAATCGTTCTTTGACATTCGCTCGGCTAAACGACGCCCCGGCAGCCATGGGCAATCATTCGCGAAAGCGTGCGTCTTTTCCCACCACGGTTCATCTTTGTTGATCGCGATTATCATTGCTTGCCTCGGCTTTTAAAGAATCCCTATAGGACTTAACTAAACAAGATAAACTTCTTTTAGAGACAATATACCACTTTTTCAAAGGTATAGTTTTACCTCAGCTCATAAAGAGCCCCTATAAGTTTTTACGGGTACTTCGCTCCGGGGATGTCCTTCAGGATTTCTTTCCAGAAATTGCGGAATTCTTTTTCGGTGACGATGCCGCCGGCGGAAAGCAGGCGGTAGTGTTCGCCTTGCCAGACGTAATCAAAGGGGGAGGCGTCAAAGCCGTTGCGCTGGTAAAAGTCGCGGCGGCGGTTTCTGCGTTCGAGTTCTTCGGCGTCCTTGGAATCTTCTTCGACTTCGATATCGACGACAATGCGCGTGTTTGGGTGTTGCCTGCGGATGGCCTGCAAAATTTGCGAGCCGTACCCGCGGCTGCGCAGTTCGGGCACGACGGCGAAATAGACGATGTTCGTGATGTCGCCGTGTGAAATGGAATTTGAAAACCCGCAGAATAAATCTCCATCGAAAAATGCCCAAAATTCGCGCTTGATCTTGTCGTCAAGCAAATGCTTTATCGGAATCCGCTCGTTGGCTGGAAATGCTGACTCGTACAGAGCCTTGACCTGCGGCAACCACGGTGATTTCTTTGTGACGTCAAAAAAATGGAGCATGGCTGTCTACCAAAATAAGTTCCTGTAGCTAGTTCCGAGAGCGTCTGCGAGGCGATGGGCCATCTTGCGTCCGATGGGTTCTTTGCCTCGTTCCATGGCGGACACTTGTTGCTTGGTGATGCCAGCCTTATCGGCCAATTGTTGCTGCGTGTAACCGAAGGTGGTTCGCAAAAGTTTCAAACTTTCTGCTGGAGTGGTTTTGGACTCCATTTCTTTGAACCAATCGGTTTTTGAAATTTCGACATAGTCTTCGTCAGTTTCTTTAACTTCTTCCACATTAGGGAATGCTGACTTCAGGAATATGACAAGATAGTCGGGAATGTTTTTCCCTTCAAAGGTGAAAATTGTCCCATTTTTGGCTTTGCTAGTAAGGCGCATTTTCACGGCTTCCAACATAGGTGACCTCCAGTTCAATTCCTTTTACAGTTTCGATCCAACATGCTGCCCAGTGGTATGATAGGTGGCAATGGTATGTATTCGTCTTAACGAGTTTCTTGTAGTTAGGCCAGTTAGGTAGAATAGGACCTTTCTCCTCAAGATCTTTGACTAGTTTGACGAATAGTATTTGCTCCTTTTGGGGCATGAGCCTTACGGCTTTTAGAATTTTTGGTTTTGTTATTACTTTCATAATATATGAAAATTCTTTCCTTGTGTCAAGATTTTTTCTTTACATCGTGCGAAAAGAAAAAAGCTAAAAACAAAATCCGCCAAAATCGAGAAACCCCTTGATTTTGCAAACAAGCTCGAGCCGAGTGTCGCGACAAAATGCGTGCATTTGGGCATGACCGAGGCGTTTGTTTGTTCTACAAACAGGTGATTGCGACTATCAACAGAAAATTTTTTTACATGTGAATATGTCGCCTATGGTTGTCAGCTATTCACATAAAATGAACAGGAATGGTATATTTACCAACATGAAATCGTTTGAAAATAAAGTGGTCGTGGTGACGGGCGGGGCGCACGGGATTGGTGCAACTGTCGTGAGTGAATTCGAGAAAGAGGGTGCGAAGGTCGCCTACATCGACATTCGCGAGAATCCCTGCTTTGTGGGGGACCTCTCCAAGAAGGAAGTCCTCGAAAAATTTGCGCAGTTCGTCATCGAAAAGTACGGGCACGTGGATGTGCTGGTGAACAACGCTCTCCCGCTGATGAAGGGCATTGACGAGTGCAGTTACGAGGAATTCAGTTATGCGCTGGCCGTGGGTGTGACGGCCCCGTTCTACCTCGCGAAACTTTTCGCGCCGCATTTTGGGTCGGGTGCAAGTATTATAAACATTTCCTCGAGTCGAGACCGCATGAGCCAACCGCAAACAGAAAGCTATACGGCCGCGAAGGGCGGAATCGCAGCCCTCACGCATGCGCTTGCCGTGAGTTTTGCGGGCCGCGTGCGCGTAAACTCCATTTCTCCGGGCTGGATCGATACGGATTTCAAGGTTTACGAAGGTCCCGACGCCACTCAGCAGCCTGCGGGCCGCGTCGGTAACCCGCTCGACATCGCGAACATGGTGCTTTATCTCGCGAGCGACAAGGCCGGCTTCATTACCGGCGAAAACATCTGCATCGATGGCGGCATGACCCGCCAGATGATTTACCACAACGATTGTGGCTGGAAATTGGAAGGGTAGCGAATGAAACCCCTTGTCATTTATGTGCACGGGAAGGGCGGGAACGCCGACGAGGCGCTGCATTACAAGAGCTTGTTCTCGGAAGCCGATGTTCTCGGGTTTGATTACAAGGCGGAAACCCCGTGGGATGCCAAGAAGGAGTTTCCGGCTTATTTTGATTCCGTCGCGGCGGGCTATGATGATGTAACTCTTATTGCGAATAGCATCGGGGCATTCTTTTCGATGAACGCGCTGGGCGATAAACCTGTCAAACAGGCGTACTTTATTTCGCCGATGGTTAACCTGGAAAAGCTGATTTGCGACATGATGACGTGGGCGGGTGTCTCCGAAGAGGAACTTCGCGAAAAGAAAACTGTGTCGACGAATTTCGGTGAAACACTCTCGTGGGAATACCTGTGCTATGTGCGCGAAAACCCCATCGAGTGGCGTATCCCGACGAAAATTCTGTACGGTTCAAACGATAATTTGACCTCGCTAGAAACGATGCGCGAATTTGCCCAAAAAATCGGTGCCCCCTTGACCGTAATGAACGGCGGCGAACACTGGTTCCACACCGCCGAACAGATGGCCTTTTTGGACAAGTGGATCCTAAAATAAAAATTATTGACGATTATTAAATAATAACCTATATTAATTATGCCGAAGATATTTGAAAGGGGTGAAATCTCTTTATGAACGAAATTACGGAAAAGGATGTAAAAAGGCTCTGGGTCGAAAAGCATCCGAGATTACGAACCGCTGCGGAAGGCTACGCGAAAGCAGTTGGAGAACTGCCGCGTAGATTGCGATGGCGTGTGGTTTGACGATCTGGACGAGGGCCTGGAACTTTCGGGATTCTTTTCGCCGAAAAAGACAAATCCCATTGGCCGCGTATTTTGGCTGTTCCCCGAACTTAATGCTTCGGCGTTTGCCCGCCGATTGGGAATCCCTCAGCCTTTGTTCGCCGCATACGTAAATGGAACGAAGAAACCCTCTTTGGCAAGAAAGAAACTCATTGACGAGGAACTCCGCCGTATTGGCAGGGAGTTGCTAAAAACAGTGGCATAGTTTTTTGGCCAACAATTTAGCCGTCCGTGATTTGCGGGCGGCTTTTGTCAGTAATGCAATTGAACTGTTATGACAAATGTCCGTCAATACAGACGAATGAATCTGCGATGATTTCGCCTTCGTTTGAGCACGGTATGTCAGAAGTTTTTTTCCAAGAACCTTCATGACAGATGTATGTTTTGTTGTCATTGTAATCTGTGAAAAAATAGCCCTCGTTTGAACAAGAAGGACTTATCTCTTGGTCGGGTTCCCATCCGTCTGCGGTACAGCGATAGAATGAAATGTAGCCGATAGGCACCCCTATATCAGAGCCGTAGCTAGTACTTGTTGGTTCATATTGGATTGTGTCGCCGATATTCTCCTTGGAGCATTTCTTCCCGTTGGTAACAAGCTCTTCTTGCGTTGTGATTTCCCATTCCCCTTTATGGCATGTATAGTATTTTCCGCAATCTTCGAAGGTGTATTTCTTGTTTTCCTTTATTTCGTCGTCGTTCTTTGCAGAACATTCGCCAAGTTCAATATCATTTGATAAAACAAACTGTTCGTATTGCTTTATTTTGGATTCAAAATCAGGAATTTCTTTACCCGATTTCCAAGCTTCCATGTTGGTTCTTACTTCGTTGAGAGGCTTTGAATCAATAAGTCGCGTTAAAGAAAATTTTGCTTCCACATCGTCCCATTTGCCGTCTTCCTTTATGTCGTACGCAAAATCGGCGAGTCGTTCTGAAATGTCCGCTGTTTTGAGCTCACAATAGCGGTCTCCAGACATAAGGACGCTTATGGCAAGCAGGGCTGCGTTGTCATCGCCTGAAGCAAGAATGTTCAATTTTTCCGCGTTTTCGGATTCTCCTTCGAAACCAAAGGCCTTGAGAACTTCTGATTGGGCTTGCTTTTTGGCGGCAGGAACTTTCATTCCGTTCTCGACAAGGTACAGAGTTCGCTCATATTCTAAATGTGTGAGAATGTTGATGTTTACCGTTTCGTTATTGGATAAATCAACCAATGCGTTTAGTGTGATGGAACCGTCAGATTTATCACTGTTGGAATGTTCTTCAAAACAGGATTCCTTTCGGTAATAGCCTGTTGCTTCTAGTAGGGCGTATTGTGAACTGAGGCTGACATTTGGAATGGAAAATTCTCCATTGTCATTGGAAATCTTGACCTTGAAGGACTTTCCTGTTTGCGCGAGTGTCTTGCCGTCAAGTTCTTGAATGGTGATGCTTGATCCTTTTAAGAAGGGGCCTTTTTGGGATACGCCGGAGACCGTTATGCTCTGGATTGGGGCGCCTACTAAAGATTCGTCGGCAGAATAGTTTGTTGCCGATGATGGACTGGGTTTTGCGTCGTCTTCGTCTCCCGAGTTGCTGGAGGAATCGCTGCCACAGGCGGCAAGGAATATGACTACTGATGTTGTTGCCATCAGGTGGCTCCAAATAGATGATGAAAATTTGTTTTTGTTCATGCTGTGAATGTAATAAAAAAAAGAATGAACAGTTCTGCTTTACGGGGTTTTAGGGGCGGAGCCACTAGGCGTGGGGGTGGTGTAGGACCCGGCGATAGCCTGGCCGCAAAGCGAACATTCCGGAACGGCCATGCGAGCGTGCGGAGCAGGCTGAGTCGGGGCCGAAAACAGGGGGATTCTTCCCCCTCCCTATTTTTAGACGAAAGAACGGCTCTTGGAGCTTACAGACGAAAGAAAAAAATGGCGCTTCGCGCTGTATTATTACGACAATCTCTCGTCTTTTGTCACTCGTTTCTCGTCTAAAATGCTATCTTTTCCCCCCGGAAACATTCTAATTAACAGAGGTTCAAAAAAATGAATTATTTCAATTCTATCCCTATGCGTCGCCAACTCGAAGAAATTGGCCACTGCCGTTTCATGGAACATTCTGAATT
>CACWJY010000041.1 GCA_902761355.1 Fibrobacter succinogenes | reverse complement strand
GGCAACCATGGCCTTCAGGTGAGAAATGTTGGAGTGAACGTTGCCGTCGCTGAAGAGACCGATGAAGTGGAGGACGGTGTTCTTTTCGCGGGCGTTGCCGGCGATTTCCTTCCAAGCGTCGCGGCCGAAGATGTCGCCGGAGACGATGGCGTCCTGCACGAGGGCGGCACCCTGGTTGTACACCTGGCCGGCACCGATGGCGTTGTGGCCGACTTCGGAGTTACCCATGTCTTCGTTGGTCGGCATACCCACGGCGCGGCCGTAGCACGTTCGGGTACATCTTGAAGAGGTTGTCGAGAGTCGGGGTGCGGGCAGCCTTGATGGCGTTGCCTTCGACCTTATCGGTGATACCAAAACCATCCATCACGATGGTCACGACCGGTCCCTTGATGCCGGGAAAATTGGAAAGCTTCTTGAGCATGTTTTACTCCGTGTTTAAATTACGCGCGATAATATAGAAATTCTGTTGCGGTAAGGCAATAAAAAAAACTCCCCGAACGAGCGGGGAGCCGGAAGCTTTTAAGGGCTAATCCTTACTGGGCCTGGTAGACCTTGAGAGTGAAGGAGTATTCACCGTTGGTCAGCGCCTTGATAGAACCGTCAACGATACCGAAGGCGTAGAAACCTGCACCAGTAGTGGCGTTGAATGCCGGTGTATGGGCAATGATGATAGAGGTTTCTCTGCTTTCTTCGCTATCACCCATAAAGTTGGGGATGCTGGTCGACTGAACCAGACGGGCCTTGAAGTCGCTCATGTAGGCCATGGCGCGACCGTTATAAACTTCGGGCCAGTTGTTGGTGTCGTTTTCGGTGTCTTCGCCGAACAGGACGCCGGTTCCGCTAGAAATGGTCACGGTCGAAGACTTGCTGTTACCCACCTTTGTAAAGATGACGTCTGCCGTGGCGGCGCTAGCCTTGTCGAGGGCGATGCAGGGGTTGTCGAGTTTGATAGCCGGGAAATCGGTGGTCGAAAGATCGACGGTGCAGCTCTGCATAAAGATTTCGCCGTCGCCTTCAATAGAAGAGGAAGAAGATTCGGGTGTAGCTTCTTTACAGTATTCTTCGGCCTTGCGGACAAACGGGATAGACTGCGTATATTCGTACTGGGTGCCCTTGTCGTCGGTAGCGTTGACCGTAATGACCATCTGGTAATTGCCGCATCCGGCCTGATCCAAGGCGGGCTGCAACAGGTTTATGGAGAGTCCCAGGGACTGTGCCGATTCAAGGATAATCTTTTCTGCCGGTAAAAGAATGTTCGGGTTGGTTGTAATTACAGCGTTGGGAACTTCTTGAGCATCCTTATAGAGCTTGGTTGTGACACCGGTGAATTTGAGGGTGTTAAATTCTTCGACGGTCATGGTCGCCATCTTGGATGCGTCGAAAATGAAAGTTCCGTAGAACTTGATTTCGTCGATGCCTTCCATTTGATCGGGGTTAGAAAGGGCAATAATATCATCCTTGCGCTGGTTGACAGGATCCGTGGGGTCCACAACAGTCTGCTGAGTGTTGGAACTGCTGTCACTTCCGCAAGCAACGAGGCCAAATGCGCCCATAGCGATAACGGAACCCAAGAAGAGTTTCTTTGCGAAATTCATGATTGTTTCCTCATAAAAAGTTTTTCTGCCCTTGAAAATAAACAAAAAAGGGCTAAAAAGCAAACAAAAATGTGTAAAATTTGGCTAAAATAAGCAAATTTGGGCGATTTTTAGGCGATTTTGGGGGACAATTTCGCTTTTTGGCTATTTCATGCTGCGTATAATGTCGCGTAGGCGTGCCGCTTCCTCGAAATCGAGCTTTGCGGCGGCTTCTTTCATCTGGCGTTCCAGGTCTTCGATGTTTTGCTGGTCTGGATTGCCACGCTTCGCTCGCAATGACGAAGGTGTGACGCCAATGTTCTCGCTCAGTTCGGCGTTTTCGGCGCGTTTTGAGGTTCGTGAGCCCTTCTTCTTGGTCTTACTTGAGGGCTGCAGCGGTTCCATCGGGCGGATGCCGCCTAAGGTCCCTGAGCTTGTCGAAGGGTCTTCGTTCACTTCGGCAGGCTCAGTGAACTGGTCTTCTCCGATATCGCCGAGCGGGTCATTGATCCTCAGGTCGTCTTCGAGTTTGCGGGTTACGGACTTCGGCGTGATGCCGTGTTCCTTGTTGAATTCTTCCTGAACGGCTCTTCGGCGGGCGGTCTCGGTGACGGCTTTTTCTAGGCTGTCGGTCATGTTGTCCGCGAACAGGAGCACGGTGCCGTTCACGTTGCGGCTTGCGCGGCCCATCGTCTGGATAAGGCTCCTGTAGTTGCGCAAGAAACCTTCCTTGTCGGCGTCGAGAATCGCGACCATGCTCACTTCGGGTAGGTCGAGGCCTTCGCGCAACAGGTTGATGCCCACGAGTACGTCGAATTCTCCGGTGCGGAGCCCGCGGATGAGTTCGTGGCGCTCCAGCGTCTTGATGTCACTGTGCAGGTAACGCGCGCGGATGCCAGCTTCTACAAAGAAGTCGGTGAGGTCCTGCGCCATTTTCTTGGTGAGCGTCGTGACGAGTACGCGGTCGCTGTTCTTGACGACTTCCTCGATGCGGTACAGCAGAACGTCCATTTGTCCCTTGATGGGGAACATCTCGATTTTGGGGTCCAATAGTCCGGTCGGCCTGTTGATCTGTTCGGTAACAACGCCGCCCGTCTTGGTGAGTTCGTAATCGCCGGGGGTCGCACTTACAAAAAGCACCTGCTTCGGGTACATGTACTCGAATTCGGCGAAGTTCATCGGACGGTTGTCGAGCGCGCAGGGGAGGCGGAACCCGTATTGCACGAGAGTCGTTTTTCGACTTTTATCGCCCTCGGCCATGCCGCCTACTTGTGGAATACTCACGTGGGATTCATCGATCATCAAGAGCCAGTCATCGCCGAAGTAGTCTATCAGCGTAAAGGGGCGTGTACCCGGGGCGCGGTTTTCAATGATGCGGGAGTAGTTCTCGATGCCGCTGCACATGCCGGTTTCGCGAATCATTTCCATGTCGTAGCGGGTGCGGCTGCTGAGTCGTGCCGATTCCAGCACCTTGCCTTCTTTGTCGAGTTCGGCGAGGCGGTCGGTGAGTTCCATCTGCATGCGCTGTAGAATTCCCGCGCGGCCTTCTTCTTTGGTGACGAAGTGCTTTGCCGGTGCAATCGTCATCTCGTCCATTTCCTGAGTGACTTCGCCGGTGACCATGTTGAATCTTACGAGGCGGTCTACTTCATCGCCAAAAAGTTCGATGCGGAGCCCTTCTTCGTCGTAGCTCGGGTGAATCTCGATGACGTCGCCGTGCACGCGGAAAGAGCCGCGTTCCAGGCTGAAATCGTTACGCGTATATTGAATTCGCACCAGGTCGTGCAGAATTTTGTCGCGGTCGTAAACGTCACCTTTTTTGATGCGGACCATCAAATCGAAATATTCCGAAGGGCTTCCCAAACCGTAAATGCAGCTGACAGAAGCAACGATAATCACGTCGCGACGGGTAAGCAAGTTTGCTGTAGCACGCAGGCGGAGCTTGTCAATTTCGTCGTTGATGCTTGCGTCTTTTTCGATGAACGTGTCTGTGTGCGGAATATAGGCTTCGGGCTGAAAGTAGTCGTAATAGCTGACGAAATATTCCACCGCATTGTGTGGGAAGAATGCCTTGAATTCCTGGTAGAGCTGCGCCGCAAGCGTCTTGTTGTGCGTCAAAATCAGCGTCGGTTTGCCCACGTTCTTGATGACGTTTGCCATCGTGAAAGTCTTGCCCGAACCGGTGACGCCAAGGAGCGTCTGGAACTGTTCTCCGTGCTTGAAACCTTCGGTGAGTTCTTCGATGGCTTTCGGCTGGTCGCCTGCTGCACCATAGGGGCTCACGAGCTCAAAGTTCGCGCGCGTTGGCGATTGAAACTGCTTTAAATGCCCCGGCAAACTCTGCTCGGGCGGTAGCGGTTTCGCTATCGGTTTTGCATACGGGTCCGGGGTGATTGTCTTGCGTGCGCGTGCCATTTTGATATCTATTTCAATAAAAACTAGTAAATCTGCTTGTGAGTATTTTATTAGGAATTTTAATTTCTATCTTTATTCGCAATGAGTTTTCGAAAAATCGTCTTTCTACTTTGTTTTGCAAGCATCTTTGCTTTTGCAGAAGATGCGTCCGAAGACGATTTTCAACGTTATTCTGTAGTGCCCATTCTTGGTTATACCGAAGAAACTGAATTCCAGATTGGCGTAATGTCGCTGCTATTTTTAAGGCCCGACGAGCCTAATGGCAAGGTCCCCGAAATAGGCCTGACGGCTTATGGCTCTACGCGTGGTCAATTGCAGTTGCAGTTGGAACCCTATTACTATCTATTCCATGACCAGGTGAGTATCTGGGGAATGCTCAAGTATCAGGATTGGGTGGCCGGTTATTACGGTCGGGGCAACAATCCTGATATCGATGTACTCACTAATTTTAATCGCAAAAAATTCCAGTACGGCACCAGAATCGAGTCGCGGATTGGGCTCCCGCAGGCGTTCAAGTACGGCGTCGAGGTTCATGCCGAATACACCGAAATTGACTTTGAAAAAGGCAAAATCAAGGACTTGCCCGACGATCATTCCGGTTGGCGCAACGGCGTGGGCTACCTGTTTGGCTTCGATACGCGCGACAACATCAACTGGACGCGTCACGGGTTCTTGGCGCAGTGGCAACAGATGTTTTATAGCGACCGTCTTGGCGACTACACCTTTGACGTAGAATCGCTCGACTTGCGGGGCTACTCTACATGGTCTAGAACAACAACGTTGGCGGTGGGTTTCTTGTGGCAACGAGCCAATGGCGATGTCCCGTTCGATATGCTGGCCGGTCCCGACGGAATTTGCCGTTTTCGGGGTGTAGAAAGCCTCTATTTTGGCGATAATCAGGCCGTAATCGTGCAGACAGAACTGCGCCAGTTTATTTGGTGGCGCCTAGGCGCTCATACCTTTTTTGAGGGGGGCAAGTCAGGACGTTACTTTAGTGAACTTGTTCACAACGACTGGCACCGGTCCGTTGGCGCTGGGGCTCTTTTGGGGCTCAACTTGAAACAGACGCTTTTTGCCCGCGCCGACTTCTCGTGGGTCGATTTTGACCATCTGGGAATGTCTTTTTACGTAAGACAGGCGTTTTAGAAGCGCTTTATCCCTAAATTACGCCAATATGTCGCTTTTGTAAAGATTATGTCAACAGACTTGTTATTTTTTTCTATCTTTGCTTCAAAATTTGCAAAAAGAGGTAAAATTATGAACGAAATGAAAGAAAAACTCAAGGCCTTTTTTATGTCTGACCTCGGCGTCGATGGTGACGTGCTCCAGTTCGACACTCCGCTTTTTGGCGAAGAAATCGGCCTTGATTCTGTGGATTCCCTCGAAATCATCTCCTTTGTCGACTCCAACTTTGGCGTGTCCATGACCGGTGTTGCCAAGGAAAATTTCCAGAGCATCGATACCATCGCTGCTTACATTGAATCTCACAAAGCCTAATTAATTACTCTTATTATGACACCTGACGAACGCCGCTGTGTAGTTACTGGCTTGGGCGTTATTTGCGCCGTCGGTAACAATGTTGAAGAAACTTGGAAAAGTGCCCTGGAATCTGTTTCGGGTATTCACAAGACGACCTCGGTCGATACGGTGAATTGCTATGCGGATTTGGCCGCCGAAGTAAAATGCGATACTCTAGATAACCTGGACGCTCCCGAAGAAAAGGACCGTGTCTCCAAACTTTGCATCAAGGCTGCAAAAGAGGCTCTTGCCGATGCCGGCCTTTCAAATTTTGGCGATGACCAGCGCGTGAGTGTCGTGATAGGCAGCTGCGTGGGTGGTGTCATTTCAATCGAACAGTATCACCAGCATGGCCGCGACGCCTCCGAAATCGCGAAAATGCCGATTGCCGCCATTGCCTCGCAGGTTGCTGAGTCCTGCGGTGCCGGTGGCATTGTCACTAACGTGGCGAATGCCTGTGCTGCAGGTACGATTTCGATTGCGGTTGCCTGCGACTTGATCCGTGCGGGCAAGGCTGACGTGGTGATTGCGGGCGGTGCCGACTCCTTTGCGGCAGTCCCGTATTCCGGCTTCCTTTCGCTCCATGCCCTCGACGAAAACGGATGCTCTCCGTTCAACCGTTGCAACGGCATTACGCTTGGCGAAGGTGCCGGTATTGTTATTGTTGAATCTTACGAACATGCCCAAAAGCGTTCGGCCAAGCAGTATTGCGAAGTGCTCGGTTCCGGTGTCACGAGCGATGCCAACCATATTACCGCCCCGCGCGAAGATGGCGTTTGCCTGATGGAAGCGATTAACCGCGCCGTCAAGAATTCCGGCATCGACAAGTCCGATATCGGCTACGTGAATGCTCACGGTACGGGTACGGGCAAGAACGACAATGCCGAGATTACGGCGTTCAAGAATTTCTTTGGCGAAGACAATGCGAATGTCAGCGTGAGCTCGACCAAGGTGATGACCGGCCACTGCCTCGGTGCCGCCGGTGCTATCGAAGCGGTGTTCAGTATCAAGGCTCTTACGACCGATACGGTGCTTCCGACGTTCCCCTACAGCGAAGAACAGTCCGCCGCCCTTAAAGAAAAGGTGGGGAGCCTCGACTTTGTGCAGAATAAGGCTCGCCACAAGGAACTCAAGTGCGTGCTCAGCAACAATGTTGCCTTTGGCGGCACGAACGCTGCGATCGTCTTCTCGAAGGTCCCCGGTGAGGTTTCTGCCCAGTCCGCTAAGGGCAAGAAGATTGCCGTGACGGGTCTTGGTATCGTGTCTCCGCTGGGCAATAGCAAGGCGGCTTACCTTGATGCCGTGAATGCCGACAAGAAGCCCGAGTCGGCCTCGGTGCGTTCGGTGATTTCGCTCGACGACTACAAGGACCTCGGTATCAAGATGGCCTTCTACCGCAAGCTCGACAACCTTGGACAGCTCCAGACCGTTTCGGGCATGCGCGCGCTGCAAGATTCTAACTTCAAGGTGACCGACGAAAACGCCAAGGATATCGGCATTATCGTGGGAACTAGCGAAGGTGGTCTTGGCGCTACTTATGATTTTGAAGAACTGATTGCCGAACTCGGCAATGCGCAGGGTTCTGCGTTCAAGTTCCCGCACACGGTTTATAACGCAGCTGGCGGTTACCTTTCTATTTGCTCCGGCATCAAGGGTTACGGTGTCACGATTACGACGGGCCCGCTCTCTGGCCTCGACAGTATCGGATACTCGATGAACGTCATTCATGATGGTCAGGAACAGGCGATGATGGCTACAGGTACCGACGAAAACCTGCCGATTATTACGGAATTTGCCCAGAAGCTGGGTGTCGCGTCTAGCGACGTGGTAGCGCCTTTCGCCGATAATGAAGGCTGCGTCGTGGGCGATGGTTCTGTGTCTATCATGCTCGAAGAAGAAGGCTACGCCAAGGCCCGTGGGGCCAAGGTTTACTGCTATGCCCTCGGCTTCGGTCATGGCCGTAAGAACGTGAAGTTTGGTAAACTAGCTGGTTCTGATGCGGCTCTCGACATGGCTATTAACGATGCTCTTGCCGATGCCGGAATTTCTGCTAACGAAGTTGATGCGGTTTGCGGTTTTGCAAACGGCTGTAAGAGAATTGACGATATCGAAAAGGGTAGTCTCAAACGCGTGTTTGGCGAAAAGCTTGCTGCGATGCCGCTTTTCGAAGTCAAGGAACGCACGGGCGAAGGCCGTGCGGGGTCTGCAGCCTTGGCCGCTGCCGAAGCAGCCCTCCTTTTGAGTGGCGAACTTGCAAGCGATAACGCTTACTTTGTCGCTGCCGATGGTCCCGTGGCATGCAAGAAGGTGGAATCTGCAAACCTCAAGAAAATTTTAGTCATCTCGTTTGCGGCGGGCGGCTCTTACAGTGCCGTCGTGCTCGGAAAGAATGCATAAGAAGGAAGCTCGAAAATGAAAGTTGCTTTGGTAACAGGTGCATCCAAGGGTATCGGTAAGGCTTGTGCCTTGCGTTTGGCCCGCGATGGTTACACAGTCGTGGTGAACTACTCCAGTTCTGACGAAGCCGCACAGCAGACTCTCGACCAGATTAAGGCCGAGGGTGGCGATGGTATGATTTACAAGGCGAACGTGGCCGACCTCTCCCAGGTAAAGGTGATGATTCGCGAAATATTCAAGGCCTACGGTCGTATTGACGTGCTTGTGAATAACGCTGGTATCGTCCGTGACGAATACCTGATGATGATGAATCCCGAAACCTTGGATAAGTGCTTCGACCTGAACGTGAAGGGTTACTTCTACTGCGCTCAGCAGGTGGCCGTTAAGATGTACAAGCAGAAGTCCGGCGTGATTATCAATATGAGCTCCGTGTCTTCAAAGTTCGCTCTTGCTGGTCAGGCCGTTTACAGTGCCACGAAGGGTGCCGTGAATTCCCTGACGCAGACGCTTGCCAAGGAACTCGGTGGTTTCGGCATCCGCGTGAACGCCGTGGCTCCGGGCTTTATCGCCACCGAAATGATTGAAGCAATTCCCGAAGAAACCCGCAAGGGCTACCTCGAAAAGATTCCTCTCAAGCGTTTTGGCTCTGCCGACGAAGTGGCTAACATTGTGTCTGCGCTCGCTTCTGATCAGTTCGCCTATGTGACCGGCCAGGTGTTCGTGCTCGACGGAGGCCTCTCTCTATGATGAACATTTACGAAATCAGCGAAAAGATCGCACAGCGCCCGCCGTTCCAGATGATTGAGAAGGTGACGGAACTGGTGCCGAACGAATCGGCGACGGGCCTCAAGAACGTGAGCGTGAACGAACCGTATTTTACGGGACATTTTCCGGGTACCCCGATTATGCCGGGCGTGCTCATTGTCGAAAGCTGTGCCCAGCTTTGCTCGCTCGTGATTGAAAAGCCTGCCGAAGACCTCGAAAAGAATTTGTACGTACTCCTGAAGATTGACGGATTCAAGTTCGTCAAGCCGGTGATTCCGGGCGACCAGCTTGAAATCTCTGTCAAGAAAACCAAGGAGGGAGGTGTTCTTGTTGGTTTTGACTGCATCGTGAAAGTAAACGGCAACGTACATGCCAAGGGTGCCCTCACCTTTACAAGCATCCCGAAGGAATCTCTCGGAAAATAATGAAAAAGAAGAACCCGCTGTTCGAACTTTTCATGCAATTCGTCATGGTGGTGGTCATCTACACCGTGCGGGTTTACTTGCTTGTTTGGTACCGCCCGAAGGTGACTTTTGTCGGTGAAACAGTGAAGTCCCCGCGCCTAAAGACGCCCTCGGTGATTATCGCGAACCATACGAGCATGTGGGATCCTCTGATGATGCTCGCTATCTTTTTTCATCACAAAAGCATCGTGGTGGCTAAAGACCAGATAGAAGACCCGCATTTTAGCTGGGCGCTGACCCGCGTGAAGTGCGTGATTCCCTGCGACCGTTTTAACTTGGATACCGAATGGGCCTTGATTGCCAAGCGAGAGCTGGAAAAGGGGAATAATGTCATTATTTTCCCTGAGGGCAAGTGCCGCTACGATGGCCTGCTGAACGAATTCAAGACTGGTTTTGCATTCCTTGCTCGCAGTACCGGTGCTCCGGTGCTTTCGGTGGGTATCGATGGTATTTATAAGCGCGGTCACCGCACGCAGATTGTAATCAGTGAACCTGAAAAGATTGAACGTGTAAAGGGAATTCCTTCTTCTAAGCATTTGGCAGAACGCAGCGAATACTTTAGGCAGAAAGTTTGGACGCTTAAGCAGAAAGCCCTTGGCGTCGAAAATGCGCCGGTGTTGCCCATTGCTGCAGAAACACCTGAGGAGGTTCAGGCATGAAGACTGGGCTGGTCTTGGAAGGTGGTTCTCGCCAGACGATGTTCAGTGCGGGTGTAATTGACACCTGGCTTGACGAAGGGATTGACTTTAACTATGTGTCTGGAGTTTCTGCCGGTGCGCATGCGGCGGTAAACTTTATTACGCGCCAGCAGGGACGCTTGCGCTTTATTGTGCTCCCGACGCGACTTCAGAAAGGTAAAAAGTGGGCGAGCAAGTTTATCGGAATTCAAAAGGAATTCCGTGCGCTCAATTACCTTGCTGCTGACGGTGAAATGCCTCTGGACTTTGAAGCGTACCATAATTCCAATATCGAATGTGAAATTGGTCTTACCTGTTGCGAAACGGGACGTGCCGAATTCAAGAGCGAAAAGAACGACAAAAAGCGCCTGCTCGACTTGATTAGCGCCAGTTGTGCGCTTCCGATGATTTTCCCGATGGCGGAACTTGAAGGAAAGCATTACGCGGACGGCTGTATCACGGTGCCTATTCCGTTTGAACGCGCCTTTGAAAAGGGTTGCGACAAGGTGGTCGCGATTTCGACGCACTACCCGGGCGAAGCGGTGACGGATTTCCGCAAGTATCGTGCGATTTTGAATCCCATGTACAAGCGCAAGTATCCAGACTTGTTCCGTGCGCTTATGGTGCGACTCAAACGCTACGACAAAATGTTCGTACAGATGGAAAAACTCGAAAAAGAGGGCCGTCTGTTCCTGATTCGTCCGTTGATTGATTTGTGTGACCAGTTTGACACGAATATGGATAAGATGAACCAATCTTATGAGCATGGTGTCGAAATGGCGAAAAAACGCATGGACGATTTGAAGGCGTTCCTCGAAATTTAACGATATACAAGGTCTAGGCTTGAAGCCCTAGGCCTTTTTTTTTATTTTGTAATTAATAAGTAACCTTGTGGGGGATCCCGTAGGGTAAGGAGAACATTATGAGTGCCTTTCAGAGAGTACTTGCTCTTTTATGCTGTAGCTGTTTTATGTTGACGGCTTGCGGCTCTGATACTAAATCGTCTGCGGCTGTGGAACCGGACAGCGGCAATCCCGAAAGCAGCGTCCCAGAAAAAGAAATTGAAGTCGATGGCAAAATTTCTGATGCGACGGTCGTTCAGAATACGACCAAGGATAACCGTACCGGAAAGACGATTACTACGGTGCAGTTCGGGGGTCAGGTATGGATGGCCGAAAATGTGACGGACAATTCGTATTCGTCGGCCAGGAGCATGTGCTACGATAGTGAGTCGAATAATTGCGACGAATACGGCAGGCTTTTCCAGCCGGACTTTGCTGATTATTCTTGCCCGAGCGGTTTTAATATGCCCTCGTTGTCTGATTGGAATACGATGGCTACCTATGCGGCCCAGCATCCAGAAGCCCTGGAGGCGATGCACCTGACCTTTGGCGGTGCCTGTATGACCGAAAAAGATTCTATCGCCTGTAGGGGAATAGGATCGTTTGGCTTGTACCTTGCGTCGGATGGCATTGCCGTGTTTAAGCCTAACAGCGCGGCGCTGTCTTACGAAAAATTGGATAGCAAGAATTATTATTCTCTGCGTTGCGTCAATTCCACCTACATTGTCGGAAAGCCTTCTGATTTGCCGCCATGCGATACAACATTCAAAAAGCCTTTCTTTGTTGCAAGTGAACAGACCAACTACCGTTGCTCGAATGGCCGTTGGGTAGACGATTTTTCGGATGATTGCGGTCATGTGTTGGATGGAACCTCTGCGATATTCAACGATACCATGTATGTCTGTAGGTACAGGGTATGGCAGGTTGCCGATATTTATGAAATTGCCGATTCTTGTACGGTCAAGACCGAAGCAAAGACCGTTCTTTTTAACGGCATCCGCTATGCCTGCGAAAATGGCTCCTGGCGCAAGTTCAGCGCCGTCGAAAATTCTATTGGGTACTGCCGCGAAAGCAATTACAAGACCATCGATTCTATAAAGACCCTCATCGACACGCTGGTGACCTACGAAGGATATTTCTGTGATACGACGGGCTGGCGCAAGGCCTTGCTGACCGACTACTTTGGCTATTGTGATAGCAGCCGTATGTACGAAACAGTCGAACTTAGGGACACGGGCTTTGTCTGCCGTGGAAAATCTTGGACCAAGTTCACCGAACTTGAAGAAGAAATTGGCGTATGCACTCCGCAGCGTCAGGGCCGCATCGATACGACTTCTTCAGAAGCGACCTACATCTGCGACAGCTTAAAATGGCGTACGACCACCATGCGTGATTACACGGGTGACTGTGACGAAAAGCGCATTGGTACTACCGCAAGGTACGACGGGTACCTGTACGTATGTAAGGATGCTGGCTGGTTTAAGTTGAGCGCCCTCGAATCGGAATTGGGTTTGTGCGGTGAAGTCAACGAAGGCGTTGTCAAGAAGACCAAGAGTGGCTCGCACTACATTTGTAAGTCGCTCAGTTGGACTTCGGCCGGGGCTGTGGATGTCGGCGGCGCTTGCACGAGTTCTAACCAGTATAAGAAAATAGAAGTGAGCGGAAAGGGATACTATTGTAGGGGGAACGCTTGGAAACAGGTGACCTCGATTGATTCTGTGCTTGGACTTTGCACCGACAAGATGCTTGGGAAAAGGGATTCTATCGTCAAGCTATTGACGAGCTATTACGTGTGCGATTCTACGGGCTGGTACAACCTAAAGGGCTCTGAGGTCCGCTTTGGACGTTGTAGTTCTGCAAACGAGGGCGTACGGAAGGTTGTCGGCGATTCGGCCGTGGCAGACACTGCGTTTATCTGCATGAACAATACTTGGGCGACCATGTCTTTGGAATTGTATCGTGGTAAGTGTGATACAACCATCTGGGGAAAGCTGGTTAAATACATGGGCAATGTATATGGCTGCCATCGAACATCTTGGTTGACTTTAGATAGCATTGAGGAGAAACATGGCATTTGCATGAAGTCGAACATGCTCGAAATGGTTGAATTCGAAGGAAAGCATTATCAGTGTAAGTCTAAGTCCAGCACCAGTTATGCCTGGACTGAGGTCTCTGACTTGCAGTGGAAACTTGGAAAATGTACTTCGTCTGATTCCATGAGAACTTTGAATGGCGTTAAGTATAAGTGCAGCCTTAATCAATGGGTAGAAGCTTCTCTTACAGAAGTGAATGGTTCTTGTACAGAAAAGCGGGATGGCGAAATTATAGTGTTTAAGGGAGCGCAGTATTACTGCGATATCTTTAAAGCGCCTGGTAGTACTAGTGTTCTTGGTTCGGAATGGACTAAGTTTGCCACCATTGATAGTGTGAAGGGCCCCTGTACAACAAAGTCGGTAGGCGATACGCTCATGTACAAAAATGCCCCCTATGTATGTCAACAGACTCCTAAAATGAGTGCTGCGCCGTATCACGTTTGGACGGCCTCTACCTATAAGGAATATATGAGCGCCTGCAACCTGAAAAATGACGGCAAAAAGATGTTTAATGGCTTTAATACAAGTCAGTGCCTTGATGAAAAGTGGGTGGGCTATATCACGACTACCATTACGGATTCGCGTGACCATAAAACGTACAAAACCCAAAAGGTGGGTAAACTGACCTGGATGTTTGATAACTTAAGTTACGAGGCGTCTAATAGCTGGTGCTATTCAGAGAAAAATGGTGGCTGCGATGTAAGGCTTTATTCGTATTCGGATGCCGAAAATATATGCCCGGCTGGTTGGCGTTTGCCGACGGCTGCCGAATGGGATAGCTTGAGGACGACCCTTTATAATGTTAACGAAACCACCGATTTCTATAGTGGCGATTGGCCGTCTTCTGTAGCGACTGGAAATGATCTTTATGGCCTTGGTCTTGTGCCTACGGGATTCTATATGACCTTTATGCAGAACGGCTCGGACCCGATGGGTGAGGTTGTAAAGTATCGCTCTGAAGAAGCCTTTGGGGGGCCTTATTATGTTAATTATGGTGCATATTATTGGACTTCGGAAGGTGATGTTGAAACATTTGGAAAAGAAATTCAACTGAAAAATACGAATCAGTATCAGGAATCCAAGGTATCGGGCCTTGCTGTCCGTTGCGTAAAGTGATTGAGGAGGTCTGATGCCGATGCCTATTTTATTCCTTTTGGCTGCGTTGTTGTCGCTGGTCGCCTGCGGCAAGAGCACTAGCAGTTCTTCGGAGCCTGCTCCAGAAGAACCTGGATTCAGCTCCGAGAGAGCTCCCCTGAGTAGCGCCTCCATTACGAGTGCGACGACTGTCATAGACTCCGATGCGGTCGATATCGGCAATGAAGATCCTTATGAAAGTACGGTTACGGATGATTCTACCAAGACCTATAAGACCCTCACGTTCGGCATCTTTACCTGGATAGACGAAAACATTAGTGTAAAGAACCAGTCGGTTAAAAGCACCTGCTATGCCTACGACGACAACAACTGCCCAATCTATGGTCGCCTTTACATGCAGAAGAATGCCTCGAGCTTGTGCCCGACCGGGTTCAGGGTCCCGACGGTAAGCGACTGGGAATACAGGCTAGATAATTCCGTGAACACGTTGACGTTTGGTGGCGTGTGCCATAAGCGCGATACGCTGGAATGCGACGGCCTCAAGGATTCTGCACTCTATTTGGCTTATGGCGATAGCGCCGTACTGCTGACACGTTCCGCAGTACCGCAGCATTGTCTATAAGATGTACGAGTTGCCGGATTGCAAAGAAGACCGCTCCTACAATTACCCCTCGGTATATGTGGTCGATAGGGATTCCTCCTTTTCTTGCTATGGGGGAAAATGGACCGGCTCGAGCCGCGCTCACAGCTGCCTAGATGATGAAGCCGGCTTAAAGTACCTGGTGAACGACGTGGTCTATATTTGCAAGGGCGGCGTCTGGACCGAGGCGACTATTTTTGATACCGACACCAAGTGCACCAAGGAAAACCTCTACGAAGAATACGAGATGAACGGCTTGCGCTATGCCTGTTCGGATGACGGCATGGTCAAATTGTCTTATCCGGCGACGCAGCTGGGTTATTGCAGCCCTAAGATTGAGGGCAGGCTTGCCGAAATCGATTCGGCTAGCGCCTATGTCTGCGACAATTTTAGCTGGCGCAAGGCGACAATGAATGATTATTATGGAGTTTGCGATACTTCTAGATACGGTAAGGTCGTGAAACATAAAGATGGTAAAAGCTACATCTGTTCTACTAAGAGCTACTGGAGAGAAACGACGGACACCGAAAAAGAAATAGGTGCATGTACGGCGGCACTAGAAGATTCGGTTCGCGTGACCGAGAAGTATTATTATTACGAATGCAGCTATGGCGAATGGTTCCGTATCCGTAAAGACGATGTTCTGGGTAAGTGTTCCGCGACAAATGAGGGCGATACCATTCAGTACGAAACGTCCGTGTATAAATGTCTAGAAAATAAATGGCAAGAATTCGATCCGATCAGCAGGGAATTGGGCTTTTGTATCAAGGCGAATGCGGGAAAGAAAGGGGTGTATCATGACACGGTTTACTACTGTAGGTCTAACCAGGTTTCTTATGCATGGACTGTGGCGAATGAATTTGAACTTTTGCTTGGGTATTGTGAAAAAGATTCCCGTATGCAAATTGTAAATAAAGGCAATGTCAGCTATAAGTGTAGCAACGGTAATTGGTCATATGCCGAAGAGAACGATGTGCTGCCTTATTGCAAGCGGGTTGACAGTACAAAGGTTGTGTTTAATGGGCACGAATACGTTTGTGACACGACGGCTTTGAAGTATAATGGCGAGTGGTATGCCTTGACAGCGGTAGACTCTACTTTGGGAGAATATTGCAGGACCTCCATTCTAGAAAAAGTCGTAGAATACAAGGATACGGTATATGTATGCCGCCTGGATACGGCCACTAAGGATAGGAAAAAATGGCAGGTGGGAACAGTTGTAGACCTAATGAAGACTTGCGGTAAAGATAACGTGGGTAGACGCCTGTTTAACGGCGTTGATACAACCGTGTGCATTCATTCTCGATGTTCTGAAAAGGAAAAGTATGATTATGCCTTTGACGGTAAGGACACTAATGCCTGTGTCAATTATGGAGGCTATCTCTGGGCTCAAATTGTCCGTGAAAGCATTGTCGATTCACGTGATGCCGAGGTCTATGGTGTTGTGACCATGGGAACGCAAAAGTGGCTGAACCGTGATTTGTATTATATAATGGAGTCTTCATATACCGGCGAAGGGTATCTTATAACGGATGCGTATTTGATACATGAAACGGTGTTTGATGTTTATTATTCGTGGAAAGACGCTTTGGGCGGTTCAAATATTTGTCCTAAGGGGTCGCATATTCCGTCTAGGGCCGAATGGGAAACCTTGCTTGAGTTTGCAAGGAGCTTGTCTCCTACAAATGAACTTGCCTACCTATTTCCAGTTGATTATTACGGTGATTATAGAGGCGACAACTTGTATCGTCTGAATTTCAAAAATCGGGGCTTTGTGGATATGGACTACTACCCGCCAGGAAACTATCATCTCCCAGGTAATGCAAAAAATGGGGAAATCTTTTACTGGATTTCTGACCCGGGGAATTCGGACACTACAGCAAGTGTGATTCACGTTGACAAGAATTTGAAAGTGGAGTTCTTGGATACCGCTTTAAAGACGGATGCTTATCTTGTTCACTGCATTGCAGATTGATTAAGTCGCTAAAACATGTTTTTCACTTTATAAGGAGTTAGGGAAAGAGTTATGCCGATGATGTTTATCTTGCTGATGTCTGTCCTTTTGTCGCTGGTCGCCTGCGGCAAGAGTTCCAGCGGTTCTTCGGAGTCATTTCCAGAAGAACCTGAATATAGCTCTGAAGGGGCTCCCCTGAGTAGCGCCTCCATTACGAGTGCGACGACTGTCATAGACCAAGACCTATAAGACCCTCACGTTCGGCATCTTTACCTGGATAGACGAAAACATTAGTGTAAAGAACCAGTCGGTTAAAAGCACCTGCTATGCCTACGATGACAACAACTGTCCAATCTATGGTCGCCTTTACATGCGAAAAAATGCGTCGGAACTGTGCCCGAGCGGATTCAAGCTGCCGAGCGTAAGCGACTGGGAATACCGATTTGAACATACGGAAAGTCCGCTGACCTATGGCGGCGTGTGTTACAAGCGCGACACTTTGGAATGTGATGGCCTCAAGGATTCTGCACTCTATTTGGCTGCAGTACCGCAGCATTGTCTATAAGATGTACGAGTTGCCGGATTGCAAAGAAGACCGCTCCTACAATTACCCCTCGGTATATGTGGTCGATAGGGATTCGAGCTATTCTTGCTATAGGGGCCAGTGGACCGATGCCAGCCGCTATCACAACTGCATGGCTGATGAAGAAGGCCGAAAGTACCTGGTGAATGGTTTGGTCTATATCTGCAAGAGCGGTTCTTGGAGCGTGTCGACTATTTTTGATACCGACGAAAAGTGTACCGAAGACAATATCGACCAAGAATACGTTTGGAACAATGTACGTTACGCCTGCCTCAAGAGTGGTATGACACGACTGAGTTATCCGGAATCGGAATTCGGCCTTTGCCGCCCCGTGAATGATGGCAAGATTGTAAAGACCGAAGAAGGTGGAGCCTATATCTGCGATAGCGTTTCTTGGAGGACTGCGAGTATTGAAGATTTGTATGGTGAGTGCGACGAAGAAAATTATTCGAAGGTTGTTCAGTACAAGTCCTCCGATTACGTATGCCGTAAAAACAAGGTCTGGAATTCGATGACCTCCCTAGAAAAACAGGTGGGCCTTTGCAACGATTCGACAAAAGACAAAGTGGTACAGGATACTGCGACGGAGTACAAGTATAAGTGCGTCGGTGAAACTTGGCAAGAAATGAAATTGTATGACGCCCTGGGTGAATGTCCCTCCCAAAATTTAGGGGATTCGGTTAGCTACGGCAAAAAAATGTACCTGTGCAAACCGAGCGGCTGGCATGCAGTCTCTGACATGGAAAGGAGACTCGGCCGCTACTGTACCGACAAAACCTTGGGCGACATGATGGAATACAGCGACCCGACGCTCATTACGCCGAACGGCATCACGACCTATATCTGCAAGAATACATCTACCTATGACTATCAATGGACCAATGCATCGACCATCGAACTAGAAGTCGGCTATTGCCCTCAGGATACGAGCTTTATTGCCGAAGGCAAGACCTCTTATTATAAGTGCAATAATGGTATCTGGAAAGCCGCCGCACAAAGCGATGTCTTGCCGAAATGTACATCAAATGCCGGAATAAAGCAAATGTACCTGGGCAAGGAATATATCTGTGATACGACTGCCAGCAAAAATTGGTTTACGCTTACGTCGCTGGATTCTGCCTTGGGTGGATATTGCAAAACATCCCTTTTAAACACGGGCGTAATCTACGATAAGACCGTTTATATGTGCCGAAAGAATTCCAGCAATGAAAAAAGCTGGCAAGTCGGCAACATGCTCGATTATATGGGAACGTGCGACAAATACGTAACGTATAAGCGTGCGTTCAATGGCGTGGATTCAAGTTGGTGTATGTGTGCTTCTGCCGACAATTGTTACTGGGATGCGATTCTTTTGGATAGCCTGATTGATGAACGAGTCAATGATTATTATAGCCGATACGCGATTGTCACCTTGGGTAACCAAAAATGGTTAAATCGAGAGCTGCATTATGCGTCGGAGCAAGCAGTCAATTGCAATGGATTTCGGATAAAAAGCTATAGCGGTGGAGTTCAAAATACTGAATTTTATTATAACTGGAATGAAGTCTTTGAAAACCTGACGACGATTTGCCCCGCAGGTTCGCATGTGGCTACTAAAGCGGAATGGCAAGCTCTGTTTGACTTTGCTGAGAATTTGACTCCAGGCTATGGCGTCCGTGCCTTGCTTGAACGCTCTAACGATCCTCCCCATAGTGGCTATAATTTATACGGAGTGAGACTTAATCGTTCCGGTTATGTAGATGTTGACACTCTTACCGATATTTCGTATGGCCATGGTACACATAGATTGCTTCAGAATTCGTATTTCTGGCTTCCTGAAAGTACTTCTGATAGCACGGCAAGCTATGTGTTAATAGATTCCCTGTTTAAGGTGCAGTACAAAACCGATGGCTTGAAAAAGGATGCCTACCAAGTCCGTTGCGTAGTGGATTAGTTGCGGATGTCCAAGCTTTCCCGTACGCTTGCAGGCTGCTTGCCGAGCAGCTTGTAGAGCTTGTTGCGGAATAGCGGGATTGCCGCGATGACAGCGATTGCGACCACGGGAATAGCTAGGTAGGCGATGCCCGGCTGGTTGAATGTGCTGCGGAAGAGCAGACGCATGACCAGCAGAATGTACCAGTGTACCGCAAGAATCACGAGCGCGTTGCGTGAAATGTTGCGGAGAATTCCTTTGACAATTCGAATGGGCCCGATGTTTGAAATTTTGTCGGCAGCGACAAAGGCGGTTACAAGGCCTGCGATGCCGAAGAAAGAACTGGCGACGAATATCGGGAGGGATTTTCCGAGGTTGTTATTCATGATGCTGAAATTCGGGTCCGGGATTTCGAATGCGGCGTAGAGAATGAACGCCGTGATGGATGTGGCGACCACAAGACTCCAGGGAATGCTTTTTTTTCCTTTCCCACAGAGTGTGTTGCGAATAGGTTCCTTGCTCAGCCAACCGCAAGCGAAGAAGAACAGCACCGTCAGATCGCGCTCGATCCCTAATGGCAGGCGGATGTGGTTCTTGTAAAGGAGCCAACCGCCGGCGAGGCTTGCAATGGCGATGATTATGATCGCTGCCCGCGGCGCCTTTATGCGACCCGTAACTTTTTGCACCCCGTAAAATATCAAACTCACTGAATACAGCGTAAACACGAACCACAGCGGCCCCGACCCAATCGAAGATTTTCCAGCTATGAAAATCTTTGCCAAGTTCCAATAGATGTAATCCCATACGCCTGCAATTTCGGGCCGGATGTTCATCACCGTCATGCGCGGCGCTTTCGGGAAAAGATCAAAGTTGTAAATCACCGGATCCAGTGCCAAGAACAACAGCGAAAGCATGATGTAGGGAAACAACAGAACCTTGCTCTTGTGAACGAAGTAGCTCTTGAAATCAGGAAAACGGCGGGTGCTGAAAAGCATTCCCGAAATAAAGAAGAATGCTGACATGCGGAGCGCACTCAAATGGAGCGTGCCCATTTGCGCGTATGAGAAAGATTGCTCCACATGGTACAGGCATACGAGCAACAATACGAATCCCTTGAATTCGTCAATCCAGCCGATTCGTGTCTGGTTGGTTAGTACCACCGCGATTCATCCCCAATTGTCGTCATCGGTCCGTGTCCGGGGAATACGACGGTTTCTTTCGGGAGCGTGAGCAGTTTGCTCTTGATGCCTGTGACGAGCGCGTGGTCATCGCCGCCGAACAAGTCGCTGCGCCCGCGGCTGCCTGCAAAAATAATGTCTCCGGGGAACAGCAGCGGCGGCACGTTCTTCTGACCGTTCACTTCGCCCGGGTTTTTGCAGAAAAACGCGATGCCGCCGGGGGAGTGCCCGGCCACATGAATCACCTGTAGCTTGATGCCGTCAATTTCAACGGTGTCGCCTTCGGCCAAATAGTTCCCTAACGCCGGCGACGGTTCGCGCAGCGGGAGTCCGAACATCTCGCTCTGTTCTTCCTGCAAGTCCAGCATGAATGCGTCTTCTTCGTGCGCCTCGGGCTGCACGCCATAAGTCTTGGCGACAAAAGCGTTACCCAGCACATGGTCCAGGTGCAGGTGCGTGTTCAGAAGGTGACGCACGGTCAAATGGTTCGTCTCGATGTAGCGGGCGAGGGCCTGTTCCTCTTGCTCGCTTCCGGCACTCGGGTCTATGAGAATCGCATCGCCGGAATCGTTACTTAAAACGAAACCGTTTACGCCAAACGAGTTAAATGTAAAAGCCTTTAAGTTCATTTCTCTTTAATATAAAAAAGAAGGCCCGCGGTATTTCGCGAACCTTCGATGTTGTTAAACACTCGGGCTTAACCCTTGATTTCCCAGGTCGTGCCTTCCTTGGAGTCCTTGATGACAACATTCATTGCGGCGAGTTCGTCGCGGATGCGGTCGCTCTCGGCCCAGTTCTTGTTGGCACGGGCTTCCTTGCGGGCGGCAATCAGCGCTTCGATCTTTGCGACATCCACGCCGTCGGTTGCGCCCTTCTTGGCGTATTCTTCGCGGGGCTCGTCGAGCTTCAAACCGAAAATCTGGTCGAAGTCGGCCACCAGGGCGGCCTTTTCGCCGTCGTCGATTTCGCTCTTGAGCATCGTGTTCATGATGCCGAGTGCACGCGGCATGTTCAGGTCGTCGCCGATAGCGTCCTTGAACTCGTTCTGGAAAGCCTTGGCGGCATCGCTCGTAATCGCGGTAGCCTTGCCAATCAGCGGGTCCGTCTTCTTGTGCAAGCTCTTGAGGCCTTCCTTCGCGCCTTCCAAAGCTTCCCAAGTGAAGTTCAGGTAGTTGCGGTAGTGGCTGCCGATGGCGAAGAAGCGGTAGTCAAGCGGGTTGAAGCCGCGGTCCATCAGAAGCGTGACCGTCAGGAACTCGCCGCTGGACTTGCTCATCTTGCCGAACTTCTGCTCGGTGGTGCCGTCTTCCAGTTTTTCTTCGCTAGCGGTGCGCAGGAATTCGCCATGCATCCAGAAGCGGGCGAAGGTCACGCCATTGGCGCATTCGCTCTGGGCGATTTCGTTCGTGTGGTGCACGCGGATGTGGTCCGTACCGCCGCAGTGGATGTCAAGCGTCGGGCCGTTGTACTTCATG
>CACWJY010000040.1 GCA_902761355.1 Fibrobacter succinogenes | reverse complement strand
CTGACCCGTCTGACCGCGGGCGTAGAACGTACGGGAAACCTGCGTACCACCGAAGGAACGGTTGTCGAGGAGGCCACCGTATTCACGACCGAACGGAACACCCTGGGCGACGCACTGGTCGATGATGAGGTTGGAGTTTTCAGCCAGACGGTGCACGTTGGCTTCGCGAGCGCGGAAGTCACCGCCCTTCACGGTATCGTAGAACAGGCGATAAACGGAGTCGCCGTCGTTCTTGTAGTTCTTGGCAGCGTTGATACCACCCTGGGCAGCAATGGAGTGTGCGCGACGGGGGCTATCCTGGATGCAGAAAGACTTGACGTTGTAACCAAGTTCGGCAAGAGAGGCGGCAGCGGAAGAACCGGCAAGGCCAGTACCAACCACGATCACCGTGAACTTACGCTTGTTGGCGGGGTTCACGAGCTTGAGTTCGAACTTATGCTTGGTCCACTTTTCTTCGATGGAACCACCGGGGATTTTAGAATCAAGAATCATTAGTGGTCTCCTTAAATTTCAGCGTTAAAAGAAACTTCTACTTCGCCAACAGAGGGAATCACGAAGGCGGCCTTCTGGACAGCCTTTTCCTTCTGCTGCTGTTCGTACTGCGGCTGCAGGGCACGAGACTTTTCAATCAGGGCCTGGGTTTCGGGCTGGTTACCGAGATAGAAGGCAGCAACAGCGGTGATACCGAAGCCGAGGGCAACGACAATGCTATAGACGATGCCAGCGATATCGATAATCGGGGTCCACTTCTGGTGAGCGATACCCATGGTCTGGAAGGCAGACGAAATGGCGTGGAAGAGGTGCATGCCGACAACGAACATGCTAACCACGTAGAATGCAGCCCAAGCCGGGTTTGCAAACATCTGGATGGTGGTGAGCCACATGTCGCGGACGATTTCGCCCTTGTCGTTCATGTAGAGGTAGTGTTCGCCGAACTTGAGCATCATGAGATGCTGCACGAGGAATACGAGAACAAACAGACCAGACCAGATCATGGTGAAGGTTGCGAAAGTCTTCTTACCCTTGCGAGCGTTGACTTCGTAATCGATGCCACCACGAGCGATCTTGTTTTCAATCTTAAGCTTAACGGCGAGGAAAATATGAAGCGCAAAAGCAGCTACCAGCACCAGTTCAATGAGGTAAATCATCTTCACCGGGAAGTGGAGCGGGTTGAATCCGGTCAGGAATTCGGTGTAGGCATTGTAAGATGCCTGAGCCGCAGCCTGATCGAAATTCAGAAGCTGGAAGTTACCACACATGTGGCCAAAGATGAACAAGGCCAAAAAGGCACCCGTGCATCCCATGATCTGCTTCTTACCGATGGAAGAGGTAAGATACTTGACGATCCATTGCATTGAGTTGTGTCTCCTTGAGAGGGGTTGTTTTTGAAACTTAAAGAACGCAGCAAGCCTTGAGAGAAGGCATTTCGTAAGCGTAGCGTTCGTCTTCCTTGAACCAGAAGTCAAGTTCACGCTTGGCAGATTCGGGGCTGTCAGAGCTGTGCACGACGTTTTCGGTCATGGAAGGAGCAAAGTCGTAGCGGAGGGTACCGGGTTCCGCCTTAGCCGGATTGGTTGCACCGTTGATAGCGCGAACCTTGGCAATGGCATTTTCGCCGCCGAGGGCGAGCATCACGGACGGGCCCTTGGTCATGTAGGCTTCGAGTTCCGGGAAGAACGGCTTTTCCACGTGTTCGGCGTAGAAACCGCGAGCATCGGCAGAGGTCATCTGGTGCATCTTCAGGGCGCAGACGGAGAGGCCTGCAGCGATGTAACGGTCGATAATGCGTCCAATGAGGCCAGACTTGACTGCATTGGGCTTGATCATTGCAAATGTCATTTCCATAGTAGGTACCTTTTATTTGAAAGTATGTGAAATATAGATTTTTTACTCTTCGGCTTCGATCTTCTTCATCAAGTCGTCGGCGAGTTTTCCGTCACTTTTGATGTTGTCAACAAGCCACTGGGCAGATTCTTTAAGTTCGCTGTTGGGATACTTCTGGAGGAACTCCTCCAACACCTTCAGAGCCTTGTCGTTCCAACCCAAATTCTCGTTAAGCATGAATCCACGGCTGAACATGGCCTTTTCAGCATTCACACTGTTCGGCCACATGGTGTAGAAGGCGTAATACTCCCCTTCTGCATCCATAAATTCTTCATTTTCGCCCTGGATCTGGGCCATATCGTAGGCCACTTTTTCAAACAAACTATCATTTTCCGCATAAGCATACATCACCCTGCGGTAGGCATAATATGCTTCGGATCTTTTACCCGCCTTGTAGAAAGCGTCAGCTCTTGCCAGCAGAGAATCCAGAATCATGTACGGTTTGTATTCCAAGACATTGGTATCATAAAGGTAGACATCGGCCCCTGTATAGGCTTCTGCAGCAAACCTTTCGGTCTTAAGATCCTTAAATTCGTCAATGTGACGGGCATAAATCATCGGGATACTCTGTTCAAAAGTCTTTCCCGCATAGATCATGCGATAGCACATGTAGTATTCGTGCTTATACATATTTTCTGGGAACGAGGCCACCTTGCGCAAATCATCTTTTGCTCGTTCGTAGGAGTAATTCTGGTAAATCGGGCTACCCACGCGATCATACCAAGCCTTCAGAGTATCTTCGGGAATACTAGAATCAACCAGTTTCTTATCAATATACTTTTCGCTCAAAAAATCCCAGCGAGCGCTACGGTACAACGCGCGATATTCCCACGTATGGTTTAGATGAGCCTCTTTTGCAGCCTCCGAAAAGGCAAGATTTTCAGCAATCATTGCCACCATTTTTTCGTGAATGGGGCGCGTTATCACACGATGGAAATACTTTTCGTTAAAGCGCAGCAAATCTGCTTCGGTAAATATCGGCGAGCCAGACTTGGTGATAAGTACCGTAGACGAATCAACATCAAAGAACCTACCATCCTTAATACCCCCCAGAATACTAGATTCTACGCGATCAAAAGGCTTAAGTTTTGCTGGGTCAAGAGCCGCAAGATAAAAACGATGGAACGTTTTCATATCCGCCGCACGAAGGACCGGCGTCACAAAACCCGGTTCTTTGCCCTCTAGCGCAGGGGCCAAACCTTCAACCATTCCGATTCCATAAGGCAGAGCAAAATTCTTTTTGACATGCCCCACGTAGCCGCTATCCTTTGCCGTTTTACCATTCGCACTATACTTAGCGGCAGCAGCCTTGAACTGTTCTAGCGAAGCATTTTCGGCAACAGCATTTACCAGGGCCACAGAATCACTCCCCTGAATATGATACAGCTCATACCCAGGAGTCGTCATGAAATCGTCCTTATGAGCAGCATAATAAGTTTTGGCATCTGCTGCAGGAACTTCCTGAATTCCAACATGCGTCTTATCCAAAATTTGCCGAGTAAGTTCCTCGCGCAACTGATGGCGGCGCATATTCGCAAAAACCTGTTTTTGTTTTTGGAGTTCTTCTGCCGAAGGATCGTTTAACTTTAGCGAGTCCTTAATATAGGCGTCAAACTGTTCCTGATTCTTGGAGGCGTAGTAGTAGCTAGCTACATCGCCACGAACCATATAGAAGTCCCCCGTCGAATCCGACGGGAACAGGCTACGGTTGGCATCGTAGTACTGACGCAATTCCGCATCGCTATACATCAAACATTCCATGACGTAGTAGCGCTGGTAAACCATCGTCAGCACACGGGATTCCAAATCCGCATAATGGTCCTTCCATTCATCAGCCAACTCAGGATATTCTGAAAGAGCCCTTGCTGTAAGAGCTGCCTTAGAATAGAGGTTTTGATACAAGTACTGTCCCTTGGACATCTTGTACGTTCCCCCATTTTTCATGAGCAGGGTGTAATCTTCTTGATAGACTTTTTCTTTATCGATGCGGGCAAGGAGCGTGTCCTTGTCGCCGATACCGTTACAGCCGTTCAAGAAAAACAGCGAAGCCAATGAAACGAGAGCCAGAAGTTTTGCCTTCATATATCCTCTAAAGCTTTTTCATACTAACTTACAAAAAATTCAGCCGACAAATCACGAGCCAAAGCCCTCAAACGAAAGTTGAGGGCAAAAGCTAGAGAAAAGAGCCAAGCAAACATTTTTTGCATTAGCCCTTTTCGGCAACAAAGATACGACCGTTGCGGAACAGCTGCATCCACGGACCATCTTCACCCCATTCAGCCGGGTGCCAGGAGTACTGGCAGGTACGGAACACGCGGAGTACTGGCAGGTACGGAACACGCGTTCCGGGTGCGGCATCATGACGAGAGCACGACCGTCTTCGGAGCAGAGGCCGTTGATACCGAACGGAGAGCCGTTCGGGTTCAGCGGGTAGCGTTCGGTGTATTCGTGCTTACCGTCCACATAGCGGAGCGCCACGAGACCGGTCTTGAGGCAAGCTTCAGCAGCTTCGCGGCTAGCGAATTCCGCACGGCCTTCGCCGTGTGCGACCGCGATCGGGAGCACGGAGCCTGCCATGCCCTTGAGGAGCACGGCCGGAGTGTCTTCGACCTTGAGCGTGCAGAAGCGGGCCTCGAAACGTTCGGAGAGGTTCTGCACAAAACGCGGCCAGTGCTTGGCGCCCGGAATCAAATCCTTGAGGTTAGAAACCATCTGGCAACCGTTGCAAACACCGAGCGTGAAGGTGTCCTTGCGGTTGAAGTAGGCTTCGAATTCGGCGCGGGCCTTCGGGTTGAAGAGGATGCTCTTGGCCCAGCCTTCACCGGCACCGAGAACGTCACCGTAGCTAAAGCCACCACAAGCGACGAGACCGTTGAAGTCCTTGAGGCTTACGCGACCTTCGAGAATGTCGGTCATGTGAACGTCGATAGATTCGAAACCTGCCTTCTGGAAGGCGGCAGCCATTTCGAGTTCGCCGTTGACGCCCTGTTCGCGCAGAATTGCCATCTTGGGACGGCTGGCGTAATCCTTGATAATCTTGGCGGACGCCGCCACGTCGAAGGTCACCTTCGGCGTGATACCCGGATTGTCCTGTTCCAACTTGAGCGTGTATTCGCTTTCGGCACAATCCGGGTTATCGCGGAGGGCCGCGATGCGGCGGGTCGTGTCGCTCCAGATGGCGCGCAGGTCAGAGAGGCCTTCGGCGTAGTCGCCGATGATCAGGTTGTAAGAATCGTTGAGCGTCGCGATTTCAGAAACCGTATCGCCGAGGCCGACAGTTTCAAACGCGGCCTTGACTGCCGCTAGGTCAGAGTTCTTGACCTGAAGCACGGCACCGAGTTCTTCGTTGAAGAGGGCGTCGATGAGGTTGCCCTTGAGGGCGTCGGCCTTCACCGTCACACCCACGTGGCCGGCGAACGCCATTTCGGCGAGCGTCGTGTAGAGGCCACCATCGCTCTTGTCGTGGTAGGCCATAATCTTGCCGGCGGCATTGAGCTTCTGAATCGTTTCGAAGAAGGCGCGGAGTTCCTTGGCGCTGTCCACATCCGGAGCCTTATCGCCAAGGTTGTTGTAAACCTGAGCGGCAATGGAGGCGCCCATGCGGTTCTTGCCGCGAGCGAGGTCCACGAGAACGAGGGTCGAATCTTTATCCTGCAAGAGCTGCGGGGTAAGCGTCTTGCGCACATCGGCGCAAGGAGCAAAGGCACTAATCACGAGCGAAATCGGAGCGGTCACGCGGTGGCTACCCTTGTCATCCTGCCACACGGTGCTCATGCTCATGGAGTCCTTGCCCACCGGAATCGTAATGCCGAGATCCGGGCAGAGTTCCATACCGATGGACTTCACGGCTTCGTAAAGGTCGGCACCATCGCCTTCATAGTTCGGCGTGGCCATCCAGTTTGCGGACAAGTTTACACGGCCCATATCAGGCACGCAAGCGGCAGCCATATTCGTGAGGGATTCTGCCACCGTCATGCGGGCAGCAGCGGCCGGAGAAATCAAGGCGATCGGAGCGCGTTCGCCCATGCTCATGACTTCACCTTCGTAAGTATCGAGAGTTGCAGAAGTCACGGCGCAGTCAGCAACCGGCACCTGCCACGGACCAACCATCTGGTCACGGCAAATCATACCCGTCACGGAACGGTCACCGATAGAAATCAAGAACGTCTTGTCGGCGACGGTCGGGTTTGCAAGCAGCATCGGCCGGAACCACGGTAGAGTTCAGCGGGCGCTTCTGGCTCTTTTCGTTACGGATCATGCGGGGCGGCTTGCCGAGGAGCACGCCGAGCGGCATGTCGATCGGAGTCGTACCAAAGTGCTTGTCAGTCAGGGTCAAATGCTTTTCAGGAATAGCCTCGCCCACCACAGCGTACGGGCAACGTTCACGCTTACAGATAGCGTCGAACACGTCGAGCTTGTCGCCTGCAATAGCAATCACATAACGTTCCTGGGATTCGTTACTCCAGATTTCGAACGGGCTCATACCCGGTTCATCGTTGGGGACGTTACGCAATTCAAACTTACCGCCGAGACCGCCATCGTTCACGAGTTCCGGGAAGGCGTTAGAAAGTCCACCTGCACCCACGTCGTGAATAAAGGTAATCGGGTTTTCTTCGTTCATCGCCCAGCAGCGGTCGATGACTTCCTGGCAGCGGCGTTCCATTTCGGGGTTTTCACGCTGCACAGAAGCAAAGTCGAGAGATTCATTACCGGCACCGTTAGCCACAGAGCTAGCAGCACCACCACCAAGACCGATGAGCATAGCCGGACCGCCGAGCACGATCAGGTGGTCACCCGGATCAATGTGGCCCTTTTCGATATGTTCATGCTTGATGTTGCCGAGACCACCAGCCAACATAATCGGCTTGTGGTAACCGCGGACTTCCTTGCCGTTCTGGGCATCGACTTCCTGTTCAAAAGTACGGAAGTAACCGAGGATGTTCGGACGGCCGTATTCGTTGTTGAATGCAGCGCCACCGAGCGGGCCTTCGATCATAATGTCGAGGGCAGAAGCAATACGGGACGGGCTACCAAAGTCCTTTTCCCAAGGTTGGACTGCACCCGGCAGTTTCAAGTTCGAAACGCTAAAGCCCGTGAGGCCAGCCTTCGGCTTAGAACCCTTACCCGTGGCACCTTCGTCACGGATTTCGCCACCACTACCGGTAGCGGCACCCGGGAACGGAGAAATAGCCGTCGGGTGGTTGTGGGTTTCGACCTTCATCAAGATGTCGACTTCTTCGTGGTGGAAGTCGTACTTGTTGTTGCGCGGGTCAGCGTAGTAGCGGCCAGCGACAGCGCCCTTCATCACGGCGGCGTTGTCCTTGTAGGCGCTAAAGATGTTAGAGTTGTGGAGCTGATAGGTGTTCTTAATCATCTGGAACAGGGACTTGTCCTGCTTGACACCATCAATCGTCCATTCGGCACCGAACACCTTGTGGCGGCAGTGTTCCGAGTTGGCCTGTGCGAACATGTAGAGTTCCACGTCAGTCGGATTGCGCTTGAGTTCGGTGAAGTTCTTGACCAAGTAATCGATTTCGTCGGAGGAAAGAGCGAGGCCCATTTCCTTGTCGGCCTTGACCAGGGCTTCGCGGCCTTCGGTGAGCACCGGAATCACGTTCAGCGGACGCGGTTCTTCCTTGCTGAAGAGGACTTCGAGCGAGGCTGTGTCGGCGAAAACGGCCTGCGTCATGCGGTCATGAATCTTGGCCGAAATCTTTTCGCGGGCACCGGCCGGAACAGCACCATCAAACTTCACATAGTAGGCAATGGCGCGTTCGATGCGCTTGATAGCCGGGAGGCCGCAGATGTGAGCGATATCGGTAGCCTTGGAGCTCCACGGGCTGATGGTACCCGGACGCGGGCACACCACAAAGAGTTCGCCTTCGAGAGCCTTGGGTTCGCGGGCCGGACCGTAATGCAGCACCTTCTTCAAAGTTTCAGTTTCTGCATCGGATAGGCCCTCGGACAGGTCCACCACGTGCAGGAATTCAGCGTAAACGGAAGCGACAGAAAGGCCTGCGCTCTTGAAATCGGAAGAAAGTTTCTGGAGACGGAAATCCGACAGAGCCGGCGTACCACGAAGAATAAGCATTTTAACCTCTGATTTAATTTTACGAGGGAAATTTAGCAAAAGGCGAGAGCCGCGGCAAAAATATTTTTTGACATGGCCGAGCCGAACTAAATGCGCTCAGAATGAGCGCAAATTTAGAAAATCAACCTACATGTAGTAAGCGATTAATCCCGCAGTCACCACACAAATCAACACTACCGCCGGGAGTATCGGACGACGCATCGATTTCGCCCCAAGGAAAAACACCATGCCTCCCTTGGTAAGCGTATTGGCCAAGCTAGCAAACAACAGCGCCAAGACCAGTTCCCGAGCAGCAAGCCCCGACTTTAGATTCATGTCTATCACCGAGAAAGCGACCGCATCCATTTCAGCAGCACCCCCTAAAAAGCTACACGCCAAAAGAGCACCCGCCCCAAGGTAAACACGCGCCGCATTTGCTACAAACATCACACAGGTAAAAATGACACCGAACTTAATGGC
Source organism: Fibrobacter succinogenes (assembly GCA_902761355.1). Taxonomy (GTDB): domain Bacteria; phylum Fibrobacterota; class Fibrobacteria; order Fibrobacterales; family Fibrobacteraceae; genus Fibrobacter; species Fibrobacter succinogenes_M. The sequence continues at coordinate 11,895 of CACWJY010000040.1, read as the reverse complement.
AGGCAACAACTTAAATGGATTCGAAAAATCAGACGATTTCTGCCGATGGTCACGGAATTCCTTAATCTTGAGGTAAAGCGCATAAGAAAGCGCCGGAACCACAGGCAACAAAAGCGGCGCAAACAGAGGTTTTGCAAGCGCACTACTCAAGAAAATACAGATAAGGTAAAGGCGAACATACATCACTGCCCAGCTAAGCACAATGCCCAGAGTAAAATCAGAAGCATAATCCTCGTTTTCGCGACTGCGGCCCGCCAAATTGAGCGTAAGAGCCGTACTACTCGCAAGGCCACCCAAAAGCCCCGTAAGCCAAATACCCTTGCCAGGGCCTACAAGCTTAATCAGCACATAACCGACAAAGCCAATCCCCGAAATAAACACCACAAAAAGCCAAATCGTATGAGGATTCAGCACTTCAAGGCCCGGCGGACCATAAGATTGACTCGGCAAAAAGGGCAGAATCAAGGCCGATATAACAGCAAACTTGACCGTCGCCAAAATATCTTCTTTCGAAAGCCGCTTTGCAAAATCATGCAGCTGTTGCTTTGCCGAAAGCACCCAAAGCATCACCACCACAATCACGCAGGATTCCAAAAGGCGCCCATACCAGCAAATACCGCCAAGCAAATAAACAATCAAAACAGAAACACTCGTCGTAATGCCGTCCCCTCCAGGGGAAGGCTGGTCCAAAGAAACCTCAGAACGACGGCGACCGATTGCAAAAGAAATATGAGTCGCCATCAAGAGCATCCCGACAACGACAAAACCTGTAATAAACGGAGCAATTCCACCCATTTGGTCCGACAAAAGTGCCGCCATGGCACCCGCCAAGGCAACCAGCGTAAACGTACGAACCCCCGCCGGATGCCGATCCGACTGGTCGTAATAGGTGTGTTCGCGCTGCATACCGATAATCAGGCCAATGCCAATAGCCGCAGCCAAACGGTAAAATACATTAAAGTCCAACATATACCCTAATCTATACTAAAAAACAAAAAAAGTGCATTTTTTTGCAAAAAAAAGCAAAACAGATGCATTTTACCTCACTTGCTAAAAACAACAGATTTTGGTATCTTTACGGCACGCCATCGACGACCCGGAAAAACTTTCCGACAGCCGCCAGACGAGTAAAACGTAAGGCAAACGATGGACATCAAGATTCTACAGCAGCCCGACGATGTGACCTGCGGGCCGACTAGTCTACAGGCGGTGTACAACCACCTTGGCTACAAGATTTCTCTAAAGCAACTGATTTCTGAAATTGAATTTTTGGAAGACGGCGGAACCCTCGGCGTATTCCTCGGTATAGACGCCCTCAAGCGCGGATTCAAGGTGACTATTCATTCGTATAACCTGACGCTCCTGGACCCCACCTGGAGCGAGCTCAGCATGCCGGAACTAAAAGCAAAGTTGCAACTTTTGCACAAGGCCAAACATGCCCCCAAGCTCCGCAAGGCAATTGAGGCGTACATCCGCTTTATCGATTTGGGCGGAACCGTGGCATTCTCCGACCTCCGCGCCGCCATGTTCGAAAAATACTTCAAAAAGGGAGTACCCGTTCTTTGCGGACTTTCAGCCACCTACCTGTACCGCAGCATGCGCGAATTTACCGGTGCCGATGACAAGTCCGTCTTCGACGATATTCACGGAGAGCCCATGGGGCACTTCGTCGTGGTTTACGGAATCGACGACAAGAAACAGTTCATGGTCGCCGACCCCGACGGCACCAACCCCCTCCACAAAACCCCTTACTACAAGGTGGACAAATTCCGACTGCTCCACAGCATCTTGCTCGGCGTCATGACGTACGACGGCAACGTGCTGGTGATAGAGAATAAGAAATAACGGCATAAAATCATGAAAAAACTGATTGTGGTGAACAATCCCAAGCACTGGAAATTGCACGTTCCGGGCATCGATATCATTTCGGCACAGGACTACCTGATTTCGAGCAAGTACACTAACGAACGCAACCTGCGCGTTTTCAACCTCTGCCGCGATTACAACTACCAGAGCAAAGGCTACTATGTGTCGCTGCTGGCAGAAGCCCGCGGGCACAAGGTGATTCCGGGCGTCAAGAACATGCGCGACTTCAAGGCTCCGGCAGTCATCAAGCACATTTCCGACGAAATTGACAACCTGATTCAAAAGAGCCTGCATAAACTGACCGGCACGGAATTCGTGCTTTCGATTTACTTCGGTCAGAATGTGAGCCCGCAATACCTGGAGCTTTCGCAGGAACTTTACCGCCTGTTCCAGGCACCGCTGCTGCGTGCGAAATTCGTGTTCAAGCAGAAGTGGTTTATCCAGAGTATTCGCCCAATTTGCGTGGATGAAATTCCCGAATCGCACATGGAATTCGTTGATAAATTCGCGCAAGAATACTTCGAAAAAACGCGCTACGCCTCCAGCAAGGAAGAAGATTATCTGTACGACTTGGGTATTCTTACGAACCCCGACGAAGTGGAGCCGCCGAGCAATGCGCAGGCGATTCAGAACTTTATCAAGGCCGCCGAAGAAACGGGATTCCGCGTGGAAATGATCACCAAGAAGGACTACCCGCGCGTAGGCGAATTCGACGCTATTTTTATACGCGAAACCACCAACGTGAATCATTACACTTACAGTTTCGCCCGCCGAGCCCAGTCGCAAGGCATAGCGGTGATTGACGACCCGGACAGCATTCTGCGCTGTTCCAACAAAGTGTACCTGCAAGAACTGATGCAGGCCGCGAAGATTCATTCGCCGAAGACGATTATTGCGCACGCCGAAAACCGCCATACGCTCGCGAAGGAAATCGGATTCCCGATGGTGATCAAGTCGCCAGATTCGAGTTTTTCGATGGGCGTTAAAAAAGCGACCAACAAAGAAGAACTCGAACAGATTCTCGACGAGATGTTCCAGCACAGCGACCTGCTTATTGCCCAGGAATTTACACCGACGGAATTCGACTGGCGCGTGGGCGTGCTCGACGGCAAACCGCTTTACGCCTGCAAATACCACATGGCCAAGGGCCACTGGCAAATCTACAACTGGGAAAGCAACGACAAGCAAAGCGAAGAATTTTCGGGTAAGTGCGAAAGCATCCCCATCGAGATGGTGCCGCACGGAATCGTGAAGACCGCCCTCAAGATTTGCAGCTTGATTGGCAACGGGCTTTACGGCGTTGACCTTAAGGAATGGCATGGTCACCCGATAGTCATCGAAGTCAACGACAACCCGAGTATCGACGCGGGCATTGAAGATGGCGTGGGCAAAAGCAAGGTTTACCTCGCCATCATGAGATCGCTGCGCCACCGCATCGAAGAACGAATGAACGCAGCACAGCACAAACTGCAACAGCACGAAAGGGAATGGTTCTAATGTCCAACTATAAATTATGGCAAAAATACGGCATCGAGATGGAGTACATGATCGTCGATCGTGATACGCTCGATGTACTCCCCCGCGCCGATGTAGTTCTTGGCAAGGATAAGAACGGCGAACAGCTTTCGGACGTAGAACATGGAGCTATTGGACTTTCCAACGAACTCGTGAGCCATGTGCTGGAATTCAAGTGCGCCGAACCCGTCGATAGCCTAAAAAATTTGGGCAAGACTTTTCATCACGAAATCATGAAGGCAAACGAAACTCTCAAAAGCATTAACGCGATGCTTTTGCCCACGGCGGCGCACCCCTTTATGGATCCTGCCGTAATGCAGCTCTGGCCCTACGATTGCCTGGATATTTATCAGGCCTACGACCGCATCTTTAACTGTAAGGGTCACGGCTGGGCGAACCTGCAATCGACGCACATCAACCTATCCTTTAACGGCGACGAGGAATTTGGAAAACTGCACGCAGCCATTCGTGCGCTGTTGCCGCTCATTCCTGCCGTAGCAGCTTCAAGTCCTTTCCTAGACAGCAAATACTGCGGATTCCTAGACGGACGAATCGAAACTTACCGTCACAATCAGGAGAAGATTCCAAGCATTACCGGCAAGGTAATCCCCGAAGCAGTCTTTACCTACAAGGATTACGAGGAGCAGATTTTCAACCGCGTGAAGGCGGACATTGCGCCTTATGATCCGGAACATTTGCTGAACCATTTCTTCTTGAATAGCCGCGGAGCTATCGCCCGCTTTGATCGCGGAGCTGTTGAGATTCGCCTAGTAGACATCCAGGAATGCCCCGACGCAGACATTGCGATTGCCGAATGGGAAGTCGCCGTACTCAAGGGACTTGCAGAAGGCGCTTTCGCAAGCGAAAAAGAAATTCGCGCCCTCGATACAGATGCACTCGCGAAGATTCTGCTTGCCACTACGAAAACCGCAGAAGATACAGTCATCGCCGACCGCAATTACCTAAAGACTTGGAACATTGACGCCAGCGAAATCACAGCAAAAGAACTTGTTCAAAATATAACTGACAAGGTAAAGAATAGTATCAGCCAACATTCGCTGGAACTATTGCAACAGATGTTTAAACGAGGAACGCTCGCAAGCGCCCTCGTAAAAAATATCGGTGCAAACCCGAGCCGTGAGAATTTTGTCAACGAATACAGGCAACTCGCCTGCTGTTTGACGCAGAACAAATTGTATAGCGTTAAGGCTTAAGCCTCTTCTACGCTTTCTGCGGGAAACAGTTCTACACGCTTATACTGCTTGACGGCCTTGTCTTCGGCAACGGCCTTTTGACGGAGCAGCATATTCAAAGCCTGCAAAATCAAATCTTGCGTATGCTTGGGCACAGGCTTTTTGCCAAGGCGCGCCTTCTGCACCATCTTATGGTTCAAATTTGCAGGAAGCATTTCCACAAGGTCATGGTTCGAAGCTTCGATAGACTGTAAAATTTCGTCGAGTTTTGTCATAGCACCCAAAATAGAAAAAGTCCCCGGCTACTGCCAGGGACTTTATTCAATGGTTAGCGAAGATTACTGCACCAGATTGCTTTCGCACTTAGTACCGTCGTTATCCGGTGTTACGAAGTGCATTTCGATACGGCGGTTCATTTCGCGGCCTTCAGCGGTGCTGTTGTCATCTACCGGGCAGCTGGAACCCATACCGATAGCCTTGATGCGATCCTTCTTCACGCCCGCCTTGGTGAGCGTTTTCATCACTTCCTTAGCGCGGTTTTCAGAAAGCTTCTGGTTGGTCTTTTCCTTACCCACGTTGTCGGTGTGACCCTGAATCACAATCTTCAGATCCTTGTAGCTGTCGTCGTTGACGAGCTTCTTAGCCACGTTCTGAAGGATTTTCTTGGCGTTGGATTCGAGAGTAGCCTTACCGCTCTTGAAGGTAACACCATCAAGCTTTTCAGCAGCCTTCTTCGGGCAGCCGTGGCCGTCGTCACCCGGTTCATCCGGGCAGCGGTCAATACCGGTACAGACTTCAGCGAATTCCTTCTGGAGCTTCTTAGTGGCAACCCATTCAGAGCAGACGCCGTCCTTATCCGGGTCCGGATCGTCGTCGATCGGGCAGCCCTTGTTCCATTCAGGACCGGCTTCGAGTTCGCAACGGTCATAGCCGCGGCAAATCTCCTTGAACTGGTCAAGCATCTTCTGCTTGGTCACCCACGGAGAGCAGAGGGAGTCGCCATCCGGGTCGGGGCTTTCCATCGGGCAGCCCTGAGCAAATTCTTCGCCGGCTTCGGTCGGGCACTTATCGACACCCTTACAAATACCGTCGTACTGATCGAGCATATTCTTTTCGGTCACCCACGGATCGCAGAAGCCATCCTTATCGGTATCCGGATCACCAAGCGGACAGCCTTCGTTGTTAGCCGGACCAAATTCGGTCGGGCACTTATCGATACCCTTACAAGACTTGTCGATGAACCATTCCTGAGCCATGTTCTGGTCTTCGGCAGCCTTTTCGAAGTAGAAGCCCATCTTCTTTTCGGTTACCCACGGATCGCAGAGGCCGTCGTTATCGGCATCCGGATCATCCCATGCGCAACCCTTGTTGGCGGCAGAACCAGGTTCACCCGGGCACATATCGTAGCCCTTACATACATCGGCGAAGTCATTGAGAGCGCCTTCGTCAGTTACCCACGGAGAGCAGAGACCGTCGTTATCCGGGTCCGGCTGCTTGGTCGGGCAACCATTGAAGTTCGGAGAACCGGCCTGGCCCGGGCATTCGTCGATACCGGAGCAGACATCCTTGAACTTCTTGAGCAACTTCTTCTGAGAAACCCACGGATCGCAAACGCCGTCACCATCCGGGTCCGGTTCATCCAGCGGGCAACCATCTTCGCCTTCGCCAGCTTCGTTCGGGCACTGGTCAACGCCTTCGCAAACATCAGCAAATTCAGATTCAAAGCCCTTTTCAGCAACCCAGGCATCGCAAACGCCGTCTTCGTCGGCATCCGGATTACCCAGCGGGCAACCCTGATTGAGACGATGGCCATAGTCATCCGGGCACTTGTCTTCGTCATCCGTCACACCGTCGCCATCGCGGTCCTGAGCCAGCAAGAAGCCACTCCAGGTGATACCACCATAGACCGTGTACTGCGGGTTCACGCGAACTTTTTCTGCCGACACGCCATAAAGGCCATCCGCAGGGCGTTCTTTACTTTCAAGAATTCTAGTTGCTGTAATATACTTATCACCACCCAGGTAATAAGAAGCACCCATATGAAGATCAACACCCACCGGCAGGTGGAACACCAAAGCGCCGGTCAGCTGCTTCATATCGAGTTTGCCATCACCATTGGCGCAAGAACTAAGCGCAAAGGTATTGGGGTCGATACAAGGCACTTCGTAGTCGCCAGTTTGGATATCCCAATAGTATTCAACGAATACCGACAAGAAATCCATGAAATAGAGTTCAGCGGCGGCACTCATGAACGGGAGCGACATATAGTCAGCATTGGTCGTATAACGATAACCGCCGTTCAAGTGCAGCAAGAACGGGAAACCGTCACCGCCATCAAGCTTGCCAGCATCCATCGTTACAGCAAGACCACCCTTAATCGTGGTGTTCTTGGTACCAAACGGATAGGCAACACCGTTTTTCTTATTGATATTTTCGGGTTCACGAATCCAGAGACCCTGCTTGTTTGCGTCAGCCGTACCGGCAGCAATACCACCGAACACAGCGACATCGAACATCTGATCTTCAGGCAGCGGGAATCGAGCCTTTAAGTCAATCTTAAGATTTCCGACATAGCCAACCTTGGTATTGTCAACACTACCCGGAATATCCAAAGTTTCATCATAAAACTGGACTTCACCCTCTTTCACAACGGGATTTCCATTTGGATCTTTATAATAATTCAATCTAGTTGCAGATGATAGACCCGAAGCAGTGAACTGATCGTAGTAAACAGGCAACGTAACGCCAATATCAAAGAAATGCCATATACCAATGGCGAAACCGATATTTGCCGATCCACCCACAAAATCCTTAACCGGAGCAGATGTATTACTTACCGTAAATGGATTAAGCTCATTGCTAAACCTAGGATCTATTTTGTTCTCATGCAGAACATTTCCATCCTGTCCATCGTACAACTTATTGCCATTAAATGTTGCATCACCCAAAAGAGTAAACACTAGCTTGGAATGACCCAAGGACTGGGCAGACTGGGTTTTGTTAACACCCACAAAGCCTTCCTTGTTAATTGTCTGGGGATGCGCTGCAAAAGCGGACGCCGCCAGAGCAAAGGCAAGACCCATAGCTACTTTTTTCATAGTAACTCCTTAATAGTGGGAAGCCACCAAACAAGGCAACCCGATTTAACTTCCCTAAATATAACTTATTAACTAAAAAAACATCTTTTATAAGATTAAAAAGAAACAAATTTTTAATGTTTTTTTGACAACAAGGGCGTATTTTGCCCCAAAAATTCCATTATGTGAGCTAGCTCACACTGTTTTTTTTAAAAAAAAGAGTGTGTTCCGTCCAATCCTATAAAAATAATCCGGGACTGGATTAAATTAACGCACGCTGCCGCTCACGCGGTAGCGATATTCGCGTCCATTTTTCTTGAAACGGATGAACAGAGTCTGTTCCTTTTGGTCGTAATAGAGCTTTGGCTGTTGCGATTCTACGACCTGCAGGCGCGGCAAGCTGCGGATTGCAATCGTACTATCCTGCTTCGTAGAATCCGTTTTAGACGAATCCGTCACGACAGAATCTTGCTTGCTCGTGTCAGGGGCAGGTTCCTGTGATTTAAGAATTTCAAGCATTTTTTCGGCATAGCGTTCGCCAAAAGTCTGGTAGCCTTCGCGAGAGAAATGCAATGTATAGCTAGGCTCCTTGATGGCCGGGCAGCCCTGTGCCGAAATCAGGTGGCCGTTCGGGATAAGGTCTGCCGCCTGCTTTACAGCGTCGTTACGCCAACCGAGGTCACCCGTAGGAGCGAGTTCGCCAATCAGAATCGGAGTCTTTTCCGGGTCGAGTTCCAGTTCGGCAATCAAGTCATCGTAGACTTTTTTCACACGTTTCGGCCAGTCGTTCATCTGGTAATCCGCTTCGCCCTGATGGAAGAGGAACCCTTTGATGACGCCCTTCTGCTTTGCGATTTTACCCATTTCGACAATACGCTTGTAAGCGTCGCCACCGTATTCGTCTAGGTACTGAATCCACCAGGTGTCACCCTTATTTTTGGCGTTTTGCACATAGGCTTTATTGCGGTCCTTGTCAAACAGATCAATGCTCTGACCGCCAATCGCCACATTCGCAACGGCCACCGTAATGCTATCCGGGAGTTCCTGAATCATTTTGCGGCCGAAGAAATCGACAATGCCGACCTTGGATTGGCTATGCCCCATCGGGGGTGCCGCCGGGTAAAACTCGCCCACCTTCTGGTTCGAATGATTGCCTGCACGCAACACCAGGAACCGCGGGTTGGTTTGACGATCCGAATCGGTCACGGTCGCCTGCCCCGACATATTCGATTGTCCGTAGGCCAGGTAGATATGCAGATTAGGGTCTTGAGCCAAGGCGGCGACACAAAGCGCCGTCGTTAAAAAAAGGGATTTTCCAAACATGCTAACCTCCTTTTTTCCACACCAAACGTATTGAAGATAACAAAAACGAATGAAAAAGTGTTTTTTCATTCGTTCTAAAGTATGATTTTGGGAGAATATAGCGGTCTATTGCAGATTTACACGATGTATTTTGTGAGAATCCTTGCCACGAATAAGGTAAGAGCCCGCGTTCAGGCCCGCCCTGCGCAAAGATTCTTGCAGGGAAATTCGACCTTGAGTTCCGTTTTTAACGACACCCAGGTGCTTGCCGTTCAAATTGAACACATCGAAAGCATTGTCCGCCAAATTCAGGCGCAGGCTTTGAGCATGAACAGTTCCCGTAGGATTCGTTCCAGTGGAATCGTCTGCGACCGCATACCATACGGCCTTGTCAAGGCTTGCGGTTGCATCGGTTGGCGGAGTCGTGAGGTTTGCGCCGTAGTTTGCATTGTTAAGCATGCCATTGTCGACCATGCCGTAGAAAATTCCCTTCGAGATTTCCTTGTCGAAGTTGTTTTCGAGGTCGCCACGCAGCTGCGCCGTTCCCGAAAGTTTTTTGCCGTTTACCGCCCACATCACGCCGTAGACCTGCGCATCGTCCGTCACCGTCGTATTCACGATAATCGAAAGCGCGCCAACCTTAGCCTTGCCGGTAATGCTTCCGCTTACAAGCCACGCGTCTTCTTCGAGCACGGCATCGTCACCGATGGTACCTGCGGTCACGAGTGCGCGCCCGCGAACAACGGCATTCCCGCTAATGGTGCCGCCGTCTACGACCGCGAAATCTTCGATGCGGGCGTTTCCAGAAACGGTGCCGCCGTTCACGACTGCATTGGGGCCCACATACACGGAGGCGTCCACTTTCGCCTTGCTGCTCACGAGGCCACCGCCGTTGCTGTGTTTCGTATATCCGCTTGAATTTGCGGGTTTCCAGAAATCCTTATTGTAGCCTTCAGGAGCACCGTTTACCACCTCGATCATGTACGGATAGCGGTAAACGCTGTAGTAGAACTGGTCCCACAAAATCGTCTGCATCTCGGTCGGCGTCGCCGTCACGGCAAGCCACAAAGCCTTGTCGCTTGCCTTCGTCTCGATTTCAAGATTGAATCCGGAACCATGCTTCATCTCGCTGTAGCGGGGCGTTCCGTCCGCGCCCTCCGCGACTAGCCCGACCGTCCAGCCCGAGGCCGGGTCCGGCAGCTTGTCGGGCGCGTAGTTGCACCACTTGTAGGTCTTTCCCTTGTAGTAGTCGGTGTTGTCGCCAAAGCATTTATAGCCGTTTACCGTCGGCTTGCTCTGCACGATGCCGCGGAACTTTACCGTCACCTTGCCGGCAGAATCCGGATAGATGCGCACTAGGTTGTACCCCCAGCGCTGTGGAGCCCAATAACTCGGCGAAATGTAGCGGTCCGCGCACTTCTCGCCCGCCGCGCATTCCTTCTTGTTCAGCATGGTTACGCGCGGGTGCCTGCGGTAATTGTCGCCCCAACTGGCGTCACGACGCGTCTTGAATTCGTAGTCGCCATAGGATTTTTTATACAAAGCCTTCTTTGCGGGTGCATACTCGAGCGTCGCGTTCTTCATCGCGAACTTGCCGAACTGCTGGTTCAAGCTATCGAGCGTCCAGCCGTAAACCATCATCATGGCGGTAAACGGCGTCTGCTCCATGCGGCCGTCTTCCCCGTCGCGGATCGATTCCATCCAAATACGGTTGACTTCGTGGGCACCCTTGTGGCCGCCGCCGAATTCTTCCTTGAGGTGCTCCAAGAACTGCCAGTTGCAGTAGCGGTCACGCGTAGAACCGTAATACAGGTACGGATAATTAATCAGGTATTCCGAGCAATGGGCGTCGTTCGGATTGTACTGGTGTGCCATCCAGTTCGCGTGGCTTTCGGCGAACCAACCCGAATGGCTGTTGTTGCCCATCCAACCCGCAACGCCTTGTAGGCCGTGCGCGAACTCGTGCGATGTGCCCCAGTAATCCTTCAGCGAGCCCACGCCAATCCACATTCCCGGGCCGAATTCATTGTTCAGTCCTTTTACGTAGTCCTGCCCGCCGTAGAGCGCCGCCATGACGGAATTGTCGAACACATAAATGTTGCTCTTGAGTTTTTTATCGGGGCTACTCGGGAACGGCAACATCCAGCCGAGCGAATCGATGTAGAACGAATAGACCTTCTCAAGCGACGTGAGCACGCCCTGCGCATCCGCATTCGGAATCGAGACGTTGTTCGCCTGGCCGTCATCGGTCGTAGGCTTCTTGCAGACCTCAAAATGATCCGATTCGGCGATCAGTGTAAAGCCGTTACTGGCGCACTGGTTTACCCATTCAATGGCGGCGTTCGCGCTTACTGCACCTGCGCAAAATACCGCCATGGCAAAATTTATACCATGATTGATTTTCATACTTTTTTCCCAAACAACACACCCACGCGGGCGATATAAATAAATATAAGCTCTTTTAGCGAAAACGAGCCTCCGTTTACGAAATTAAACATTTCTCACAATAGCTGAAATAAACCTGCGCGACACTCCCCCGCTATTTAGGCACAGTTACGCTTTGTACTGTGCCATTTTTTTGCCCCGCCCACTTGCGGAACTGCACCGCCCGCTCGTTGTTGACCTTGACCCCCACGGCAATAATCATCTGGAGGTTGTAATGCATTATTTCGCGGGAAGTGTCTTTAACTATTGGATAAGTAGAACTCAGAATGACAGGCTCCGCTCAGGATGACACAGGGCAAGGCTGCAATCCCCCGCTTTTGAAAAATTGTCAATGATAAGTTAACCCCGTGGTATTCCGCGGGGCTTTTTTCGATATATCTTTATCTCTGGTGTAAAAAATGTTTGGAGATTAAGATGAAAAATATCTTATTAGTTTCTTCCGTATTGGCCTTGGCTTGTACGGGTTTCGCTCAGAAAATTGTAATCACGACGAACTA
>CACWJY010000039.1 GCA_902761355.1 Fibrobacter succinogenes | reverse complement strand
GTGGCAGAGGTGGAGCCCGATAAAGAGCTGGCACTGGCCGCTCGGGAGCTTTGCTACCGTGTGGCTTTCAAAAATCTTCTGATAGAGTGATTTTCCCATAGTTTTGTCTCTTTTTATTCCCGCTGTCATTCTGGAGGGCCGAAGGCCCGATAGAATCCATTGGGATTGTTTTTACTATTTGTAATGCGGGTGCAAATATAGAAAAAGAGCCCACAGCTTTTCAACTGCAGGCGTTCTCTCTCGTAAAATTGACGTTTTTTTTAGTATTGTTCGACCTGGGTGTCAAACTGGTATTTTTCGTGATAGTAGCTGAGCATTTCGCTTGTGCTGGTGAATGCACCGGCGCGAATGGCGTTGCGAACTTCAGGATCGTTTCTAGACATTTCGATAATCTTTGCATCTATGTCCTTGAATAGCAACTTGTTAGAGGCCATTGCGACGTGATTCTGGTTGTAATCCAGGTGGTAGTTACGTTCTAGCATCTGGAAAAGTTCAGACTGACATGCGTTTTCAGGCGGATGTTTTTTGGCGACAGGCAGGTAGCACTTGTTGATGTAATCCGTCTTATAGGCGATAATCATTTCGTCTATCGCAGGAATATTGTGGTCTGAATCGTGATTGGCAAGTTCTACTTTGGGTGTGACGACACCGGAGCATCCGGTAAGAAGGGCGGCGGTAATGGTTGCAAGAGCCAAAACTCTAAACTTCATCTGATTTTGTCCTTTTGTTCTTTGTTGATGCCAAATCCCTAATTCCGATGATAAAGTTATTTAAATGTTTGTTTTTTGGCGAGGGGCTAGATGTAACAAATAGCTTACAACTTGTCGAAAAAAACAGTTAGAGAACACTTTTTAAGGTTGTTTGTGATGTGGCTCACTTGGCAGAACGTGTTGCGTTATTTGCAACACGGTTTATTGTCTGCTGCCGATAGCATTGGCAGCCGGCTTGAACATATAGAACCATTTGATAGGGTCAATTACTTTGTACTTAACGTTGCCAATGAACTTGTTCCCATTCTTGTCGATGAGGCCCGTTACGATGTGGGCGTGAGGACCGGTCGTGTGTCCGGTAAGGCCTACGGTTGCAATGGGGTCTCCTGCCATTACCTCTTGACCGTCAAGGTAAAGCAACTGGTCGCAGTGCATGAACAAAATGACGTCTTTTTGGCGGACAAGTCCAATCACAATACCGCCGCGTTCGTCACGGGTTGTCCAGGCTTTGGCGGCAAATGGCGCTAAGATTCTTGCTCCTTGACGACTTGCAACGTCAATGCCGTTATGTTGTCTAAAATCAGCCGTGGCGACAGGGTGATAAAATTCGGTTAAGTAGGCGACACTATCCGATACAATGGAGGTCCAGTATTTCCAGGCGGCACCAATGGAATCTGATGCTGTTTTTCCAATGTTATCTGGCCTAGAAAATTTGATAACGGTTCCTTCGGGAGGTATGTTTTGCTTGTTCTTTTCCCAGGCGTTGGAAGGGTAAGAATTTTCTTCTAGGGTGCTCTTGACGTAGAGGCTTACCATGCGCTCGTTGGTAATGAGTGCGTTGAACCTTCCAATGGCATAGCGTGCAATACGTTGCATCGATTCCTTGCCGTCGAACGTATATTCGAACGAGGGGGCAACCGAGAGCTTGTCGCGTTCGTGGATTCGGTCGCGTGTGTTAGAAAGCCCCGGTTCGACCTCGGTTACAAAGAAGAAGGGGAATGCGAGGACTAACAGCAACAGGAGTGGATAAATGTTTCTGAAAACCTTAGAGGATCCGTCAAGCGGGTTCTTTTCGAGGATAGAAAACTTGTGCTGTTGTTCTATGATTTTAGCGAATGCGCTTGCGTCTTTTTTCCAGTTGCAGCGGCGAATTTCTTTAAAGAATGAATGGCTCCTGCGTACGGCGCGATAAGCGTGATAGAATTTTTTCTTATCGGGCTTTTGCGGTAAAAGCCAAAGTAGGTTTGCCTTATTAAAATGGGGGAGGTCTTCTAGAAAAGCGGACGCTTCGGCGACGCTTTCTCCGTCAACAACAATAAGCCTAGAGATAAGCTTGGCGTAATAGGCTTCTTGGTCGTTTATATCTTGTGGCAGGATAACGACAGTTTGGGCAATGGCCCCTTTGAGGAGCTGCAGATTATGGTACAGGTTGCGAAACAGGTCGTCATTACTGGGGAAACATCTTGTACCCGTAATGGTCCAACTTTCTTCGGAGTTGCATAATTTGTCTAGGGTGGCGTGATCGAGTAATTTTTCAAACAGGTCGTTCGCGCTAATGGGGGCGTTTCCTTTAAAGGAATTCCTGCCCGAAAAATCGACAACCAAAAAACGAGCGCCGGCGTTTAACGCCAGCGCAAGATTTTGCAGAGGCTCCAGCGTAATTTCGGTTTCACCGGGGAAAACGAAACTCGTTACACCGCCTTGCCTGTATAGGTCGTTTAAGACCTTTTTCTGCATGGCTTTTAATTATGCCTTTGCGGTGCCGCGCGGGTAGGTGAAACCTGCCGGAGGAGCGGCGACGAACTTGTCAATCTGCAGATAGAGTTCTTCGGCAGAAGAAGCCGGGTTAAAGTAGACTTCCTGGTTCCTGTTCTGAGTACGGCCCTTGAGGGGTTCGCTGCGGCGAGAACGGCTAACGATGCCGAGCGGGAGCACTTCCAGGAGCGGAAGCAGGCCAAAGTAGCGGAACAGGCTGAAATTCTTCTGCCAAGTGGTTCGTTCGGCGAGAACTGCAAATGTGCCTTCAAAAATCGACTTGGTTTGCAGGAGTTCGTCAGAAGTCATGGTCACCAGTTCGTGGTTGGTGGGGAAGTTGTTGACGAAGTTGACCATGTCGCCCTTGAGATAGTTGGCGTCGCAGAGGAATACGAATTTCATTTTTTACCTTGCTTGTTTTGTTGTTTTGTATAAAAATAGTTTTTTGTCAACACGTTGTCATTTTTTTGAGCATTCAAAAGGATCTGCTTTGGAACTTTTTGTTCCGATTCAATGTAAATTCTTTGTAAAATCTTAAAAAAGTTTGTATGTGGTCCCCAAATGCCTGATTTTGTATTTTTTAGGATTTCTTCTTGGATTTAGTCTAACTTATTGATTGTCAACAGGTTAGATAATTTCATATAAAAAAACTGTAAAATATCGCTTCAAAAAATCTTTTTTCAAAATTTCCTTTTTTGTGCATTTTTTCGTTTTTTTGCGGTATTTTGCTATTAAAAACATTATATTTGACCTCGTAAAATTGCGCCCGGACTACCGGGGGCGGTACGTTTTTTGTGAAAGCAAAAAGAGTGTAATTGGAAGAAGAAATTTATGGGAGATCATAAATGAAACGAAAAAATTGGTCTGTAGCAGCCCTATTGGCGTCAGTAAGTATTCTGGCATCTGTAGGTATTGCTCAGGAGGAAAATAGTGCTCCTTCTGTTATGGGTATTCCGGGAGAATCCATTGACGAAGGCAAAAAGTTTGCTCCGATTAAATTGGACAAGTACGTTACTGACGAAGACAAACCCGAAAAGATCAAGTGGTCTGTTTCCGGTAACAAACAGCTGAAGGTGTCCATTTCTCCTGAACGTGTTGCGACTATTGAAATTCCGAGTCAGTATTGGAACGGTTCTGAAGATATCACCTTTATTGCTACCGACACCAAGGGTGCTACCGGTTCTGAAACGGTGAACTTTAATGTTGAATCCGTGAACAACCCGCCTGTTGTCAAGCAAATTCCTGACCAGACCATTGATGAAGGTAAGACCTTCACGAAGATCAAGTTGGACGATTATGTGACTGACCCCGACCACCCGAAGAACCAGATTTTGTGGGAATTCGACATCCAACCGGTGGGCAAGGATCAGGCTGAAGGTGACCTGAATGTGGAAATTGACCCGAACCGCGTTGCCTCTGTGATTATCCCCGATCCGAACTGGTACGGTTCTGCCAAGATTAAGTTTACGGCAACCGACGGCGAATATGCTAGCGACTCCAAGACCGCTAACTTCGTGGTGAAGCCGATTAACGATGCTCCGGTTATCAAGAAGATTCCGGACCAGACCATCGAAGAAAAGAATGAATTTGAATCCATTAGCCTTTCTGACTATGTGACCGATGTGGACGACGATGTCTCCAAGCTCAAGTGGAGCATCTCGGGCAACAAGGACCTGAAGTTCGATATCGACAAGTACGGTACCGCAAACATCAAGATTCCGAACGAATTCTGGAATGGTTCCGAAACCGTGACCTTCACGGTGACCGACCCGGCCGGTGCATCTGCCAAGACGACCGCCAAGTTCACGGTCAAGTCCGTGAACGATGCTCCTGAATTCGTACAGGAAGTCCAGGATCAGACCATCGATGAAAAGCAGGAGTTCAAGCCCATTGAACTGGACAAGCTGGTCAAGGATCCCGACCATCCTTTCGAACAACTTAAGTGGTCCGTTTCTGGCAACAAGGACCTTGCCGTAAACATTGCCGGCAAGACCGCCACCATCAAGATTCCGAACAAGATGTGGAACGGTTCTGAATCGATCAAGTTCAAGGTCTGTGACCCGGCCGGTGCTTGCGCCGAATCCGAAAACAGCTTCACGGTGAATTCCGTGAACGACGTGCCGCAGCTCGTGAAGCAGATTCCGAATCAGACCATCGACGAAAAGAAGACCTTCGCGAAGATCAAGCTCGACGAATACGTGAAGGACGCCGACCACAAGAATTCCGAACTCTCCTGGGAAGCCGACGTGAAGCACCAGGGCAAGGAACCGCAGTCCGGTACTTTGTCTGTAAACATCAGTGACGACCACGTTGCATCTATCGAAATTCCGGACACCTACTGGAACGGTACCGCCATTGCGACGTTCACCTGCACGGACCCGGAAGGCGCTTCTGTCAAGCAGGCTGTGACCTTCACGGTCAAGTCCATCAACGATATTCCTGTGTTCAAGAAGATTCCGGACCAGGCTATCGAAGAAAAGAACGAATTTGCCTCCGTGATGCTCGACGATTACCTCTCCGATGCCGATCACGATCTCTCCCAGTTGAAGATCGACATTACGGGTAACAAGGACATCAAGGTCAACCTGAATAACAAGACTCGTGAAGTTTCTTTCAAGACTCCGAACGAACTCTGGAACGGTTCCGAGACACTCACGTTCACTGCTACCGACCCGGATGGGGGAGTTGCAAAGACCACGATGAAGCTCTCGGTGAAGTCCATCAACGACCCGCCGGTCATGAAGGACATCCCGGAACAGACCATCAAGGAAAAGGGCCAGTTCAAGGATGTTGAACTCGACAAGTATGTCGAAGACCTCGACCATGCCAAGGCTCAGCTCAAGTGGACTGTGACGGGCAACCGCGAACTCAAGGTGTCCATCGACGGTAACCGCGTGATGAAGGTGACTCCGCCGTCTCCGCAGTGGAACGGTTCTGAAACGCTCACCATCAAGGTGACCGACCCTGAAGGCGCCACCGACGAACGCTCTGTCGCTTACACGGTTGAATCGGTGAACGACGTTCCGGAATTCATCAAGCAGGTCGCTCCGCAGACCATCAAGGAAAAGGGCCTGTTCCAGCCGATCAAGCTCGGCGAAATGGTTCGCGACCTCGACAACAAACTTTCCGATCTCCAGTTCACGGTTGATGTTAAGCCGACGACTAAGGGTAGCAAGGATGGTGATCTCTCTGTAGAAATCGATGCCCAGCATGTGGCGAACATCAAGATCCCGAATAAGTTCTGGAACGGTGCTGCCGAAATTACCTTCACGGTTACGGACCCCGAAGGTGCTAAGGCTTCTTCTAAGGCTCTCTTCACGGTGCAGTCGGTGAACGATGTGCCGGTGCTCAAGAAGATTCCGGATCAGATGATTGAAGAAAAGCATGAATTTGCCCAGATTAATCTCACTGAATTTGCCTCTGACCCCGACCACGCCTTTAAGGATTTGAAGTGGACCGTTTCTGGCAACAAGCAGCTGAAGATTGATATTTCGAAGGATGGTATCGCAACCATCAAGATGCCGGCAAAGAATTGGAATGGTTCTGAAAAGGTGACCTTCACGGTGACCGATCCGGAAGGCGCTTCCGCAAAGTCCGATGCTGTGTTTACGGTGAAGTCCATCAACGATCCTCCGGTCATGAAGGATATCGCAAGCCAGACCATCAAGGAAAAGGGCGAATTCAAGCCGATCGAACTTGACAAGTATGCAAGCGACGAAGACCACGACCTTTCCAAGCTCAAGTGGACGGTCTCTGGTAACAAGGACCTGAAGGTCGTGATCGACCCGAAGCATGTTGCTACCATTACGACTCCGAACAAGTACTGGAACGGTTCCGAAGACATCACCTTTACGGTGACCGACCCGGAAGGCGCTTCCGACAAGCGCACGGTTAAGTTCACGGTTGAATCGGTGAATGACCTGCCGGAATTTGTGAAGCCGATCAAGGATCAGAGCATTCCTGAAAAGCGTGAATTTGCAATCATCAACCTGAACGACATCGTAAAGGATGCCGACCACAAGCCTGAACAGCTCTCCTGGAGCTTTGATGTGAAGCCGGCGAAGGGTGCCCCGAAGGGTTACACTCCGCAGCTCAAGGTGACTGTCGACGGTCAGCGCATGGCCAAGGTCGTGATTCCGGACAAGTACTGGAATGGTTCCGAAGAAATCACCTTCAAGGTGGAAGACCCGGATGGCGGCAAGGCTCATTGCACGGCTACCTTCACGGTGCAGTCCGTGAACGATGCCCCGACGATTGGCAAGATCAATGACCAGACTGTCAAAGAAAAGGAAGAATTCAAGTCCTTCAACCTGAAGCAGCTCATCAAGGATCCTGACCATGCCTACGAAAGGCTCAAGATTGAAGTCAGTGGCAACAAGGACCTGAAGGTGAATATCGGCAAGGATGGCGAAGTCTCTGTTAAGGCTCCGAATCCGCTGTGGAACGGTTCCGAAAAGCTGACCTTTACGGTGACCGACCCCGAAGGTGCTTCTGCCAAGGCTACTGCAGCATTCTCTGTGCTGTCCATCAACGATCCTCCGGTCATGAAGGACATTGCTAACCAGACCATCAAGGAAAAGGGTAGCTTCAAGTCTATCGCTCTCGACAACTACGTCGAAGACCTCGACCATCCGAAGAGCAAGCTCAAGTGGAAGATTGAAGGTGCCAAGGAACTCAAGGTTGCTATGGATGCAAGCCACAATGTGTCTATCCTGCCGCCGAACCCGAACTGGCACGGTGCCGAAACGATCAAGTTCACGGTGACCGACCCGGAAGGCGCTTCTGATAGCCGTTCCGTGACCTTCACGGTGGAATCGGTGAACGACGCTCCGCAGTTCGTGCGCGAACTCAAGGATCAGTCCATCGACGAAAAGAAGCAGTTCCAGCAGATCAAGCTTGACGATCTCGTTAAGGACCCGGATCACAAGAATTCCGAACTCAAGTGGACCTTCGACGTGAAGGCCAAGTCTGCCGCTGCTCCTGCCAAGGGCAAGAAGGGCGCTGCCGCTGAACCGGCTCCGTCTGCCAAGGATGGCCTGAGTGTCAAGGTTGACAACAACCACGTTGCTACGATTGTGATCCCGAACAAGTACTGGAACGGTGCTGCCGACATTACCTTCACGGTCACTGACCCCGAAGGTGCCAAGGCATCCAAGACTGCTCATTACGAAGTGCGCTCCATCAATGACCCGCCGGTTATTTCTTCGAACGCTCCGAAGGGTGAGACCATCCGTGAAAACGGCGTGTTCAGAACGATTGACCTTTCGAACCTTGCTTCTGACCCGGACCACAAGGCTGCCCAGCTCAAGTGGAGTGTGTCTGGCAACAAGTTCTTGAAGGTGAATATGCGTAAGGACAACACCGTCCAGGTGGCTGTTCCGGACCCGCAGTGGAACGGCAAGGAAACGGTGACCTTCACGGTGACCGACCCGGAAGGCGCTTCTGCCAACCACAAGATGCTCTTCGAAGTGACTCGCGTGAACGATCCTCCTGTCATCTTCAAGAAGATTCCTGACCAGAAGATCAAGGAAAAGGAACTCTTCAAGCAGATCAAGCTTGACGAATACGTGAAGGACCCGGATAACAAGCCGAGCGAACTCAAGTGGACCGTGACGGGCAACAAGCAGCTCAAGGCTGAAATCTCTCCGAGCCGCGTGCTCACCGTTTCCGCTCCGGACAAGAATTTCTGGTGCGCTCCGGAATCCATGGTTCTTATCGTGAAGGACCCGGATGGTGCTGAAACTTCTCAGATGGTGACCTTCGAAATCACCTCCGTGAACGACGCTCCGGTGCTCAAGAACATTCCTGACCAGAAGATCAAGGAAAAGGGTACGTTCAAGGAAATCGACCTGAACAAGTTCGTGCACGATCCTGACCACAAGCTCTCTGAACTGGTGTGGTCTGTGAAGGTTGACAAGGTGAATGCCGCTCCGGCTGCAAAGCCTGCCAAGAAGCCCGCAAAGAAGCCTGCCAAGAAGGGCAAGAAGGGCGCCAAGGAAGAAGCTGCCGAAGAGAGCGCCCCGGCTCCGGTTGACGACTTCCAGGTTGAAATCGACAGCAGGAACATTGCCCGCGTGAAGATTGCTAACAAGTACTGGAATGGTGAACGCAACGTGACCTTCACGGTGAAGGACCCCGAAGGCGCCTCTGACTCCAAGACGGTGAATTTCAAGGTGGAATCCGTGAACGACGCTCCGGAAATCAAGCCGATTGCTATCCAGAGCATCCAGGAAAAGGAACACTTCAAGCCGCTCGACCTCGCTCAGTACATCTCTGATCCGGACCATCCGCTGTCCGCTCTGAAGATTGAAGTGGCTCCGGCTCGCGCCCTCAAGGCCTCTATCAATGCCAAGAAGGAACTCGTCGTTTCTACTCCGGATAAGTTCTGGAGCGGTACCGAAAAGATCAAGATTGACGTGTATGACCCCGAAGGTGCCCGTGCTACCCAGCAGATCACCTACGAAGTGGTGCCTGTGAACGATCCTCCGGTCATCAAGCACATTGCAGGCCAGAAGATCAAGGAAAAGGAAAAGTTCGAAATCGTCGATCTTTCCAAGGCTGCCGAAGACCCGGATAACAAGCCCAACGAACTCCACTGGACCGTTTCCGGTAACAAGGACCTCAAGGTGGATATCAAGGGTACTCGTGCCCAGGTGCTGACTCCGAACCCGAACTGGTTCGGTAAGGAAACCCTCACCTTCACGGTGAAGGATATCGCCGGTGCCTCCGCTTCTGCCAAGGCTACCTTCGAAGTCACTCCGGTGAACGACCCGCCGACCCTCAAGCCGGTGCAGCCGTTCGTCATTGAAGAAAAGAAGGCCTTTGCTCCGGTTGACTTCAGCAAGATGGTGAATGACCCGGATAACTCTCTCGAAGAATTGACCTGGACGCTCGACAACGAAGTTCCGAATGTCAAGGGCAAGAAGAACAAGAGTGGTCCGGCGGTGAAGCACGAAATCAACTTCACGATCAACGAGAAGGGTGTCTTGATTGCCGAAACTCCGAACCCGTACTGGAACGGCACGGAAACTGTGACGGTGAACGTGTTTGACCCGGCTGGCGAAAAGGCCTCTGTCCAGGTGAAGTTCACGGTGAAGCCGGTCAACGACCCGCCGATCGTGAAGGAAATCCCGGCTCAGGAAACTCTGCAGGGCTCTACCTTCAAGCCGATCAAACTTGATAACTATGTGTCTGACCCTGACCACAAGAATTCTGAAATCCGTTGGGGCGTGACTGGCGCCAAGAACCTTGCCGTGCAGATTAACGGTAGCCGCGAAGCTATCGTGAAGCCGAAGAAACCGGATTGGTTCGGTGAAGAAACTCTGATCTTTACCGCTAAGGACCCGGCCGGTGCTTCTGACAAGGCTATGGTGAAGTTCACTGTTAAGCATGTGAACGCTGCTCCGATTATGCGCGATATTCCTGACTTTACCATCAAGGAAGACGACAACAATGGTGTAGTGGCTGTCATTAAGCTTGACCAGTATGCTCGCGATAAGGATCACCGTTTCGATGAACTCAAGTGGAGCTTTACCGGTAACAAGTTCCTTGAAGTGAAGTACGACAAGTACAAGAAGACTGCAACGGTTGCTCAGCCGCACCCGAACTGGAACGGCAAGCCGGAACGTATTACCTTTACGGTGACGGACCCGGATGGTGCAAAGGCTAGCCGTACGGCTCTCTTCACGGTGATTGCCGTGAATGATGCTCCGGTGGCAAATGCTCAGACTTACATGACTCAGGAAGGCGAAGAACTCAAGGTTTCTGCTGCTGAAGGTCTGATGTCTGGTGTGCAGGACCCCGATGGTGAAAAGCCGGTGTCTGTGCAACTTGTGCAGAAGCCGCGCAACGGTAAGATCAACCTGAACGAACGTGACGGTTCCTTCACTTATATGCCGAACAAGGGCTTTAGCGGCCTCGATGAATTCAGCTTCAAGGTGCGTGATCCGGGTGGACTCGCCTCTCAGGTGACGACTGCCGAAATCAACGTCTCCTTTAAGATGAAGGATCTCCGCGGTGGCGACTCCAAGAAGAAGGCTGAACCGAAGAAGGAAGAACCTAAGGAAGAAGCAAAGCCTGCTCCTGCCAAGGGTAAGAAAGGCAAGAAGGGCAAGCGCCGTTAATTAGGCGATTCACCTAGCCTAGATTCTTCAAAAATCTTTCTAGAAAAGGTACCTGGCAATAGCCGGGTACCTTTGTGTTTGTATATATCTTTAAAAATTCTATCTTTGCGACCGTGAAATCGTTTTCAGAAAGATTTGCACGACTATTTGTTGTTAATGGCTATTTTTCGAAAATTGCCTTGGCGACTGTGATTGGTTTTGTAACGGGACTTGTGGCCGTTGCATTCCATTATGGACTTGAATTTGCAAATAAGTTGGTTCGTATGCCGTGGGTGGGCGAAGGGGCGCTTCCATGGTGGAGCTTTGCTGCAATGCCTACCGTGGGTGGCCTTGTGGTGGGACTCTTGATTTATAGAGTGGCAAGGGCGCCCGAGGCGGCGGGGCAGGGGACCGACAACATGATTCGTTCTTTCCACTATCAGGGTGGAAAAATTCGTGCGCGAGTGGCTCCGGTCAAGTTTATTACGAGCATCATCACGCTTTCGACGGGCGGAAGCGCTGGTTATGAAGGTCCCATTACGCAGATTGGCTCGGGAGTCGCGTCTACATTAAGCAGCCTTTTTAAGATGCCGCAGTCGTTGCGTCGGCAGTTTACGCTTGCAGGGACGGCGGCGGGGCTTGGGGCCATTTTTAAGGCTCCGCTGGCAGGGGCGCTGACGTCGGTCGAGGTGCTTTATCGAGAAGATTTTGAATCGAACGCTTTTGTGACTTCCATAGTCTCGTCGGTGGTTGCTTTTACGGTATATATCGCGACTGTTGGTACGGCTCCGGCGATTGCGGGTGTTCCTGCGTTCCCGCTTACCAATGGAATCGAACTTTTGGCCTGTGCAGTGTTGGGCGTTATTTGTTTCCCTTTTTCGTATTTGTATGTTCGTTGCTATAGTGAATCCGAGTCGCGATTTGCCCGTTGGAAAATGCCGGACTGGCTTAAACCCGCTGTAGGTGGCGCTTTTATTTCGGTGATTATTTTGGCTTATCCCGAAGTGGCTGGCGGCGGTTTTGAATTTATTGGTGAAATCATGAGCGGGTTGGTTCCGCATACCGTATGGGGTGTTTTTTTGCTGTTAGCGATTGCCGTTGCAAAGATTGTGGCGACCGCCTTTACGGTGGGCTCGGGTGGGTCAGGTGGCGTTTTTGGCCCGTCACTGTTTATTGGTGGAGTGCTGGGGGCGATGTTTGCTGGGATATGCGAGCTGCTTTTCCCGGGGACGGTGCGTGCTCCAGAAATGTTTATTTTGGTGGGGATGGCCGCTTTTTTTGCTGGAGCGGCAAAGGCCCCTATTGCGGGTGTGGTGATGGTCTGCGAAATGACCGGTAGCTATAGTTTGTTGCCAGGGCTTATGATTGCTGCTGTGATGCATATTGCGTTTTCGCGTCCTTGGAGCATATACAAGAGTCAGGTCCTTAACAAGTTTGTTAGTCCTGCGCACAAGAGTGATATGGATGTGGATGTCCTTGGCGTGATGACTGTGGGTGATGTGATTGAACCTTGTGAGATGAAAACGCTTAAGGCGAATGAATCTTTGACAGAGGTGCTTAAATTTGTTGACTTTAACTATGTCTATCCGGTTTATGAGGGGGATAACTACATAGGGCTTTTGGATATGTCCATCGTAAAAACGGCCTATATCTCTTCACCGGATTTAATTCAGCATTTGCTGATTTCGGATTGTACAGTCAAGGCTCCAATGTTGACGACATCGATGGATTTGCATACGGCGCTCAAAATGTTTGTACGCACAGCGATGCCGGAACTTTGTGTCAAAAATGCGGATGGCGAAGTGATTGGCGTTCTAAGCCATGCGGCGCTCTTTAAGGCTTACGACCGCACCGTTAAGCAGGAATTGCGTTAAATTGTTAAGTCAATTCATGGACTGCGCTTAGGTATTCGTCGAGCGTCCTAGATTTGTCGATTTTCTTTTTGATTTTTTTTGGGAGCTCTGCGTAGGTCCAAAACGGTCGTAGCTTATCTAGAATTTGGGAGTTGCCTTGTAGACGTTGTGTATAGTCGGCTAGAATCTCGGCATGGATTTTTAGCAAAGTGGCCGATGTGGATTCGCATGGAATTTGGGCATACTGCGCTGCAAGAACTGGATTGGCGAGTAATCCACGACCTATCATGATTCCCGAGAGGTTTGGGTATCGGGCTTCGATGTATTGAATATCTTTGATGTCTGTGATATCACCGTTAAAAATCAGCGGATGCTTGCATTCGCTGTAGAACTTGTCAAAGGTCTCGATGTCAAGCGCGCCCTTGTACTGCTGGATTCCGACTCGCGGATGAAGGGTAATGTGGGCGAGGGAAGCCTCGTTCAGGAGCGGTAGCAGTTGTAGGCTTTCTTCTGGAGTGGTTAGCCCGAGACGCATCTTGATGCTGAACTGGATGCTTTCGCTTGTAGCGGCGGAGGCTTGGCTGAATTGACTTGCTGCGTCGAGAATTTCGCGGACTTTTTCGGGGTGGGAAAGTATTCCGGAACCTCTGCCCGACTTGGTTTGCATGGGGTAGGGGCAACCCATGTTGATGTCGATTTCTTTAAAGCCTTGTTCTGCGACAGCCTTAGTTAATGTGTTGAATTCGTCGACGTCGCGAACGATGATTTGTGGAACAAGGTGATATGGTTTGCGGTCGCCTGTTGGGGGCGCAAAATGGAGGTCCGCTTCTAGATCGCGGAGCTCCTTTGCGCGGATTTCGCCCTTTTCTAGCCTAAGGAATGGCGTATAATAAGTATCAACTCCGGGGGCGAACCTGTAATGGGCCTGTCTGTAGGCGGATTCGGTAAATCCCTGGAGCGGAGCGAAATGAATGGGGAGCATGTTCTTACGAGCAGCGGAGCACTTGGCCCGGGCGAATCATGTTGCCCTTGATACCGTTGAGCTGCTTAAGGCGCGTAATCGAAATCCCGTACTTGCGAGCAATTTTCCCGAGACAGTCTCCACGACGCACTTTATAGTAGCGGTGCTTGGCAAGTTCTTTCTGGAAGTCGGCTTCGACAACCTGCAAGTTTGCTTCGTCAATTTCGGTCATGGCGTTAAAGAAGGTGCCTTCTTCGAAATTGAATACGCTTGCAGGGTCAATGTAGGTGCCGTTGAATTTCATTTCGAAATGAAGGTGGGCTCCGAAAGAACGGCCGGTGTTTCCACCAACACCAATTGTGTCGCCGGCCTGCAACGTGTCGCCGACGTTGACCTGCCAACTGGCGAGGTGTGCGTACAAAGTCGTAAGGCCGTTCCCGTGGTCGAGGATGACGTACTTGCCGTAACCTTTGCGGCGACCCATGTTGCGAACTTTTGAAACAACGCCTTTAAATGCTGCTACGATGGTGCGGTCTTCGCCATGACAAAGTCCCAGGTCTACGCCGCGATGCATGCGGTAAGTGCGTATGCCATAAGGGGCAGAAATGCGTCGGCTTGCAGTCGGGACAAAGGAGGTTGTCATGTCGAGAGTAAGCTTTTGCAGGGTATCTGGAGAGGCGTTTTCTGCTTCTTGCATGTCTGCGGCGAGTTGTGCGTCCGCTTCTTCTTGGCTCATTTCGGCTGCATTGTCAGCGCTATCGACAACATTGCCTGCATCTGCTTCGTCGACAATCGAATTGCCTGAAAATTCACTTTCGCTTTCAGGATTATCTTTGTTTGTCTCAGCGGTTTCAATGGATGTTTCGCTGATGGCGTCGACCAGAGGCTCGACATCTTTGGCCACATTGTCGTCTTTTGCCCAAACACAAAATGGTATTGCAAACAGAAGTATGGGGGTAAGCAATTTCATAGATGTTTTTGCAATATAGTATAATCTATAGACTTTTAAAACTGTTTTTTTCTATATCTGCACTCCTTCGGAGTGCTTTTAGCTCGGCTCAGCCATGACAAAACAATAATTGTTTTGACGTCTGTGACGTCAGTGGCTGCGGCTCGATAATGCAAAAACAAGTTTTTGCGCTCTCTCGCCTTGCACACTTTTGCCGCGGCGTTCGCCTTTTGCTAAATTTGCCCTCGTCAGGGCCTATCATCCAGGTAGGTTCCTAGTCCGGCTAAAAAATTAGCCGATAAAGGATTATATAATGGCAAAGAAAGTTCAGGATGCCCTCAAGGACATCATCTCCCTCTGCAAGCGCGTGACCAGCCGCCAGGATGTGCTCGGTCTCGACAGCTCTATTCTTTTGAACCCCCGCGTTTGGAAGGCCTCTGGCCACGTGGGTAACTTCTCTGACCCGCTGGTCGACTGCCTCGCTTGCCACGAACGTTTCCGTGCCGACCAACTTTTGGAAGACAAGCTCGGCGAAGGCTGCTGCGCCGGCAAGAACTTTGACGAAGTCCACCAGATGATGATGGACAACAAGATCGAATGCCCGACCTGCGGCAAGACCGACTGGACCAAGCCCCGCGCATTCAACCTGATGTTTCAGACCGAAATTGGCGTGATCGAAGGCGAAGGCAACAAGGTGTACCTCCGTCCGGAAACCGCTCAGGGTATCTTCGTTGACTTCAAGAACATTGTTGATAACGTCCGCCCGCGCATTCCGTTCGGTGTCGGTCA
The DNA here is from genome assembly GCA_902761355.1 of Fibrobacter succinogenes. Taxonomy (GTDB): domain Bacteria; phylum Fibrobacterota; class Fibrobacteria; order Fibrobacterales; family Fibrobacteraceae; genus Fibrobacter; species Fibrobacter succinogenes_M. The sequence goes on along the minus strand of CACWJY010000039.1, from coordinate 20,077 downwards.
GATCGGTAAGTCCTTCCGTAACGAAATCACTCCGGGTAACTTCATCTTCCGTACCCGCGAATTCGAACAGATGGAACTCGAATTCTTCTGCGAACCGGGCACCGAACTTGACTGGTACAACTTCTGGCGTAAGTACTGCTTTGACTGGCTCGTGAACGATCTCGGCGTGAACAAGGAAAAGCTCCGCCTCCGCGAACATGCCAAGGAAGAACTTTCTCACTACTCCAACGGTACCACCGACGTCGAATACGAATTCCCGTTCGGTTGGGGCGAACTCTGGGGTATCGCAAGCCGTACGAACTACGACTTGACGCAGCACCAGAACGAATCCAAGGTCAAGCAGGAATACATTGACCCGGTGCAGAACAAGCGCTACATCCCGTACGTGGTGGAACCGTCTCTCGGTGTGGAACGTCTGCTCCTCGTGCTCCTCTGCGACGCTTACGAAGTCGAAAAGCTCGAAAACGACGAACGTACCGTGCTCCACTTCGATCCGAAGATTGCTCCGGTGAAGGTTGCCGTGCTTCCGCTCGTGAAGAAGGGCCAGGTGAAGGCTAAGGCCGAAGAACTCTACCAGAAGCTCCTCAACCGCTGGAACGTGGAATACGACGAAACGCAGTCTATCGGTAAGCGCTACCGCCGTCAGGACGAACTCGGCACGCCGTTCTGCGTGACTGTTGACTTCGACACCGTGGGCGAGGGTGAATCTGATCCGGCAAAGCTCGGCTTCGTGACCGTTCGCGAACGCGATTCCATGAAGCAGGAATTGGTGAAGATCGACGAACTCGAGGCTTACCTGTCCGCAAAGCTCGGCTGCTAGTTGAGATGCAAAGGGAACCTCATGGTTCCCTTTGGAATCCTTCCTAGAAGTAGGTAAAAGGGCCCGGAAACGGGTTCCCTTTTTTTTACGTTTTAAAAGATGCTTTCGAAATTATATTTATTAAAATGAAAAAAGTATATGCCAATTCACATAGTGATAATGTGGTTCTTGGTTTTACAATGAGGTGCGATAATGAATAAAAAAATCATGGGTCTCGCCATATTGGCTGTTTTGATTCTTGCATGCGATGATTCGTCGAATGCAGATAACGCTGCTTCCGAGTCTGGATTGGTTGATACCGATATTTCAAAAACGCACGGTGCTGGTACTGTGGTTGATACTGCATTACCGGCATGTGAAAATAAATCGCAAGATTCATTGAACGATGTGTCTTCTGAATCCTGGATGCCTCTTGATACAGTTGCATGGCAATCATCGGATACCGTGTGTTTTTATAATGAATTCCCATATAAGGATACCATTTGCTGCTTTGGAGAACGTGGAACGTGGCTACAACGCGATGAAGATGGAAAATATATCAATGTGAGCGGGGATTATGGCGTTGGTTTTGATTCCGACACACTTGCAGCCACAGTGGCGCCTTCCTCGGTTAATAAATGCTTGGCGACTATTGGCGAAGAACGGTACCAGGGCGTTAAAATTGGCTCGCAGGTTTGGCTCTCGGAAAACGCAAGAGGAAAGGGGCGTTGCCTGAATGACGATGAGGAAAATTGCAAGTTGTTCGGAACGCTGATGCCTTACGACAAGGCAAAGGAAGCTTGTTCTGGGGAGTATCGTTTGCCCTCCTCGAATGATGTCAGTCGGTTGCTTTTCTCTGTGGGAATGGTAAGGGAAAGAGCGTTCACCAAGGATGTGTGCGGAGAACTTCCTAGTGAAACGAGCTATGTCAATGTTCCTTTGTTCGCGGAGTCGCGAGATTCCTTGAACGCTATAGATGCGTACGGGTTCTCCTTCCTGATGGATGGTGGAATATACGAAAAGAATTTTGACGGGTCGAAACTTGTCTATTCATCGGCTAGGACATGCTTCTTCTTGCTGTCCGATGAAAAATCTGATTATCTAGAAGCATTTTGCTATGATGTTAATGAGAAAAAAGCGTATGTTGCACACCTAGGAAAGGATGCCGAAGTATATGCGCGCTGCATTATGAAATAATGTGTGATTTTTTTTGATTCATGAATATGAAAAGGAACCCATTGGGGTTCCTTTTTAAAATTTGTTAAAGTCTCCGATTTTGTCTGGGAGTTTTTTTACTTCTTGAAGGCCTTAAGGATTGTGGCAGCCTTGCTGAACTGCTGCTTCACGGATTTGGGACCGGTACCGCCTTCGATGTTACGGCGGGACACGCTGTATTCGAAGGTGAGCGTTTTCTTCATCTGCTTGACGTTCGGGACGCCGGCGGCTTCCCAGGCCTCGTCGCTAAGGTCCGTGAATTCGAGGCTTTGGCGGGCGGCTTCGCCGACCAGGCTACCGACCACGTGGTGGGCATCGCGGAACGGCACGCCAGATTCGACCAGCAAGTCAGCGAGGTCGGTGGCCAGCAGCGCCGGCAGCATTTTCGCGTGCATCTTGTCGAAATTGAAACGAGCGCTTTCCAAGGCTTCCTTCATCACGCGGAGAATCACCTTCACGTTATGGACGGAGTCGAAAACCGGTTCTTTATCTTCTTGCAGGTCGCGGCTGTAGCTGAGCGGCGCACCCTTCACCAACGTGTAGAGGGCGCTGAAGTTACCGAGCATACGGCCGGACTTTCCGCGGATAAGTTCCATGGAATCCGGATTCTTCTTCTGCGGCATCATCGAGGAACCGCTAGAGAAGGCGTCGTGCAGGGTGAGGTAGCCGAATTCGCTGGTGCTCCAGTTCACGAAGTCTTCAGCGTAGCGGCTCATGGTGTTTGCGATAATGGCGAGGTCTGCTTCGAATTCAAGCATCATGTCGCGATGGCTTACGGCGTCGATGCTGTTCGGGCTAACACCGTTGAATCCGAGTTCCTTTGCGACGAGGGCGCGGTGGTACGGGAATGCAGAACCGGCCATGGCGCCGCTACCGAGCGGAAGTTCGCTATGAAGTTCCAAGAAGTTGTCGAGGCGCTTCACGTCGCGGCTCACGGCAAAGAACATGCTCATCAGGTAATGGCTGAAGTAAATCGGCTGAGCCTGCTGCAAGTGGGTGTAGCCCGGCATCATCTTGCCGAAGTATTTCTTGGCGAGGTCCAACACCGTTTCCATCAAAGAAACTTCGAGGGCGCGGATTTCGGCGGCGCGGTGGCGCATGTAGAGTTTGAAGTCCGTGCAGACCTGGTCGTTACGGCTGCGGCCCGTGTGGATCTTCTTGCCGAGGGCGCCGATGCGTTCGGTGAGCACGCGTTCTACGGCCATGTGGATGTCTTCGTCAGATTCTTGCCACAGATTCTTGCCGGCCTTGTAGTCCTTGAGAATGCTGGCTAAGCCATCGCAAATCTTCTTGTAGTCGGCTTTGCTTCGGCGTCGAATTGCAGGCTGAAGCTCAGGTCCACCATGCTCTGAGCCATGCCGCTAGCAAAACGGCCGGTCCACATGTTGGTCTGGGTGCCTTTCTTTTCTGTTTTCTTTGCAGTTGTCTTAGCCATTATAAAATCCTCGTTTTTTGCACGTGCAAATTTAGAAAAAGGCGAGTGTGCTTTTGTTACATCAAAGCGTACTTGAGCAAGAATATGATAGAAAGCACCATCATAATCCAATGCACTTTCCTGATTTTCCCAATGATGATGTTGATGATCGTATAGGAAATAACGCCGAACATAATTCCATCAGAAATGGAATAGGTGAGCGGCATGGCGATCATGCAGATAAAGGCAGGGATTGCTTCGCTCATTTCGTTAAAGTTGATCTTTGCAACAGATGTCATCATGAAGAAACCCACGAGGAACAATGCGGGGGCTGTTGCAAAGCTCGGAATCGCGAGGAATATTGGGGCAAAGAAAATGGAGATAATGAAAAGTGCTGCTGCTGTTACCGCAGTAAGGCCCGTGCGAGCGCCAAGCGATACGCCTGCAGCGCTTTCAACAAAGGTTGTCGTAGTTGAAGTTCCAAGGACTGCGCCTACGGATGTGGCGACGGCATCTGCAGAAAGGGCTTTAGAAACGCGGGGGAGTGATCCGTCTTTAGCAAGGAATCCACCCTTGAGAGAAACTCCTATCAAGGTTCCTAAAGTGTCGAACAGGTCTACGAAGAAAAATGCGAACAATACCGTAAAGAAGTCGAGAGATTTTAGGAGGGAGAATCCTTGTCCGATAATGGCTCCATCATGCGAATGTGTCCAGGAATTTGGATTGAATAAGGCACCGCAGGTCGTTCCGAATTCATTGAACGTATGATTGAGTGTGCCAAAATAATTTGTGAAATGCGGAATGATGGAATAGAACCCCTGTTCTGGGTTAGGGACGTAGATTCCGATAAGTTCAGCGATAATTCCAAGGAACCAGGTGGCGAAGATGCCCAAAAGGATTCCGGCGTGGATACCTTTGGCAATAATGGCCGATGTAATGATGATGCCGACTAAAGTCATTATCGTCCAGATTCCTGTCGTGTGAAAATCGGCGCAGTGGAAGTCTACAAGTCCCACAAGAGTTACATCATTGCTGACGATGATTTTGCCACCCTGTAAAGCAATGAATGCGATAAATATACCGATACCAACGGCAACAGCAGCCTTGAGTGAGAAGGGAATGATATTGAATATTTTTTCGCGGACTGAAGTAATTGAAAGAATGAGGAATATGATGCCTTCGATGAACACCGTCAATAGGGCAAACTGCCAACTGTATCCCATCATTAATACGACGGTGTAGCTAAAGAATGCATTAATGCCGAGCCCAGGTGCAAGCACAAAGGGGTAGTTGCCCAAGAAACCCATGAGGGCCGAACCGACGGCCGCGGCAAGAGCTGTGGCTATGAAAACGCCGCCTTTGGGCATACCCGAAGCAGAAAGAATATCTGGGTTCACTGCAAGAACGTATGCCACCGTGATAAAGGTGGCAAGCCCTGCAAGGAGTTCTGTTGTGATGTCGGTCTTGTTTTCGGTCAGTCTAAAGAATCTCTCTAAAATGAGACCTTCCTTTTTCAGTTCACGACCGGCCCAACGTTTGACTTTTTTTGGGTTTTCAGACATTTTTTTCTTCCTTCTTTTTTCTCTTCTTAAATTTTTGTCTTGGCTCAGCGTGCAAGACTTAGGACAATTCATTATGAAATTTTTAATGTCCCGGGAACTTCGTGAGTGATTCCACTTGGTAACCCTTGAGTGCTTCACGCCCGTGCAAATCAAAAAGTTCAATCACAAAGGCGCAAAGCTCCACTTTTCCGCCCAATTTTTCGATAAGTGAGGCTGCCGCCTTGGCTGTTCCGCCTGTCGCAAGCAGGTCGTCCACGATAATCACGCGCTGTCCCGGTTTTACGGCATCCTTGTGAATTTCCATGGTTGCTTGCCCGTATTCCAAATCATAAGAGATTTCGACCGTTTCGCGGGGGAGTTTCCCTTTTTTGCGGACAGGGACGAATGGTTTGTGGAAGTGTTCTGCAACAGAGACTCCAAAAAGAAAACCGCGAGCCTCTAGCCCGGCAACCATGTCAAATTCGACATTTTCAAGAACTTTGTAAAGAGAGTCAAGTGTAAGCTTTAGTCCGTCGGCATCACTGAGAATTCCCGTAACATCGCGAAAAAGAATCCCCGGATTCGGAAAATCCGGAACAGAGATAATGTAGTCTTCAATCTGTTTCATTTGCGTTGTAATATAAGAATTTCTCGCAACATGTCATTCCCGGCTTGACCGGGAATCACCCCTCCAAGTTGCTCAGTCGGCTTTATCAAGCAACTTTTCAACCGTGGCGATTATTTTGTCTCTTTCACCGCACCAGTTGGGGGCGATGAGCATGTCGCTCGGGCTTTCGCCGCTGAACCGTTCGATAGCGGTCTCGAAGCCGATAATCTTGATCATTTCGGCGACCGCTTCGCAGTATTCCTCGAAGTTCAGAAGCTTGATTTCTCCATTCGCGTAGTCCTGCGCCATCACGGTGCCAGCCACAATGTGTAGCGGGTGAATCTTGACGGCGGCAAGTTTCAAGTCGCGAACCACCTGGGCGGTGTGCTTGAAATCATCCATGGTTTCGCCGGGGAGGCCCACGATGACATGTGTAGTTACCGTGAGGCCCGCTGCCTGGCAGCGTTTGACGGCGTCCGTGAATTCGGCGAGGGTATGCCTGCGGTTGATGGCGGCAAGTGTCAAATCGTTTGCGGTTTGTAGGCCGATCTCTACGATAATTGGCTTTTTGCGGTTGAGTTCCGCGAGGTAGGCGACCTTGTCGTCTTCAAGACAGTCCGGGCGCGTACCGATGGCAAGGCCCGCAATCTCCTTATGCTTGATAATCGGGTCGATGATGCCGCGCAAATGTTCGAGTGGAGCGTGCGTATTCGTGTACGGCTGCAAGTAGGCTAAAATGCCTGCGTTCGGGTATTTTTCACGGAGCCTAGGCACGAACTTGTCGAGCTGTTCCTGGATCGAAACCTTCGCTTGGTCAAATACAGGGCTAAAGCTGCGGTTGTTGCAGTAGCTGCAACCCGAAAAACTTTTGGTGCCGTCTAGGTTCGGGCAGCTCATGCCGCCATTCAGCGGGAGCTTGCGCACCTTCAGGTAATTCGGGAAAACTTTTAACAACAAATCGCGATAAGGAGTGTAGTGCATACTGATAAAATAGTAAACCGTATTCTGTAACGTTCTTCATTTTTTACTACATTACAACCATGCTATACGGAATTTGTTCTGATATCCATTCTAATGCGGTGGCTTTTGAGGCTGTACTTGCCTCTATGAAGGACAACGGAGTAGAACGGAAGGTTTGTCTGGGTGATTTAGTGGGGTATGGTGCGGATCCTGACGAAAGTGTGCGTTTGGCTCGCGAGAATATGGACATTTGCATTATCGGAAACCACGACAGTGTGGCGATCAAGCATGAGTCCAGCGCCGGTTTCAACCCCTATGCCAAGCAGGCCATCGAATGGACGCAGAACCATTTGTCGGATGAATCGATTTCGTATTTGCGAACGCTCCCGTATATTTGCGAAGAAAATGATATTTGTTTTGTGCACGCCTCTCCGCTTTCGCCCGCGGACTGGGTGTACGTGACCGAGCTCGAAGATGCTCTTGACGCCTTTGAACATTTTAAGGGCCGCTACTGCTTTGTGGGCCATACGCATAGTCCGGTGATCGTGGCGAGCCGCCCGAACGCAATCCCAAAGATTTTGGACGAATACGAATACAGGATCGAGGACACGGAACGTCTGTTGGTGAACGTGGGCAGCGTGGGCCAGCCGCGAGACCGAGACCCGCGCTCTTGCTGGTGCCTACTGGATACCGAGACCATGTGTGTGCGTTTGATTCGCGTCGATTACGATGTGTTCGAGACGCAGGAACGCATGAAAAAGGCCGGCATGCCGAGCTTCTTGATCGACCGTTTAAGTGTGGGCCGCTAGCCCATGAAATGGGTTTTAGCAGTTTTCGGGCGTGCTGGTTCGCCGTTCATTGCCGACGAGGTCGACAAGTATGTCAAGCGATTGCGTGGGGGGATGTTCCCTCTCGAGGTCGTGGAGCTCAAGGAGTCCAAGATAGACGACCGCGTGCAGGCGTTGGCACAGGAAGCGACACTTTTTGACAAAAAATTCCCTAAATCCGAATACAAACGCGTCATTTTGTCCGAAGAGGGCAAATTGATGGATACGGTCAAGCTTTCGGATACGCTCCGGGATCGTTTTCCGGGAAATATCGTGTTCTTGATCGGGTCTGCGTACGGCATTGATGAAAACCTGAAAAAGACGGCCGACTTGCTCCTTTCGCTTTCGCCGTTGACCTTTACCCACGACCATGCCCGCGTGCTTTTCGCTGAACAGCTTTACCGTGTTCAGATGGTGATGCAAAACCACCCGTATCATCATAGATGAGTCGTTTATGGCTTGCAGATGACCGCTCGCGCCCAAACCAAATTTTTTTTGAAAAATTGCGTTTTCACCCCTTGACAGCGGCCCGTTTTAATTCTATTATTGTGCGCGTCCTAAGCGACTATGGATGATTAGCTCAGTTGGTAGAGCAGCTGACTCTTAATCAGCGGGTCGCAGGTTCGACCCCTGCATCATCCACGAAGACCTCTCCAAACGGAGAGGTTTTTCTTTTATTCCGGCAGTATTTTTCTATATTTGCCGCCGTAAAAAACGGATAGATTATGAACGCAGAAATCGAAAAACGCCGCACTTTTGCTATTGTCAGCCACCCTGACGCGGGTAAGACCACCATCACCGAAAAGTTTCTGTGGTACGGAAACGTGATTCGCGAAGCGGGCCACGTTCGCGCCAAGGCAAACCGCAGTTACACGGTGAGTGACTGGATGAAGATTGAACAGCAGCGCGGTATTTCGGTTTCGAGTTCCGTGCTGAATTTCCCGTTCGAAGGTTGCATGTTCAACCTTGTGGATACCCCGGGGCACCAGGACTTCTGCGAAGATACCTACCGCGCCCTGACCGCCGTCGACGCCGCCCTCGTGCTTATCGATAGCGTGAACGGTGTAGAAAAGCAGACCATCAAGCTCATGGATGTGTGCCGCATGCGCCATACGCCCATCATCACGTTCATCAACAAGATGGACTTGGATGGCCGCCACGTGCTTGACCTGCTCGATGAAATCGAAAGCATTTTGAAAATCAAGGTCGCTCCCTTTACGCTCCCCATTGGCGTGGGTAAGCTGTTCAAGGGCGTGTATTCCATTGCCGAAAACACCTTCCACACCTTCAACAAGGAAGAAGGCCATCAGGAAATCATCCAGATGGAAGGCCCGGATGATCCGCGTCTTGTGGAAATGTGCGGCGAAAACTGGGTTGCTCAGTTTAAGGAAGAATATGAAATGGTGACCGGAGCCATGGACCCGTTCGACCATGAAAAGTTCCTGAAGGGCGAAATGTGCCCCGTGTTCTTCGGTTCTGCGGTGAACAACTTCGGTGTGCGTCAGCTGTTGAACGCTTTTGCAAAGCTTGCGCCGCCTCCGATGGTGCGTGAAACTGACAAGCGCCCGGTAAGCCCCGACGAAAACGATTTTAGCGCCTTCGTGTTCAAAATTCAGGCCAACATGGACCCCAAGCACCGCGACCGTACGGCATTCCTGCGCATTTGCTCGGGCAGCTTTACCCGTGGTGAAAAGGTTTATCATGTGCGCACGGGCCGCGAAATTCGCTTGGCCGCCCCGACCGCCTTCCTCGCGAAAGACAAGGAAGTTATCGACCACGCCTGGGCGGGCGATATCGTGGGCATTAACGACCCGGGACTGTTCCGCATCGGCGATACGTTGACTGACGGCGAAAAGATCAACTTTACCGGCATTCCGGATTTTGCTCCGGAACACTTCGCCCGCGTGACGCTCCTGAACCCGCTTAAGTCTAAGCAGATGGCGAAGGGGCTTGCCGAACTTTCCGAAGAAGGCGCGACCCAGCTGTACGAACCGCTCAAGTCCGCTATCCCCGTGATTGGTGTGGTGGGGGAGTTGCAGTTCGACGTGCTCAAGTTCCGCCTGCAGAGCGAATACGGCGCCGACGTGTCGCTGGACCGCGTGCCCGCTCATGGCATCCGCTGGGTGTCCGGCCCCGAAAAGGATGTCGCCAAGTTCGCCGAAGAATACGCGATGGACTGCATGATGGACAAGGAACGCAACCTCGTTTGCCTGTTCCCGAACGAATACCGTCTGAATCTTGCCATCAAGAACTACGAGAACCTGACCTTCGCTGCCACCTCGCAAGGGTAGTAGAAATGTGTAATGTGAAATGAGGAATGAGTAATTTCACATTGCATGTGAGTCATCCTGAGCGAAGTCACAAAGTGACGAAGTCGAAGGATCTCTAGTTGCATTTTCTTTGTAAATGGTTTACATTTATGCATATGAATCGTTATTTGATTATTTATGCATGTTTGGCAAGTTTTTTAATTGCCTGTAGTGGAGAATCGTCTTCTGGACCTACGTCAGGAAGCGCATTGTTTCAAAATGTCTCTTATACGAAGGGAGCCATGACCGACTCCCGTGATGGTCAGGTTTATAATGTTGTGACTATCGGCTCGCAGACTTGGATGGCGCAGAACCTCAACAACGAAACAGCGGACAGCTATTGTTACAATGATGATGTGAACAACTGTTCTAGGTATGGACGTCTTTATACATGGTTTGCTGCGAAGACGGCATGCCCCAGCGGGTGGCACCTGCCAAGTAAGATTGAATGGGAAATTTTGTTGGCCGCAGTCGGGGGCGCATCGACTGCTGAACCGGCGCTTAAGTCCACTTCTGGTTGGTCTAATAACTTCAATATTACGAATGCTTCCGGTTTTTCTGCGCTCCCTTCCGGTGCTCGGAGCTATGGAAGTTACACCAGCGAGGGGTACGATGCAATCTTCTGGAGTTCAACAGTGTTCAATGACTCTGAGGCTTTTGACTTGTATTTGTGTGACGATCATGGCGATGCTGCAGAGATACTATATCACGATAAGAATAAGGGATATTCAGTCCGTTGTTTAATGAACTAATTTTTGCGTCTGTCTTACATTTTGTAACCAAAAGTTTTCGGAGGCGCTTTGAGGTGGCTCGATGCCATTCATCGGGGTTTTAGGGGTGTCCCCACCCTGGTGGCCATGCGCACTAAGGGGCTGAGCCCCTAAGTGCTGTCCGCCCTAGGCGAAGGGGTGGGGAGCAACTGCGCTTGCGCTGTGCGATACAGGGGGAGACTTCCCCCTGTATTCTTTTTTATATATTTTCCATACACAGGTAAGTATTGTGCTTGCCCAGAATTTTTAACATCAAAAGGAAAAACATGAAACGTCTCCCCATTGTTGCTATCGCAGTATGTTTCGCTGGTCTCGTTGCCTGCAATCAGGCTTCCGCCGGCGGTTCGTTCAACCAGCAGGCTAGGCTTGATAACCTCGAAAAGGATTTTAAGCAGGTCAAGGAAGAATTTGAAATCATCAAGTATGCCCTCGACAAGCGTGGCATCTCCTTGGAACAGGCCCGTGCCGAAATGGAAGCTGACAACAAGGTTTGGGACATTCCGGACGAAGACAGCCCGGTTTTCGGCAACACCAAGAATCCGAAGCTCACGATTGTTGAATTTACCGAATTCCAGTGCCCGTACTGCTCTCGTATCGCTCCGGTGATGCAGGAACTCAACAAGAAGTACCCCGACCAGATTAAGTTCGTGTACAAGCATTTCCCGCTTAGCTTCCATGCTAATGCCCGCGCCGCGGCAGCCTCTTCTATCGCAGCTCACAAGCAGGGCAAGTTCTGGGAATATCGCTACGCTCTTGCTCCGCACAGCCGCGAACTCAGCGATTCCATCTACGTCGAAGTTGCAAAGCAGGTCGGCCTCAACATCGACCAGTTCAAGAAGGACATGGTTCTCGATTCTGCTATGAACGCCCGCATCGACAAGGACTTCCAGCTCGGTGCCGAAGTCGGCGTGCAGGGCACTCCGAACTTCTACATCAACGGCAAGCGTCAGGACCGTTTCAGCCCGGACCTCGTCGAAAAGCTCCTCAAGGAAGCCAAGTAATTTTGTCTTTGGTTCAATCTGTAAACGCGACTTGGGGTCGCGGTTTACTTTTGAACCTTTAAAAATTTTAATTTCAAAATCAAACTAAACACAACCATAAGGATACGATATATGATGAAGCGTACATTGACTGCCGCTACCGTCGCCCTCCTCGGCTTCGGCGTGACGGCTACAATGGCTCAGCCGAAAGCACCTCGCGTAGTTCCTTACAAGTTCTTCGACGAACAGTATCGTCCGGGGGGCTTTGACTACGCATACGGCGGCAAGAGCAAAGGTATCACCATTACTAAAGACGGCGGCTACAAGTCTAAGGCTGCTTTGAACATCAAGCTTGACCCGAGCGAATATTCGGGTGCTTCTGTTTGCCTTTACAACGAAACCTTCGACCTCAACAAGTTCATGCTCGACTCCAAGCTCGAATTCATGATCAAGGGCAAGAAGGGTGGCGAAGCCGTTAAGGTCGGCCTTTTGGACGAAGAAGTTTCTGACGGCAAGAAGACTCAGGTCGTTCTCCCGATGAACAAGTACATCCAGGGCGGTGCCGTGACGACGGATTGGAAGAAGGTTTCCATTCCTCTCGTGGACTTCCCGGATCGTGGCTTGTACTGGGACAACACCCGCAAGTCTGAATTCCCGGCCCGTATCGACTGGGACAAGATTGCAGAAATCCGCTTCTCTATCGACAAGAGCGGTGCCTCTGATTTCGAAATCTGGGTCGACAACATCGAAATCGTGAAGGGCAACAAGAAGGCTGCCCCGAAGAAGAAGGTTGTCTACTGGGATGAAAACAACGACGTCATTGACGGCCCGAAGAACCCCGAAAAGCTCGACGGCAAGGCTAAGCCTGTCAAGAACGGTACGTTCTACGATAACCAGCTCAAGGGCTTCAGCTACAGCTACGGTGGTCTCTCTGCCCAGCGCGAAGCTGACTCCAAGACTCAGGGCAACCCGAACGTGCTCGCCCTGTACATCGATAACAACGACTGGTCCGGTGTGACCTACTCTCTTGGCGAAGGCAAGTACATTGACCTTTCCAAGGTGCGTAACAAGGGCGGTCTCTACTTCTGGATCAAGGGTAAGCTCGGCGGCGAAAAGGTGTACGTCGGTATCCTCGACAACCAGGGTAATGACATTAAGAGCCAGACCAAGATCAGCCTGAACGACTGGATCGAAGGCTCCAAGGTCAGCAAGGACTGGAAGCTCGTCAAGATTCCTCTGAAGAAGTTCGGCGACAAGGGTAAGGCTTGGGACGCTAACAAGCAGGCCGAAGTTGCTAAGGACGTGCAGTGGAACAAGATTCAGGAAATCCGTTTCTCTGTGGGCAAGGGTGAAAACCAGGGTGAACCGGGCAAGCCGGCTCCTGTGACCATCTTTGTGGACCAGATTACCTTCACCGAAAATATCGACTGGGTTGACCCGGATATCAAGTGGGATAACTGGAAGTCCAAGGCTCCGGATGTCGTGATTTCTGACTTCGAAGGCAAGTTCGCCAAGGACAAGTGGGAACCGTCTTTCGGTCCGAAGTCCAAGGCCGAAATCGAAATGCCGTTCAAGACCTCCAAGCTCGACGGCAACAGCCTCTACATCAAGCACTTCGAAATGTCCGACTGGGTGGACTTCGTTCTTGACTTTACCAAGAATACGGCCAACCACGACATGAAGCAGCGCGACTGGACCAACCACTGGGGCATCATGTTCGACGTTTACTCCGAACGTGCATGGCAGTCCATCACGGTTCAAATCGGTGATGCTGGCAACGAACTCTTCGTTTCCAACACCGGTGTACCTCGTGGCCGCACCACGGTGATTGTGCCGTTCCGCACCTTCTCCAAGTTCCCGTATTACCAGCCGCCTAACGCCAAGGAAAACGGTCAGTTCGACCTCAAGGGCGTTGTCTCTCTCGACTTCAAACCGGGTGGAGAAGGCTCTAATGGTAGCTTCGAAATCGACAACATCAAGCTCACCAACCAGAAGCAGGTTAAGGCTGCTGAACGTCCGGCTCTCGTGAAGGTTGAAGTTAAGGGTACCGGCGACGTGATCAACCCGAACATCTCTGGCGGCCTCTTCGGTATCAACGCTGCCCTTTGGGATGGCGACATGCTCGACAATCCGAAGTTCAAGGTCCAGACTGCTGAATACGCCAAGCGCATCAACCACGGCATCATCCGTTATCCGGGTGGTCTCCGTGCCGATGACGACCACTGGAAGGAAATCCTCGACAACCACGACTGGATGGTCGATACCGACGAATTCCTCGCCTGGTTGAAGAAGACTGGTTCTAACGCCATGTTCACCGTGAACTTCGGTTCCGGCACCGAACAGGAAGCCGCCGCTTGGGTGAAGCACACCAACATCGACAAGAAGGCCGGCATCGTTTACTGGGAAATCGGTAACGAAGTCTATGGTAACTGGCACCCGTACTACGAAAAGTATGGTAAGGACGGCGGTACCATTTATGGTAAGCGCGCCCGTAAGTTCATCGAAGCCATGAAGAAGGTTGACCCGACCATTAAGGTTGCAGTCCTCGGCGTGCTCGATGGCCAGTGGAACGACAACGTGCTCAAGGAAACCGGCGACATTGCCGACGGTCTCATTGTTCACCACTATCCGCAGCACTTCGGTGAAGAAAACGACTTCGCCATGCTCTCTGCTCCGCAGGACCTCGTTCCTATCTACAGCCGCCTCCACAAGGTGGTTGACAAGTGGACCAGCCACTTCAAGAAGGACAAGAAGATTGAACTGTGGCTCACCGAATGGAACTCCGTGGACTTCAACCCGGGTCCGCAGACCATCGCTCTCGAAAACGGTCTGTTCGTTGCTGACTACCTCGCAATGTTGGCCACCGAAAACGTGGACAACGCACAGTACTGGGATATCCACAACGACATTACTCCGGAAGGCGGTGACTACGGTTACCTGACCCGTTCTGCCGAAGAATGCATGAACTGCCCGCGTCCGAGCTACTGGGCATTCCAGATGGCTTCTGACGCTCTCCGCGGCAAGCTCCTCAAGACCGAAATCTCCGGTGACAAGGAATCGCTCATCACGACCTACTACACCGAAAACGGCAAGAAGAAGAGCCTCCTCGTGATCAACAAGAGCCCGTACAGCGACTACGAACTCAAGTTGAACATCCCGGGCTTCAAGGGCAAGGCTACTGTTCAGACTCTCGACAAGAGCTCCGAAAAGCTCAAAGAAGGCTGGGCAAACGATCCGTCCAAGAAGGCCAAGAAGGGTGTTGACGTAAGCAAGCCGATCAAGGTCGGCAAGCGCACCATCACTCTCATCACGGTGGAATAAGGAATATCATTCCGGCTTAACCGCCGGAATCCTCCTTTAAGAAACGCCTCGGCTCTGCCGGGGCGTTCTTTTGTACCCGGCTAATAAGCTGGCTGTATAAACGAAAAGCCGCAGGCATTTGCCCGCGGTTGTTTCAATATGTTCTGTATTTTATCGTTCCAGGCGGAAGTACACTGCTGCAAGCGGCGGGAGTTTGATGTTGAGGCTCCATTCACGGTTCTGCCACGGAATGTCCTGCGTCCAGACTTCGCCGAAGTTACCCACGTTAGATCCACCGAACATAGCTGCATCGGTGTTGAAGATTTCTTTCCACTTGCCGCGCGTGGGGGCTCCGAGGCGGTAGTCGTTGCGGACCACCGGCGTGAAGTTGAACACGCAGAGAATCTGGTTCCCGTGGTCGTCCTTACGCACGAAGCTCACGATGGAATTGTCGGCATCGTCGCACCAGATCCATTCAAAACCGGTGTAGTAGTGGTCGATTTCCCAGAACGGGGCGTTTTCCTTGTACAGGTGGTTCAGCACCTTCATCATCTGCAAAAGCTTGCCGTGGCTATCCCAGCTGACCAGGTGCCAGTCGAGCGAGCGCTTTTCGTTCCATTCGCGGAACTGGCCGAAATCGTTACCCATGAAGTTTAGCTTCTTGCCCGGATGCGCGTACTGGAAGGCGTAGGTGAGGCGGAGGTTTGCAAACTTCTGCCAGTTGTCGCCCGGCATCTTGCCAAGCATAGAACCCTTGCCGTGAACTACTTCGTCGTGGCTGAACACCTGGATGAAGTTTTCGCTGTAGGCGTACACCATGCTGAAGGTCAGCTGGTTGTGGTGGTACTTACGGTGAATCGGTTCGTGCTGAATGTAGCTCAGGAAGTCGTTCATCCAGCCCATGTTCCACTTGTAGTGGAAGCCGAGGCCGCCCTGTTCAGGCGGACGCGTAATGCTCGGGAAGCTGGTGGATTCTTCTGCAATCAAAATCGCATGCGGCGTGAGGCGGCCCATGATGCTGTTCAGGTGCTTCAGGAATTCGAGCGTATCGTAGTTGATGTTGCCGCCGTCCTTGTTCGGGACCCACTGGCCGGGGCCCTTACCGTAGTCGAGGTAAAGCATCGATGCCACGGCGTCGACGCGCAAGCCGTCGCAGTGGAATTCCTTGAGCCAGTACATGGCGTTTGCAATCAAGAAGTTCTTGACTTCGTTACGGCCCAGGTTAAAGATGTAGGTGCCCCAGTGCGGGTGTTCGCCCTGGCGCGGGTCGGCGTGTTCGTAACAGGCGGTGCCGTCGAAACGTCCGAGAGCGTGTGCGTCCTTCGGGAAGTGTGCAGGAACCCAGTCCACAATCACGCCGATTTCGTTCTGGTGGCAAAGGTCCACAAAGTGGCGGAACTGGTCGGGTGTGCCGTAGCGGCTCGTGGGGGAGTAGTAACCGGTCACCTGGTAGCCCCAGGATTCGTCGAGCGGGTGTTCGGCAAGCGGCAAGAATTCCACGTGCGTGTAGCCCATTTCCTTGAGGTACGGAATCAAGGTTTCGGCAAGTTCGTCCCAGTTGAGGAAGCGGTCCGGATTTGCGGGATCGCGACGCCAGGAGCCAGCATGAACTTCGTAAATGTTCATCGGCGAACCGAAGACCTTGGTTGCCCAGTGGGTGGCCATGTAGAGGTCGTCGCCCCATTCGTATCCGTCAAGATGCGTGGTAATGGAGGCGGTTGCCGGACGGACTTCGCTGAGTTTTGCGAGCGGGTCCACCTTCACGTGCAGATTACCGTCGGCACCATGAATTTCGAAACGGTAGAGTTCGCCTTCGCCAATGTTCGGAATGAAAATTTCCCAAATACCGGTGCTGCCGAGCATGCGCATCTGGTGGCGGCGGCCGTCCCAGCTGTTAAAGCTACCGACTACGGAGACCGCGCGGGCGTTCGGTGCCCAAACGGCAAAGTGTACGCCCTTAAAGCCCTGGTGTTCTACAAGGTTTGCGCCCAGCTTGCGGTAAAGTTCGTAATGCGTGCCACTCGAAATCAGGTGACGGTCAAAATCGCTAAGGACGGGGAGAAATGCGTACGGATCGGTCAGTGTGTATTCGTTGCCGTCATCCTGCTTGATAATCAGGTTATAGAAGAACGGTTCGTATTCCTTGTCAAGAACGGCTTCGAAAAATCCCGTGTTGCCAAGTTTCATGAAGTCGAACTCGTACTCGCCGTCACAGGATTCGCCACGAATAAAGCTAGCCTGCGGTTGGTAGGTACGAATCACGGTTTTTACACCGCGGTCTGTATTTAAGGGATGCAATCCTAAAATGGAGAACGGATCCTTTGTGTTAAAATCCCAAATGGCGCGCATGTCTTCCGATGTAAGGCTCGTGAAGTCATTCCATTCCATACAAAACTCCTTATAGATACGAAACCAGTTCCTTTACATCGTCTTTGTGCGGACACGTAAGGGGACGAAGCAATCTATCCTATTATAACTTTTCGTGCTGTAAATATAATTTAAACTTATAAAATCGTGAGAGACATTTAAAATAAATCTATTTTTTTAACGGATAAATGATTTTAGCGGAGACCTTATGGCTATTGCGATGGAAGAAACTGTGAACCCGATGGAATTTACGCAACTTTTTAAAGTGACGCCTGAAATGATTGACGACAACCATCATTTTAACAATGTGTGGTCGGTGCAGTGGATTCAGGATATTGCGATTGCCCATTCCGATTCGGTTGGTGGTACTGAACTGATGCGTAGCCTTGGTGCTGGCTGGATGATTCATGTGCAGCATGTGGAATACAAGAATCAGGCTTTTTTGGGTGATGAAATCCGCGGAACCACGTGGGTAGCCGCTTATGGTAAAGTGGCCAGTTTGCGCAAGTGCCGCTTTGAACGCGTCTCTGATGGCAAGGTGATTTTTGAGTCCGAAACTCAGTGGGTCCTGGTCGATTTGAATCGTGGACG
The DNA here is from genome assembly GCA_902761355.1 of Fibrobacter succinogenes. GTDB lineage: Bacteria > Fibrobacterota > Fibrobacteria > Fibrobacterales > Fibrobacteraceae > Fibrobacter > Fibrobacter succinogenes_M. The sequence continues at coordinate 2,397 of CACWJY010000039.1, read as the reverse complement.
CCCCATGGCAATTACCGACGAGATGAGAAGACTCTACATAGAAGGCAAGTAAGTCTTGTTGTTTTACGTGTAGACGCAAAGCCTTTTGGGAGGCGTCTATACGGGCCCTTTTTACACTTTTGGAGTGCTTTGTTACATTGTTAACTTCTTTTTACATTTTTTGTTGCATTTAGTCGGGATTAATTCGTTGTTAATCTAAAAATTTGCAATTTTTTGCCGATTTTTTGAACTTTTAGCCAAAATTACTTGTATATTAGTATCAAAATTTTCCCAAAAGGCTCTTTTGGTGCATTTTTTGCTATTCAAAGACCTTTGGAACGATATTGGAGATGATATATGGCAGAAGACTTGCAATACCTTATGGAACGCATCCAGAAAGATGCTGTCGATAAAGCAGAAACCGAGGCTGCGGCAATTATCGCCCGCGCCAAGGACAAAGCGGCAGAAATCGTGAAGGCGGCTGAAGCCGAAGCGAGCGCCAAGCTCGAAAAGGCCGATAAGGACGCCGAAGCGTTTACGGAACGCAGCGAACGCACTCTGGAACAGTCTGCCCGCGACCTCCTGCTTTCGGTAGGCAAGAACCTTGAAAAGATGATTATGGATTTGCTGAACCTCCAGGTGGAAAAGTCCCTGGACGAATCTACCGTGAAGCAAATGCTTTTGACCCTTGCTAAGAACTATTCCTCTGACATCGAAGTGGATTTCTCCGACGCCGATGCCCGCAAGCTCAGCTCCTTTGTGATGGGCGAGTTTGCCAAGCAGCTTTCCGCCGGCGTTAAGGTCGAAAGCGACAAGGGCGTTAAGTTCGGCTTCCGCGTCAAGCTCGATGGCGGCAAGGTCACTCACGAATTTACTGAAGCGGCCATGGCCGATGCTCTCTCGGCCCTGCTCCGTCCGCAACTTTCCCGCGTTGTAAACGCCGCTGCCCAGGCCAAGTAGGTTAGCGATGAGCTCTCCTTCTTACCTGATGGCTTCTCTTCCGATGATCGAGATGGGCGACGTCCCGCCTCTCTCCATGGAAGAGTTCCGTCACCGCTGCATCGGTGTGCTGTCCGATTCGGAAATCTCCGCTTTGGACGCCCTTCTCGATGACGGTGAATGCGAAGAATGTGACGACGAATTCGTTCGTGCCTACAAGGCCCACGAAATCCAGATGAAGAACGTTTCGGGTAGGCTCCGCGCTGCTGCGTGGGGGCCCGATGTCCGTTTTACGGACAAGTCCTTCCCGGGCTACGATGTCACTTTCGCAAAGATGATTCAGGACGCGTTTGCCAAGTCGAATCCTATGGAAAAAGAGCAGGATATCGACAAGGCCCGTTTCTGGCTTGTGGACTCGCTTGCTGGTGTAGGCGAGGGTACCGTCAAGCATGTTTATGCATATGCAATTAAGCTGAAGATTTGTGAACGCTGGGCTCGCCTGACCGAAGCTGCAGGCGACAGCGCCGTATTGAATGTTATTAATGCAAACGATCCTGCATACGCCTCTGCGGCGGAGCAGGAATGACCGGAGGTCCATTTTCAATGGCTAGTATCGGAAAAATCATCGGCGTGAACGGAAACTTGATCCGTGTCAAGTTCGAAACCGCCGTGTCCCAGAACGAAGTGGCTTATGCCAAGCTTACTCAGAAAAACAAGGACGGCAAGTCCGAAGTTATCCCCCTTAAGAGCGAAGTCATCCGTATTCGCGGAGACTACGCCGAACTCCAGGTGTTCGAAGACACCACGGGTCTTAAGACGGGTGACGAGGTGGAATTCACCGGCGAACTTTTGTCCGTAGAACTTGGCCCCGGCCTTTTGACCCAGGTCTTTGACGGTCTGCAGAACCCGCTCCCGAAGCTTGCCGAAGAATGCGGCTTCTTCCTGCAGCGTGGTAAGTATTTGAAGGCGCTCCCGCGCGACAAGAAGTGGGCTTTTACCCCGGTCGCGAAGGTGGGCGATGTGGTTGTTGCCGGCGATACGCTCGGCACCGTTCCCGAAGGCGTGTTCACGCACCGCATTATGGTGCCGTTCCGCCTGCTCGGTAAGTGGACTGTGGAATCTGTTTCTGCTGCTGGCGAATTCACTGTCGAAACGGTTGTCGCTAAGCTCAAGAATGACAAGGGCGAAACCCAGGACGTGACCATGGTGCAGACCTGGCCGGTGAAGATGCCGATCAAGGCCTATGAAGAACGCCTGCGCCCGAGCAAGCCTTTGACCATGCAGCAGCGCATTATCGATACGTTCTTCCCCGTGATGCAGGGCGGTACGTTCTGTACGCCGGGCCCCTTCGGTGCTGGCAAGACCGTGCTTCAGCAGCTTATGAGCCGCTACGCCGACGTGGATATCGTGATCTTGGCCGCTTGCGGTGAACGTGCAGGTGAAGTGGTGGAAACCCTCCGCGAATTCCCTGAACTGATT
>CACWJY010000038.1 GCA_902761355.1 Fibrobacter succinogenes | reverse complement strand
CATGGACATCACGCGGATTTCTTCGTGGAGTTCCTGACGGTCGCCGCCATTCTTCACGCCTTCCATGATGATGTTTTCGGTAGCCATGAACGGGAGTTCGGCCATAATGCGCTTTTCGATAACCTTCGGGTAAACCACGAGGCCGTTGGTCACGTTTTCAGCGATGATGAGCATGGCGTCCATAGCGAGGAATGCTTCAGGAATTGCCAAGCGCTTGTTCGCACTATCGTCGAGCGTACGTTCGAACCACTGCGTTGCCTGCGTGAAGGCGGTGCTGTTGACCTGGGCCATCACGAAACGAGCGAGGGAGCAAATGCGTTCGCTGCGCATCGGGTTACGCTTGTAAGCCATGGCAGAGGAGCCGATCTGGGTCTTTTCGAACGGTTCTTCGACTTCCTTCACGCCCTGCATGAGGCGCATGTCGGTAGCGAACTTGTGCAGAGACTGAGCGATGGAGCTGAGCACCTGGTTCACGCGGTTGTCCCACTTACGAGTGTAAGTCTGACCGGTGATGGTGAGCACGCGCTTGAAGCCAGCCTTGGCAGTCACGCGGCGGTCGAGTTCCATAATCTTTTCTTCGTCGCCGTTGAACAGGTCCATAAAGCTGGCCTGCGTACCGGTCGTGCCCTTCACGCCGCGGAACGGAAGCACTTCGATGAGGAAGTTGAGTTCTTCGAGGTCGATGAGCATGTCCTGGAGCCAGAGGCAAGCGCGCTTGCCGACGGTCGTGAGCTGAGCTGCCTGGAAGTGCGTAGCGCCGAGCTGGGCCATGTCCTTGTATTCCATGGCAAACTTGGAAAGCTTATCCATCACGCGGCAAAGACGCTTGCGCACGAGGATCATAGCCTGCTGCATCTGGATAAGGTCGGTGTTGTCACCCACGAATGCAGACGTTGCACCGAGGTGGATGATGCCCTTAGCCTTCGGGCACTGCACGCCGTAAGCGTAAACGTGGCTCATCACGTCGTGACGGCGGCGCTTTTCTTCTTCTTCGGCGACTTCGAAGTTAATGTCCTTTTCATGGGCCTTCAGTTCGTCCACCTGTTCCTGCGTAATCGGAAGGCCGAGTTCCATTTCGGATTCGGCGAGGTAAATCCACAGCTTGCGCCAAGTCTGGAACTTGTACTGCGGGCTGAAGATGAAACTCATTTCCTTGCTGGCGTAACGCTTGATAAGCGGGCTTTCGAATTGATCACGCATGATTCTATCCTTGTTTGAATTTTACGGGCTAAAGATAGCAAAATGAAACCGTTTTTTTCTTCCATTTTCGCTATATCTCTAGCAACCCTAAAACAATACAATCAATACAGTATTAACATTATAACATCTGCAAGTATTGCGACAAGTTCATTTTCTTTATAAATTCTTTTTTGGTGAATGTGGATGTGTTAATTGGAGGCATGATGCATCTTAAAACTACTCTCTCCGTACTCGCAATCGCGGCGGTAGCAACCATGGCAAAAGACTTTAGTGGCGCAGAACTCTACACGCTGAAAGAATATACGTACGGCAAGTACGAAGCCCGCATGAAGATGGCGGCCGCCTCCGGTACCGTCAGTTCTATGTTCCTCTACCAGAACGGTTCCGAACAGGCCTCTGCCGAACGCTGGGTTGAAGTGGACATCGAAGTTCTTGGAAAGAGCCCCAACAGTTTCCAATCCAACATTATTACTGGTAAGGCCGGCGCTCAGAAAACGAGCGAAAAGCACCATGCTGTAAGCCCAGCAGCAGACCAGGCGTTCCACACCTATGGCATTGAATGGACCCCGACCTATGTCCGTTGGACTGTTGACGGTGTCGAAGTCCGCAAAACCGAAACTGGCGTAAACGACAGCAAAAATCAGGTTGCCAACCTCATTGGAACCCAGGGTCTCCGCTTTAACCTTTGGTCGTCCGAAAGCCAAAGCTGGGTGGGCGCATTCGACGAATCCAAGCTTCCTCTTTTCCAGTTTATCAACTGGGTCAAGGCTTATAAATATACACCGGGCCAAGGTCCCGACGGCTCTGACTTCACGCTCGATTGGACAGACGACTTTGATACATTCGACGGTAGCCGCTGGGGCAAGGGCGACTGGACATTTGACGGCAACCGAGTCGACCTTACAGACAAGAACATTTACTCCAAAGACGGCATGCTGATCCTCGCCCTCACCCGCAAGGGTCAAGAAAGCTTTAATGGCCAGGTCCCGCGTGACGACGAACCGGAGCCGACGTCTTCTTCGAGCAGCCAAGAAAGTTTGTCCTGCAGCGCAGAAATTGCAAGTTCCTCTAGCGAAGCGAATACCGGAATCCAGCCCACTCGCCTCAAGATGCAGAACAAGGAAGTCCGCGGTACGGTCAACGCCAAGGGCGCTCGCGTGAACCCGAACAACAAGGCCAACTACCAGGTTGACTTCAACTTCTAAGAATTCATCCAACCCCAAACAACCCCGACCCGCATAGGAACCTCCCCTGTGCGGGTCTTTTTGTTGTTATATTACCCAATATGAAACAGCGGATTATCAAGGCTTTGCTCGATATGAACCTCGACGAGGGCGACCGACTCCCGTCGGTACGCTCCATGATCAAGAGCTTCGGAGCCTCGTCGGGCACGGTGCAGGCGGCGCTTGCCGAGCTGGAATCTGCCGGAAAAATTTGCAAAATCCAAGGAAAGGGCTGCTTCTGGGGCACGTCTCCCCTACGAACCCAGGTCCCCTATGTTCACGAGACTGTTTCCGAAAAACTCGCCAAGGCATTCGAACGCGACTTTGCGCAAGGCTACCTAAAACCCTCGCAGCCACTTCCGCTTTCCAAGGAACTCTCCGCCCGCTACAATGTGTCGCAGGGCACACTCCGCAAGTTTCTCGAAGAAAAAGTCGCCCGCAACATCCTGAAAAAGGAAGGTCGTCAGTACCTTTTCTACCGCAAGCAGCAAATGAAGGACGACGCGCCGCTCAGCGAACTTATCTTCGTCACGCGCTGTAACAGCTGGGGCGGATTCAGCGCCGAAAGCGAACGCGAACTGGACTTTTTACGACTCGTGTATAAAACCGCGGGTAAGAACCATTACAAGTTGACCCTGTTCGGCATCAACGATGCCTCGGGCAAACTCATTGACCGCAGTGGCAAGCCCTGCAAACTTTCGGAGCACCCGAACGCCGTGGGCGCCGTACTTTCGACGCTTTTGGTGCAGAACTTCAGGCCGCTTCTGACGTTTTTCGCCGATGCCAAGTTCCCCGTGGCCGTGTGGTGGGAACACCCCATCGACGCCGTGCCCAAGAGTTTCTTGCGCAAGGATAACTGGATATTCTTCAACTCCACCTTCGGCAAGAATCCCGGCAAAGAAATCGGCCGCTACCTGCTCGGCCTCGGCGTGACCGAAGTCGGATATTTTTCGCCGTACCACAACAGTTCCTGGTCCAAGGACCGCCTTACCGGCCTAGAAGAATCGGGCCTGGTCGTACACCCCTACGTGGACGCGGAATTTGCAAGCCCCTGGGATTACAAACAAATTGCCCGTAAGAAAGTCGAAAAACTTTCCGTGGAAATCATGGCGCGCACCCTCGAAAAGGAAAAACTCAAGACACTTGCCGAACGCGCCCTCGAATTCCAGTCTAAAAACGGCAACAACATGCCCTGGATTTGCGTGAACGACGAAGTCGCGGGAATCTTCATGGAAATGGTCGAAGAAAACAACATGGAAATTCCACAGCCAAACATTGGCCCGACCTACATCGCCTTCGACAACTCCATGGAAAGCTACCTACTGCGCATTCCCTCTTACGACTTCAACACCGATGCACTCGTAGAGCAAATCTTCTACTACATCAGTAGCCCCTCGGCATTCGACGGCATCAAAAAAATCCACCACATTCTCGGGAACGTGGTGGAAAAATAAATAATATTAAACGTTATTTGTTTTTATTGACAATCAGGGTCTTGGCCTTGAAAGTCTTGCGGTCAATCCACTTGACCATGAGCGACACCTTATTGTCCTTGTCGAGAGCAGCCCAGTACTTCTTGAGCGTGTCTTCGGCATTGTCAAAAATCGGCATCAACTGCGGGAAGCCCTTGAAAGACGGAATCGGATTGCCGTCGGTTTCGTAGGTGCTGATGAAGTGGCCGAGACCCGGCAGAGCCTTCTCAAATTCAAAGGTCATGCGTTCGCAGCCTGCATCTTCGCAGTTGTTACGGCTCTTGAGGATAGAGAGCTTGTAGAGGGCCGGCTGAGCGTTCTTGTAGTGGATGCCGGAAATACGCGGAGTAAAGTTCGGGGCGTCGTCTTCGTACTGACGTGTAGCGAGAGCGCTTTCGAAAGTACCACCGAGCTTGATGGCGTCATAAATGGTGTCGGTCTGGTCGCCGTTGGTGATAATCTGGACGTCAGCGGTATGACGAGCCGGATAGTAGATAATCAGGTGCGGGTCCGTGAGCTTGGATTCGTCGAAAGCCTTAGTCTTCATGAAGCCGGTCTTGGCTTCCATCTCGAAAACGCGGTTGCGGCTGTTCACGCTGCGGCCCATGATCCAGTAGACCTGAACATAGGACTTGCCGTCGGCGCTGGTGCCGAGCACGATGCCACGACCGGGATACGGGTTCTTGGAGAGGGCCTTGAAATTCTGTTTTGCTTCGTCTGTGTATGTCATAATTTTGAACGGTGCCGACGGCACATTGAGGTTTATTTTCACCACAAATATACATTATTTAGAGCTAAATTGCTAAATTTGGGCGCATGAGCGAAGAACTGTGTGCAAATTTATCTCAAAAGCTGCAAGAAATTGCCAAAGCCCCCAAGTACAGGGGCGCTATTTTCCAGATTGAAGCCGACGAAAAAGGACTTGCCCTCGTAGATGTCAAAGAGGCAAGCTTGAAAGTCTACTTGATGATCGACCCCGAATGCGACAAGATTCTAGAAACGCGGTTCTTTACCTACGGCGGTCCTATTTTTACGGCTCTCGCCGACACGTTCTGCAAAAAGATCCAGATGGTTACCATCGACGAGGCGTGTGCCATTACTGCCGAAAGTATTGAGCAGGAACTCCGTGATACCCCCGACGTACGCGCCATTGCCGACAATGCCCCCGAAATCAAGCAAATGAACACGCTCATCAAGCGCATTCTTGAAACTTACCCCGAAAAGAAGGCGACTGCAATACTCGTGCGTGAAAAGATGGAACGCATCAAGTACCGCACACAGACTGCCGAAGGACGCGCCGAAGCAGATGCCGAATGGAACGCGATGACCAAGGTCCAGAAAATCGAGAAGGTTGAAGCCTGGCTGCACCAGACTGTACGTGGCACCCTGCAAGGCGACGGCGGCGACCTGGAAATTTTGGACCTCACCGATGACAACCGCCTTAAAATCCGCTACCAGGGAGCATGCGCCGGATGCGGTTCGGCCATGGGCGGCACGCTGTTTTATATCGAAGACGAACTCAAGAACAACGTCTATTACAACCTGATTGTAGAACCCGAAGATCCGCTCGACCAGTATAAGGCGAACGAAATGTCCGACGCCGACCGCAACCTGGCTGGCCTCGATGACAACAACCCGCCGCCATCGTTGTTCTAGGCCCCTAAATTACTTCGCCAGCTTTTCTATCTCTTCGACGGTTTTAGGAATATCAACAGAAATGTTCCTAAAGCCGTTTTTAGTTATCAGCAAATCGTCTTCGATTCGGATGCCGATTTTTTCACGATAAGTTTTGCCACCGATAGTTGCCTTGAATTCGCCATACAAGCCTGGCTCGCAAGAAATCAACATTCCTGGCTTAAGAACCGTATCCAAGGAACGCGTTCCCGGCTCCCCTTCGTGAATTTGTTCACCGATAAAATGACTTACGCCATGCGGACGTCTGTCATACAACAGTTTGTACGAACCCTTGGCCCCTTTTACCAAGCGGGATTCCAATTCCTGCATAATATAATCCCAAGGCACATTCCCGATTTCTTTAAGAGATACACCTGGGCGTACATGCTTCTGATATTCAAAACCCGCATCGAGCACAATCTGGTACAGCAACTTCTGAAGCGGACTGAATTTGCCATTTACAGGAATCGTACGCGAAATATCACTATGAAGCGAGCCGATACGGATTCCAAAATCAAGTAGCAGCAACTCCCCGGCCTTCAAGGGTTCATCTTTTTTGACATAATGCAGACAGCAGGCGTTCTCGCCACAAGCGGCAATGGTCGGAAACGCGAGATCGCCGTCACTCTTTCGCTGCATTTCATAATCCAGCCTAAGCGACAAGTCTCGTTCACTTTTAAACGATGAAAGATTTGAAAGCACCGTGCGGAAAGCCTGATTCGTTACCGCTTGGGCCACTTCGGCGTCCTTGATGCGTTCGGGCTCGAGCGGAAGCCTCAGCTGCCAATGCAAAGCCGCAGCACTCTTGAGCGAGATACCAGTCCCCTTAAGGGCTTTCAACAGTTGGCGTTTAAACCGGTCGTTATGGTCATCCTTAAACTTTTCAAAATAGTATGCATAAGCATAACTCCCCTTGGGGAGCTTTTTTGCACGGGCGATGACCGTATCCATTAATTCGTCTACCGGGCGCACATCGTTGATTCCCGTAACCCGTGCAACATCATGATCACCTTCAAGATACCCAAGACGTTTACCGATCCAAAACTCCTTGAACGGATCCTTGGGCGGAACAAAGAGAATTTCTTCGTTTGTCTTTGGATCGAGCAGCAAATAACAACCCGCCTGGTTGATTCCTGTCAGGTACATAAAGGCGGGTTCCTGAATCATCTTGTTCCAGGTCTGCACATAAGCTTCCTCACTCCCCGGATCCATGGGTATTCCCGAAAACACACAAAAGGAATCCAATTCCTTAAGCATTGCTTTACGGCGTTTTTTGTATAAAATTTTGGAATCGTATTGGTTTGAAGAGATAAAGACCTGAGAATAAGGCGAACAAACCGATTTAGCAACCATTTTTGCCTCTAAATAAGTAAAATTTCGATATAAATTTACCTTTTTTGCTCACGCTCTGCTTTAAATTATTATAGATTTTAGGCATCACAGACTAGAATGGAGCCTGAATAAATGTCTCTTTTGAAAAATTGGAAATTGATCCTTGCAACCATGACTGTTGCTATGTTCACTGCTTGCGCCGGTTCTTCTGGTGGTTCTAGCGACGAAGATTATGATGACAGCGATTCTCCTGCTGCACAGAAATCCGCTCCTAAGGAACACATCGACGAAAACAAGTTGAAAAAGACCGAAGAAGAAGCTGTTGCTATTACCGAAGAAAACCACAAGCTCCGCAAGGAAATCTTCGAAGCTAAGAATAAGCTCGGCATTTCTACGGCTCCTGCTTCCGAAGAATAGTTTACTGCTGACTTGCTGAATGAGTGAGTTACAGCGCTACTCTTTATCTGATGACCTGAAAAGAACTATTTCAGGCGAGAACGAAACGGTTTTCCGCTTACTGGAGAGCCGTTTTTGCGTTGAAATACAGACGAGGCTCCCTGGACTTACGGTCATCGCTCGCGAAAACGGCGACATCGCGGGCTTATTTGCAGTATTGGACCAGCTTAAAATCGCCGCCAGGCACGGAAAAGTATTGAGCAAGACTCAATTAGAACGCCTGCTAGATCCGACCGATTCGGTCGGGGACAATCTAGAGTCTATTCCGACCACCCCCGTCTTCCGAAATCGCATGGGCGTTTCGGTATTCCCCAAGACCAAGGCTCAAGCCGAACTGGTACACGCGGTCGAAGGAAACGACATCATCTTTGCCAAGGGCCCTGCCGGTACCGGCAAGACCTTCTTGGCCGTAACGCTTGCAGTCGCTAGCCTCGAAAGGCACGAAGCAGAACGCATCTGCCTAGTTCGCCCGGCAGTCGAAGCCGGCGAATCACTCGGTTACCTGCCCGGCGACCTCAAAGAAAAGATCGCTCCCTACTTGCGCCCCATCCACGACAGCCTTGCCGAACTCTTACCGGCCGAAAAACTCCGTCACTACGAAGAAACCGGAGCCATCGAAGTCGCGCCCCTCGCCTACATGCGCGGCCGCACGCTCAAACGGGCCTTTATCATCCTGGACGAGGCGCAAAACACCACCCCCGAACAAATGAAAATGTTCCTCACCCGACTCGGTCCCCACAGCAAGGCGATCATTACCGGGGACGCGACCCAGGTGGACCTCGCCAAGGGCCAAAAGTCGGGCCTTATGCACGCCATGAAACTGCTTAAAGGCATTCGTGGCATTGCTCAGGTGGAATTTGAATCGACCGATGTTCTGCGACATCCTCTTGTCAAAGACATATTAAAGGCATACGAGGGCGCCTCCGAACGTTCCTAAGGCGCAACGCGTTCCCTAATACTACATTTACAGCATACAACTAGGGTTTGCTTTATGAAAAAGAAACAGATGTTAATTCATTTTATAATTGGATGGGTTCTTGTCGTATTGACGGCCATATTCCTTTTTCCGGATAAGAACATCGCGCTTCAGTCCGAACGACCGCACTTGGGTCAGGTGAGCACGCGAACCATCGTCGCGCCCATCAACTTTGAAGTTCCCAAGTCGGAACAGGAAATCGAAACAGAAAAGACCCGCGCAGCCGAAAAGGTCAACGCCATTTTTGGGTACAACAGCGACGAGACCAACCGCGTCTACGAAGACCTTAAGTCGTTCCTCCACAAGTTGGCACAGTACGGCTCCCTGCAGTCCCAGATAAATCAATTGAATGCCGCCGGCGAAACCGATTCCACCCTACAGCCCAAGGTGGTCCAGGCATCCCGCATTTACGAAGTCCTAAAGCAGCGTATTTCCACCTCGGCCATCAAGCCCTTAAGCCAAAACTCCAAGGCACGCGATTCGCTGTTGTCCGTCTTTAACCAGATTCTGCAAAAGGGCGTATCTAACACCTTTATTGCATCTACCGAGACAGCCGCCCAGCTTTACCGCGACAACTACAATCTGCAAGAATTCAAGTATATCATCTACACCAAGCCCAATATTACGCTAATCAAGGATAACGAAAAAACAACAACCGAAGCCGCAAACATCCAGCCGCTCCGCCGCCGTATCGACGAAGCGTTCGCCCAGTTGCAAATGAGTTTCCCGAACGAACAGGGGCTACTCAGTGCTTTCTACGAGACGCTGTTTGTCTTTATGATGCCAAACGTCTTCTATCTTGAAAAAGAAACGCTTGCAAGCCGTGAAGACGCCCGCAAAAAAGTGACTCTTATTAAAGGCATGGTCCCCCGTGGCATGGAAATCGTGACACAGGGCGCCCCCATTACCAAAGAAATCCTCGAAAAAATTGACGCTCTGCAGCGCGCCCAACAAAAAGAAGAAAATTCCAAGACATTTACCGCCATCTACGGTAACGCCCTTATTTTCGCAATCATCATCACCTTCTTCTTTCTTTACATATACAGTTCGTCGTCGCGGGCGATGTTTAAAAATGCTCGTCAGCTTTGGAGCCTTATCGCGCTTGTTTTGCTGCAGTTAGCCGCCTTCTGGGGAATCCGCCACCTGTCCGGCAGCATTAGCAGTGCAGACATTTCGATTATCCCCGAGAATTTGGACTTTATGTGGCTGTACCCGTTCGCCTTTGTTCCCGTAACCGCCACGGTTCTTTACGATCGTCATTTAGGCACCGCATTCAGCATTTTCTCTGCGCTTATTTTTGGCATTTTAAACGGCTATGACTTGGCCGCCATGGTTTGCGCCTTCGGAGTCTCTTTTGCAGCTACAGCCCCCATCGCAAGAATGCGCTACCGCGTGCAGTTTGTGTGGGGCATTATCGTGGGCGTCATTGCCATGGCTGCCGCAATCAGCGTGATGTTCCTGTTACGCAACCGTTTATCACTCGAGGCCTTCTACCAGAACCTGATTGCGGCTGCAGGAAACATCGTGCTTTGTTACGCCTTGACCTCGGTGGCACTCATTCACTTAATGGAACGCATTTTTGGCATTACCACGGTACTTACCCTCATGGAAATGTCGGACTTTAACCGTCCCGCCCTCAAGCGTATTTCGGAATATGCCCCAGGAACCTTCCACCACAGCATCCAGGTTTCTAACCTGGCCGAACACGTTGCCGATTATATCGGAGCAAATTCGCTGTTGGTGCGCGTCATGGCCCTATACCACGATATCGGCAAGACCATGCGCCCCGAATACTTTACCGAAAACCAAAAGCAAGGGGTCAATCCGCACAACAACCTGGATCCGCAGCAGTCCGTCAAGATTATCACTGGCCACGTAGAACAGGGTGCTCTCCTAGCCAAAGAATACAACATTCCGGACCTGGTCGCAGCAGGCATCCGCGAACACCATGGATCATCCGTAATCCAGTACTTCTACTACAAGGCTCAAGAACTGGCCAAAGAAACCGGCGAAGAAGTCAAGATCGAAGACTACAGCTACAAGGGCCCCAAGCCGCAAAGCAAGGAAACGGCCATTCTCATGCTTGCAGACATTATCGAAGCAACTAGCCGTTCTATGACCGACACAAGCCCCGAAGCCCTGGCCAACATGATTCACAAGACCGTCGAAGGACGCTTTACCGAAGGCCAGTTTAACGAATGTAACTTGTCGATTAAGGAACTTTCTAAGCTCGAAAAGGCCTTCTTGAACAGTCTGGACGGCACCTATCACACCCGTGTCAAATATCCGGGACAGAAATAGAAAATTTTTATAATTTAAAAATATGCAACAATACCTCGACCTGCTTAAAGATATTATGGAAAACGGAGTGGACCGTTCTGACCGAACCGGTACAGGAACGCGTTCCGTTTTCGGCCGCCAATGCCGCTACGACCTTTCTAAAGGGTTCCCCTGCCTGACTACCAAAAAGCTGCACCTTCGTTCGATTATCCATGAACTGCTGTGGTTTTTAAAAGGCGACACCAATATCAAGTACCTGCACGACAACAAGGTCACCATTTGGGACGAATGGGCCGACGAGAACGGAGATTTGGGTCCTGTTTACGGACACCAATGGCGCAGCTGGCCCACCCCGGACGGTGGGCACATCGACCAGATTAAGAATCTGGTAAACAGCCTCAAGAATAATCCAGATTCGCGCCGTCACTTGGTATGCGCCTGGAACGTTGCCGAAGTCGACAAAATGGCGCTTCCCCCTTGCCATTGCCTGTTCCAGTTCTACGTAGGCGGAGTCGGAGCCACGGGCAAGCGTAAGCTCAGTTGCCAGCTGTACCAGCGCAGCGCCGATACTTTCCTCGGGGTGCCGTTCAATATTGCATCTTACGCCCTCCTGACTTTGATGCTCTGCCAGGTTTGCGACTATGAACCGGGTGAATTCGTCCATACACTTGGCGATACGCACATTTATTCAAACCACTTTGACCAGGTGAAGGAACAACTTTCGCGTACGCCGCGCAAGTTGCCGACCATGAAGCTGAATCCTGAAATCAAGGACATTTTCGAATTCAAGTTCGAGGACTTTGAGCTCGTGGATTACGACCCATGGCCGACGATTAAAGCCCCTATCGCCGTTTAAAATCGGATTTCAAATTTTCAAGTTCGGGAGTGTTCTTATGCTGATTTCCGCTATTGTCGCAATTTCGCAGAACAACGTCATCGGACGCGACGGACACCTGCCGTGGCACCTGTCCGCCGATCTCAAGCGCTTCAAGGCCATTACAACGGGGCACTCCATTGTGCTTGGCCGCAAAAATTACGACGATATCGGACGGCCACTCCCGAACCGCACCAATTACGTGCTGACGCGCAATGCGGCGTTCGAGGCTCCGGGCTGCATCGTATGCGGCAATCTTTCGCAGGCGATTGAATCGGCTCGCGCCGCCCACGAAACAGAATGCTTTATCATTGGCGGCGCGGCGGTCTACCGCGAGGCGATGCCCCTGGTGCAGAAACTTTATGTGACGCGAGTCCTCGCCGATGTCGAAGGTGACGTGCTGTTCCCCGAATGGGGCGACGGCTGGCATAAGGTGAGCGAAGAAAAATTTGACGCCGACGAAAAGAACGACTACCCGACGATTTTCGAGGTATGGGAGCGCTAAGAGAGGTGACTCTTATGCCGATGACCATCAATACGAAAAAGCTGTTTATAGCAGGTGCCGTGGCGATTTTTGTCGTGGTGCTGTTCCAGATTTTTTTTGAGATCGTTGTCAAACAGGGGGCCGCCAGCGAAACATATTCTCCGCAACACGACTGGGTTGTTTCTTATAAAAGCGGGGACTTTACCTATAACGGTTTGTCTGCCGTGCAGAAAAACAATGTTGTTTTGCAACGCGGTGATAGTATTTTGGTTCAGAACGAATTGCCGCCCGGTCATCCTCTTGTGGTTCGCTTTCTTACTTATCATAAGCTGATTGAAATTTACCAAGACGATATAATGTTGTATTCGTACGGGAAAAGCGACTTTGAAAAAGGGACGCTGGTCGGAAGCGGATACCATTATTTCTATCCAATGGTTTGCGATACCAACTGTGCCGTTCGCTTTGTTTTTGTAGAAAGTGAAAACGACATGCCTCTTTATGCGCCGAAATTTGAACTCCTTACTCCCTGGGAGGCGAACAGCGACTTTAACGCTACCCGTTTTTCTTCGCTTGTATTCGGCCTGTTCCTTGTTGTATTCGGAGCCTTGTCGGTCATTATCGGGGCGTGCGCCTCTATTTACGGGGCGTCTTATTTCAGGTTGCTGATGATAGGCCTGCTTTCTTTTTCGCTTGGCCTGTGGACCTTGTGTTATACGAAACTGGTGCAGATTTTTTCGATGAACCTGGCGTTCAACACGTCGCTTGAATATGTCTCGCTCCTGTTTTCCGGGATTCCCTTCAGCTTTTTGCTTGTTCGGATGCGTAAAGGAAAAATCCTGCGCTGGAAGTGGTATGTACTGATAGGAATCAATGCGATTGGCATTCTTGTTTTCGTTGCTTTGTCAACCCTTCACTTTATGGATATTGTCCATTTTTCAAGAACTCTTTGGATTTTCCATATTTATGTAGGCTTGGCCGTTATCGCGCTTATTGCGTGCGGAGCGATTTACAATCGGCGCATGGACATGTCCGGAAAAATTTTCGCTGTGGGGTGCTTTGTCTTTGTCGGTTTTGCCATGTTGGAACTTGGACGGTACAAGATTAATCAAACGGAAATGTTTGGACATATTCTCAGTGATAATTCGCTTTTGCCGATGGGAACGTTCTTCTTCGTATTGTTGCTGATGGTCAGTTTCGTTGTTCATTTGTCTCGCCTGCAGTCTCACAAGGCTGAACGCGATTTGTTGGCAAACATCGCTTATCTGGATTCCCTGACAGGACTTTTCAATCGGGCCAAGTGTAAGCAGATTTTCGAGGTGCTCGACAGGGGGAACAGCGACTATGCTATCGTGAGTATTGACTTGAACGGCTTGAAATACGTGAACGACAATTACGGACACGGTATGGGAGATGCCCTAATCAAGGCCTTTGCGCAGGCGCTCAAGGAAGCCTTTGATGGAATCGGGACCGCCATTCGACTGGGCGGTGACGAATTTATAATGGTTGTCCGTAGCGAACACCTTGCCGAAATGGACCTGGCCCTTGCCAAGATGGCGGAACTACAGAAAAAGCGCGGGGCTGAGTTGCCTGTTCCCCTAGAAGCGGCCTATGGAATTGCATTCAGACATGAACTGGCGGATAAGTATTCTGCGGAACAGCGGAACGGACGGTTTGAGTCTGAGTATGTGTATGATCTGGCGGACGAACGTATGTACGCCATGAAATCGGAGATGAAGTCGAACTTGGTGAGAAAATAGAGTCTACAGTACAAAAGATTCGCTCGGAATTCCAATTTCGGAATTGGGAAAAACATGAAACAAGACTTGCGTGAAATACTTATCCTCACTTGCGAGCATGCAAGCAACAAATTGCCCGCAGCCTTCAAGAAGGCAGTCCCGGCAGATGTCCAGGAAACACACCGCGCCTACGATATCGGGGCATGCTCCGTTTTCCGCAAGCTGGTGAAATTCGCGAAGCCGGAATTCTTTTGCGAAGGAAAATTCTCGCGTCTGTTCGTGGACTTGAATCGCACCATCACCAACAAGAGTGCATTTTGCGAATATTACGAAGCACTCGAAGCGAGCGACAAGGCCGCCGCCGAAAAAGCGAAAGCCCAAGCCACCACCTACTGGCAGGAATACCGCACCACCATCGAAAAATTCGTGGAATCCGCAATTAAGCCAAACACACGGGCCGCAAAATCAAAGCCAAGCGTCGTCCACCTAGGCATCCACAGTTTTACGCCGGTGCTGAACGGCAAAGTTCGCAACGCCGACATCGGGATCCTCTACGACCCGAGCCGCCCGCTAGAGTGCGCCTATGCAAACGTCATCAAGGCAGAAATCAAGCGGCTCTACCCCACCATGAAAGTCCGCTTCAACTACCCGTACAAGGGTTCATCCGACGGACTCACCACCACGCTCCGCAAAAAGTTCGGCCCGCGATACGTGGGAATCGAAATCGAGATAAATCAAAAATTCTTCTTATAAAAAAACTCGGGATTAACCCGAGGCTATTTTCATTGATACTTCACGTTTGCGCGAGCGATCTCCGTGAGCGACAAACGCCTCGTATTGCGATGTATCGCATAATCCGGCGCCTCGACAATAGAAACAAGTAAACTTGTTTCTGCTGCGCTCGGCTTGGGATTATTTAACGAGGCGTGGTTGACGCCTTTGGCGTCCGCGGCTGCTCTCGGTCATAAAATTATGCTAGCATAATTTTGCGACACTCGTATTGCACGCTTTTGCGAGAGCGAGGCAATATCACATTTTTATTTATGCGATAGAGCCGAGCGGGCTCTGTGAGCAACAAAGCCCCTGTTATTAAACAGGGGCGGTTGCGAGAGCGAGCGCTTCGGGTACGTACTAGTACGACTGGGCGCGAGCGGTCTTATTACAAGCAGTGAGCGCGGAGGTCTTCGTCGCTCAGAGTGCTGAGGTATGCAGGCGGCACGTCGAGAACGGTCTTGCAACCAGTCTGGCCGTTAGCCTTCATACGGAGAGCGGCGCGGGCGTAAGCCACGAGAACGCTCGTCGTGAATTCCGGGTTGGAATCGAGCTTGAGGCTGTATTCGATCACGTGAGTGTGTTCCTTGTTCATGCCGGTCTTGCCGGTACGGATCACGAAACCACCGTGAGCGAGGCCGCTGTGGTTCTTGTTGAATTCTTCTTCACTGATGAAGTTGACCGTGGTATCGTATTCATCGAAGTAGTTCGGCATCGTCTTGATGGCGTTTTCGATGTATGCCTTGTCAGCACCTTCTTCGGCAACCACGTAAACGAGACGAGTGTGCTTCTGACGAGTAGTGAGTTCCGGCATGGAACCGCTACGCACGGCTTCGAGAGCAGATTCCACCGGGCAGGTGTACTGCTTGGCGTTCTTCACACCCTTGATGCGGCGGACAGCGTCGCTGTGGCCCTGAGAAACACCCTTGCCCCAGAACGTGTAGTCCTTGCCTTCCGGAAGGATGGACTGAGCGTACACGCGGTTCAGGCTGAACATACCCGGATCCCAACCGACAGAGATCATGGCAATCTTGTTTGCGCCCTTGGCAGCAGCGTCAACGGCAGCAAAGTGCTGCGGAATCTTGGCGTGCGTGTCGAAGGAGTCGATCACGTTGAACATAGAAGCGTACTTCGGGGTGAGCACCGGCAGGTCCGTAGCAGAGCCACCGCAGATGATGAGCACGTCAACCTTGTCCTTCCATGCTTCCATTTCAGAGACGTTCAACACCGGAACGCCAGCCGTCTGGATCTTGACCGTCGACGGATCGCGACGAGTGAAAACAGCGACGAGTTCCATATCCGGAGCCTGCTTCACGGCGCATTCAACACCGCGACCGAGGTTACCGTAACCGAGAATAGCAATCTTTGCCATAATTTGTCCTTGTTTAAATTTTTGCGAGTGAAAATATAGGAAAAACAAAAAAGCCCAAGCTTCATCGCTTGGGGTTATAGTTATTCATCAAGACCATTGCTACAGCCACGCACAACATAACCACACTACCAACGATAACCTGCTGTTTATGGTTGTATTCGCGCTTGACGTAACTCGGATTCTCTTCGTTGAGTTCCTGGAGGGTCGGGCCCAGGTTCAGCTTGGTCGAGTCGACGCCGTACGTTTCCGCAATTTCTTCGTCGGTCATGTTCAGCGTACTCACGTAAGCGCTGTCATACTTGTCGAGCTTGTCTGCGCCAAAAGACGCCCCTGCAAACAGGAGCGCAATAAGCACAACAAGAACGAACTTACTCATTATTCCTTCGCGAGCTTGTCGAGGATCTGGTTCACGAGACCCGGGTTGGCCTTGCCGCCGGACTTGCGCATGGTCATACCGACCAAGAAGCCCTTCAGAGCAACCTTACCAGCCTTGAATTCGGCGAACTGGGCTGCGTTTTCGGCACAGACCTGTTTAACGACTTCTTCGATGGCAGCGGTGTCGGTCACCTGCACGAGGCCCTTTTCCTTCACGATGGCTTCGGGGTCCTTGCCGGTTTCGAACATTTCGGCGAAGACCGTCTTTGCAATCTTACCGTTGATGGTGTTGTCGGCAATGAGGTTCACGAGCTTGCAAAGGTCTTCGGGCTTGATCTTGAGCGCAGAGAGGCCGCCTTCCAGTTCCTTCACCTTGGCGAGGAGTTCGGTAATCACCCAGTTGGCGAGCACCTTGCCGTTCTTGCAGTTCTTCGCGGCGGTGTCGTACCATTCGCTCACGTCGCGGTCTTCGGTCAGCACCATGGCGTCGTATTCGGAAACACCGAAGTCGTCCATGAAGCGCTTGCGGCGGGCATCCGGCAGT
>CACWJY010000037.1 GCA_902761355.1 Fibrobacter succinogenes | reverse complement strand
CCCCTCATCGCCGATGGTACCTGGCCTACGGGCCCGGGAGAGTAGGTCGCCGCTGGATTCACGCCCCTCTTGCTGTAAACAGCGAGAGGGGCTTTTTTTCATATATGCCGTTCGGGCTCCCGCGCAAAGGGGGCTTTTTTTATTCCTACACATTTTATTTTACTTACAAATTAATACAGACTGGAATATTCCATGTTGGAACTTTGACAAAATGTCCATTGAAATTTCCATATACTATTGGTTTTTGAAGCCTACGAATTATACTTTGATGAATGTGGGTAACGCGATAAAGCGGTGCTTTGGTATGTGAGGTGTATATGGGAAAGAATGATATTAAAATCAGGAAACTGGGCCCTATTGTCGAAACTGTTTGGGGCGTCTTAATTTTGGTTTCGAGTCTTGTGCTGCTTTTTGTAGGCGGCTAGATTAGAATAGGTAATAGCTTATACCGGCCTGAATCAACCATTCGCGTGGGTAGATTCCGTCGTAGAGGTATTTCTTGACGCGGTCGTTAAGTAGCGGTGTAACGCCGAAAACAAAGCGTGAGAATACTTCGAGCGCGCGTCCGTTTTGAAGCAGGATTGTTTTGCCGAATCCCCCCATGATGCCGACTTCTACTCCTGCCGAGTAAGATTGAATGTCTAGCGAGATAAGCTTTACCTTGAGGTCTGCAGTAAGGATATAAGAGATAAATACGCCCGATTCCACAAAGTAGTCCTGTGGTAATCTATAACGCAGGTTAACGGGAATGTCGATGTGCCAGTAGGTGAGCGATATGTCGTACTTGCCGTTTGATCCGTAAGTTGTTTCGTCTGATTCTGTTGCAGAAGGCGTGATGTATTTTATCGCTGTACTGTGGTGTTCTTCGGCTTCGACAAAACGGTATCGCAACGAAATGTAGAGGTCCAAGTGTAACTGGAATCTATCGCTAAGGTTCTTGAGACCTGCCAAGCCAAACGATCCGCCAAGGCCCTTTAGATCGTGTCCTCCAGATAGGTACTGTTCTTCATAAGTATAGATTTCGGTACCGTCAACTTTATTGACATCGTGCTCTTTTTTGACATAGACCTCATTGTCAAGGTTCCAGATGCCGATGTAGTATCCTGCTGCCGAGAATCCAAAATGGGCAGAGTAATCCTGGTATCCGGATTTTGCAAAAATGGCTCCATAAAAGAGGGCCAGGGTTGCCATTATTATGGTCAGGCGATGCGTTATATAGGCTCCTTTTAATTTGTGCCAAAATAAGAAAAAAATATGCGCATGTCAATAACAATTATTGAGCCGCTTACAACACTTTTCTGTCGTTTTTCGGTTTTTTATTCCAGATTGGAATAATGAATATATTTTTAGGTTGGAGTTGTTTGTTTTTTTTAAAGGAGTTTTAATGAAACTCAAGGTTTGGGTGTTTTCCCTAGTTTTGTTGCTGTCGGTAATGGCGGATGCCGCTATTACGTTGCATATTCAGTCTCCATGGCGAAATGATGCCTCTAAATCCGGCTATAATCATTATATAACGGGAAATTCTACCGGTATTTACTGGATTAATGGTGATTCTAAACCTATGGATAGTGAGGGGGATAATTGGTTTTCTTATACGTGGGAGACCCTTCCTAACACTTCATTTTCTCTTAAGGCGTGTCAATATTCAGAAGATGCAAATGTCCTGAATTCTAGTTGCGTTGAATCCGATGCCTTGAAAGAGGTTTCTCTCGAGGCTCTTTTTACAGAAGAAACTGAAGTATGGCTTTATACGACTGCGTCTGGGACGGAGTCGTATACGGTATCGGTGAATCCGCCTGGTTCCAAGGTGGTGTGGTTCAAGAGCCCATGGGGCAATAAGGCGCTCCCGCAGATGATTTTTGGCGAAGACTCGGTGATGATGCGTTTTGCTCATGAAGACCCCACTAAGTGTGGCTGGTTTTACGGTGCGATATCACCAGAGATGATGAAGAACAATCCTTTGCAGACGGCACACTTTATCCGTCTATATACGCCCTACATGTCGGTACCGACCCAAGGTGTGGTAGAGCTGGCCGATTATTTTGCGATGGCCGACACGGTATTTGTTGACGGTACAATGGGCGGTGCAGTCGATTTCGATATCAGCACGCTGGGTGAATGTTTTGATTCGACACGTACGTTGCATGTGTACCATCCGTGGCGTACGAACAGTACTTATAGGGATAGCGCTTTGTATATTTCTGTACAAAGTAATATTGCCGGTAATCCTGTTGCAATGGATAGTACCGGTGAATATAGGTATTGGTGGCATTATAATTTTGACATGACAAAGATTAAACCGTACGATTGGAATAATGCTGGTGCACGTGTCAATTTTCATTCGAGCAGTAATCAGGGTAAGCAGTTTTGGGCCGCTGCAAGCTGGGAGGCCGATACGGTCCGTCCCTCTATTTCTTCGTTCTTTCCGAAGGGCGTTTATGAAACGTGGGTTTACACGACGACGACCGGGAATATCGAGCTGATTTTCTCGCCGCTTGAAGAAAAAGTGGTGCGTCTGATGAGCCCATGGGATAATATGACGCCTACGATGTTTGTGGATGGCGATACCGTTAAGATGGCTCCGTTCCATAGCGATACTTGCGGCTGGTATCAGGGTGTCTCTTACAAGCATGTCGAATCATGGGAAGTGTACTTTAGGCAGGCTTTCGGCTTTGAATATTTTTCGAGGAGCGGTCTAGATACGATTCCTGGGACACTCATTAGCCTGGATTCCATTTTTGCAGAATCCGATACGGCATGGATTACTTCTATCCCGTTCCTTGTCTCGACCTCTTATCCTAAAAGATTGGGCGTGTGCCCGTCCATGAAGATTTCCGCTTTGGTGGTGGACTGGGCCGGTGAAGGACATCATGACAGCATCGATGTGGATTTTGGAAACATATGGAGCGGAAACGAGTATACTACAATAACTGTTCTCGATTCGACGGGAGAACTTGTTGAATATCAGAGTTGTAAGGGAGAACATTCTGCGACATTTGATGGGGTAGTGATGGGCATGGTGCAAGATACCTTGGTGAATGGCTATCCTGCTCGTGTGGATTCGAAGTTGTTCCCATGGAGCGAATGTACTGCCGCCCGTGAAATTGAGAAGTGGTTTGTTCCGCAGGTGGTTGCAATAGGTGCCAACGGTAAGGAATATACGAATGGCGTATGCCGCGATATTGACTTGACCATGGACGAAGAAGGTTTCTGGCTTGCCGATATTTCGGAATCTCACGAAGATGGTGGTTTTTTCCCAATTGACGATTTAGAATACCTTGATTCTTTAAAGACTGTTTTGAATCCGAAATTTGATTGGGACAATACTCATCAGGCTGGTGGAAAAACGCATAACTACAGTTTTTCGATGAAAATTTCTGCTCAGTTCAAGTATGTCAAGGGACAGTATTTTGAATTCCGTGGAGACGACGATGTCTGGGTGTATATCAATAACCATCTTGTTGTAGATATCGGTGGATGCCATAATCCAGTTGAACGAGCAGTCAATCTGGATACAATCGGACAACATGATCCGTCATTAAAACTTGTTGAAGGCGTTGAGTATCCATTCCATATTTTCTTCTCGGAACGTAATGCGAATGGGTCCAATTTCAAGATGCGTACCTCCATTAACTTGCAGACCGAAAAGACATATTTCTCGAAGCAGAAGCAAAACCCGAACGGTTCTGTAGAATACGAATTCCATCAGTTGCTTGTCGATAAGTCTGTTAGCTGTGATGTGGCGAGTGTACAGAATGCCCGCGATCAGTTGGCTCAGTCCATATTCGTGCTGAAGGGCGGAAGCCTCCCTGCTGAGGGGGTGACGCTCGAAACGGGATTGCAGTATGGCGGAATCTATGTGGACGAAAATATGGCCGGGGTCTCGGTGGATACTTCTGCGTTTGTGAATTCCCGTAAGCTGAGTCCGGGTAAGTACGCGCTGTACTGCTACCTGGCATCGGACCGTAGCCAGTATCAGGTGATTACGTTTACGGTTCCCGAATACCCGCTTCCCGATATCGCCTTCGTGAATGTGTTCCATGTAACGGATTCTGCCTATTTTGATCCGGCGGGTTATACACTGCGTGGAGATGTGATGGGAATGGATCCCAAGAACGATACGCTTTTGGCTCACGTGACGTATCCGGATACGGTGCCTATAAAGTTGGCACTTATTTTCGGGACAACGGTCTGTGGTGCCATGGAATCGGGTGCCGATGTAAATTGCGTTCAGGAATTGCGTCTGAATACCAAGTTCCCGCTCAGTTTCTTAGATGCAAATAACCAACGTGTTACAACGATTTCGACGGATTCGCTTGGTTATGCCAGCTTTTATGTCGTGGGCGATTCGGCGATGGTCGATGCATATTTTACCATTGACGGCAATGGGGTGAACAATGCGCTACTCTGGAAAGATATCCACTTTAAGGAACCGCCTGTACCTTTTGCTCAGAATTCCAAAATGTATGACGTGAATGGGGATGGCATCCCTGACAGCTTGGTAATTCCCTTTAGCAAGCCGTTCAAGGATGTGGTGCCCGATACACTTTCTTGGTCCTTTGGCGGAACAAGTTTTTATACGACGGTGGGGCAAGAAAATATATGGCCGCTAGTCCTTTTAGATTCGGTGATTATTTTGTATAATCCCTCTGGTCTTCGTGAAGATGTGTTTACGGGCCTTTCGGATCAGGTGTATTTTGGATCGCTTCAGTATCATTACACCTATACCGACGAAGATTCCGGTGACGAAGTCAAGCTGGCGATGAATGGCTCCATTGAGGATAAGGTTGCTCCTATTGTGTTGAGTGCGACTATCGAAACAATGTCCGAAGACATTAGTATCGTGACCGTCAATTTAAGCGAAGGTGTAGATGTCAAGTCTGCCGATGCGCGCAGTGCGTTTGTATTCTACCGCGATACGGTGAACTTTATGGATTCGCTTTATATAGCCACTGTTAATGCCAATGCGGCGGGGAATGTGTTCAGGATTTATTTCCAGCGTACGGCTAATGGAGTGTTGCCCGCGGTAGGCGATTATGTGCGGCTTGCTCCGGGTGAATTCAGGGACCGTAATGGGAATGCCGCCCATATGAATAATCCGAAGGTGCGAATTGTTGGAGAACAGCGTACCGAAATCAAGGCCCCGGGTGTGGTGACGATTGGTCCTGAAACGGAACCGTGGCCTTATGCAGAGCCGATTGTGCCGATTGTGGTGCCTACGAACAAGCCTATTCGGGATATTATCGACAGTCTTGGAAAGCCTGGTTTCTTGTTGAACTTTAATATCGGTGAACTTGCGACATCGGTAATGATGGGATTGCCGACCGGTGCCGATAAGGATTCTGCCCTTTCGCTGATACAGATAAAGTGGGAAGGTTTTTATTATTCGCAGTTGGGCAATTTTGTGAATAAGGCTAAAGGTTCGGTGGCGTGCAACGACAAGATTGTTTTCTACAATGCCGCAGACCCCGAAAAATCTAACTGCTACGATAATCCTGGCAACGTATTCTTTGAATGGAACGCCCGTAGCCATAAGGACCGCCTTGTGGGTACCGGTGCCTATATTTCAAAGATAAAGTTGAAAATTTTGAACGGAGCCGAAAAGGTCGGCGATGCGGATGATACCTATACCATAGGTATCAAGCGCCGTGGGCAGAAATAAACGCGGTTTAAAAAATGAAACGACCCAGAAGGGTCGTTTTTTACTGTGAGTCGAGAGCGACTCGTATCAACGAGTCGTGTCGGCGAGAGGGCTGGCTCCAGAGTAAAGATTCTGCTGAGTTTAGCCAGCCCGGTCTATATAGGGTATTTGTCCTTGGCGGCTTCGAGCTCGGCGGACACCTTTTCCCATTCTTCGTAAAGCTGGTCGACTTTTTTCTTATTGTCGTCCATGTCCTTTGCAATGGCGGTAATGGCGTTCCCGTCGCCGCTTTCGGAGGCGGTTACGAGCTTTGCCTCAAGTTCACCGCCTAGGGCTTCGGCCTTTGCGATGTCTTCTTCGAGTTTCGCGAGTTTCTTTTCGAGCGGCTTGATGATCTTGCTGCGTTCGGCGATGTAGTCAGCGCGCGCTTTGCGGTCTTCTTTTGCGCGGGGAGCGCTGGAGGGGGCGTCCGTTTTCACGTCAATGTTCGAGACCTTGATGTTCGCCGATTCGGAGCCGCCCGGTTTCTTTTCGGAGGCCCAGCCCACCTTCTCGAGGAAGTCTGCATAGGTGCCTTCGAATACGCGGCACTTGCCGCCGTCAAAGACTACGAGCCTTGTCGCAAAGGCGTGCAACAGTTCTTCGTCATGGGTCACCACCATCGCCGTGCCTTCGTAATCTTCGAGGGCGTCAATCAGGCTTTCGATGCTTTCCATGTCCAAGTGGTTTGTTGGTTCGTCGAGCAGCAGCATGTTGCAGGGGCTCGCCAAGATTTTTCCGAGGAGCACGCGGCTGCGTTCGCCACCGCTGAGTACCTTCACCTTCTTTAATGCGGCATCGCCGCTGAACATCATGAGGCCTGCAAGTCCGCGGGCGCGGCTCTTCTGCGAGACTTCTGCAATTGCCGAGGCGATTTCTTCTTCGACGGTGTTGTCGAGGTTCAGGCGGTTGATATTCGTCTGTCCGAAATAGTTGATTTGCAAATTCGGATTGTGGCTGATTTCGCCGGCGGTCGGCTGCAGTTCTTTGGCTATCAAGTTCAGGAGTGTCGTTTTACCGCGGCCGTTAGGACCGATAATTGCGATGCGGTCTCCCTTGAAGACTTCCATCGTGAGGTCGGTAATTAGTTCCGGCCCCATTCCTTGCGCAGTTCCGTCTTCTGCTCGGTTCGGGTATGCAAACGAAAGTTCCTTGATTTGCAACATGCGCTTGCCGGGGAAATCCGCTTCGGTAAAACTGAAGTCCAGGTTGCGTTCGTGGGTGAGGCGTTCGCCGGTTGCAAGCTTTGCCGCGGCCTTAATCTTGGACTGTACCATGGCGGCTTTTGCAGCCTTGTAGCGGAAACGTTCGATGACCTGTTCCAGCTGAGCCTTCTTTTTCGCTTCGTTTTCTTGCGTACGCTGGGCGACTTCTTCTTCTTCGGCGACGGTTTCGCGGAGTTTTTCGACGCTGCCCTTCACCTTGCGGATCTTATGGCGGAAAATGCCCGCAGTATGCGTGCAGACTTCGTCCATAAAGTGGTGATCGTGCGTAATTAAAAGGACTTCACCCTTCCAGCTGCGCAAAAAGCGGCTGAGCCAACGCATCGACACGATATCGAGGTAGTTGGTGGGTTCGTCGAGCAAAAGCATGTCGGGTTCAGATGCTAGGACCTTCGCAAGGTTCAGGCGAATCTGAAAACCGCCCGACAAGAGCATTGGGCTTTTGTGCATGGACTCTTCGTCGAAACCCAGACCAAACAGAATCGCTTCGACCTTGTGTTCTTCGATCCAGCCGTCTTCATTGGGCTTCAAGACGCTGCAGGCTTCTTCGTGCACGGTCGCGTGCGTAAAGTTCAGGTGCTGTTGCAGGTAGCCGAGCGTGTATTTTTTGGGGATATCAATCGAGCCGCCGTCGAGGCATTCTTGCCCGAGAATCATCTTGAAAAGTGTCGATTTTCCGCAACCGTTGCGGCCCACGAGGCCCACGCGTTCGTGGTCGCCTACAAGCATAGAGGCGCCGTCCAGAAGGACTTGCACGCCAAAGGATTTCGAAACGTTCTGTACTTGAATCACGGTGTAAAAATAGAAAAATGCGCGCAATGCGCAAAGGTCAGAAAAAACGATGTGGGGATTTGCCAAAAGTCGCAGAAAAATATACTTTGAAGTTGTAGGGGTGTTGCACCCCGAAGGAGTTTGATGATGAAAAAGATATGGCCTGCTAGCTCTATTGGGGCCTCCTGTGTATTTGCTATGGCTTTAGGCTTTTCTGCCTGTTCCGATGATTCATCGGGAACGAGTGCCAATATTGATTCCGGGGACCAAATCAACATTCCCATTTCGGGAGTGTCCTCTAGTCTTGCTGTTTCCGGGTCCAGCTCTTCTGCAGATGCGGTCTCTTCTTCGCAGGATCCAGTTTCTTCGAGTTCCGTAAAGCCCGCTTCTTCCGTATCATCGGTTATGTCAAGTTCTGCAGAGTCTATTTCTTCTGCCTCCTTGGCTAAGTCGAGTTCTTCTGAAAAGGAAACAGGCTTTATTAACGAGGGCTGGCGCGAAGACTGTCTCGCCAAAATCAACGAATACCGCGCTACCGAAAATCTGAAACCGCTTACGCTCGCTTCCGAAGAAAAGCAGGCTTGCGCCGACAAACAATCTGCTGATGATCTAGCCTCGAACGTGGCTCACGGTCATTTTGGCGACTGCGGCGAATTTGCACAGAACAGCGGACCGAATTTCAGCACGGTCTGGGGAAAAAATGCAAGCGACGTCGCCGAACGTTATCTTAAGATGATGTGGGAAGACGAAAAGGAGCTTGTTACAAGCGGTGAACGCGATCTCGAAAAAGAGGAAGACTTTCCCTATATTGGCCACTACAAGAACATGCGTAGTGCAAGCTACACCAAGGTCGCTTGCGGAATCGTCCTTAATGCCGAAGGAAAGAAGGGCTGGTTCAACGTAGACTTTTTCTAGCCTTGCTTAGACGATTTTGTCTTGCGTATATAGCTTAGGCCGGCGTTCTTTTCGGCTGCCATGGCGGTGTGCTGTTTCTGCAGGAATGCAATGTATTGCTGAATGCCTTCGCTAATATCAAGCCCGGCGGCCTCTATGATATTAAACAGAACCTTGACTGTAGGGATTCCTTCGCCCTTGCCGAGGCTTCTCACGTATTCCCTGGAGATGTCGCTGAAAAATGCCAGATTTTTTTGGGAAGTAATTGTTCGCAGATAGGCAATAAAGTCCTTGATGGCTCTTTTATGGTCTTCTTCATCGAACATGTTATAATGTTAAAAACCGATATGAAAAATAGAGCCAACTATAGTTGGCGTCAGCTGTTTTTTACAAAAAAAGAAAAAAGTAAATACAGGCCCCCGCTTAATAAGTTATATTGAATCAGTCTATGAAACTGCTTGGACTCATTGCGTTTTTAGTATCGTTTGCGGTTGCACGGAGTCTGTCTCCGGACCCGTTTTTAGGGGTTCCCTTTTTTGTGCATGCCTTTGATGCAGGTGAAAATGCGCAGTATCGT
Organism: Fibrobacter succinogenes; assembly: GCA_902761355.1. Classification (GTDB taxonomy): domain Bacteria; phylum Fibrobacterota; class Fibrobacteria; order Fibrobacterales; family Fibrobacteraceae; genus Fibrobacter; species Fibrobacter succinogenes_M. The sequence goes on along the minus strand of CACWJY010000037.1, from coordinate 9,277 downwards.
GCGGTCCTAGTGCAGTATGCCGCCGAGACGGTTGTCGATTCGGCTTCGTTGCCTGTCGTTGAACGCGATTCGGGCGTCTGTTCGCACAAGGCGGCTGCAGTACTTTATATTCACGGCTTTAATGATTACTTTTTCCAGCGTGAACTTGCTCAAAAGATGGACTCTGCGGGTTATTCTTTTTATGCAATCGACTTGCATAATTATGGCCGCTCGTTTCTCGATGGTGAAACCATGGGCGCACTCCGCGATATCTCCGAATATTATGCCGAACTGGATTCCGCCATTGCGTTTATCAAAAAAGACATAGGCGATTCCGTTCCGCTTGTCTTGATGGGGCATAGCACCGGTGGCCTTATCGCATGTCTCTATGCGGCCGACCGTGATAACGGTTCGGGAATAGCTGCTATTATCCTCAACAGTCCTTTCTTCGAGATGAATTATGTGTGGCCGGTACGTAGCATTGCTGTCCCTGTACTTTCTGCATTGGGGAGTGTGTTCCCGGATGTCGGGGTTCCCCGCAGCAAGAACGAAAACTACGACAAAAGTCTCCTGAAAACCGATTTTGGCGAATGGGAATATGACTCGAGGCTAAAAGTTCGCGGAAGCCTTTCGATAGATCTTGGCTGGCTCCATGCCATTCATCAGGGGCATGTGCGTATTCAACAGGGCCTAAGCCTTGTGTCGCCGGTATTGGTTATGCATAGCGGTTGCAGCTATCGTGAAGATGACTGGAGTGAAGAATATACCCGTTGCGACGGAGTCCTCGATGTGGAACACATCCGTAAGTTCGGTGCAAACCTGGGACCGAGTGTCCAGCTCGAAAAAATCGAGGGTGGCCTCCATGATCTGGTGCTTTCGCGCGGACCCGTCCGTGAGGAAGTCTATCGAAAGATGTTCCTGTTTATGGATTTCAGGTTGCGTAGGTGAAGTCTTGAATAATAAAAGTGGGTGTTTGAATGAATCGTTTAGGTCTAATAATTTTATGGTTTGTTGGTCTAGGCTTTGCGTCAGACCTAATCACTTACGAGGCTCAGTCTGCGGTGTCTCAAGAAGAGGCGAATAATATCGCCGTGGCGGGCGTTGCCAAGCAGGTGTCTGCAGATGTGAGCGCTTCACAAAAGTTGACGGTAAGCGAAGAAACAGTCGACAATAAAAGTACGGTCAAGGAAAATTTTTCTGCGACAAGTTTGGTCCATAGCGATGTCACTTTAAAGTGGATCGAGATTGAGGTTCTCCCTAAAAAGGGCAATAATTTTTGCGCGAGGGCGACCCTCGATATTGGTGCCGTCAAGTCATCCGTCCGGATGCGTCTTGGAGAACTGCAGCAGGAAATTTCTACTCACGAAAGTACTGGGCTCAAGGCCCTTAAAAATCGTCAGCTTAAAAAAGCGGCCGATGCCCTGTCTGCCGCGATTCCCAAGGTTTATGCCTATAACGGAATACTCGATGACTTGAGCCGTTTTATGCCGCTCGAAGAATCCCTGAAGCTTGAACATGGCCTTCATGATCTAGAAGACCAGCTGATTGCCAAACTGAGTGGGGTAACGTTAGAGGTCTTGCCAAAAAGCGTAAAGTACCAGAACGATGCGTTTTATTTTGACGTCAAGGTGAAAGACGATGTTGGTCCGCTAAAGGATTTCCCGATACAGGTCTTTCAGGGCGCAAAACTCCTGACAGCCAAGCAGACGGGTGCAAATGGAATCGCCCGATTTGAATTAATAAAGCTTTCCAAAAAAGACGATGCATTAGTGATAAACATCTATGCGGATTTTGCAGAGGGACTGCTGAATAATTCGGGGCTGAATCAGGGCATTCTTCTAAGCCACCAGTTTGAAAAGTCCCCCGATTCAGAAGGTGGGGAGTCCCTTAAGAAATTTGTTCTAATGTGTTCCTATTCGGCGGGTGTTTGTGGGGCTGTAAAAGAGGCCTTGAAAAGCAACAAGATCGATGTCGTCGATGCCGATGCTCCCAAGTTAAAGTTCTCCTATGATTCAAGGGTCGTCAGGGAACTGAATACGTCAAATGCGACACTGATTACCTACGATTTCTTAATCAGTATTTCCGGTGAAGAAATATCGTATCAGAAAAATTTCACGAGTGCGGCAAAGTCCAAAGAAGCGGCCTTGCTAAATGCAATCAAGAAGATAAAGTTCTAGTTAGCCGTCACCCTATTCGGCGCGGCGCCCCTTTACGTCTACCTTATGGTGCAGCTTGCGTGCCTTAGGCTGTACCGTTTTGCGTTGGTTCGGCGAAATCGCTGTAGCGCCGCCGTTCAGATCGTTCACCTCGATTTCGTCACTCAATAGCCATGAGTCATTGTCGCTTTCTACTTTTACCAGGGCCCTGTATTTTCCCGTTGCGGTGAGTGTGAGCGTCGTGTTGTCGCCTTCCATAAGCTTACCGTCCTTGTACCAGTGGACTCCATAGCTGTTTCCGTTCACCTGTAATGATGTCTGTTCCTGCTTGAGTGTAGGTTTTGCGAGGGTAATATACTTGTTTATGATTTTTGCGAGTTCCTGGGCGCCGGTGGCATTCGGATGCACGCTATCGGAGAGAAACCACTCGGGGGTCTTAAAAAGGGTGTGCAGGTCGATAATGTTCACACCCTTCTTGATGGCTGTTTCCTTGATAATGGGGTTGATCTGGTTCACGATCGCCGTGTCCATGATGGCCCATTCCAGGTTGTTCGAATAAGGCTGCAGCGTGGCAAAAATTTCGGGATTCGTGGGCAAATGTGCGAAGGTGTCGATTAGCGCCTCGTAATCGGTATACAGCTGCGATTTTTCGCATTGCCCGTAATTGTAGTTGTAGATTCCCTGCGTGTCGTCGTTGGCCATAAAGAACTTACTGTCGTTGGTGCCCAGTTCAATCACGACGATATCCGGAGACGAATTCAATGCGGCCTTGAACTTTTCGGTTTTCCAGTAGCTGGCGCTGTTGTCACCAGCCTTGATGGTGGCTCCCGCGAAAGTCATCGACGAAACGCCGAAGTTTGTGACGCTATATGAATCGCCGAGCATTTCTTGCAGGTGGTCGGGGTATTTCTTGTCGCCCCAGATTCCGTAACCTTCGGTAATGCTGTTGCCCACGCAGGCTACGTTTGTTGCGTGGGAATAGGGGGCCGCTCCTGTTAATGCAAACAGGATTGCGCCAGAAATGGCAATAGTCTTGTCAAAATGAAATTTTCCAAACATCTGTAACACTCCTTTTTGAAATATATAAAAGAGGGGAGGCAAAATATCGCTTTAGGATAAAAAATACCGCGGCATAGACCGCGGCATTTTGAATATCGATATTGAAGTGTCAATTAGTACTTGTTCTTAAGAACTTCGGGGCATTCCACTTCGGTGTATTCGTGCATCGGGTTACCGGCAGCTTCCATGAAGTTTGCCAAGAAGAGGCAGCCCTGCTTTGCCGTGGCGTCGCTAGAGAAGGACTTGTTGCACTTTTCGACTAGGCATTCTTTGCGCTTGGTGAGCAGGTTAGTTGCATTATAGCCGATTTCCTTTTCGCATTCGGAAAGAAGGCCGCCGTACGTGTCGCCTTGGCTGCCCCAGCCGTATCCGCTGGTGCCGTTATAAAGACCGACGCCACCACCCGGAATCATCACGTCGAACTGGCCCTGGTTCACGTCGGCACCGATGTTGGTGACCATCACGATCAACTTCTTACCCTTAAGAGCCTTTTGGTTCTGCTTGGTTTCGTACTTGCCCTTTCCGGTAAAGGTGAGCTGGAAGCACTTGCCGCACTGGCCACCGTTAGAAGCCGGGACTGCAGCGAAGGCGAACCCGATGTTATCGCAGCCGTCAACGGTAAACGGAATCTGGCTCGTGCAAGTTGCAGCACCACCGCCGCTACAGACACTCTGTTCATCGTAGTTCGTATTTTCGGTCTTGCCGTTAGAGGAGCACTGCTTTGCAGGACCTGCGCTACCGGCGTTGTTCTTCCAGGAACAGCTGGGCTTGCAACCATCCCAGTAGCGGCTGGCAAAGCCGGTACCACTTGCACCACCCTTGGTCTTGATAGTCGGGCATCCCGTGGTAACAACCTCTTTACTGCTCGAAGAAGCGACGCTGCTAGAGCTAGATTTTGCCGTGCTACTGGAAGACTTCACGCTGGAGCTGGACTTTGCCGTAGAACTGGAGGACTTTACGCTGCTGGAAGACTTGGCCGTGCTAGACGAGGATTTTTCTTGCGGGGCTGCTCCAGAAATCGTAATCTTGAATTCGTAGTCCTTGCCGTTCACCTTGAAAAATTCGCTTACGGAATTTCCGTCATCCGGTTGGAAATGTTCGGGAACGGTGCTTGCGGGGATCGTGTAGGTGTCGCCGCTCTGTACCGGTTCGGTGAGCCACCAGGCGTTCCAGGACATACGAGTAACGTTTTCTACGCCGCTGAACTTGACTTCAGAAGTCTTTGCGTTCTTGGCGACCGTCTGCGTAAGGCTACCGGTAATGGTTAGTTTGCCGTCGACGACAGGGGCGGCCGTCGAAGAAGAGCTTTCTTTTTCAGAAGAAGAACTTGTTACCACGATCGTTTCAGAAGACGCAGGAAGGAGCGTGCTGCTCGAAGAAATCGTGGTGAGTGCTTCGCTAGAGAATGTCGAAACGGCTGCAGAAGAAGCGGGGGCCAATGCGGCAATGACTTCGTTCAGGCTCGTCAGGGGGAGCTCGCTTACGTCCACATATTCAAGAATGGGAGTGCCGTCAATTTTGGTGATTGTGCCTATAAAAGTTCCTTCGACAAAGGTCACCGTAGCAACGACACTGCCGTTGGCGTCTGTTACGGCGCCATTGGGGTAAACCAGGTAGGCCTGGTCGGCATTGAGCAGCCAGCAGGGGTCAGTTGCTTTGACGGCGGGCAGGGCGCTAGCGCTGCTTCCTATTCCTGGAACAATTGCGTTCTGGTCAAGGTTGCTGACGGCATTGGTTGCATCGTCAGAACAGCTGATAAGAGTCAATACGGTTCCAAAAACCAGTACGGACTTAAGGAATTGGTTTTTCATAAGCATCCTCAAATAAATCCAACAAGACTTCCATACGAAAGCCCTTCCAATTCCATCCGCAGCAAAAGATAGATTAATTACCCTCAAATTTCACGTAAAATTTTTTAAGACATGCACTTACGAGATTTATATCACACTAAAAAAGTCCCGGTCTTAAACCGGGACTAAAAGTTTCAATTTTAGGTGCTTACAGGACTAGAATTGAGCCTTGAGTGCTGCCGGGCATTCCACTTCCTTGTAGGTGTGGTTCGGGTTGCCTGCGGCTTCCATCCAGGTGGCAAGGAACATGCAGCCTTCCTTAGCCTGTTCGTCGTTTGCGAAGGACTTGTTGCACTTTTCTTTGAGGCATTCCTTGCGCTTGTTCAAGAGGTCGCCATCGTAGCCGACTTCGTCTTCACATTTGGAGAGGAGACCGCCGTATTGTGCACCCTGATCGCCCCAGCCCATGTTGGCACAGCCGTTAAAGGCTCCGACGCCGCCGCCCGGGATCATAATGTCGAACTGGCCACCCTGCACATCGTAGCCGATGTTCGAGGCCATCACGACGAGGGTCTTGCCCTTAAGAGCCTGGTGGTTGGCCTTGGTTTCGTACTTGCCTTCGCCAGTAAAGGTGAGGGCGAAGCACTTGCCGCAAGTGGCGTCGTTACCGGGGGTTGCTGCGAATGCGTAGGCGAGCTTGTCGCTTACGATGATAGGAATCTGGCTGGTGCAAGTGGTGCCCTGGCCGCTAGAACAAATGCTTCCGCTGTTGTTGCTGATAGGAGTCTTACCCTTGGCATCGCAAGTCTTGGCAGCGCCGCCGTGTTCCGGCCATGCGCAGTGGGGCATACAGCAGTCCCAATAACGGGTTGCGAAGCCCTGTTGGCCACCTGCACCTGCGTTGAGGTACTTGGCTTCTTCTGCAGAAGCGTTGGTGTTCTGCGAACTAGAGGACTTGACGCTGCTTGAAGATGCTACGCTGGAGCTGGACTTTGCAGAGGAGCTAGAAGATTTGAAGGAGCTCGAGGACTTGGGCTGCTGCTGGCTGCTTGAGGATTTGACAGTGCTGCTGGAGCTCTTTGCCGTAGAAGCGCCGCTGAGTGTCAATACCAAAGAGAATTTTTGGCCGTCGATGGTGATTTCTTCGGTTGCCTTGGCCTGGTCCCAGTAATCGGGGACAGAACCTTCCAGCGTGTAGGTCTTGGCGTTCTTGTCGTAGTTTGCTTGCAAGAAATGCAGTGTCCAGCTTCTTTGCGGTTCGGATTCCACCCCATTAAAGGTCACCTTGCTAATGGCGGCGCCCTTTGCGACGGTCTGGGTCAGGCTACCCGTGACGGTAATTTTGCCGGCTGGCTGTTTGGCTTCCGAAGAGCTGCTTTGTGTCTGGTTCTTTTCTGACGAGGAGCTTTCGATTTTGTCATTGCTATCCGAAGATGTTTCTATGCTTGCCGAAGAAAGCTCGGGCAACAAGCTGGCAGAAGAAAGGCCCGGCAGCTCATTTGCAGAAGAAAGAATGGGCTGTTCGCTTGCCGAAGAAAGAGCCGGCAATTCGCTTGCAGAAGATTCCAGAATGGTCGTTGCAGACGAGGTGGGGGCCATTGTGGCGATGACTTCGCTCAGGCTCGTTAGAGGGAGGCCGCTTACGTCTACTTCATTGAAAATGGTTCTGCCGTCGATTGTGGTAATGGTGCCAATAAAGGAGCCTTCGACAAAGGTGACTGTTGCGATGACACTACCGTTGGCATCTGTCACGACGCCTGCGGGGTAAACCAGGTAGGTCTGGTCGGCATTGAGCAGCCAGCAAGGATCATCTGCACTGACGGCGGGCAAGGCGCTAGCGCTGCTTCCTATTTCTGGAACAATCGCATTCTGTTTAAGGCTGTTGACGGCATTGGTTGCTTCGTCAGAACAGCTGGTAAGAGTCAATACGGTTCCAAAGACCAGTACGGACTTAAGGAATTGGTTTTTCATAAGCATCCTCAAACAAATACAACTAGACTTTCTTTTTGAAAGCCTCTCCAATTCCATCCAGGGCTAAAGATAGATTAATTGTTTGAATTTTTCACGTAAATTTTTGTAAGGCAAATAGATGCGTAACAGGAACCTCGTCTTTGTCGCTTCCTGTTGTAAAAAAAATCCCGACTTTCGCCGGGATTATAAGTCTTACGAGGAATATCCGATTAGTACCTTTGCTTGAGAACGTCAGGGCATTCCACTTCCACGTAGTTGTGTTCGGGGTTGCCGGCTGCGTGCATCCAGGTTGCGAGGAATAGGCAGCCTTGCTTGGCTTCGCTGTCGTTTGAGAAAGACTTGTTGCACTTTTCGGTCAGGCAGCTTGCCATTTTGCCTGCGTTGTAGTTGTGTTCCTTTTCGCAGTCGGAGAGGAGACCGCCGTATTGCTCGCCCTGCGAACCCCAGCCCATGCTGGAGCAACCGTTAAACATGCCGACGCCGCCACCCGGAATCATGATGTCGAACTGTCCCTGCGCCACGTCGCCGCCAATGTTCGTTGCCATGATAATGAGCTTTTTGCCTTTGAGCTTCCTGGTGTTGGCGTTTGTGGAATTGTAGTGACCTTCGCCGGTGAAAGTGAGCTGGAAGCACTTGCCACAAGAACCGCCGTTTGCTGCCGGAACTGCGGCAAAGGCGAAAGCCATTTCGTCGCAACCATCGATAGTGAACGGAATTTGGCTTGTACATGTCATTTGCGGGCCGCCGCTGCAAACACTACCGTCGCCCCAGTTTGTGTTCGGAGTCTTGCCCTTGTTAGTGCACTGCTTGGTCGGATTTCCGCCTGCATTTTCGGACCAGGAACAACTAGGCTTGCAGCAGTCCCAATAACGGGTTGCCCAACCGCTACCGCTGGCGCCGCCCTTGGTCTTAATATTGGGACAACCCTGCGGTGCTGCAGAAGAGCTGCTCTTTGCAGAACTGGAGGATTTTGCGCTGCTCGAAGACTTTGCGGACGAGGAGGACTTTGCCGAAGAATACGGCTGTTCTGCCGAACTGAAGGGGTTGTCGATGCTAGACGATGTCGGAATGGGGCCTGGACCGGGGCCGACTTGGCTCGATGTCGGGATGAACGAAGCACTGCTTCCTGGAGGGACGGTGACGTTGGCTTCGTAAGTCGTAAGCTGGCTGACGTCGACGTTTTCGAAGAGGGGGACTCCTGAGAGGTCCGTAATGGTTCCGATGGAGGTGTTGGTGCCCGTGGCGGGATCGAGGATGAACGTGATGTTACCTACGATGTTGCCGGCGGCGTCGGTGACGACTCCGCTGGGGTAGATGACATAGTTCTTGTCGGCCGTAAATACCCAAGCGGTAGACATGATGATGGTCGGGTCGACATGGTCCAGGGCCATGAAGTCGACACCCTGCGCGATGATGTTCATGCTAGAATCGTAAATGATTCCGTTCTGGAAATCGGCGGCACCGACAAGTTCTCCGTTAAGGTTGGAGACAAAACCGCTGGTATTAATAAGGTAGGTGTTTCCGTTATTGTCTACATAAATAAACGAGGCTTCGCTGACAACGGGGATGATTTGTTTTGTCTCGTTTTCGGCGGGAGCTAGTTCGTCGGTGCAGTTCCAAAAGAAAGCTGCGGCCACGGCGGGCAGCAAAAAACTTAAAAATCTTTTTCTCATAAAATCCTCATACACCCAAAACACACCAAATATAAAGATAGTTAAATAGTTGAGAGGCAAATGTAAAAATATATAGTCGAACTTTTAAAAGACCCGTGGGGAATTTCCGAATCATGGATAAAAAGACAAGGGTGAATTGTAAAATTTCTGTTTGTAAAAATCATTTTACAAAATTTTTGTTGATAAGTTTTCGTCCTGCTCGGCAAGGTTTTTCGCTATGTGCTTAAAATGTTGATAAGTTGGACTTAACATAGGGCTAAAATATTGAACCTTCGAAATTTAGCTGAAAACGCCACTTTGAAAATAATGGTTAATAAAAGGAAATGGGTGGATTTATGCGCAAAATGTGCTCCTGATAGGGGCGAAATCCGCGATTTTACGCAAAAAACAAAAAAAAATGCTTGAAAAAATCCTTGAAATTGCTAAATTTGTTCGGCAAAATTCGCAAAGTACCGCTTCCTATGCTTTGCGAAATAACAGGAATATGCGTTTAACCCGCGCCGTTCCTAGGATTCGAAGCGATAAACCTTCTGCTGAAGAAGAGGAAAAAATGGCAAAAGAACATTTTGACAGAAGCAAGCCGCACTGCAACATCGGCACCATCGGCCACGTTGACCACGGCAAAACCACTCTGACCGCCGCAATCTGC
>CACWJY010000036.1 GCA_902761355.1 Fibrobacter succinogenes | reverse complement strand
CCATTCGATGACCTTCGCGATGCCCTGCTTCTTGTTGAGGCCGTTCAGGCAAAGCGTGTCGTTCTGGCTGTTGATGTAGGTGCCGTCGGCAGCCCAGCAAGCTTCGCCAGCGAGAACCTTCGGGCGAACATCTTCGGGGCAGCTTGCATCCGGTTCCATGATGCAGATAACCGGGAGGTTGAACTTCTTCGCGAAATCGAAGTCGCGAGTATCGTGGGCGGGCACGGCCATGATGGCGCCCGTGCCGTAGCCAGTCAAAACGTAGTCGGCGACCCACACCGGAATCTTGGTGCCGGTGAGCGGGTTCACGGCATAGCTACCGGTAAACACGCCGGTCTTTTCCTTCGCAAGTTCGGTACGGTCGAGATCGCTCTTGAGAGCGGCAGCATGCACGTATTCTTCCACGGCGGCCTTCTGTTCGGCAGTCGTGAGTTCCGGCACCATAGCGTGTTCCGGAGCCACCACCATGTAGGTGGCACCAAACAACGTATCGCAACGGGTCGTGTAAACGCGGAGCTTCTTTTCGGTCGGCTTGCCGTTAGCGTCGGCAATCGGGAAGTCCACTTCGGCACCGTAGCTCTTGCCGATCCAGTTCTTCTGCATGTCCTTCACGCCCTGCGGCCAGTCGAGCTTGTCGAGGCCCTTCAGCAAGCGGTCGCCATACAGCGGGATGCGCATGAGCCACTGCTTGAGGTTACGGCGTTCCACTTCCTTGGTGCCGCACTTTTCGTGAGAGCCGTCGTTCAGGACTTCTTCGTTTGCGCAAACAATCTTGCAGTGCTTGCACCACCACACCTGAGCGTCGGCGTAGTATGCGAGGCGCTTAGAATCCTTGTACTTGCGGACTTCGGCAGCACCCTTGCTCTCGACATCGGCAGGGGGCGGCCTTTCTGCTGGTCTTCATCGAACCAGGTGCCGTAAAGGCGCTTGAAAATCCACTGCGTCCACTTGTAATACTTCGGGTCGGTGGTGTTGACTTCCTTGTTCCAGTCGTAGCTGAGGCCAAGGCGCTTGATCTGGCGGCGGAAATTGTCGCAGTTTTTCTTGGTGGTAATGGCCGGGTGCGTACCGGTCTGAATGGCGTACTGTTCAGCAGGGAGGCCGAATGCGTCCCAACCCATCGGGTGCAACACATTGAAACCACGGCTGCGCTTGTAGCGGCAAATGATATCCGTTGCAGTGTAACCTTCCGGGTGGCCCACATGGAGGCCTGCGCCACTCGGATACGGGAACATGTCCAGGCAGTAATACTTGGGCTTGGATTTATCGGTGCCCGTCTTGAAAGTCTGATGTTCTTCCCAGTAGGCCTGCCACTTGGTTTCGATCTCTTGCGGATTATACTTAGCCATTATTTATTCCTCTAACGCCACGACGGAACCGCCGCGACCTCATTAAATTTTCGGGGGTAAAGATAGAAAAAGCCCAGGAGTGCGGCTTGCAATCCCGGGACGAGACAATCACAAAAAGTGTATTTGCAATTCTACTCAGCAGTATCTTCGCAATTAGGGGCTTCGTAATATTCCTTGACACCCCATCCAAAATAGGAGTCGTAAACATAAATGGCGCTCCCATACCATGGATACTGTTCAGTAATCTCCGCAGGCGGCGTATAACAGCAGCGATTTTCGCCTTCCTCATTCGGCTCGCCACAATAGGAGTAAACCTCCACTTCTTCTGTCGAAAGGTGCGTCCATTCTTTATTCAAACATAAAGAGTAGCACGTCGTTGAAGTTTTTGCAGACTTGAGTGTAGAATCGATTTTGTTGTTGTTGCCTTCGGTACAGGCCTCGGCCGGAAGGGAGCATGAATCCGCGGGGTCATAGCTGAAATTTTTACATTCAGTATCGCTGTAAACACCTTGAGTCGCCCAGCCATCTTCGGTGTACTTATAGAGGACGCTGTAGGCTGGGTACGTCACCTTAAAAGTATTATAGATGATATCGCAGCATTCGTCATCGATCTTTGTTTTTGCTGAGGTACATTGGGCGAGAGTGCTGTTAATCTGTGTCCACTTGCCTTTAACGCACATGTAGTAGAAATAGTCTTCGTAAACACCTTTGCTTGGTTCGTAGTGTGATTTGGCAACAGAATCTATAACTCCCTCATTTTCATCATTGCATTCATTTTTCAGATCTGTTGGACAGACGGTTTCATTCCAGGTTCCTTCACCCGCATACTTGTAACACGTCCAGATGTCAGTACCGAACTGAGAGCCAGAATAAGCAGACTGCAGCTGACAAAGATCCCCTTCTTTCACTCCGGTAGTATCGCAGTTTACCCATTCCGGGCGTTGTGTCCATTTTCCTTGCTCGCACCTATAGTATGTGTATATATAACCGTACTTGGCATTGCCTTTCATCAACGAATCAATAGCGCCTTCGCTTTCGCATGCCCCTTCGAAATTTTCATTCGTCGACGAAGACGAAACCAATGCATCCGAAGATTCTGGAACAGATGCGGATGATTCTGGATTTGCTGAAGAAGTCGGCTGTTCGTCATTGCTTGCAGATGTAGAATCGCTACAAGCGATGAGTGAGGTTGACATGACTGCGGCCAATGTCATTGCAGCAATAGCCGGGATTTGGTGCTTGGTGTTCATATGGTTGTTCCTCCGTTATATCGCTTAATATACAAAACTGGTTTCAGACAAATTACCTATTTTTGATGGGGTGATAAAAATGTATAAACTAGGGAGCATACTCTATCTGGAGGTTCCTGTGGCCTTTTTTAGGCGTTTTTAGCTTTTTTTAAGGGACGAAATCGATTAATTTTTAAAAGAATTGATGCTAAATGTTTAAAATAAGTTATAATTAGGGTATGATTTTGAAGAAGTTTTCGCTACTTTTTGTTGTATTCTTGTTCTCTGTTTCCGCGTCGTTCGCACAGGGCGTTTTTGAGGGCTCGGGTGAAGTAAGCGACCCTAATTGCGTTGGTGATGGATGTGGCTTTGTTTCTGCAGAACAGGCTGCGGATAATGCGCAAAATTTTGAATATGGTGATTCTCAAAATTCTGGTGAGACCGAAGCTGATAGCGTGGCTCAAGAAAGTGATAGTTTGTCTACAGCAGACAGCCTGAAGGTTGCAACGACCAACATCGACGAAGAAGATGAAGACCGCCCGAATTATATTAACGAAACCGCTGCGGAATATCGCGCCCGAAAAGAGGGCTTTTCTAAAAGCATGCAGTTTGGTGTTCGTCTGGCGGCCGGCTTTAACAAAAGCTTCGGAAATAAGTCTGATCTTTGGAATGTCGGCTTTGATGGTGGTGCGGGCCTGATGGCGCGTCTCCTCTTGGGACGTTCGCTCGGCATTGCGACAGAACTCGACTTTACCTATCGCCACTACAGTTGCGAAACGCAGATTGCCTATGCGACCGGACACCATAGCAATTTTGAAGCCACCATTGACGAAAAACTTTTCGAGATCCCAGTGATGGCGCAATATATCTTTAGCGAAGATGGACTTTTTATTGGGGCGGGGGTAAACCTTGGCCTCAAAATGCAGGCGGATTCCGAGGTCAAACAGGTTACAGAAAAAGAGGGCGAAAGGCTTAAAGAAAAACGCCCCAATACAATTCCTGCGTCCGGGGTCGAAATTGGCGCACTTCTTGACATTGGCTATATGCTCAATCGTTGGCTGATGGCCGATTTGAGGGTGGTGCAGAACTTTACAAATCTGATTGATATGAACCTTCTGGGCGAGCCGACCCTCAAAAAATCGAAACTTTTCACCTCGCATGTGGCCCTTGGGGTGACTTTATTGCTGTAAATTTTTTTTTCTGCACTCTTTTTACACGCTGAAATTATTTTATAGGCGGTAATTGCAAATTCATTTATTATAATTTGATTATGGATTTTAAGAGATTGAGTGTAGCTGCCTTTTTGGCAATGGCTTTAGTTGTGCCCACCCTGGCACAAGATAATGATGATGAGGGCTGGGCAACAGCACCTTCTGCCGAAAGTGTCCCTTCTGATGAGTCTGCTGCTTATGACGGTTCCGCCGACAGCGAATTCGCGAATGACGAAGAATATGCAAGCGCCTATGCCCGTTATAAGGCAGAAACGACCAAGAAAGCAGAAATCAACCGCCAGCGTAACGAAGGCTTTGCCCGTGCCGTGCTGCTAGGTATTCGCGCCCAGGCCGGTATCAACACCTTCTTTGGTGAAAATTCCGATGGTTGGGGGACGGGTTTCCAGTTCGGCGGTGGTTTGCTTCTCAAGATGAATTTCTTGGTCAAGAACCTGAGCCTTGTGCCCGAATTGACTTTTAACTATAGGCATTACTCCTACGAAAAGGACATGGAAATCTATACGAACGAAGCAGACATTGACGTCTTTATCTTCGATATTCCCATGATTTTCCGCTATACTTTCGAAGATTACGGTTTCTTTGTCGGCCTTGGCTTGAACTTGGGTCTTAAGTTGAACGGTTCTTCGGAATATACCAACGGTGCCAGCGGCGAGACGATGTCGAATACGATTGCCACCTCGGGTATGGAAGTGGGCGGCGCCTTCGATATTGGTTACATGATTACCCGCTGGGTTCACGTAAACGTTCGTGTGGTTCAGTGCTTTACCAGCTTGCTTAACAAGACACTCCTTGGCGAAGACGCTCGTGAATTTGATGAATCTTCGCTCAATACCTTCTATACGACTGCTGGCGTAAGTTTCTTGTTCTAGTTGATTTTGTATAACAAAAAAGGCGGAGTCAAATGGACTCCGCTTTTTTGTTTTCTAGTTACTCTTCAGAGGGGCTTGATTCAATCTGTTTCTGGGTTCTTCTGGCACGCTGGATTTCACGCTCGATTAGGCGCTTTTCGACGGCGAAGAAGTCTTCGTTTTTCTGGATGGCGTTTTCGTAGATGACGTTGGCAAGTTCCGGTTCGCCTGCAAGTAGTGAAATTACGATGCAGTTCCGCAAGAATATGTCGCCCATATCGTTCATCTCGTAACGGTCGAAGAAGTCTGCGATAAGGAGTGCCGCCTGCTTGTACACGCCCTCGCGTGCAGCCTCCATGATGTTAAATTCTTCGGAGAAACTGCGGGGGAGTGCTCCTGCGCTCACGGCCTCGTTCACCTTGGTGTAGACTTCGTCGGAGTCTCGGGCTTCCATCGGAATGGCCCGAATCCATTCGATGTAGTTCTCGCGGAATTTTTGATAACCGACGGTGCTTTCGAGTGCGGCAATTCGCGGATCTTCCGGCTGAACGGATTCCGCGGCGAGGGAATCTGCGTCGACCTTGGCGGCGATACTATCCAAGGTCTCTGAGCCTGTCGAAGAGACTGCCGAATCAGAGGTGTTTTTTGCGGCGATAATTTTGTCTACGTATGCAAGCAGGGCGGTCTTCTTGAATTCATCCTTCGGTTCTTGCAGCATCGCTTTTACGCGGGCGGGGCGACGTAACGCATAATCTTCGGGGTCCAGGTACTGTTGCCAGCAGACTTCACAGCTGTCGAACACATTCACGATGTGCGCTTCGGAATGTACAAAGCGTGCTTCTTCGGCCTTGTTGTCGACCATCGGAATGAACAGGCTGTTTGGCTTGACTCCTTCGAGCAGAGACTTGAGCATTTTGTTGGTGAACAAGAAGTTCCTTTCGCCAAAGAATTCCGGGTCGCGGTGAATGCGGTTGAATTCGGCCACCAGTGCGGTATCAGTCGAGAAACGTCCGATGCCTTTTTGCAATACCGGTTGGTCGCTTGCGATCATGATAATGTCGGGCTCGTCTGTTGATTTGTACAAACTTACATACGGGAACACCGTATCGAGCGCCTTTAGAATATTCAGGAACATCAGATCGTTGAATTCGTATGTCTGGATCCACTGTACCCAGAGGGCGCCCGGTTTCATATAGCGACGCATCTTGGTGTAGAATTCATGCGCAAAGAGTCCTGCCACGCCGCTTACCCACGGGTTGCTGGGAACGCTAATAATCATGTCGTACTGGCGACGATTCGTATGGAAGAACGTTGTCGCGTCGTCGATGAAAATGTGGATGCGCGGGTCGTCGTAACCGCGGTAGTTCCACGGATAGAATCCCTTCGCCAAATCCATCATCGCCTGCTCGATTTCTACGCAGTCAAAGTCTTTAAGCAAGGGGTCTGCGAGCAGGTAATGTGCGCCCATGCCGCTACCGAAGCCAACCATCGCAGCATCATACGGCTCGGTCTTCACGGCCATCGGCATAAAGGCGGTTGCTGCCTGTGTCAGTTCATCGCTCGAAATTGGGGATTCGCGGTCCTTGCTCATGCTAGCGTCGGCCTTGCCGTTCGTCTTCACGTAGTAATGCACTGGAGATTCGTGGAAACTGATGGTTGCTGTCTTTCCGTCAATCACCTGGATCTTTTCGTTGGGGTGCATGTTCTTGTAACTACGGAATACGCCCGAGGTAATGAGCGACGGGTCGAACTTTACAAAAATGGCCGGCATGATCATCACGCAAACCATGATGTAGAACATCACGCTGTAGCGGAAACGCTTGCGGTAAATCACCAGTAGCAAGAATCCTATTGCAAAGTCGAGCAGTGCGGCGGTCACTAGGGCGCCCTTGAGTTGCAACAGCGGCAATAATAAAAGACCGCCGCCCGCCGAACCGATAATGGAGCCGAGGGTGTTCCAACCGTAAACCTTTCCGATAGGAGCTTCGCTCTTGAAGGCGCGTGTCAGAATCAACGTGATCAGCGGGAGTGTCATGCCTGCAAAGAAACTCGTGGGAATCATCCATAGCATCGAAAGTGCATACTTGAACAGGCTCCAGCAAATGTATCCGTCAGAAGTTGGATTGAAAATCTGGTTCGCTTCGTTCATCATGCCCCAGAAGGGCTGGTGGAAATACAGCGTGCACAGCGCAAAGAATGCCATGAAAATCTGTGCCATCGAAAGTACGATCAAACTGTCTTTCTTAAGCAGTTTGCCGCTTACTGCAGAACCAAGCGCAAGGCCTAAGATGAACGCCGAAAGCATCTGGTCAAAGCTATGGCTCGAAGAACCTAGCAACAGCGATAGCAAGCGGATCCAGACAATTTCATAAACGAAAGAGGTAAGGCCCGTAATCGCTGCAATCCAGAACCAGGTGGTCTTCGGCGGCATGGCGAGGTTGTGCTCCGCCACATAATCCTTGTCGTGAACTTCGGGCGCATCGTCATTCTGGGGCGGCACAGGCGAAGTCGCAATACCGATAAAGCTGAATACAGCTGCCAGCAAGAAGTTGATAGAGGCCGCCACGCACAAGGTGGCATGGTTACCGATTTCAGGAATCAACAGATAGCTTGTCGCTAAGATGCCGATGGCAGAGCCCAAGCTATTTGTAAAGTAAAGCATCGGGAGCGAAACTTCGGCTCCACTCTTACGCATAAGTCCCGCGGCAATAAAGGGGAACGTCATGCCGACTGCAATCGCGATCGGGAGCGTAGAACCAGTCGCCAAGACGACCTTCGCAATTTCCGCGCCACGCGGCGTGAGCGAAGCCGTCCATTCTGAATCGTAGAAAATCCCCGTGAGCCACAGGTAAAGCGGATGGTAGGCGACTCCGCCTATACCGATTGCCAGTTCCACCAAGCCGTACCCCAAGAGAGGGCGCTTGGTTTTCTCGACCATCTTGCCAGCCACAAAGCTACCGATGGCAAGGCCGCCCATGTAAATGCAGAGCGTAAGCACTTGGCCGTAGCTGGAATGCCCCAGGAAAAGTTTAAGGTATCGCGCCCACGAGCCTTCGTAAATTAGGCCCGCAAACCCGGACAGGGCAAACAGGAAATAGACTAGGATATTCATATCTTAATTATAGTAAGAAGTTGACAGTATAAAGTAAACGGTTTTTAGTTTGGTCGTATATAAAAAGGCCCGCTAATGCGAGCCTTTGCCAATTTGAATAAATGCGCTTTTTACTTCTTTTCGGCGTTTTCGACAGCTGCTTCGGCTTTTTCCGCTGCTTTTTCGGCCGCAGCCTCGGCTGCCTTGATTTCGGCCTTCCACGGAGTGAGGCCTACCACGTTGTCCACCGGGAGCGAAAAGGCGATTCCCTGGCCCATAGTGTCAAGCCCAGCCTTCTGGTAAAGGGCATGCAAAACGGCATCCTTGATCTTGGCGTCCACCAAAATCATCACGATTTCTTTTTCGGGCTGAATCGCGATATGAAAAAACGACTCGGCTTCCTTGTTCGCCGTACCACGGGCGTTCAGGATAGTGCCGCCGCGTGCACCGGCATCCTTCGCCGCTTCCATCACGGTTTCAGAGAATCCGGTATTCACAATGCAAAAGATGACTTCGTGATTGAATCCGCTCATTTTTCGTTTCTCCGTACCGCGTCGCGGTTGTCACTTAAAAAGTTAAAGATGGACTTGCCGATAATGCTTGCCATGGGGATGGTGTAGGCAATACCCTTGCCGCCTACAATCGTGTTGAACTTTTCGGCAAGGCTTTCGAGGGCTGCCTGCAGCTGGTTTTCTCCGATGATGCTGATGATTACGGCTCGGTCAGAATCTGCGAGGCCCATTGCCGTCGCAATTTCACGCGGGGCGGTTCCTTGGCCAAACAGCACCATCTGCATGTTTACGCCAAAGGACTGAATATGGTCCATGTAAAAGTCCGCCTTCGCACGGCTCACCACCGTAATCAATATTTTGAGGCGGTTCATCGAAATCTTGGCGCGGGCGTTAGCTCGCGGGGATTTACTCTTGTTTCTTTTATCCTGTTCCATGGCGCCCTTACATAAAATCGATAATTTGTTCGTCGTCGGCATCCTGGATACGGCGCATCATCATGCGGTTGCGCAGTACCGTCGAAACCGTTGCCCTAAAACCAAGAACTTGAATCGTAATAAGGGGCGTCATTGCCACCATCGCGACAATCCCAAATGCGTAATTCAAAATGGAATCTCCGCCGTCGTGTACTCCGGCGCAGGCGCCAATTGCAAGAGGCAGAATAAAGCTCGATGTCAGCGGACCGCTTGCAACACCACCCGAGTCAAAGGCAATTGCGGTATAAAGCTTGGGAACAAAGAACGAAAGTCCGAGCGAAATAACGTAACCTGGAATTAGGTAGTAAATAATCGGGAAACCGACGATAATGCGAATCATCGAAAGTCCAATCGAAATGCCAACGCCTACAGAAAGGGCTATCAGCATAGAACGCTTGGTGACAAGTCCGCCGGTAATTTCTTCGACCTGTTTGTTCAAAACGTGGACCGCCGGTTCTGCAAGCACAACCACCATGCCGAGCACAAAACCCGCCACCACGAGGGCTTTGGGCATCGCTCCCAGCTGCTTGCCTAGCTCAAATCCAACCGGCATAAATCCGACAGCGACCGCCGTCAAGAATACCACGAGGCCAACGAATGTGTACACAATGCCGAATGCCATGGGGATAAGCTTGGACCAAGAAAGCCTAAGGACCGTAATCTGCAATAGCATAAAGAAAATGACGATTAGGCCGAGAGCAATAAGCACTTCCTTTGCTACCGAGAGAATAGTCGGCAAAAAATTCATGCCGAGGCTTGCGTCAATCGAATAGGCCGATTCCGAAAGATGGTAAGTTAAATCGCCCTTCGAAAAAATCACGAGCCCCATGAGCGCGATAATTGGTCCCACCGAGCAAAGCGCAATCAGGCCGAAACTGTTCTCGTTTGCGTTCTTGCCGCCAATGGCTCCCGCTACACCCACACCAAGCGCCATGATAAACGGCACCGTGATGGGGCCCGTCGTCACGCCACCCGAATCAAAGGCAAGCGGCACGAACATGTCCTTGTCAAAAGTGACCATGAGCATGCCGAGCATGAACAGTAACATGTAAAAGAAAATGATAATCGTCGAAAGGTCGCGTTTAAAGACAATCTTTACAACAGAAAGGACCAAAAATCCACCTACGCCAATACCAATCGTTGCAATCAGGAGTGTCGGCTCGACGGCATTCCTTACCTGTTCGGCAAGCACCGAAAGGTCGGGCTCTGCAACCGTAATGAGTACGCCCATCACAAAGCATACCGAAGCGAGCAACTGCAAACGTCTAGATTTAGTAAGGCCCGCCCCCACGTGTTCACCCATCGGGGTCATGGCGAGGTCGGCGCCCAGGTTAAAAAGCCCGATGCCGCCAATCAAAAAGATGGCGCAAGTCGAAAAAACAACCAGTTGTTTGAACGAAAGTGTAACCAGTGGCGTAAGCGACACTGCAAGCACAATCAGCGTCACCGGTAAAACCGAGCCGAAAGCTTCTTTCAACTTGTCTAGCAAAATCTTGAACATCTATGATAAATATAGAAATTAGCTTGGGTTTGGTTTGTGTGATTTTCGACCCTCTCAAAAAAACTAGAATGGAATATCATATAGTTTTTACAACGGCGGCGCAAATTGGATTTCATTTAAAAAACAGGTAAAAAGGTTGCATATTTTCCTATTTTTTTTCTAGAAAAATGCAACCGATGCAACTTTTGGTGCATCTAAAGGGTACAATGGACGAAAAAGTGATACTTCAACACCTGCTAGAAGGTAGCCGCGAAGCGCTCGCGATGCTGTGGGAATCCCATAGCGGCCATGTGCTGAATCTGGCGTACCGCATGTTGAAGGACCGCGACCAGGCAGAAGACATATTGATGGATGTTTTTGTGCAGGTTCCCAAGGCGGTGCAGGGTTTTAGGGGCCAGTCGGCAATTTCTACGTGGCTTTACAGGCTTACGGTCAATGCTTGTCTGATGAAGTTGCGCGGTGATAAACGGCATCGTGAACTCGAAGAAGAACACTTGGACGTTATTGTGGAAGAGGCTCTCGGGAAAGATGACGAGGTAAATGAAAATTTTGACCCAGAGCTTCTAGAAATGGGACTGAACGCGCTCAATGCTGAAACGCGAAGCATGCTCTGGCTCAAGGACGCCGAAGACTTGGACGTGAAGGATCTGGCAGAAATCTATAAGATGCCCGAAGGAACCGTCAAGGCGCGCCTCAGCCGCGCAAGAAATTTTGTTCGCAACTACCTGAACGAACGCAAGACAAACTTTAAAAAAGGAGCTTAACCATGTCTACTAAAATTGACTTCTCGAAAATGGAGCGGCTCACTCCCCGGGCTGACTCGTGGAGCAAAGTCTGTGCGAGGCTTGATGCCGAAAATGCAGAATCCTCCAAAAATAAAATTGTCTCGATCAAGAGCTGGTATAGCGCAATTCCTCTGGCTGCAAGCTTTGTGCTGGTGAGCCTGACTGCGCTTTTGCCCTCTTTCACAAGCGATATCGAACAAGAAAATTCTGTTTCGACCGAATATGTTTCGATTAACAATTCTGCTCCGTCCGAAGTCTTGAGCTGGTATTCTAGCCTCGGAAACTCGACGAGTGATGAATTCGAAACTCTGGAAGAAACGGTCGGCTTTAACTATTTAATTAAGGAGTAACTCTATGAACGGAAACAAACTCTTTGCGGCAAGCATTGCGATTCTTGCCCTCGCCCTGGGATTTTTCCTGGGAACACTCAAAGGCGGCTGTTGCTGTAGCGGCATGGGCATGTCCTGCTGCAAAAAAGGTGCCCCCTGCGAACACAGTGCCATGAACGCTCCTTGCGACTGCACCAAGGGCCTTCCCTGTTCTTGCGAAAAGAACGGACAACCCTGCCATTGCCCGAACTGCGCCAAGCATGGCCATAAGGGACCGCATGAAGGTCCGCGTGGTGACTTTAACAAGGGACCGAAATTTAAAGGCCCGAACTTCGAAGTCATTGATTCTTTGCTGCAGGTGACGCCGGAACAGAAGGCTGCGATTGAAGATAGCCGCATGAAGGGCGATTCCATTTTCAAGGAACTCCGCAAGCAAAAGCACGAAGCCGAAAAGGCTTTGGGCGAAGCTCTTGAAAGCAGGGATGCTGCAAGCATTGACGCCGCCAAGGCAAAAGTACTTGAAGCAGACAAGGCTTTGCTGGAACACCGCATTAACGGGATGGCCGCACTTGGCAAAATCCTGACGGCCGAACAGCTCGAAAAGTTCAACGCCTTCCATAAAGAACAGATGAAGAACTTTAAGGAGCGTATGAAGAACGGACCCAAAGGTCCTGGCCCGCACGGTGAACACGGTCCTCATGGAGGTCATGATCACGGCAACCCGCCACCTCCGCCCCCGGCAAACTAAAAACAGAATTTAAACCTTGATAAGCAACAAGTCCTCGGCAGCGATGCCGGGGACTTTCTTTTAAAACACTTTGTCGATAGTCTCTATGAACTCGTCGTAGGCGAAGGTGCCCTTGAGGTTTGCTAGCGCCCGGGCGAGCCCGCGAAAGTGCCATTCGTGCGAGGCGGCGTCCTTGACGCAGAACAAGTCCCATACCTTGTCGCCTATAGCCTGGTAGTCGCGGTAGATGGCGCGAATGTTGCTTAGTTTGTCTGCGAGTGCGACTATCTTGACCTCGTTCGATGCCGAAGACAGTCGCTCGATCGCTTCTTCCTTGCGGAGCCGCCAGCTATCCTGACGGCTTTTCCCTTCGAATACAATATCCGATTCTGCCTCGACGAGCCCCGCGATACGCTTGCCGAATTCTCGCTCGATGTCCTTGAGCGTTACTTCAGTATCTTCGACGGTGTCGTGCAGCGCCGCCGCGGCCAAAAGTTCCTGGTCGTTCGTCATGGTTGCGGCGATGGATACAGCTTCCATCGGGTGAACTATGTAGGGGTAGCCTTTGCCTTTGCGCTCGGCACCCTGGTGTGCCTTGACTGCAAAAACAATTGCCTTATCTAAGATAGAGGTGTCCATCGTCAAACCGCCATGATTGAGTTTATGATATTAATTTAATCAAAAATCGAAGAAAAAGGAAATCCTTGCAAAAAAGAAAGGAACCTGTATAGGTCCCTTTCTTAAAAATCTGTGGAGTTGGATTATTCCCAGTCGTCAAAGCTGTCGGCTGCAGGTGCTGCCGGGGCCTGTGCTGGAGCGGGTTCCGGTGCAGGAGCCGGAGCGGGAGCAGGCGCTGGAGCCGGTTCTGGTGCAGGAGCCGGTGCCGGAGCAGGGGCTGGTGCAGGAGCGGGCGCTGGAGCCGGAGCTGGGGCAGGCTCAGGAGCCGGAGCAGGGGCTGGGGTGGGTTCCGGTTCGGGAGTCGGTTCTGGTGCCGGTGCCGGAGCAGGTTCCTGTGCGGGAGCCGGCTCAGAATAAGAATTGTTGGAGTAGTTGGAGTAATCTTCGTCTCCACCCGGGTTGCCCACGTCATCGTTCTTGCTCATGTCGACCCACCAAGCGTAGTTCAACGGAGAAAGAACCTGTTTGCCGTAAGCCTGGGCGTTGACATTGCTGTCAAAGTAGCCGACGCGGATACGGTAGTAGGTACCCTCGAGTTCGCCCGGGTTTTCCACTTCGGCGACGTATGCCTTGATGTTGCTTTCGGCGAGTTTCTTTACGATTCCGTCGGCAGCCTTTTTAGAAGCCTGGATGCTGACCTGAATGACGAAGTCACCTTTTTCAAGGGGCTGGACGCTGCCTGCCGGAGCCGAGGCTGCTTCTGCCTTGGCGGGTTCTTCGGCCTTGGCGTCTTTAGTGTCGGAAAGAGACTGGATGGGAACGAGCTCCGGTTCTTCGGCCTTGGGCTGTTCTTCAACCTTGGGTGCGGGTGCCTGAGCGGCAGGCTTTGCCGGTTCCATCTTCGGGACGAGTTCTTCTTCGTCATTGCATGCTACAAGCAGGGAGCTTGCGAGCGAGATGGCGGCGAGTGATAAGATTGCTTTTTTCATCCAATTCTCCACTTTTTTCGAAAAAAATCAATACAAATGGGATCCTTTGTAATAAAAATATACATAAGTCTTTGATATTCCGCAAGTTATAATGTAAAAAATAATCAAAAAAAGCCCCTAAATACGTTTTTTTATAAACCCTTGACGAAATCCGTGCAAATAAATATATTTGGCTATCATATATTTGGCTATCCAAAAACGAATTTCTAATTTAACCAAAGGATAATCGTGATCGGCGTAATTGTTAAGTCCAACGAACCTTTCGAACGCGCTCTCAAGCGTTTCACCAAGTCTTGCGAAAAGAACGGCATCATTTCCGATGTCAAGAAGCGTCAGCGCTTCGAAAAGCCTTCTGAAGAAAAGAAGCGCATCGAAACTGCCGCCCGTCGCAAGCGCTTGAAAGAAATCGCTGACCAGAACCGCAAGCGCCTCTACTAGTCTGTGTCCGGCATAGCCGGTTCGCAGTAGCGGCTGCCTAAAGGTTTCCTAGGGCATCGTTTCTAACTTTGTTTTCTGTAATGAGTCGTCGGTCTAGGACCGGTGGCTCGTTGCGTGTTTCTAGAGGTTTAACCTATGTGCCGGGAGCGGGGCGTAATCCGCCAAGGGTAAAATATGAGCAGTGCATTGCTGACTAAGATTAAGGACGATATCAAGGCCGCTATGAAGGCGCACGATTCCGAAACTCTCGGAACGCTCCGTACCCTCCATTCCGACATCAAGAACGAAGCCATGAAGAGTGGTGCCACTCCGGCCCAGATCGAAGAAACCATCACCGACGAAATGTGCGTCGACGTTCTTGCCCGTAGCGTCAAGCAGAAGCAGGAAGCTATCGATATCCTCACGAAGGGTGGCTTCATGGATAAGATTCCGGCCGAAGAAGCAATCATCGCTCTGTACCGCAAGTACATGCCGGCCGAGATGACCGAAGACGAAGTCAAGGCCCTCATTGCCGAAATCAAGGCCGCGACTGGCGCATCTAGCCCCAAAGACATGGGCAAGATCATGAAGGAACTTTCCCCGAAGGTCAAGGGCCGTTTCGACGCCAAGCGCGCTTCTGCTCTCGTGCAGGAAGCTCTCAAGTAATAGACTATAAGGTAGGCCGACATGCCCACCTCGCAATCCAAAATCCTTGAACTGGAGCTGCTCTACAAGATCAGCTCCATTTTAAACCAGACGCTCGATTTTGAGAGTGTCGCGCATCCGATTTTGGAAGTGGTGGAATCCACGATGGGCGTGGAGCATGCGACTCTCACCTTGTACAATCGCCATACCGGCGAAATTTCCATTGAAATTGCGGAAGGCCTTTCGAGCCGTCAGGCGCGCAAGGGCCGCTATAAAGTGGGCGAAGGTATTACTGGCCGTGTGGTGGAAACCGGTAAGCCCATTATTATTCCTTCCGTTGCGAAAGATCCTGACTTTTTGGACCGCACGGGGCGTGGTAAGACCGAAGATAAGGCCTTCCTTTGCGTGCCCGTGATTATGGAACACCAGGTGATTGGCGCCTTCAGTGCCGACGTCCAGAATCCGGTCGAAGACGAACTTCCCGAAAAACTTCGTTTGTTAGAAATTATCGCGCAGATGCTTGCTGCTGCGGTAAAGCTTCGTCGTGAGGCCCGCGAAGAGAACGAACTTTTAAAGGCCGAAAACGAACGACTGACCTTGGAACTCAAGGACCGTTTCCAGCCCGACAACATCATCGGTCGCTCTAGTGAAATGCAACGTGTGTATGCGCAGATTGACCAGGTGTCTAAAAGCCCCCTACCCGCGCTTATCGTGGGTGAAGTGGGTACGGGCAAGGGGCTCGTTGCAGAAGCTATCCACTACCGCTCCGAACGCAACATGGGCCCGTTCGTCCGCGTTCATTGCGCCTCGATGCCAGAATCGGTGCTGGATCGCGAGCTGTTCGGCAGTGTGCGCGGAGCGCTTGTCGGTGTGTTTGCTGAGACGCCGGGACGCGTAGAACAGGCCGAGGGTGGTACACTCTTCCTTGACGAAGTCGGCGAACTTTCGCCGAACCTTCAGGTAAAGCTCTTGCGACTTTTGCAGAACGGTGAAGTCGAACGTATTGGCGCCCGCATTTCTAAAAAGGTGAATGTCCGCGTGATTGCGGCCACCACCAAGAACCTTCAGCAGATGGTCGAAGAGGGAACCTTCCGCGAAGACCTCTACTACCAGCTGCATATCTTTCCGATTTATGTGCCGCCGCTGCGTAATCGTAAAACGGACATTGTGCTTTTGGCGGACCATTTTGTTGAACATTATTGCCGTATCGTGGGCAAAAATGTCCGCCGTCTCGCGCGTACCACTATCAATATGCTCATGAGTTATCCGTGGCCCGGAAATGTCCGTGAACTTGAAAACGGAATCGAGCGTGCAGTACTTGTGGCTGATGAAGACGTTATCTACCCGCACCATTTCCCGACCACGCTGCAAACCGCCGAAACCAGCGGCACTCCCGTGAACGGCAACTTAAAGCGTATGGTCGAAGCTTACGAAAAAGACATCATCTGCGACGCCCTCAAGAGTTCTAAAGGTAAGGTCGCTGCTGCCGCGCGTAGTCTTTCGACGACTCCGCGTATCCTTACATACAAAATAAACCAGCTCGGCATAGACCTCGCTGGTTTCGGAAAATAATCTAAAGTTGGATTAGTTGAACGTCGCCGAGAACATGACGTTGAAGCTGTTCGAGTGCATGTCTTCTTTTTGAAGGTTGTTGCTGTCTTCACTGTTGCCGTGAATGTAAGAAACGCTAAGGCCAAGGCCCCAGTTGTCGCTTACCCACCATTCCTTACCGGCTTGAATCGCAAAACCGAAGCCCGCTACAGAAGCTGCTTCGTAAGTAAACAGGCCATTGCTAAGGGTAAGGGAGTATTGAGTGGCACCAATACTTGCACTCACGAAAAGTCCATCAACAGCGGGAATATATGCAGTTACGCCGCCACCAACAAGCGAAAGATTGAACGATTCAGGAGAAACGCTTTTGTTGAATTGTCCTTCTTTATATATGTCGATGTCGTTGAAAAATCCTACGCCCAAAGCAGAAAAGTGCAGGGCCACGTTATGAACAACGCTTCCGCCGATTTTGAAGTCAAATTCGGTCGAAGTGCCCGATGATTCTAGGCGGTTCTTGCCGTTGTAGACGCTGGTGTAGTTATCTTCAAAGCTGCCGTATCCAAAACCCAGGGCTAGGTTTAAAAAGAAACCGTCGTGGGTGTGGGATTCTGCCATAGCCATTGCTGCTGTTGCCAGCAGGGCCAAAATAATCTTTTTCATGTTTGTTCTCCTTTTTGTGAGTTTTGCCCCGCAAATATAACATATGTAAAAAACAGGAAGGGCTACTTTTCTATATTTATCGTGTAAAACAATAAGGATTAATCATGCAATTCCGTCCTGTAAAAGAACAGCTTGATATTTTGATGCGCGGTGTTATTGATGTTGTGCCGCAAGATGAACTCGAAAAGAAACTCCAGAAGTCTTATGATACCGGTGTTCCTCTCCGTATTAAGATGGGTGTGGACCCGACTGCTCCGGATGTTCATTTCGGTCATACCGTCGTGATGCGCAAGCTCCGCCAATTCCAGGATCTGGGACATACTGTCGTGCTTATCGTGGGCGATTACACGGCTCAGATTGGCGACCCCAGCGGCCGTAACAAGGCTCGTCCGCGTCTTTCTCACGAACAGGTGCTCGAAAACGCTAAGGAATACCAGGAACAGTTCTTTAAGGTGGTTCGCCGCGACCAGGTCGAAATCCACTACAACGGCGAATGGTTCTCTAAGCTCCCGTTCAGCAAGGTGACCGAACTCATGGGTCAGTTTACTGTAGCCCAGATGCTTGAACGCGAAGACTTCCACAACCGCTACACAGCAAACACGCCGATCAGCCTGCACGAGTTCATGTACCCGATGATGCAGGGCTACGATTCCGTTGCTATCAAGAGTGATGTGGAACTCGGCGGTACCGATCAGAAGTTTAACGTGCTTCGCGGTCGCGACCTCCAGCTTTTTGAAGGCATGGAACCGCAGATTGGCCTCTTCATGCCCATTCTTCTTGGTACCGACGGCAAGGTCAAGATGTCCAAGTCCATCGGTAACTACGTGGGCCTCAACGAGCCCGCCGACGTGATGTACCACAAGATTTACAGCCTCGCCGACAGCATCGTCGAGAACTGGTTTGAACTTTTGACCAACATCCCGCTTGCAGAAATCAAGCAGATGATGGCCGACATCGCCGCGGGCAAGATGAACCCGAACGACGCAAAGCACCGTCTCGCCATCGACATCGTGACGCAGTACTACGGCGCAGAAGCCGCCGAGGCCGCCGCTGCCAAGGAACGCGAAATCCACAGCGGTAATGCCATTCCGAGCGATGCTGCTGAATGCAGCGTGGCGGCCGGCACCTACGGTGCCCTGGACCTGCTCGTTGAAATCAAGGCTTTTGCCTCTAAGGGCGAAGCTCGCCGCATGGTGCAGAACGGTGGCGTGAAGATTGGTGGCGAAAAGCTCGCCGATCCGCAGGCTCAGATCGAAATTAAGGGCGGCGATAACCTGGTCGTCCAGGTGGGCAAGCGCAAGTTCTTCAAGGTGAATTTCTAGGCAACCCATGTCGCAGGAAATCCTGATTCTCGGGCTCAATCCCGCCTGGCAGCGCCTGTTCTACGTGGACAAGTTTACGCCGGGCGAGGTGCATCGCATCAAGAAGGTCGAAGAGTACGGTTCCGGCAAGGGAATCAACTGTGGCCTGGTGCTCCGTCTTTTGGGCGGGACGCCTCTCATGATGCATTTCCTGGGCTCCGAACACGGTTCGCGTATTTTCGATGAGATTTCCGCTTACGGAATCCAGCAGGCGCCCGTGTGGATCAAGGAACCTACGCGCATTTGCACGACCGTCGTGAGCGAGGGGGAGTCTACCGAACTCATCGAGCCTTCGCCGGTCCTTTCCGATTTCGAGAACGAGGACTTTATCCAGACGCTCAACGATTACTGGAGTACGACGCAGAGTGTCGCTTTGTGCGGAACATTCCCCCAAGGCTTCAATCTGTCGCTGTTGAACGACCTGGATTTCACGGGTAAAAAGATCTACGTCGACGCCATCGAAGGCATTGACGGCTGGCTTGAAAAGGGCGTCGAGCTTCTCAAGATCAATATGCAGGAGTACTGCAAGTTGCTCACTCGCCTCGGTCTCCCCATAGTGCTATCGAGTCCGCAGTTCTGGAAAATGACAGCGACCGCCGTGCTGGAACGCCTCCCAATCAAGAACCTGGTGGTCACCGACGAGGATTCCCCGGTTCGTGCCTTCCGCCTGGTCGAAAAGAAGTTCCAGGGGGTGCAGATACAACCCCCGCAAATCCAGGTGAACAACCGTATCGGTGCGGGAGACTCTTTCTTTGCCGGTTGGCTCTTTGCCGACAGTCAGGGAATGGAATTTGAACAGTGTCTCGTCAAGGCGACCGCTGTCGCGACGGCTCGTTGCGAAGTCGACCGCCCCTGCAATCTCAAAGTGGAACGCGTTGCCGAGCTAGAAGCATCCATGGCCGACGCTGTTGAAAAACTGGAGTAGACGGTATGGCGTTCCCCGACAAGAATGATTTGTTTGCTTTTGCGACGCCGGTGGAATTCGCCTCTTTTTTTCCTGAATATGCCGACTCTGCTGATGATGTTGGTACAGATAAATTAATTAAACTCTCGCAAAATCGTGGCTATGCCTGCGTTCTGGGGCTTGGTATCCTCAATTTTGCGACGAACCTGACTTATTTGCTTGCTTCGGCAAAGCTTCAGAATATTCAAATTTCTTCGGTGTATATTCTTGGCGTTTGCGGTGCCTATCCGGGCCGTGGAATCAACGTTCTTGATGTTGTGCGCGTCGATTCTGAAAGCGTAGGGGACATGGGGTACCAAGAAAAGGATGGCTCCTTTTTTCCGTTTCCAAGTTCCGTTCGCGCAACAGCGGTGGAGCACGCTCCTGAACACTTGCAAAAATTGAAATCGGTAACGGGACTCACGGTAAATTGCTGCACAGGTACCGAGGAACTAGGTCTTTTGCGTTCTAGGATGTTTAATGCGGATATCGAAAACATGGAAGGCGCTGCGGGAATATCGGCCTGCATGGCCCATAATATGCCCGTTTTCGAAATTCGCGCTGTAAGCAACATGGCTACGACGCGTGACCGTGAATCTTGGAAATTCCACGAAGCCCTTGCTGCCCTCCGCAATGCGGTTTTTCCTGAAAAAATCTAAGTTCTACCAACAAAATTCTGCTTTCTCAAATTTCTATGCGTCTTTCTCTCGGTATTTCCACCTGTCCTAACGACACCTACATTTACGAAGCCCTTATCCATGGCCTCGAAAATTCCCCTTTTGAATGGGATGTCCATTTTGCTGATGTGCAGACGCTCAACGAGATGGTTTCTCGTGGCGAACTGGATGTCGCCAAGGTGAGCGCTCAGGTTTACCCCAAAATAGAGTCGGATTACGTATGTCTTGGTTGCGGTGGCGCTATTGGCTATGGCTGTGGACCGTTGCTGCTGTCTTCGGTGTCTCAAGATTTTGATCCCTCGCTTTCGGTAACGCTCCCTGGTTCCGAGACGACGGCAGCCCTTTTGTACCGTTTTTGGCATTCCAAGACGCAAAAAAGCCCCTTGTCGGTTAATTATGCCCTGTTTGATGAAGTTTATCGCTCTTTGCGTGCTAAAAATGCCCCGCAGGGGGTCGTGATTCACGAACACCGTTTTACGTGGAAACGGGATGGGCTTTTTTTGTTGCAGGATTTGGGGGCCTTCTGGGAACAGGAAACGGGGACCCCGATTCCCCTGGGTATTGCGGTTGCACGCCGCTCCCTGGGTTTTGAAAAGATTGCCCTGATTGAAAAAGAGATTCGAAAAAGCCTCCATGTGGCAAATTCGCGTTCCGAAATGGTCACGGAATTTATAGACGAAAAGGCTCAAATTGATGATCCTGAGGTCATGAAAGCCCATATAAAGATGTTCGTGAATGACTTTTCTGAGGAGGTCGGGGAACGCGGCTGGGCGTCTTTGAGGTCCCTTTGGATGCTTGTAAAGGGCTAAAATTGTGTTAAATTTTAGCAAAAAAGGCAATTTTAGGCCTATTTTGAACATTTTTTTACAAAATGACAAGTCTTTAGCTTGAACTTTAATTTATTTTCCCATACAGCATATCTTTTTTTGGAGTTTGCTTATGAGTTTAGTAAATGATCTTGAACAAGAAGTCGAGAACTTCAAGCGCGAATACGAAAAGTTTGAGCGCGGAAACAAGTCTGCCGGCACACGTGCTCGCAAGGTTTTGCAGGACATCAAAAAGACCTGCCAAGAGATCCGAGTGTCTATTCAAGGAGCCAAAAAGGAAGAAGAAAAGGGCGGACCGGCTACCGCCGACTGACCTTGAGTGGACTACGATACCCGGATGAAACAGTTTTTTCGACATTTTCATAAGAAAAAAGGCTTTTTTTGCGAAAATCGTTTGACTAAAGCCGTTTTTGAAGGTATATTCCCATTTGAATTTTGCATTCGTCATTTTGGTGGGTGCATAGGTTTTAATTTCAAAGTGTTCTATGATTGGAGAACGTAGCAGTATGACCCTAAAGAAACTGGTCTTAATCACGGCCGGGGCGATGCTTCTTTCTGGAACCGCCATGGCAAAGAATATCAATGTTCCTGGCGACTATCAGAAGATTGCAGACGCACTCGGTAATGCGGACGCCGGGGATACCATCCTTGTCAAACGCGGAACTTATAATGAAAACATCACCCTTATCATGGGTGTTGTACTTAAGGGCGAGGATCCCCTTACGACCATTATCGATGGTGGCCGCAGAGGTCCGACCGTCATGGGTACTTCGGGCGCCGAAATGTCGCACTTCACGGTGAAGAACGGTCTTGAAGGTATCCTTTGCGAAAACGCTGCACCTTACATTCACCATTGCTACGTGCTTGATAACCACGCCACCGGTATCGGTGCCTTTATCTCGCTCCCGCATCTTCGCAACAACGTGGTGTACGGCAACCGCTGGTCCGGCATCCTCGCTTGGGGCGCTAAGTCTCTTGATGCCTTTATCGAACATAACGTCGTGCTCCGCAACGGCTACTCTGGCCTTGCTCTTAAGGGCCCGACGAACGTGATTGCTCGTAACAACATCTTCATGGAAAACCACTACTACGGTGTGTTTGCTGACCCGGCTGCCGGTCAGACGAAGGTGGAGTACAACAACATTTACAAGAACTACTATCCGTTCAACCAGTTCATCAAGGTGAACCGCACGAACGTTTCTCTTGATCCGAAGTTCCAGAATCCTTCTCTCTCGAAGCCGAACTTCTACTGCCAGTCCACCTCGCCGATGCTCAAGCGCGGTAAGGGCAAGGCTGACATCGGCCTTACCACGACTGATATCGTGAAGGAAGAAGAAGTGGTTGAAGAAACTCGTAATCCGGATTCCGATGGCGATGGCCTTTGCGATCCGTGGGTTTCCGAAGAAGGCTTGTCTGACAAGTATGCTTCTGTTTGCACCGGCCTCGACAACTGCCCCGAAGAAGCCGAAGACTTCGACGGCTATCAGGATGACGATGGTTGCCCGGATGCCGACAACGACCGCGACGGTCTTTGCGAC
Source organism: Fibrobacter succinogenes (assembly GCA_902761355.1). Taxonomy (GTDB): domain Bacteria; phylum Fibrobacterota; class Fibrobacteria; order Fibrobacterales; family Fibrobacteraceae; genus Fibrobacter; species Fibrobacter succinogenes_M. The sequence continues at coordinate 44,480 of CACWJY010000036.1, read as the reverse complement.
CCGTGGGTCGAAGCCAAGGGTATGCTTTCTCAGTTCGCTCACGTCTGTAAGGGCGTTGACCTCTGCCCGGAACAGCCGGAAACTTTGAATAGCTACAAGGACGACGATGGTTGCCCGGATGAAGTTCCGCAGCCGCCTAAGAAGGTCTTTGTGTTGGAAGGTGTGAACTTCGAATCCGGTAAGGCTACGATTACGCAGGATTCCTACATCTCCTTGATGAAGGTTGTCGACATCATGGAAACCTTCACCGAAGCTACGTTTGAAATTGTTGGTCATACGGACAATGTCGGCCAGAAAGAAAAGAACATGCAGCTTTCTGCTGACCGTGCCGCCGCAGTGAAGAACTTCCTCGTGGAAAAGGGCATCAACGAAAGCCGTATTACCACAACGGGTATGGGCGATACGAAACCCGTTGCCTCCAATAAGACCCCGGAAGGACGTGCTCAGAACCGTCGTATCGAGTTCATCCGCACGGATATCAAGTAAAGGAGTAAGTGATGCGTACTAGTGTTATTAAAACAGCAGTCCTTGGACTCACAGTAGCCAGCACTTCCTTGTTTGCAGAAGCAACTTATTCTCCGCACAAATATCAGCAGAATGACTGGTTTGCAGAATTCGGTGGCAACACGGCCATGTACGTGAACCCCGCTGGAATTGCCGAAACGGACCAGTTGGAATTCAGTGCAGCATTCTTTAGTTCTATCAGTGGTGAAGCTAGCCAGGAATACGTGAGCGTCACCTTCCCGATGGATTACAAGCACACTCTCGGTTTCTCGTTCTTCGAAAACGGTGCCTCTATCGATGGTGGCAAGTCCTACGGTGAATACGCTTTCTTGCTCGGTTATGCTTATAACCTGATGCAGTGTGTTGCTCTTGGTATCGACCTCTCCATCCTTTACATCAACCAGTTCGACGATGTGAAGCAGGTGACTATCGGTGCCGACGTGGGCGTGAGCTGGAATCCGCTCGCCTCCTCTAAGTACGGCTACCTGTTGGTTGGCGTTGCTCTACAGAACATCGCTCAGCCGGGTGTCAGCATGGAAGACAAGAACGGCTTCGTCGCTCCGGGCTTCTTTGGTGGCGACCGTACCGATGCCTACAACATTCCTTCTAACCTGAACTTCTCGCTCTTCTATCGCGGTTTCAACCGCCTGCTCGAAGCTAAGGCTGAATTCTCGCTCATCGACGTGTTCCACGCCAAGACCGAAGGTGGTGATGGCGCTAACCTCGAAATGAGCTTCACCTTGACCTACTACCTCTCTCCGCACCTTGGTGTTCGCCTCCGCTTCACAAAGGAAGGCTACCCGGTTGCTGGTGCTACGGTGAACGTCAAGGACGTGAGCATCTTCCGTTACCTCGCTCTTGACCTCGAAATGTCTCACGATGACCTCTACGCCAAGAAGAACCGTGGCTTTATCTGGGCTGTCAAGCTCACCAGCCGCTTCGGTGACACTCGCGAAGAAAAAATCGGTGAAGAACGTTATCGTCGTTTGAAGATCGAACCTGAAAACGACTACCGCGCCGCTATGCGTCTCTACTTGAACCGTCAGTTCTTGGAAGCTGCATACGCCTTCGGTAAGGTTCAGACCAAGTACCCGGCATTCCACCTTGTGGACCAGGCCGCCTTCTATAAGGCAAAGTCCTTCGAAAACCTCCGTATGCACAAGGCTGCTAAGGCCGTGTATGAAGACGCTATCAAGCGCTATCCGCAGAGTGACCAGCGCGCCAAGTACCACTTCCAGTTGATGAACATCGACTATAAGGAAGGCAAGTACATCGACGCTATGTCCAAGTATCAGAATATTGCCCAGAAGTTTGGTGAAAGCGACGTGAAGGCTGACGCTGACTACGTTGCCGGCCAGATCAAGTTCGAACAGGGTCTCTATCAGGAATCTGTTGACCTGCTCGCCGCTATCCTTCCGGGTAACGCTAACTACTTCTACGCTCGTTACACCATGGGTATCGCCTACAGCCGTCTCGGCAAGTTCGACGAAGCTGAAAACTGCTTCCGTGACATTACCGAACAGCCGGTGTCCAACCAGTCTGAACGTGACTTGCAGGACGCTGCTAAGGTGAAGCTCGGCCACCTCTACTTCTCTGGCGAAAAGGCTGACATTTCTGCTGCCGCCCAGATGTACGCTCAGGTGCAGCCCGGTTCTCCGGTGTACGACGAAGCTATGCTCGGTATTGCATGGTCCTTCCTCAAGGTGAACAAGCCTGATGAAGCTATCAAGCCGGCTCAGTGGATTATTAAGAACCTTCCGGAATCCTTCCTGGTTTCTGAAGCCTATCTGGTTGAAGGTTACTGCTTCTTCATGAAGAAGGATTACAACCGCGCCGTTAAGTCTCTTGAACAGGCTGAAAAGCGTACTGAACAGCCGGTGGTCTCTGTGGCTGCCCGCGACAGTGCCCGTCAGGCTTACGATGCCATGCAGGACGAATTCGACTCCGTGCAGGTCAAGGCTCTTGACCTTGCTCGCCAGCTCCCGACTCCTCGTGTGCAGAGCAAGCGCGAAGCTTTGCAGCCGACCTTCGACAAGGCTAACCAGGCTATTGAAGATTACGCGGCCTTCACACAGAAGGCTATCCAGAGTGACCGTTTCGAATCCAACCGTAAGCGTATCTTGGATGACGCAGGCTTTACCTTGGCAACCGTTAAGACCAAGATGGGTCAGGGCGCTGCTAACTCCGAAGCCGCTCAGGAACTTGAATCCCTGGATGACGACTTAGACGAATTGGAATAAACAATGAATAAAGATAGACCTGGCTTTTGAAACCAGGTCTTCCCCTTTTTTATCTTTAATAGGTGGAAAGAGAAAAATGAAAAAACTTTTGCTTGTTGGTGCAATCGTCTGCTCGTTGGTGGGTACATCATTTGCTGCAGATCCTTGTAAAGACAAAGTCAACGAAGCCAAAAAACTGGCCGCCAAGTGTAAGGCGATGCCGAAGGGTTCCGAAAAGACCCAGTGCGCCAACTCCTACAAGGTGTTGAAGAATCAGGCTGAACAGGCATGCCGTTCTGGTGGCCTTGATGAAAAGGGCATGGAAGCCGCTATTGCCCAGTGGGAAAAGCAGGTCAATAACTGTAAGGGTAAGCAGAACAAGCGTTGCGCCTCTGCTCTCCAGCAGTTGGGCCACTATCAGTTCCAGCTCGAAGAAAAGCACTTCCTCGATAAGAACGCCCAGTACGAAGAAGATGTCGCATGGTGCGCCGACCGTGATAACAAGCCGGCAAAGTGCGCCAACATCGACCAGCTCCCCAAGGCTGATCACCAGAAGTCCTTGGGCTACTTCCTCGAATACATCGACAAGTATCCGAAAGAAGACAAGACTCCGGTCGTGATTTATCAGGCTGCCGCTGTGCAGGAAGCCAGTGGCGAAGACGATAAGGCCTACAAGCTTCGTATGCGCCTTGTTGAAAACTTCCCGGACAACGGTCTCGTGCCGAAGGCTTGGCTCCGTATTGCGGAATACCACTTCATGAACCGTAAGTTCCGCGATGCAATCAAGGCTTACAAGAAGGTGACTGGTTTCGAAACCCTTACGGGTAAGGAAGCTGCCCTCGCCATGTATCACTTGGCTGAATCTTACTACAACATTGCCGAATACGAAACGGCTGCTGTTAAGTACTATGAATACATTATTGGCGCGGACAAGGGTAAATATCCTGCAGACTTGCGCGCAGAAGCTATGGACTTCATGGCTGCATCCTTCTCTGACCTCGAAGGTGGTGGTGTTGCCGAAGCTGAAGCATTCTTGAAAGATAAGAAGGTTCCGTTCAAGGATTCTGTCTACTACCGTATCGGTATGAAGAACAAGGATCATGACCGTAACGAAGAAGCTGTGCAGTCCTTCAAGCGCTTGATGGCAATCAACCCCGATTACATCGATGCTCCGCTTGCTGACATTGCTATGATTGAAATTCTCATTGTCCAGCAGAAGTTCGAAGAAGCTCAGCAGCACCGTTATGTGGTGGTGAAGCGCTATGACCGCAACTCCTCTTGGTTCAAGAGAAACCAGAAGTATCCTGAATCGGTGAAGAATGCCGAAACCGCTATCCGCGGCGCTATGCTCGACATTCCGCAGTATCACCATGCTCGCGCTGCTAAGCTTACCAAGGAAGGCGACCTCGAAGCCGGTAAGAAGCAGTATGCTGAAGCTATCAAGGCTTACGAAGCATTCCTGAAGCGTTATGCCAAGGAACCGACCTGGGACGAATACAAGGTGCACATCAACTTGGCTCTCGTCTATCAGGAAATGGCCCAGTATGCTAACGCTGCCAAGATGTTCAACTGGATTGTCGATACCGACACCACCCGTTATGGCCGTCGTCCGATGGGTTCCGAAGCTCTCCTGAAGAAGGAAGAAGCTGCCTATAACGCCGTGCTCATGATGGACCAGGCTCGCGAAGCCGCCAAGAAGAACAAGTATGGCGACGACGCTGTCAAGGCTTACAAGTCCGAAGAAACCAAGGCATACTTTGCCCAGGTTGAAAAGTACATGGCCAAGTTCGGTCAGAACAAGGAAGCTGCAGAACTTGCTTATAACGCTGCTATCGTTCATTACGATGCCAAGCAGTTCAAGGTTGCTGTGGGCGTGCTCCGCAAGCTCAAGCAGGACTTCCCCAAGCATCAGTACATCTTGCTCATCAGCCGTATGCTTGCCCAGTCTCTCTTGGAATCTGGCTCTTACGAAGAATCCCTTACCGAATTCGAATGGCTGTACAAGCAGTACACTCAGGTCAAGGAAACTCGCAACGACTCCATGGCCAAGGAAATCGAAAAGGCTATTGCCTACGTGCTCTTCCAGATGGCCGAACAGTCTGTTAAGCAGGGCCAGTACGAAAAGGGTGCTGAAGCTTACCTCGCTCTCGTGAAGCGTTACCCGCTCATCGACATTGCTGACAAGGCCGTGTTCGAAGCTGGTGCTGCTTACGAAAAGAATCAGAACTACACGAAGGCTGCAGAAACCTTCATGATCCTCCCCAAGCAGTATGCTAAGTCTCCGCTCACCATCAAGGGTATTGTCCGTGCTGGTGACGCTCACAAGAAGGCTGCTAACCTCAAGAAGGGTGACCAGAAGTACTTCGAACAGGAATACCGCGAAGCTGCTCAGACCTACTTGTTCATCACGAACAACTTCCCGCAGGATTCCATGGCCTTCATGGCTATCGGTTCTGCAGCTCAGGTCTACGACACCATCGCCGACAAGAAGTCTGCTGCTGTGACTTACGAAATCGCCTACAAGCGCTATCCGAAGGATGAACGTACTCCGGGTTACTTGTACAGCGCCTGCTTGAGCTACGACGAAGCCAAGATGACCGACGAAGCTATTCGCTGCTCCAAGGACCTCGTTCGCGACTACCCGAAGAGCTCTTACGCTCTTGACGCCGCGTTCAGCATCCCGATGGCTTATGCTAATGCTAAGAAGTGGGATCTTGCCGCTACGGAATATCACACCTTTATCAAGGCTTACGGCCAGGAAGATAAGGAAAAGCTGATTGCTGCCTATATCGGTGCTGCCCGTGCCTACATGGAACTTAAGGAAGAAGACAAGGCCGTCGAGGACTACCGCAAGACTCTCGAAGCCTACGACAAGTACGGTCTGCAGATCAAGAACGCCGATCCGGGTGTTCCGGCTGAAGCTGCCTTCTACCTCGGTGAATACGAATACCACAAGATGGACCCGATTGTCCTGAAGGGTAAGGAAAAGGAAAAGGCTAAGATCATCAAGCAGTTGGTGGACATCCTGCAGAAGGCAATGAGCCAGTACTCGAAGTCTGCTACCTACGCATCTGAACGCTGGACCTTCAAGGCCACCAACAAGATGGGTATGCTCTTTGTGACCATGGCTGCCAAGATCCGTGAACAGGAACTCAACGGCAAGAAGGAAGAAGAAAAGTTTGCTGAACGTATCGGTATCGTGCAGCAGCTCCCGAGCTACTATGAACAGGCTCGTCCGATTTTCCAGAAGAACATCGACCTCGCTCGCGACCAGGGCTTCTACAACCAGGACGTGATCGAAGCTGAAGAAGGCTACATCGAAATGTACTACCAGGGCTGCGCCGTGTTCGTCGAAGTGGCTGACGCGTTCGCAAACTCTCCGCTGCCGGACTCCGCTTCTATCGTGAAGGAATACGTGGAATACGAAGGCATGGCCAAGGAAGACGCTATCGAAGCTGTTCACGAAGACTTGGAAGCCTACCGTGAAGAATTGACCAACCGTTCTAACGGTGCTAAGGAACTGGCTATCCCGCAGTGCGCAACCGGTATTAAGGCTGCCGCTCACTACGGTATCGAAAACCAGTGGACCGAAAAGCTCTTCGAACTCCTCAAGAGCCTCGACGAAAACAACGAGACCTTGAACACCAAGATCGAAAAGTTCGACCCGTCCACGCTGTTCTCTGACCCGGCCTACTTCAAGACCAAGGCTCGTTTGGAACAGATCGCCAAGTCTGAAGTCATGACTCCGGAAGAACAGATCAACACCTACCGCGACATTATCAAGGATGCTAAGGCTGAAAACGAAAAGTTGAAGGCTGAACTCGCTGACTTGAAGAAGCAGCTCGCTGGTGGTTCTTCTACGACCTCTTCTATGGGTGACGATTCCTCTATGGATGCACCTGCTGAAGCCGCCGAAGAACCGGAAGCTGCTCCGGCTCCTGCTCCGAAGGCCAAGAAAAAGGCCAAGAAGAAGAAAAAGTAGCGGTAAAAACAATTTTACGGGGAACCTAGTTCATAGGGTTCCCCTATTCTATTAGGGCAAAAATGGCTTTTTTCGTGCAGTAAACAAGATTTTACGCATTTGAATCTCCAATTTTGCTCTAAAAAAGATTAAATATGAACAAAGAATTTTCAAAATAAACCAAAACACTCAATAAAGGAGTACTCTAATGTCTAAAATGCTTCAATCCTTCAGCCCCGAATCCGATGGTTGGCAGTTCATGTGGATCATCCTCGTGGTGTTCCTGATCGGCCTCGGTTTCTCTATCGAACGCATTATTTACATCATGGTAAAGAGCGCTAAGGGCCGTAAGGATTTCTTGGCTAAGTTCGGCACCCACATTTCCGCCCAGCGCTATGACGAAGCCCTGAGCTTTGCCAACGCAACCAAGCTCCCGATCGCCCGCGTGATGGCTGCAATCGTTGCTGCCCGTAACGGTGGTCGCGAAACCATGTCTGCTGCTTGCGACGCAGTGTTCCTGACTGAAGCTCCCCGTCTTACTCGTTATATCAGCATTATCCAGGTGATGGCTTCCATCTCTACGTTGCTCGGACTTATGGGTACGATTTACGGTCTGATCTTCACCTTCGACGCCGTGGCTAACAAACCGGCTGCAGAACGTGCTAAGGCTCTTTCTGACGGTATTGCTATCGCTATGGGTACGACGCTCCTCGGCCTTCTCTCCGCTGTGCCTCTTCTGGTCATCGTGGGTCTCCTCAACATGAACTCCGAACGCCTCATCCAGGAAATGGAAGAAAAGGGCCTCAAGATTATCAACTCCCTCGCTTAATCGAAGATAGAGAGATAATTTTAACGGAGTTATAAAAACATGGCAAGACAACTTAAGAAACCAGCAAAGCCTGAAGAACCGGACCTGTTGCCGGCGATGGGCTTGTTTACAATCCTGATTCCTATGCTGTTGTCTATGACCGCCTTCTCCAAGCTTGCTATCGTTGAAATCAACATGCCGGAACGCAGCATGATGAATATGGACAACGATACGCCTCCGGAACCGGACCAGCAGGCTCTGAACCTCTCGCTCGCTATCACTGGTGATTACCTGGTGATCGGTGCTCGTGGTGGTTTCCAGCCTAACGTCTACTTTAAGGAAATGTGGACGTTCCGTTGCAAGTCCGATGCGCAGCTGATTACGCATGCGCCGGAAGATGTGAAGTCGGCCGTGGAAAGCGGTCATGGCCCCAAGTGCAAAGATGGCTCTGAGATGGATAAAGAAAAGTATCTTTATGAAATCGAAAGCATCGAACTTTGGGCTATCAACAAGGAATCCGAAGAAGACCCGGGCCGCGTGATTTGGGCCGTGTACTCTTCTCAGTCCGAAAATGTGCCTGACAGCGCATATGTGGACGGCAACAACGCATTCCTCGCTGCTCCTGGCGAAGGCGCTATGGGTCTGACCCCGCCGCCGATGCTCAAGAAGCCGAGCGCAGGTGCCGTGCTTGCAACCATCAACCCGAACTCGGCTCGTACGCTGAAACCGGATGTGGCTGCCAAGAACATCATCTACCCGCTGTCTGCTTACGACTTGATTGCTAAGGACCTGATTCAGATCCATACGCAGTTCATTGACCTCGAAGACGTCGATAACATCATCATCGTTGCTAACGACGACACCCAGTTCGATAAGATCATTCAACTTATGGACCGCGCTAAAGAAGCCGGTTTCAGCAAGATCAACCTTGCTAAGCTGGGAGGTTAATCATGGCTAGAAAGACTCGTAAATTTAGCGAAGACGTACCTTTCTCTTTGACGTCCATGATGGACATGATGACCATCATTCTGGTGTTCATGATCAAGAACTTGGACGCTGAAGGTCAGCTTTTGACCCAGGCCGAAAACCTGATTCTTCCGGTTTCTACCTCTAAGGTTCAGCCGAAGGAAGTGGCTTTGACGGTCGTGGTCGATAACAATTACGTTGTGGTCGATAATGCCAAGATCGTTCCTACCGAAGACGTCTTGAAGCAAGAAGATCTTCTTGTGACCAAGGTGGACTCCGTTCTTAAGGAACGCCGCGCAACCGAACAGGAACACGCCCTTAAGATGGGTCTCCCTGCTGACGAAGCCGGTAACATCATTGTGCAGATCGACAAGAACATCCCTTACGATGCAATGTATAAGGTCATGGCCACCTGTGGCTTCTCTGGCTATACGCACATTGCATTCGCCGTGATGCAGAAGAACGGCGGGGAGGAATAACTATGGCTAAAAAGAATACTCCCGCAATGGATCCGTTAGTAGCGTCCCTGATGCCGGAATCCGACAAGAAGATGGGTGCTATCGCCGGTATCTCTTTAGTCGTTGCTTTGGCTATCTGCCTTTGGGCTGCCGCCTACGAACAGGTGGTGGATGAAGTCGTGTTCGACGACTCCGCCGCTGCTGATCTGACTGCTTCTATGACCATCGATGAAAAGAAGGAAGAGAAGAAGGAAGAGAAGAAGAAGGAAGAGCCCAAGAAGCCTCGTAAGAAGGCTGGTGGTGGTGGCAAGCCGCGTGGTAAGGGTCAGCCCAACGCTCCCCAGACTCGTGGTGTGCTTAAGCTTTTGACTGCTCAGACCAAGAACGCCTCTGCAGGTGCCTACGACCTTATGAAGAACCAGAAGTTCTCTAAGGACATCGACAAGGTGCTGAAGGACGTGGCTGGCCTCCAGACGACGGGTAAGACCGTTCTCGGTGGTCGTCGCGGTAAGGCTGATGGTGGCTTTAACGAAGGTTACGCTGAAGGCGGTTCCGGTGGTATCGGTGACGGTCTCGCAGGCCTTCTCGGCGGTGGTGGCGGTGGTATCGCTACCAAGGCTAAGGGCTCCATCAAGACTCCGTCTGAACGCGATATCGACATGGGTGCCGGTGGTGGATCTCGTTCCGCTGCAGACATCATGAAGGTTGTGCGTCAGCGTACTCCTGGCCTGCGCCACATCTACAACAAGTTCCTGAAGAAGAAACCGGGATTCCAGGGTAAGGTTACCTTGAAGTTCACGATCGCTCCGGGTGGTGAAGTCATCAGCATTTCTATTGCTTCTTCTACGACCGGTTACGGCGAATTTGATGGCGAAATCAAGTCTGCTGTGGGCCGCTGGAAGTTCAGCAAGGTGAAGTCTGGTAACACCACTGTTACGATCCCGTTCACCTTCTCCGAATAATTCGGATAAAACTTGAAAAAAGACCGGACTATCAAGTCCGGCCTTTTTCATATTGTGAACAACGAGGCTCCCTTGTCATCCCCGACTAGACCGGGGTTCTTTTTTGTGTATAAAAAAAGCTTTTTGTTTAAAATTTTGTTGCGATTTTCGTTTAATTAAACTAACTTTAAAGCAGAAATTTCAAGAGGAGTTTTCCAATGAACTTAAGAACAGCTGCCGCATTTGGTGCCGCATTCGGTATTCTTGGTGTTGGTTCCGCCTTTGCAACTTTTGCACGTGTGGAATCTATGGGCAAGAACACGACTTACATCATGGATGATGTGAGCATCTTTGATAACCCGGCTAACGCAAACCTTTATTCTAACTACCTCATTGGTGGTTTTGGTTCCTATACGGACAACAATCCAGCTATTGGTGAAAATTCTGACCCGAAACACCCGACGTTCGGTGGCATTTTCTCTATTTCTTTTGGTGATGACAACAATCCTGATCCGAAGTTCACGATCGGTGGCTTGTTTGGCCGTGTCAATTCGGACCTCGCCATGTATTTGCCGCAGTATGTGAAGTCTAGCGAAAAGGATGCCGTTCCTGTTCCCGAAACGGTGACCAACTTTGATGGTTTCTTGGGCGGTACGTTCTCTAGCGGCGACGCCTGGGGCTTGCATATTTATATCGCTCATCAGGATGGTGGCGACCTGGATGCTGAAAGTGGTACCTATCAGCCGAATAGCAAGGCTTATGCCTCTATCGTTCAGGCTGACGGTGGTTTGAACTTCCAGATGGGTAGCGGCACCTCTTACGAAGCCTCCTTCGGTTTGGCTCGTATCCAGTACGGTCCGGATCATCACAACTTCTTTGATGATGGCGACTTCACTTTCCTCGCCAAGGCTCGCGCCTTCTTCACTCTCGAAGCTCTCGATGGTGAATTGGTTCCGGCTCTCTCCATGAAGCTTGCTCAGGCTCCGGGCATTGACGATAAGCATGCTCAGGCTGGCATGGGTATCAACATCGCCATGAACCGTGGCTTCTTCTGGTTGGGCGCTGACTTTATCTGGAACCAGATGAAGGCTCATGACTGGTACTATGATAACAGCAAGGCTGGCTGGGTTTATGATTCCCGCAACGAAGACGATCCTCATTGGGACAAGCGTTCCGACATCGGTGGCAAGATCAGCTTCGGTATTGAACGTAACATCTGGTGGGATTGGTTCGTAATCCGCGTGGGTGGCCAGAAGGCTATCCTCTACACCGATTGCGACGTGAATTCCAACAACAAGTACAGTGCTGGCCAGTATGGCATTTGCAAGGACGACGGTACGTTCTTCTCTACCAATCCGCTTGCTGATGGCACCGCCGATGACCACGTTGGTTTCGGTTTCGGCATCAACATCGAAGAACGCTTGAAGATCGACGTGACCGTTGCCGAAGACGTGCTCTTCCGCAACCCGTTCCAGGGTGAAGGCCGTATCTTCTCTCGCCTCGATGCAACCTACTCGTTCTAGTTCATTCGAAGTAGCTCGGACTTGAATACGAAGACGCTCCTCCAAAAGGGGCGTCTTCTTTTTTATATCGAATGAAAATGTATGGTAAGGCGGTGTTTTGAGTGCGTTGCCTATTTTCTAAATTCTCTGTCATGAAATACCTGCTTGTAATATTGTCTTTCGCCGCCATTCTTATGGGATGTTCTGAACCGACGGAACGCATTGAGAACAAATTAACATCCTATTTGCAGGATGACTTGAAGTTTATGGTGGCCGAGACCATAAAGTCTTCAAAAGACAAGGGCGTGCTGCTCGATACACCGTATTACCGTGTAAAAGACTTTAGGCTGTTTGATGGTGCCGAGGCTCGCATTTATGCGGCGTATGCCGAAGTGGATTTCTTTATCTACAAAGACATCGCCATGCACGAAAAGCGCAAGTACCGTTACGATGTAAATACGCGTGGTTGGGACCGCTACAAGAAGGAATGGAAATTCGGTGCGGACTCGCTAAAGGAATAACGGAAATACTATATTTTTTTTCGTAAGTTGAATCTTAAAAAAGGATTGGATTTTGTTCGGCCTATTTTCTTGCGATATCGGTATTGATCTCGGCACGGCGAATACGCTTGTTCATGTGGCGGGTCAGGGAATTGTCATCAACGAACCTACGGTTATTGCGGTGGACAGCAAAAATAACCGAGTTTCTGCTATCGGATTCGAAGCAAAGAAAATGCTTGGCCGTACTCCTGGCGAAAGCCGCGCAGTGCGCCCGATGCGTGATGGCGTGATTGCCGATTTTGAACTGGTCGAAACCCTTTTGCAGACCTTCATTAAGCGTGTGCAGAAGTATCCGCTTTGGATGGTGAAGCCTCGTGTGGTCGTTGGTGTGCCTTCTGGCATTACCGAAGTCGAAAAACGCGCCGTGATTGACGCTGCCAAGCAGGCCGGTGCCAAGGAAGTTCACCTGGTGCACGAACCTATGGCTGCAGCAATTGGTATGGGAATTCCTGTCGAAGATCCCGTGGGCAACATGATTGTGGATATTGGCGGTGGTACTTCTGACATTGCCGTGATTGCCTTGAATGGTACTGTCTGTAACGCTTCTGTACGCGTGGGTGGTGATGAAATGGACGAAGCGATTGTCCGTTACCTGCGTACGATGTACAACCTTTGCGTGGGTGACAGCACTGCCGAACAGATTAAGATTCAGATTGGTTCCGCAAGTCCGCTTGAAGAAGAATTGACCATGGAAGTGAAGGGGCATGACTTTATTGCCGGTATGCCGCGCACTATGACAATCAACAGCTCCGAAATCCGTGAAGCCTTGAACGAACCTGTAACGGCAATTATCGAAGCCGTGAAGCAGGCCCTGAGCATTACTCCGCCGGAACTCTCTGCCGATATCTATGACAAGGGAATCATCATGACGGGTGGTGGTTCACAGTTGCGTGGCTTTGATGAACGTATCCGTAAAGAAACGGGACTTTCGGTGAACGTGATTGATGAAGCCCTGATTTGCGTTTGTAAGGGTGCCGCTCGCGTTCTGGAAGACCTGGACAAATATCGCCCGGTATTGATTGCCTCTTCGAACTAGTTTGACTAGGGCCGATGCTTAGGGCTTATCGTTTTATAGTAGACTTGTTTACGCAAAGGCACGGTATCGTAGCCTTTGTCTTTTTCTTGGTGCTTGGCTTGCTGATGAGGCAGGCTCCGGTGCCCATACGCGAGAGTGTTGTTTCTACGGCGCTTTCGTCGCTTTATTTCCCGGCACAGCGGATTGTGTCGGCGATGGGGCATTACAAGTCGATTGCTCAAGAAAACGAGCAACTTAAAGAAGAAAACGCACGCCTTAGACAAGAAACGTTCCATGCTCGTGAAGGACTTCAGGAACTCGCCCGACTGCATACGCTGGTTCGGTTTGATGACAAGTGGGACTATCCTATTGTGACGGCCCGCGTCGTGGGGCATAATCCGGGCCGTTTTTTGACAACCATGGTGATTAACCGCGGCGTGGAACACGGGGTCAAAGAGAATATGCCTGTGTTCTCGATGAATGGCCTAGTTGGAAAGATTTCTAAATCGACGACGAGCCATTCTCGTGTGCAACTCCTAGTAGATCCGAATCTTAAGTTGTCTGTAATGGACCGCCGCACGCGGGTGGTGGGCTTTTTGGAATCGATGGATGGTCGTCGCTTGACGGCTATGATTCCTACGCATGCAGGCGTCCATGCGGGAGACACCCTTGTGACTTCGGGACTTGGTGGTATTTTCCCGAAGGGAATCCCTGTGGGGACGGTTAAGGAAATTCGTAAATCAGATTTGGATGTGATGTGCCAGATGGACGTGAATCCTTTTCAGGAATTTTCGATACTCGAAGAAGTCTTCGTGATGGAAAAGGAACCTGACTGGATTGTAAAGGAGCTGCTCGATGAGTAATTTAAGGTGGCTCGGTGTTTTTATTTTATTTGTAATCGTCTTTGCCTTGCAGGCGACAGTTGTGGATTGGCTGCGCTTTTTTGATGTGGGGCCAGACCTGGTTATTATTTTCGTGGTTACCGTCGCTATTAGAAGGGGCCCTGCCGCTGGCTGTTTTTGGGGCTTTTGGGCGGGCTTTACACAGGATGTGTATGCTCCGGTAGAATGGTTGGGCGCCCATTCGATTTCGATGACGATTTTGGGCTTTGCCGTCGGACAGCTTGAAGAGCGTTTTTTGTCTTTGAACTTGCCTGCAAAGGTTGGTGTGCTTGGCCTTGGCTTTTTTGTTTGCGACATGATATATTTTGCGGTCACGGGGTTGAGCAAGGATGTCGTGACCAATCTTTTCTTGACCAAGAGCCTACCCGAATGTCTTTATACGATGCTTATCGGTGGAATATTCTTCTATCTAGATTTAGGTAAGAAAAAGAAGAAGCATGTCTAAGGGCGATTTTGAAAACGAGGTACAGCAAAATAGGAACTGGAATGTACTGATTTACATGGCCGGGGTTGTAATTTTGTTTGCAATCCTTTTGGCTAGGCTTTTTTCGCTGCAGTACACTCATTACGACGAAAACTTGCAACGTTCTGAAAACAACCGCATCCGTAAGGTGGAACTGATCGCGGAACGCGGCTATATTTACGACCGTAATGGCGAAGTTCTGGTCCGTAACCGACCTTCTTACCAGATAGCGCTTGTTTCGATGACCATGCCTCGCAAAAAGGCGGATCGCGATACTTTGTTTAGCAGGTTGCTTGGTATTCGAGAAGCGTCTGGTGAAAGATTATTTGATTCCCTGTCGCTGGATACGGCTTTTCAACGTTCTCGTTGGATTAAGAATCGCCCCATCCGCTTGTTAGAAGATGCTTCGCCGGAACAGGTGGCAATTATTGAAGAGCACTCCGAAGAATTGCCCGGCATTGTGACGGTGATTGAATCGAGGCGCGATTATCCTTACGGAACACTGGCCTCGCATGCCTTGGGATACACCAGCGAGATTTCGGAAGAGCAGCTCAAGTTGCCTGAATATGAGGGGTATTCTCAAGGGGACCGTATCGGTCAAAAGGGACTGGAACAGTTTTACGATAAGGAATTCCGTGGCAAGAACGGCATGAAGCTTGTGCAGGTGAATGCCTCGGGTCGTGAAGTGGGCTCTGTCGAAGGTGTCGAGGGGACTGCTCCGGTGCCAGGACTCCGGTTGGTATCGACGATTGATTTGCGTTTGCAGAAGGTGGCAGAAGACGCGATTCCTGATTCGGCGAAGGGTGCCCTTGTGGCGATTGACCCAAGAAGCGGCGAAATACTTGCAATGGTTTCTTCTCCGCGTTTGGACCCTAATATATTCTCTCTCAAGAAGCGTGAACGCAACAAGGGATGGGCTCATGTGGCCTTGGATTCGATGCGTCCGCTGACCAACCGTGCTATTTCGGGAACGTATCCTCCGGCGTCGATTTTTAAGTTGGTGACGGCGGGTGCTGGGCTTGAGAATGGAATCTTGACAGAAAATAAGTATTACCCTAAGGCCTGTACGGGTGGGTACCAGTACGGTGCTCGCTATCAGAAATGCTGGGGAACGCATGGCAACCTAAACGTGGTGAATGCAATTAGGCTTTCTTGCGATGTATTCTTTTATCAGGCTGGGCTTGATATCGACATGGCGCGAATCAATGAATTTGGTCGTCGCTTTGGCTTAGGCGAAAAACCTCTTGGAATTGATATTCCCGGCGAAAAGGCGGGCTGGTTGCCGGATTCGGCTTCGTTCAATGAACGTAACAAACGTCTGGGCTGGCGTTGGGCTCGCGGCTTGATTCTGAATTTGTCTATTGGACAGGGGCAGATTGTGACGCCTTTGCAGCAGGCTACCCTGATAGGGTCTTTGGCGACTGGAAAGGGCGTTTACAGGCCGCACTTTATGAAGGAACTGCGGGATAGTCAGGGAAATGTTGTGCGCCGCTATGAACCCGAGATTATTCGCCCCGGTAACATGAAGGAATATACTCATCGTATTTTGCTTGCGGCGATGGATTCGGTGGTGAATCATCCGGGAGGTACCGGTAAACGAGGCGCGCTCCCGAATGTGCGCGTGGGTGCAAAGACTGGTTCTGGCGAATGGAAAAAGGGCGAAAAGACGCACGCCTGGTATGCCGCGGTTGCGCCTCTGTATGATCCCGAAATTGCTGTTGCTGTGATTATGGAAGCGGCGGGCGGCGGTGGTGCCGTGTCGGGTCCGATTGCAAAGAAGGTGATGGAAGCCTATTTTGCAAATAAGGAAAAGGAAGAGGAGGGCGAAAAGTGAGGTCCGGACGATTCCTAGATCAGTCGCTTAAATTCGACTGGCTGTTTATTGTGCTTACGCTTGCCTTGATGTGCTGCGGTGTGGCTCTTGTGTATTCGGCGACGATTGCCGAAGACATCTCTATTTTTGAGATGTTCTGGTTCAAGCAGATTATTTATTTTGTTTTTGGTTGTGTGTTTGCTGGAGCCCTTGTGTTTGTTCGCATTGATTGGCTAAAACGGGCTGCTGTCCCGTTGTACGCCATTTCGCTAGTGCTGCTTTGTGTGGTGCTCTTTTTTGCAGGCGATGTGGTTAAGGGGGCAGGCCGCTGGATAGACCTTGGAATATTCAAGTTGCAGCCGTCCGAGTTTGCCAAGATTGCGTACCTGCTGACGATTTCTTATTGGCTTTCGAAGCATCCTGTTAGTTTGCACAAGATGAAGACCTTTGTGGTTCCGTTTTTCTTGTTTATTGTACCGTTCGCATTGGTGCTTAAGCAGCCTGACTTGAGTACGGCTCTGGTGTTCATTGCCGTGACCATGGTGAGCTTCTTTTTTGCGGGGCTTACGATTGTCGACATGTTCTTGATTGTAAGCCCTGTGCTCTCGGTGCTGTTTTCGCATTCGCAGGCAATCGGTTTTGAAGTGCTGTGGGGATTTTTGATTTGTGCCGTGGTTTTTGCTCTAGTGCGCAGACGCTTGCCAAAGGTGCTTTCGGGGATAATCCTGTTTGCCAATATTTTGGCCGGTTATGCCAGTAGCATGGCTTGGAATATGCTGGAGCCGCATCAGCAAAAGCGCGTGAATACCTTTTTGGATCCGATGAGCGACCCTCTTGGAGACGGTTACCAGGTGCTGCAGTCGCTTACGGCGATAGGCTCGGGGGGCCTTACGGGAAAGGGCTTTGGAAACGGAACGCAGACGAATCTTGCTTTCTTGCCCGAAGAACATACGGACTTTATCTTTAGCGTGCTTGGCGAACAGTTTGGCTTTGTGGGCTGTGCGTTTGTACTTACGCTTTATGCGTTTTTCCTTTGGCGAGCCACTTCCATTTGTAAGCAGTCCTCGGACCCGTTTGTGACCTTGATGGTGATGGGAGCCTCTACGATTTTCTTGTTCCACATTATGGTGAATATCGCAATGACGATTGGTCTAATGCCTGTGACCGGACTTCCGCTCCCGTTCCTTTCTTATGGCGGATCGTTTGCACTTACCTGTATGGTGTTGGTCGGCTTTTTGCTGTGCTTGCGTTATCAGGCTCGTCGCCGCTAGGTTTCGACCGTTAAATTTTAGGGCTGATTTTTCCACTTTATCCGCTTTTGTTCGTGTATAGTATTGGGGTGAAAATTTTCACCCTAAGGAATCTATATGCGATGGATTGAAAATGTGGAACGGTTTGTGTTTGGGGCGGAATGTCTTGGCTGCGGAAAGGCGTCAGAAAGATTGGACCCGTGGCTTTGTCCTGATTGTGTCAGGGAACTGGACCGCGAGGCGGAAGAATGTCGGTGTCCGACGGCGGATGCTTATAGCCTTTTTCCGATGAGGCCGTTGACTCGGCGTCTGATTCATGCCCTTAAGTACAAGGAAATTCCCGGTATGGCGAGCTATCTGGTGAAGCATTCTCGGGTGGTGAGTGGCATGCTGGGGGCCGAACTTTCGCTGCTACCCAAGCCGCTTTATTTTGTGCCGGTTCCACTTCATAGGGCGAGGTTCAGAGAGCGTGGCTATAACCAGGCCGAAAAGATTGCTTCGGCATTGGCGGTTGCGACCGGCGGATGTGTGTGCCGATGGCTTAAGAGAAAAACATTTGTAGTGTCGCAGACCAAGCTTTCGAAAGGCGAACGGGAACGCAACGTTGCAGATGCTTTCGTAAGTGTACTCCCCAGGGAATTGCCTAGTCGAGGGACCGTTATTGTAACGGATGACGTTTATACGACAGGTGCTACGACGGGGGCGTGCCTAGATGCTTTTGGTCGTGATTTTCCGCTGATGTTGAAGGTCTGCACGCTGGTTTACGATGAACCTGCATCAGCCGTCGCGGACTATGTAGCGGATTGCCAAATGGAGTGGGATGTTTAGTTGGCGGTTGGTGAAAATAAAAAAGCTCCCATTAGGGAGCTTTGAGCGGAGGAAGAGGGCGGAGGAAGAGGGACTCGAACCCCCAAGCCTTACGGCGGCGGTTTTCAAGACCGCTGACTTACCAATTAGCCTATTCCTCCAGGGTTTCCCAAGGATAGAAAAATTAATGTAATTCTGTCAAGCGATGTTGAGAATAATGCAAAGTTTATCTAGATTTTACAATGTATGACGGGGATTGACGAAAAACAGGCAGTGGAGTCTAGGCAAATCCTGCAGCTGCTGTTCTCTTATATGCCGAAAATTGCGGCAGAACGTAAGATGGACAACTTGCTGGTCTTGATGGCCGATCTTGGACGTTCCATTGTGTCGGCAGACCGTTGTTCGTTGTGGCTTGTTGATGAAGACAGCGGCGTGCTGTGGACCAAGGTGGCCCATGGCGTGAGTGAACTCCGCATACCACGTAATGCAGGCTTTGTTGGTTATTCTGTAAGGACGGGTGAACCGCTCCTGATTGAGGATGCCTACCAAGACCCGAGGTTCGACCGTAGGAGCGACGAGAAAACCCATTACCGTACGACATCGGTGATGACGGTGCCGCTCATGAATTCTTCGGGTAATGTGATGGGTGTGTTTCAGGCGATCAACAAGCAGGGAAAAAACGAGCGGGGTGAAGCTGCCGTATTTTCTATTCAGGATTTGGAACGCCTGAGTCTTACTGCTGTCTATTCGGCAAAGACCGTTGAGTCCGCCATGCTGAACATGGAACTCGAGGCGACCCAACGTGAAATTATTCATATTCTGGGTGAAGTCTCTGAATACCGTAGCCAAGAAACGGGTGACCATATTCAGCGTGTTGCTGAAATCTCTTTTATGCTTGCCAAGTTTTTGGGCCTCCCCGAAGACGAGGTGGAGCAGATTCGTCTTGCGTCCCCGATGCACGATCTGGGCAAGGTCGGCATTCCTGACGCAATCTTGAATAAGCCCGGTCGATTTACCGATGACGAATATGCCATTATGAAGACGCATTCCGAAATCGGCTACACCATGCTCCGTAACTCCAAACGTAAGCTTTTGCGCTTTGCCGCAGAAATTGCCCGTTCGCATCATGAACGTTGGGATGGCAAGGGATATCCGGCTGGAATCAAGGGCGAGGAAATCCCGTTGGCGGGCCGTATATGTTCTGTTGCCGATGTCTTGGACGCTCTTTCTAGCCCTAGGTGCTACAAACAGCCTTGGCCCGAAGAAAAGGTTCGTGAGGAATTCTTGAAGCAGCGTGGCGCCCAGTTCCAACCCGAGTTGGTGGATGTCCTTATGGCGCATTGGGACGAGGTCTATAGCCTTTATCGCCGTAATTCTGAGTCTATCTAAATTTTTATTTGTAACGTCGATTTTACTAAAAAATAGGCAATAAAAAAACCTCGAATGAATCGAGGTTTTTTTCGTGGCACCGGTCAGAATTGAACTGACGACACGCGGATTTTCAGTCCGCTGCTCTACCAACTGAGCTACAGCGCCGACTTGGTAGGCCAAATATAGTACCTTATGTGATACTTGTCAAGGGTAAATAGAATATTACTGATTTTTTTTCCTTTTTTCTTAATAATCTTCTAAATTTACTATCTGGGTGTTAAAGAATATGACTCTGGAAATCGGGATTTTCCGGAAAAACTTTATAGGTGGCAGTGTGTACATATTCAATAAAAAGAACGGTTTTGCCGCATGGGCTGGCCTTGGTTTGGTTTTCGCGGGTTTGATGGCCTGTTCTTCTGACGAAGATGTTATTACGATTAGAGAGCGTGCCGATAATTTGCCCGCCAAGATTGAGACGACGATTGTCATTGGTGAAAATGGCGATACACTGAAAAAAATTGACACGATTCCCCCATCTATTGAACCGTCTAAGACGATTGACCCGGTTACAGGTGATACCTTTATCGTGTACGACACGCTTTATATCCCGACCGATACGACACTCGAATGGAAGGGTAATTCGGCCTTGGTGATAAGCGAAATTTCTCCGATTAATCTGGATTGGCTTGATGAAAAGGGTGACGATCCGGGTTGGGTCGAAATCTACAATGCGGGTTCCGTGACGGCAAACCTTAAGGGGTATTCTCTTGTAGAAAATTTGGCAAAGCCGCGTAAGTGGTTTTTTGGCGAAGAACTGATTAAGCCCAAGGAATTCCGCATCGTATTCTGTGACAAGAATGATGTGAATGCGGTGCCGCCCGATGCCAACACGACATTGCATACGCGTACGCATACCAACTGGAAATTGGAAAAGGATGGCGGTACCGTTTATCTGATTGACCCGTATTATGGAATCCGCGATTCGGTGAACTATCCGAAGCTTTCGGCGGGCATGAGCTGGGGCATTGTCGATGGCGGCGAATGGAAGTACTTTGATAAGCCGACGCCGGAACAGCCGAATACGGCAAGCACTGCTTATGACGGCGTCGCTCCTGAGTTTACCTTTAGTGGTTCGGAAGGTGGTTTCTACTCTTCCGAAAAGACCTTGAATCCGCCGACGAATCTTCCGGAAGGAATGAAGGTGCGCTGCACGCAGGACGGTTCTGTCCCGACGGAAAGTTCTCCTGAATTCAAGGAAACGTTGACTATTGATCACAACATGGTGTTGCGCTGTGCTGCCTTTAAGCAGGGACTGCTGACCAAGGAAGTGGTGACGAATTCTTACTTTATCGGAGAAACGGTGAATATGCCTGTGGTAGCGGTGACTGTGGACCCGAGCTTCTTCGTGAAGTATTATAAGAAGACGAACGGTGGCGAACCCGATATGGATCACGACCAGATGTACGCACCGAATAAATCTTACCCGGATGATTCTGGCGAACTCCCGGTTCATGTGGAATATTTTGAGAATGGCTCCAAGAGCAAGGGTAAGGCCTGGGATGCTGATGGTGGTATTTCACTGATGGGTGGCTGGAGCCGCATGGAGCCTAAAAAGTCTGTCGCTATCGTGATGCGCGAGGAATATGGCGGAACCTGGTTGCATTATCCTTTGTTCGAAACCCGCAAGGGCGTGAATGACAAGTACAAGGGCTTTAACCTGCGTAATAACGGCAACCGCTTTGTGAGCGACTATTTTGCCGATGCCGTGGGTGGCGCCATTCTCGAAGGCAGCGGCGTGGATTACCAGCGTAGCCGTCAGGTGGTGGTGTTCTACAATGGTAAGTACTACGGCATTCACGATATGCGTGAACGTTTCAACAAGAACTTTGTAGAAACGAATTACGGAATCGATGCTTCGTCGGTCACCTTCCTCAAGCATTTGGGCGTGAAAGTGGAAGCGAGCAATGGTACTCCTGATGAATACCTTGCCATGCTGGAATATGCCGCTGAACACGACTTTGGCAAAGATGACGAAGCGTACAACTACATGTCGAAACTCATGGATATGGGCAACTTTGCCAACTACATGCTTGCCGAAATGTACGTTCATAACGGTGACTGGCCGAACAACAATGTGCGTGTCTGGAAGTCTCCGGAATCGCCCCTTTGGAAGTTCATGGTTTACGACCTTGACCATGGCTTTGACTGGGACTGGGGGGTCAAAGGCTTTGGCAAACATGAAAATATGTTTGACTGGGTCAAGCAGGGTGGGCGCTCTGAAGGATCCTGTTATACAAGTAGCAAGGATAAATTCACGGGCGATAAGGCTCACTGCTTCCATGTCCTTTACACGCGCTTGATTGAAAACGCTAATTTCAAGCGTCTGTTCCTGAACCATGCAGCAGTGATGCTGGAATCCTACCTGAATGCAGAAAATGTTGAGGCGAAGAGAGCATTCCTTGCCGGCATGCTTGATCAGGCTGATGTTGACAGAGACATGGACGTAGAGGCTTATAAGGATAGAAGAGGAAGTTATAAAGGCGGTCATTTTGATTATAAAGGTGACGATCTTACCACTTGGGCAAAAAGCCGTGATTCCGAGTTCCAGTCTGAGATTCAGGAAGAATTTGGCGTGAGTGGCCTGGTTTCTGTCACGATTGCCGCTAATGGTAACGGTTCTATCTTGATGGAAGGCATGACGCTTCCGGGCTCGACGGCAACGATGACAAACTATAAGGGTAAGTTCTTCGGTGGAAATCTGATTGAACTGACGGCTGTTCCTGCCGATGGCTTTGCCTTCTCTGGTTGGTCGGATAATTGCGTGCCTTTCCCGGAAATGCCGACGAAATGTCTCGCTGTTGTTGCTGATGGCCTGACGGTGACGGCTACATTCAAGTAGTCTTGTTGATTGTTGCCTTTTGTTAACCTTTAAATAAGGAACACCGGACTTTGACCGGTGTTCCTTTTTTCTAAATTTTGGCGCATGGTTAGCCCGGTGCGCAAAATGTTCGATGAAATTGCGAATCGCTATGATTTTTTGAATCATGCGCTGAGTTGCTGTCAAGACATTTTGTGGCGTCGCAGTTGCTGTCGCGAATTAAGGCGCGTGCAGCCGGGGAAGCGCCTGCTGGACCTTTGTGGCGGAACGGGCGATTTCGCGGCGACTTATGAAAAGTTTAACGGCAAACCGGATGTTGCCGTTCTGGGTGATTTCTCTTATGGCATGTTGAAAGGGGCCGCGGGCAAGAAAATGTCGGCGGCACCGGTGCAGCTTGATGCCATGAAAATGCCGTTTGACGATGCTTCTTTTGATGTTATCTTGAATGGATTTGGCATGCGGAACTTGCCCAATGCAGAAGCCGGGCTTAAGGAGTCTGCACGGGTGCTGGCGGGTGGAGGATACCTGCAGGTGCTCGAATTTTTCTCGCCGCGCAATGCATTCAACAAGTTTTTCTACAGGAGGCTTGCACCGCTCTTTATTCCGGTGCTGGGGGCTTTTTTTAGCAAGCGTGAGGCTTACGAATATTTGGTGAATTCTGTACTGCGTTTTTTGCCGGTCAAGGATTTTGTCGCTTTGGCAGAATCGAACGGCTTTGAACTGGTGCATGTAAAGCCGTGCTTTTTCGGGGTTGCTTTTCGCGTACTACTTAGGAGACGAACATGAGTAGATACATTTTGGGGGTGACGGGTGCAAGTGGCGCCATTTATGCCAAACGCACCGCGATGCATTTAAAACGATTGGGGCATCATGTAACAGCCTTGGTGACTCCGCCGGGCAAGGGCGTGATACGCTACGAAGAACAGAGTGCCCTGTTTGATTATGTGGATGCTCAACCCGATGTGACTGATTTTTTTGCGGAATGCGCGAGTGGTAGTGCCGATTATGCAGGCATGGTCGTGGTGCCTTGTTCTATGGGAACGTTAGGCCGCATTGCTTCTGGTACTTCGGACAATTTGTTGATTCGTGCTGCTGATGTTTGCCTCAAGGAACGCCGCCCGCTGATTGTTGTTCCGCGCGAAATGCCCTACAACATGATTCACCTGGATAACATGATGCGCTTTACGCGTATGGGCGGTCTTGTGATTCCTGCCTCGCCGCATTTTTACGATAGGCCGAAGACGATTGACGAAGCGGTCGATACGGTGGTGGCAAAGATTTTGATGCACTTAAAGGCTTTCCCTGGCGTGGGCGATGTCGTCAAGCCGTGGCAGGGTGTTTCGCAGCCGGTGCAGACCAAGGCGTCGACAAAAGCTGCCAAAAAGGCGAAGTCGAAAAACAAGTAGACGGTTATGCTGAAAAAGATTCTTGAGTTCGGACACATGGTACGCTTTAGTCATTCGCTTTTTGCGATGCCTTTTGCGATTGGCTCCATGTGGGTGGCGGCGAGCGGTTTCCGCGGCATGAGTGCCGCGGAGGCGGTCAAGATTGTGGCGTTAATTGTGGGCTGCATGGTGACCGCCCGCAACAGCGCGATGAGCTTTAACCGCATTGCCGACGCCGATATCGACGCCAAGAATCCCCGTACCGCAAAGCGTCATTTACCTGCGGGGCGCCTGAGTAAGGCGTCGGTCGTTGCGTTCTTGATTGTGAACGGAATCTTGTTTGTGGCTTTTGCCGCGCTGCTCAAACCGCTCGCCGGTCTGCTGGCCTTGCCGGTATGGCTGTTGCTGCTTTCTTATTCGTATTGGAAACGTTTTAGTTGGCTTTGCCACTGGTTCCTCGGTTTTGCGATAGGCATGAGTCCGCTTGGAGCCTGGATTGCGATTCGCGGCGAATTTGCGGTGTTCCCGATATTCCTCCTTGTGATACTGATGCTTTGGATGGGCGGCTTCGATATTATCTATGCGACGCAGGATGAAGAAATTGACCGCGCCATGGGGCTCCATTCGGTGCCTGCCCGTTTCGGGCGTAAGCGTGCCTTGCAGATAGCGTTCTGGAGTCACGTCGCGATGCTTGTGCTCTGTGTGGCTTTTGGCGTGTTCTGGAGCATGGGGGCGCCTTGGTGGGTGGTGACAGGCCTTATGACCGCAGCCGTTCTCTATATTCATTTGTTCCGCAAATCCGATGACCTTGATGCCATGAATCGCGACTTTTTCTTGGCGAATGTTGCGATCAGCGTGCTTGTAATGGCGGGGCTTATCGTATGGATTTGCCTAGGAGGCGATGTCAATGCCCTTTACTAATGGTTCGAAAAAGCCCTTCTCCATCGAAGACAAAATCAAGATGTTCGACCGCATGGGCGCTACCGCCGCCGTCATTGCGCTCGTTATCATTATGTTGCTTGAGTCAGGTCATGTGGGCGAGTACAAGAATCTTGCCGATATGGGCCTTACCGCAATGATTGTTGTTCTTGCTGTATCGTTGGTGGGAAGCCTGTTTTACAAGACAAGAAAGAAATGATTTAAATCTCTAGATCTGCGGAATAGACGGTTTCTATAGTTCCGTCGTCGCATTTGAACAACAGGCTGCCGTCGTCTTGCATGTCAAGGATGGCGCCTGTTTTTTTGATGGCGCCTGCGCCGCTGTCTCGGTTTTGATCGGTGCAATGGTTGTTGACGATAATCGTTCCGCGTGCGCCGATAAACTGGTCCATGCGTTTCCATGCTGCAACCCAGGGGCGAATTCCAAAGGCGCGGAATTGTCCGATGGCTCGTTCAAGATTTGCGATAAGCATCTGTAGAAGTTTTTCGCGGTTTATACGTTGACCACAAATATCTTTGAGTGTAGTAACGGCACGGTTAAGGTGCGCGTAGTTGACTGAATCGCTGTTGACGTTGATGCCGACTCCCATGCTAATCGCGGGCTTTGGAATGGAATCGACAGTTGGTTTTATATAAACTAATTCTGCCAGGATGCCACAGAACTTACTCTTTCCGCAGAGGATGTCGTTTGGCCATTTGACGGTGACTTTGCCGAGGCTCGTGTCGCCATGGCCTTGTGCGTTGGCGTCGTCTTGCAGTCCCTTGAAGACTTCGGCGAAGATGAGTGCTGCAACCTGTGTAATCTGCGGCGCAGATGCGAGCGGAATTCCGTCAAGCGGAATCAATATGTTAAAGTAAAGATTTAAACCGGCGGGAGAATCCCAGGTTCGTTCGTGTCTGCCGCGGCCAGCTGTTTGTGTGTCGGCAACAATTAAGGTGCCGGGGAGAATTTCGCCGGTTGTTGCCTGCCGTTTCATTAAGCTATGAGTGCTTTCGAGGCTTTTAAAAAGAAAGGCGGGTGCGTCGCCGAATCCGCTAAGGTGCCAGTCAACAAAATTTCTTTCGGAACTAAACATTTCGCTTAAAAATGGATTGCTTCATCGCGAAGTTCCTCGCAATGGCTTTCATTTATCATTCAGAATTCTGAACTCACTGGTCCTTCGTCTGATCTTCAATCATCTTGAGCGCTTCTTCGGGGAAGATGGCGAAGTATTCCTTTTTCTTGTCTTCGAAGAGCTGCAACAGGCGTTCCTGCTCGAACTGCTCGCGGTCGATATTCTGCATAAAGAATTCGTCGCGAGCAAAGTCGCGCGTGGTCATCAATTTTTTGATGTCCTCGGACAAGTCGACTTCGTCCCACAAAATGTAGTACGAACCGACCATGCCGTCGGCAAAGATGTCTACGTTCAGGGTGACAGAATTGCTTTTGGTGGAGTCAACCAGTTCAACTTTGGTGTTGCGCTTTTCGGGGCGGAATACTTCGGCATCGCTGATGGGCTTGTCGATATCTTGGGCCCAGGCGCCTGCAGCAAAAAGGGTGACAAGGCAAAATACCAGGCTTGTAGCCTGCATTTTGTGAAGAGTCTTGAAAGTCACCTTGCTAAACATGTTTATAATATACAATGAAAAAACAGAAAAAAACAGGGGCCTGCAAAAAAATGTGATTAAACGGAGCCCCTTGGAGCTATTCGCTAAAGGGCTAGTGGCATCCAGGGTTTGACTTCGTTTACGGAGACGAGTTTGCCTTGCAATTTGCGACGGATTGCGGCGGCGGCAATCATGGCTCCGTTGTCGGTGCTTAGACTGCGGTCGGGGATGCAAAATAGGATTCCGTGCTTGTCGCAGTAGTCCTGCAATCTTGTTCGCAGCCATGCGTTTGCGCTTACGCCACCACCAACGACGAGGGTTTTCATTTTCGTCTTTTTAAGTGCCGTGATGGTCTTGGTCACCAGACTGTCGACAATCGCGTCTTCGAGTGAAGCACAGATATCGCCAAGATTTTTTTGTATAAAATCAGGATCGTGGGTTTCGGTGTAGCGTAAAACAGCGGTCTTTAATCCGCTGAACGAAAATTCACAGTTGTCGTGTACGTGAAGCGCTCGCGGAAAGTCCACAAACTTGCGGTTGCCGTCTTTGCCGAGACGGCTGATGGTGGCGCCTGCCGGATACTTGAGGCCGAGGAGTTTTCCGCATTTGTCGAAGGCTTCGCCTGCGGCATCGTCGCGGGTACGACCAATGCTGGTGTACTTGAATCCCGGTTCTTCGAGAACGAGCTCGGTGTGTCCGCCCGAAACTGTAAGCGTCAAAAAGGGCGGCTCGATTTCGGGGTGGGTAAGCCATGCGGCGGCAAGGTGGCCTTCAAGGTGATTCATGCCGTAAGCGGGAATCTGCAAATCGCGAGCAAGCCCTTTTGCAAAGCTTGCTCCGACAAGGAGCGGTCCCATAAGGCCCGGGCCCGTGGTGTAGGCGATGGCGTCGATATCTTTGAGTTCGATGCCTGCTTCTTTGACGGCAGCTTCTGCAATAGGAGAAATCTTTTGCAGATGGGCGCGTGCCGCGATTTCGGGGACAACGCCTCCATAAAGGGCATGTTCGTCAATCTGGCTATAAAGCGGATTTGATAAAACTTTTACGGGGTTGTCTTGTAATACAGCGCAGGCGGTCTCGTCGCAACTAGATTCGATACCGAGCCAAATCATGGTGCAACCTCTTCGAGGGAATCGGCGGTGGTGGGCTTGACGGTCTTTTTTAGGAGCGTCACCTTTTCGGGTTTCAACTGGATAGCTTTGATAGACATCTCGCGGTTGATGTGGGCCGGAAGTGAAAGCTTTACGGTCGGAGAAAGGCTATCGGCGTCTTCGATGGCAAATCGGTTGAACTCCATGAGGAGCTCGATGTTGTGCTGCGAAATGGAATCGAGGACCTTTTCACCGCCGGTGATTTCTACAGATAACGTTTTCGGTTCAAGAGCAAAGGAATCCTTGTCGAAAAATCCGATAAGACTGACGGGGATGCTATCGTAGGTCCTGCTTCCCATTTTCTGGATATCGACGGCAATGGTCACAAGGGAATCGCTTGGCTTGACAAAGGCGGGGAGAGTCGAAAAGTCAAGTGGCACCGTGAACTTTTGGCTTGCTTGCAGGGTGTCGTAGAACGAGGAGTCTGTTGGAATGTCGATGATGCGAGTGAGGGCGTTTCTTGCGCCGGACACCACAACCTCTTCGGGCGAAACCTTGGGCTCATCTGCAATCAGGTAGCCTTGGGCAGCCCTAAATGTGGCCACGGACTTGATAGGGACGTTGCGGGTAATGCGTGTGTCTATGTCAAGGTCGACAAATAAAAGCTGGTTTTCTGGTTCTACGAACCGGATGTCCGGGAAACCGGCTGAAACAAAATTCTTGCCGTCTAGGTGGATTCGCGTAGAACCCAGTTCTGCTTGTTGCATATCAACGACCATGGCGATGGCGTTTTGTTTGGAATCCTGCAAAAGTTGGCGAAGGCGGATAAGGTCCCACGATTTACCTTCGACGGTGATGTGCAGAGTATGTGGCGGCTTGGAGGCGATGGCCATCGTTTCTGGCAACTTTACAAAGTTGAGGGGGATTTCTGCGGATAGCTGGAAATCCTTTTGCGATATCACCAGGAACCAGAGCGAGATTCCGAATATCAGAGCGGTTATCTTTAATATGATGTTTCCCATAGTCGCCTTATGAAGTACCTAAAATTTAGTTATAATTCACCTCGTGTTCGGACAACTTGGCTATTTAGTATCGGAATCTTTTCGTGGAATGAAACAGCACCGCACGGTAATCTTGCCGTCGTTGGTGACTATTTTCCTTTGTTCCCTGTTGCTTTCGGCTTCGTTTACGGCCTTTTGCGGTGTAATGCGCGTTCTTTCGATGGAAAAGAACCTTTATACGGTCGAGGCTTTTTTGCCGGAATCGGTCGGGGAAGATTCGCTGAAAGTTATTCAGGAACGTCTCAAACATACCAAGCATGTTGATTCGGTGGAGTTTATAAGTGCGGATTCCGCCTTGGCTGATTTCCGTAGGCATTTTTCGGGTGAAATGCTGGACCTGGTTGAAGGTAATCCGATTCCGCCGTTTTTCCGCGTAACGCTCGACGAACTTAGCAAGGATCCTGCGACTTTGGCTGAGGTCAAGCTTGCCCTTGCGCGCGAGGATTTTTTTGAAGAAGTGCAGGCTCCCGTAGAATGGGTCGAAAAAATAGCCGCCTGGAAATTTAAGATGCTTTTCTGGCCCGTCTGCATCAGTGTCCTTTTGCTTGTCACGCTGTCGTTGATTATCTGCAACTCGGTAAGACTGTCACTGCTGTCGCGTAGACTTTTGGTCGAAAACATGAAGTATGCCGGTGGTAGCCATTTCTTTATCGAGTTCCCGTTTGTTCTGCAGGGGGTGATTCAGGGCTTTGTGGGAGCTGGCCTTGCCGTAATTCTGCTTGCGACCGTTGTTAGTTCTGTTGCGGGCGCATTCCCCATTGTGGCTGCAAATATTTCGGGCCTGGGCTTTGTCTTTGTCATTGTCGTTATCCTGGTGACACTCCTCTCGGGGTATTTTAGTTTCCGTACGGTGCGCGGATTCCTCTCGATCAAGCGCAATGAACAGGATTGATGCATGCGGCTTTCGGTCTTGTTCTTTTGCCTGTTGCTTGGTTTCGTTTTCTCGGAATCCTATGCCAAGGCTCCTGCAAAAAAGGCTGCAAAGGCAACTTCTGCCAAGACTGTTTCTAAGTCGGTAACCAAGAAAACGGATGCGCAGATTAGCGAACAGAAAAATGCCCTCAAAAAATTGGAGTCGGACCTTGCCAAAAAACGCCAGGAGTTGGCTCTGCTTGAAACAGAAGAAAAGGGCGTTTTAAACACCATTTCTATCTTGGACCAGAACCTGAACCAGACGCGCACTTACATTACAGAACTTTCAAAGAGCGAGATTATGTTGGAACGGGCGATTGTCCAACTTTCGGCTGATATCGATTCTTTGGATGCAAAAATAGCTGTCCGCAAGGAGGCTATGAAAAAGCGAATTAGAACGTTGTATGTAAGCGGTCGCTATAGCGAAGCCCGTGTGCTGTACAGTTTGCTCACGCAAGATGGCAACCCTGACCGTCAGGTTTATTGGGTGCATCATGTGCTGAATCAGGACCACCAAGAAGTCGAGATGCTGCAACAGCTAGTGCAGGAACGCGACGAAAAGAAGCAGATGGAATCGGCGCACCTTTCCGATCTTAAGCAGATGCGTTCCAAGAAGGCTGCCGAAGAAAAGGGGCTGGTTTCGCAGATGAACGGTCAAGAAAAAATGCTGCTGTCCTTAAAACATGACCAGAACATGCAGCGGCGTGCCCTAAAGGAATTTGAACAAAACCAGAAGACGATGCTTGCGCTTATCAAGAAACTTGAGGAGCGTCGCAAAAAAGAAATCGAACAGGCAAAAAAGGAAGAGGCAGCTCGCAAGGCTCGCGAAAAGGCTGAAAAGTCCAAGAAGGATAAAAAGAAGGATTCTAAGCCAGAGCCTAAGAAGGTTGAAAAGCCCAAGGTTACTGTGGCGGAATCTGTTAAGGGACCCAAGTGTACGCCGATGAAGGGTGAAATTATCAGCAATTACGGATTGCAGGAACACCCGGTGTTGCATATTATGACGCGTAATCTGGGTATTGAAATCCGCGGAAAGCGTGGCGATGCAGTCCGTGCTGCCGCTGCCGGAACGGTGGTGATGGTTGCCGAAATTGACGGCCGTGGACCCTCGGTGATTATTGAACATGCCGGAGGAACTTATTCTGTGTACGGCCACCTTAGGTCTATTCGCGTGCAAGAGGGAAAAGAGGTGCGAAATTGTGAAGAAATCGGCGAAGTGGGCGATGTCGCTTCGTTAAATGGAATTAAATTGTACTTCCAGGTGAGCGAGGGTACACAAACCGTGGATCCCTTGCAGTGGTTGAAGACGAAATGATAGAATATACGTTACATGGTCCCGCCTCTCAGGAACGCGCCCGCATCCGTTTGATGTCGGCACTCCGCGAGAACCGTTTTCCGCAGTCGATTCTGATTGACGGTCCTGCCGGTATTGGCAAAAAGCGTCTGGCCATGGAAATTGCACGAGCCCTTCAATGCACTGATCCTAACATGCGTCCCTGTGGTCACTGTTTTGGTTGCCGCATGGCTGATGACAGCGGTGCTACCGAAAATTGGGTCGTACCGCTCGAAACCAAAGAAGCGCATGCCCGCAGCTCGGATGATGTTTCTGCGGGGAGCACGGCAAAAACGATTGAAGATTTTAAGAAAGCCTATATCGAAGAAATCCAAAAGAATCCCTATCGCGTAGATGTCTTTTCGACGGGGGCCATTATCTCGGTGGACCTGATTCGTTCGATGACGGCAAGTTTTGCGATGAAGGGGGACCGCGTTCGCACGGTGATTATTGCCGAGGCGGACCGCATGAACGAATCGGCCTCGAATGCGTTCCTGAAAACACTAGAAGACGTTCCCCCGGATACCTACTTTATTTTGACGACCTCTTCGCGCGAAAAGATGCTTCAGACCATCCGTTCGCGTTGTTTGGCGCTCCACTTGTTGCCTTTGACCGATGATGAAGTCCGCACCGAGGTATTGAATATGGCCGGTGAGGATTTTGATGAATCTTCTTTGACGCAAGACGTTATTGGACTTGCGGTCGGTTCTCCTGGCAAGGCTCTGTATTATGCAGAACATGGCGGTAGCTGGTGTGGCCTTGCGGTTGATTTTGTGCAGAAGTCTTTGCGTGCCGATTATACCGGGCTCTTTTTGCAACTGAAAGATTGCGGCCTGGAGGATGCCTACGAGGCAAACCGCTTCTTAGAAGTGCTGTCTTTCTTGTTGGCTGACTTGCTGCGGTTGCAGGCGGGGTCTTCGTTGCGTATGCCCGAGACTGCCAATGCAGTAGGAATTTCAAAATTCCCGCGCATCGATGCGACAGCTTTGGAACTTGCTTTGGTTACGGTTCAAGAGACTATGTCGCGTATCGAATCGCGTCGCGTCTCGGCCTCGATGTGCCTACAGAACTTGTCCCTAAAACTTTTCGAGGGTTATAAGTAATGCCCTCGATTAAGACAGATGGAATGATGGATTTGCGTAACGATGACTGCTTGGCGTCTTCGATAGCGCAGAGCCTGCGCATTCCTCATGTTGTGGCACGTCTGCTCGTATCGCGTGGAATCCGTACCATGGCAGATGCCCACCGTATGCTCTGTGGCAATGCGGGGGATGTGCTGGATCCGTTCCTGATTAAGGGGATGGATGCTGCGGTCAATTGGCTGCTGGATATTCGCGAAAAAGGCGAAAAGGTTTTTGTCTTTGGTGACTACGATCTAGACGGCATGACCGCCGTGACGCTCATGACGCGCGCTCTTGCCGAACTTGGAATGCAGAGTGATTGGAGACTCCCGAACCGTTTTGGAGACGGCTACGGTTTGTCTTCTTCCGCCGTAGAAGAAATGTACCAGGCGGGGGCCCGTTACGTAATCACGGTCGATACGGGCATTACCGCAAATGCAGAAATTGCGCTCGCCAAAAAACTGGGCATGTCGGTACTCGTGATTGACCACCATCAGCCTTCGGGCGATGGACTCCCGGATTGCGATGTTCTCTTGGATCCGCATCAGGAAGGTGACACTTACCCCAATCCGGAACTTTGCGGCGTAGGTGTCTCGTACAAGTTTGTGTGTGCCCTATATTCGCGGCTTTCGATGCCCGAACCGACAAAGTATCTTGACTTGGTTGCGCTTGGCACCCTTGCTGACCTGGTGCAGATGACGCCCGAAAATAGGGCCTTTACCAAGACCGGCCTCAAGTCGATAGAATGTAGCTGCTGGCCCGGTCTCCAAGAGATGTATGGCGACTTGATGAAGTCGCGTGGCAGCGTGGGTGGAATCGATGTCATGTATAAGTTCGCCCCGCTTCTGAACGCGCCCGGTCGTATGGAACGTCCCGACCCGGCGCTCAAGCTTTTGCTGAGTCCGAACATGGCGACCGCGAATGCCCTTATGGCTGAACTCCGCGAATGGAACAGCAAACGCAAGCAGAAAGAAGCCGAAATTACTGACATGGCGCTCGCCCAGGTCAAGGCGATGTATGGTGAAACTCTCCCCACGGTTATCGTGGTGGCGGGGGACAGCTGGCATGTGGGCGTTATCGGAATCGTTGCCGCAAAACTTGCTCAGGAATTCCACCGCCCGACGGCCGTTCTTTCTGTAAGTGACGGCATGGCTCATGCGAGTGCGCGCTCGGTCCCGGGCTTTAACTGGCACAAGGCTCTTTTTGATTCTAGGGAACTTTTTGACCGCTGGGGTGGTCATGCCAATGCGGCCGGTTTTTCGCTCCCCGAAAACCGTATAGACGAACTCCGTGAACGCCTTGCGGCCTCTGCAGAAAGTCAGGGCTATACCGGCGCTACAGAACAAGTGGAATCGGAACATTGTGATTATGACATTGTGGTTTCGCTTAACGAACTGCTTGTCGAACCGGATCAGTACATGAAGGTTCCCACGAGTCGCGGAGAAACTCTGGGCAAGGGCAACTGGACCCCGATTTTGGATTTCTTGGACTTGCTTGAACCCTTTAGCGGCAACTTCCCGTATCCGGTGTTCCGTGCAGACAACGTAAAAGTACACCGTTTGCGTGAACTGCGTGGCGGGCACCTGCAGATGGATATTTCGCAGGCGGGGAGCCGCGTCTTTCCGGCAATCGGCTTTGGACTCCGCAAGTACAAGAGTCTGCTGAATAAGCCGGTATCTGTAATATTTGAGCCCACGTGGAATTACTTTAACGACAAAAAGTCGTTGCAGCTTTGCATTAAGGCCATAGAACCGTACACGGGGGAATGATGCGAGACTTGCCGATAATTTTCTTGATACTTGCCTTTGCTGCGATGCTGTTCGTGTTGTCGCAAGTGCACCTGTATCAGCCTGTGGTCTCGATAGAACCTGCTCCGGTGCCGGAACTGACAATCGGCTTTACCGGCCGTGTCGTGATGCCTTCGCTCGACGATATCTACGTGCTCGACAATTCTGCCGGTCGTGACCTTTTTCAGTTTGAACGCTATTTGCAGGGGCGCGCAGCCGGGCTGCATTTTGCGTCGGCGGCCCATTTTAAGAACAAACGGGCGAATTGTAAAGCAAACCCCAAAGAAGCCGATGTGCTGATGGGAATCAAGCTTACTCTTGATTCGCTTGGATACTTTGCTCCCGAAATTTTGTTCAGCAATACCGATGACGAAAATTTTAAAGGCCTGGTGCTTTCGCAAATCCAGACCTATTGGCGTTATACCCACAGCGCTCAAGGCAAGCTTGTTGCCTGGGTGCCTATTGCGTGGAAATCTACTTGTTCTTTAAAATAGCCAGCAGCTGTTCGGTACGCTTTTCAATCAGTATAAAAGCTTCGAACATGCGGGCTTCGCGCCACTTGACCAGGTACTTGGTACGCCATTCGTCGGCCACCTCTTCGGGGTCTTCGTGGTGCGATTCGTTGCGGTACCATTCTTCTTTCTTGATTTCCTTGATCATGTCGCCCATTTCGGCGGCAGGCTGCAACGACCCCTTGCAAAGCAGCAGGGCGCGCAGGTTATCGAGCAGGATTTCGTCAGAAGGATTGTCCGAGTCGTCGCGGGCACAGTCCCAAATTTCGCCACGATGGCGCTCCGTCCAGCCCATCAGGTGCTTCTCGGTCCTGGCGAGTTCGCCCTTGGCGAGCTTTTCTTCGACTGCTTCGCGAGGGTAGTAGATGCTGTTCGGGTAAAATTCAATCATTGGGAGCTCCCTTGGTTGCCGTTAATGCCCGGGGCGGGACTTGAACCCGCACGAGGTTGCCCTCAAGGGATTTTAAGTCCCCAGTGTCTACCATTCCACCACCCGGGCTCGGGCGTTGCACAAATATACAAAATTTTTAGTGCAATTTGTGCTTAAAGTGCGCTTTTTTGCCTATTTAGCCGGGAACGGGGGCCAGCCCATGACCTGGCCGCCGAGCACGTGCAGGTGAATGTGGAACACCGTCTGGCCTGCGTCGGCCTTGCAGTTGAATACGAAGCGTGCGCCCGATTCTTCGATGCCGAGTTCCTTGGCGATAATTTGTGCGCGGTAAAGCATCTTGCCTACCAGTTCGCAGTCGGTCGGCTGCATGTCCATGATGGTCGAAATATGGCGCTTGGGCACGACCAAAAAGTGTACCGGAGCCTGCGGGGCGATGTCGTAGAAGGCGAACACGTCGTCATCTTCGTAGATTTTCTTGGAAGGGATTTCACCCTTGATGATTTTGCAGAAAAGACAATTTTCACTCATAGTGAGTATAAAGTAGTAAAAAGAAAGGCCGCCCGTTTTTGGACTGGGGCGGCTGGGAGGGGGGAATGGGGTGTTGGTAGAAAACTATTAATTGCAGAGGCTAGCTTCAGTAGAGAAACAGGTGCCTTGACGGGTCGTGAACGGCTTTCCTTTATCAGAGCCTTGGGCACTCTGTACGAAAACTTCAAGAGAATGACTTTTTTCGTTTCTGTCAGTCCACTTAATTTTAAAGTTGTATCTGTTTTGCCCGCCGACACCGGTTTTGGCTGCGTTTGGGTCTCCGTTTAGTGCCCTACTGATAAAAAGAGGCTGCGTTGGGAAAGTTCTCCACCAATCTTGGTTGTTGATTTTTACTTTGTATGCGGTATAACCTTTATTGTTTGTATACTTGCCTGTTTGTCTGTCTATGAGAATGTTGGCGACGGCGCCGAAACCGGCATCTCTAAGAGCGTCATTCCAAAATCCTTCGCTTGTAAGGACTCCGCACATGTTTTGGTTGTCTGAGATTCTGTTTTTGTTGTCGGGTTGGTAATTGGCTGGGAGTACGTCGTGTAGCTCGATAATGAACAATGTCACGCCTTCTTCGCTGGCCAACCATTTGGCTAAGTTGTCCTTGTTGTTTTTTCTGCCACTGCAAGTTGTCGATTCGTCTATACGGGAAGCGTCATCTTCGTATAAAGCTCTGTTTAAGGCGTCTCGCAAGTAATAAAGTTTCATAAGATCAATTTTTTGCCTTGTTTTTTCGATATAGTCCGTGAGTTTTGGCACGGCCACGCCCGAAAGCAGGTTTATGATAATAATGACCACCATCAGTTCGATAATGGTAAAACCGCTCTTCCAGCGGTTTTGGGGTGTTTGTTTTAAAATTTGAGTCGGCATAAGATTACCCCTTCTTAAGGCAATGCTATAAATATAAAATTTTTATTTACAGGGCTGAGTGGAGAAACAGATTCCTTGTTTGCTGACGAGCCCTTTCCCGTTTTTGCTGTCAGTTCCAAAATAGACCTCAAGAGATTTGCTTTGTGCGTTTCCTCCGGTCCACTTGACGTATAAAACAATAGATGCATTTGATGCAGTAACCTGTGTGGGGTCGTTTTTAAGGTAGTTGCTGATAAATATAGGTTGTGTGGGGTATGTTCTCCACCAGGAATTGTTCATGTCGTTCTTTGTCGCGGTATATGTCTTTGAATTTTTATTGATTTTATCGCCGTTGGCTCTGTCTTGAATGATGTCTGCGACGGCTCCGAATCCGGCGTCTTTCAAGGCGTCGCTCCAAAAACCCCCTGAAAACATCAAGCCGCACATATTGTTTGTTTTTGCGGAACTGTGCACTCCTTGGTAGTTTGCGGGCATATAGCTACTGCGTTGAATAATGAACAGTGCCATGCCGTATTTTAGCGCCGTGTCTAGCTTTGCTTTGGTTACGGTTCCGCACGAACCATAGGTTCCTTCGTTGATATTATCGTATTCGCTTTCGTAAAGGGCTCTATTCAGTGCGTCGCGCAAATAATACAACTTCATCACATCAAGTCTTTGACGTGTTCTTTCGATCATGTCGGTTAGTTTTGGTATGGCTACACCAGAAAGCAGGTTGATGATGACGATTACCACCATCAGTTCGATAAGTGTAAAGCCCACTTTGGGGGAGTTATTAGAGTTGCTAGCCTTGCTGGTTAGACCCAAGGCTAAGGTGTCGAGCATTTTTTTTATGTAGTTCGTAAACATAAAACAACTCCTTGGTTGGAGTTCAACACTACAAATATAAAAGTTTTTTTTACAAACAGATTTTCGTGAGAAGAAAAACAATTCGAAAAATAATCCAAATTGGAATAATATGTCCTTTCTGCAAAAGTTTTACAAGAATTTTAGGAACTATTTGCAAAAAAATCGTGTTAAGTAATAGAGAGTCTTTCTTTTCCTCTCCAAAACAAAATATCTTGACATTATCTAGATAAAGATATATATTATGAACATAAAGATAAGTGAACACGCGAAGCAGCGAATGAACGAGAGGGGTGTTTCCGAAGAACAAGTAAGGTCTTTCTTTGATTCCAATGGACCGATTACATTCTGGGAAACATCTGACTTTGACAACTCTGTAATTTTGGTTGATACGGTTTTTGATGAACGCAAATTTAGATTGGTCTATAATGCATTCACGGATACGCTAATAACGCTTTTCCCAAGGAGGTAAAAATATGACAGATAAAGAACTTGCATTGGCTCTTGAAAAAGAGTACGAAGAGACGGGTGATAATGCGGGAACCGCTATGCCTCCGGTACCCTCAATGGCTGCAGCCATTGCTATTGTCAAGAAACGCAAGACTAAGGTCGGGACAAGTTTTGATCCGGGGGTTTTGGAGGCGTTCAAGGCGAAAGCGGAACGCGTTGGCATTCCGTATCAGACTCTGCTCAATTCCGTGGTCAAACGCTATACCGAAAGCAAACTTGACATTGAGGTTGCGTAGTTTTAACCCTGTAAAGCTTTTGCCTGAAGGTGTAATTCTTGCAAAAATATTCAGAAATTGTTGCAAAAAATTCAATTTTATTCCAAATTGGAATAAAATTTTTAGGAAACTTTCACTTTTTGTTAAAAATTTTTGTATATATACATCATCAAATTTCGAACTAAAATATGGCGATTTTTGACGAAAAACAATAATTCTTGGAAAGTTTATTTTGGAATAAAGTAATTTTTTGTGACAAAAACGAGACGAAACCGAGAAAAAAGTTTGACAAAAATGCAAAAAATTTTGACAAACCTATTGCTTTTCAAAAAAAATAGTTGTATATTAGGGACATAAACGAGTTGAACACCACTTACGGGACTAAAACTCAAAAAAGTGTGTAACAAAACAACAAGGAGTACACTATGAAAAAGCAAGGTTTTACCCTTATCGAATTGTTTTACCCTTATCGAATTGATGGTCGTGATCGTGATCATGGGCATCCTGGCCGCCGTCGCAGTACCGAAACTGTTCGGCATGATCGCTAAGTCCAAGGCTTCCGAAGTCGGCCCCGCCGCTGGCGAATACGTCAAGCTGCAGGATGCTTTCGTTGCTGAAAAGGGCATCCGCGTTGGTAACTGGAAAGAAATCGGCTATCTGATGAAGAACTCCAGCAACTTCTACTATTGCGATGCTGCTTCTGGTAACTGCCAGGCTTCGAGCAATACTACTGGTTATGCTGGTACCGCTTCTGTTGCTGATAACAACTATGTTGCGACTTGGAGGGCTACTAATATTGCAACGTTGAATGATTGTGCTGCAAATAGCAACTGGACTCTTGTTACGGCTCGTAATGGTTCCAGTGGCGGTATGGTTACCTACACGGCTACTCCCACGTCTGGTGATTGCTTTGTGCTGACCCCGAACTTTGACAAATTCGCTCGCTAAGTAGTTTGTTGAAAAAGAGATAATTAAAGGACGTGGCCCAAAGGCTGCGTCTTTTTTTGGTATTTTATTATATGAAAATTGATAAGATATTCTTTTTTGTAATTAGATTTGACTTGGTTCAATCTCTTTTGGTGAACCTGTTTTTCTTGATTCTTTGCTTGGTTTTTGGCAATCTCAGATTTGAAGCTATTGACGATTATTTCATGGCTGCTCGCCTGTCAGGGGCGTTTGGAACGGATTATAATCCACATTTGGTCTTTGTTAATGCTATCTATGGATATGCTATGCTCCCGTTATACCATTTATTTCCCAAGATAAATTGGTACTATATCGGTGAGATGACTTCTGTTTTTATTTCTTTGACATCTTTTAGTTATATAATTCTTGATCGGTTGAAATCTTACTGGGGTTTGTTTGTTGCTTGTGTCGTGACCTATTTTCTTGCGAGAGATGCGTATCTTGGAATACAGTTTACCCAATGTGCAGCGTTCCTTTCTGCTGCGGGTATGTCTTTGTTGGTGAATGCGTTTCTAAATCACCATGAAGAAAAGACGAATGTAATTCCACTTGTTTTTGGAATTGTGCTGATTGTGTGGGGCAGCTTGATGCGTTGGGAGGCGTTTTTGATGGGATTGCCTCTGTTTTTGTTTGTTTTGTTAATATGTTTTTGGAAATGTAAATGTCCGCGAAAACTACTGGTTACTTGTCTTCTTATCACATTTGCATTATCATGGGGCTTTCATTATTTTGACCGCTCAATTTATAGGACTAACGAGTATAAGGAGTTCTCCGCATTTCAAGGCCCTAGAGTTGTGGTTGGTGATGCTGTGGAATATGACAAAAACGCGGTGCTTGAAGATGTTGAGGAATCTGGTCGTGAAGACGATGATTTTTTAATGTTGACAGACTGGATGTTTTATGATACGGAAACTTTTTCGCCAGACAGTGTTCGTGTATATGCCCAAATGATTAAGAAATATTGGCATTATAACAGTAGAGGTGATTATCCGTCATATTTATTAAATCAATTAAGTAATTCAATGCTATATCCTGTTTTTTGGCTTTGGTTTGGTTGTTGCATTCTGATTTTTACATGCAATCGCTCATGGAATGCGTATCCGTGGCTTTCTTTGTTTTTCATTCTGTTTATGTTTTATAATTTATTTCAAGTGGGGCGTTTTGTTTATCGTGTTGAAATTGGTTTTTGGTTGTACGCAATTGCTTTGGCGATACCCTTGCTAAAACAACCTGCTATTTCGCTATCTTGTCGGAGTTTCTCTATCATTTTTGTTTCATTATTGTTGTTGAGTGCTGTTGATTTTTATTCATCGGGCAATATGGCTCGAGACCCAAGTTCGGGTAGGCTTCGCTCTACCATCTCGACGGATTCTACGGATTATGAAAGTGTCTTTAAATATATTGAACAGAATTCGGATAAATTATTTTTGGTTGATATGACATCATATATGCGTTTTAGCAAACATCGAAATCCACCATATTTATCGGAACCCAAAGGGAGCTTTCGGAGAATTATTTCTTTTGGGTATTGGACGCCGTATCTTCCTGAAATAAAAAAGACTTTGTCTGAATTTGGAATTTCGAATCCTATAAAAGATGTTATAAAAGACAATGTAGTTGTTATAAATGCAGGTGGTTTGTCAGATTTTATAGAAAGACATTACCATATAAAGGCAACGGCAAAAGAAATTAAGTCAATTGGAAATATCCATTTTTATTCATATAAGCTGGATTAGAAAATGAAAAATATATTGTACATATTTGTTGCTACCGCATTGGTTACGATTTTACCTTTTTTGATAACCTTTGAAAAGGGGCAAAATATTGTACGAGGACTTTTTGAGTATGGTGCTTTTACAATTCTACTTTTCTATGTGTATTTGAAAGGGAAATGTAAAAATTACAACGAATTTATCGTTGCTGTGGTGTGCAGCATCTTGTTGAT
Source organism: Fibrobacter succinogenes (assembly GCA_902761355.1). Taxonomy (GTDB): domain Bacteria; phylum Fibrobacterota; class Fibrobacteria; order Fibrobacterales; family Fibrobacteraceae; genus Fibrobacter; species Fibrobacter succinogenes_M. The sequence goes on along the minus strand of CACWJY010000036.1, from coordinate 4,057 downwards.
CACTGTCTCGTGGATTGATCTTCAAACGATTCTTTTTATAAAAGGTAGAAACACGGGGCTTTGTGGGTTTATTCCTTTCATAGGCTCTTTTTTCGCCTTGGTTCTCTTACATAATGTGAAAAGATTATCATTGCATCAAGTATATGTGATTCTTTTTATCTGTTTTTTTGCTCATTTTGTTTCAACGAGAATTTATCCGGACCAACCTTTGTTTCAATTTTCAGTTCCGTTATATTTAGATCAGCAAAATCAGCCAATTGATCGAAATCATTTAACCAAAGAATTTCAATCTCAATATAAAGCAATAGATTCTTCTACCATTACGAAGTATCATGTAGCCGCGTCTCGCAGTAACGTTGTTATTCTAGTTGAATCATGGGGTGTTCCCATGGATTCCGTTAAATTGATTAAAGAATTTGCCGTATTTAAAGGCTTGATTAGAGACAAAGGAATGCATCATAGAATGTATAGCCGTACACGCACTGCGGAGCGAGAGGACCTGCTGGATTCTGCTTGGCGAGATTCTACAAGACGTCGCGATTCTCTGTTCATGCCGAATAGGTTTGCTGCTCTTGGTTATAAAACCTCTTTCTTATTTGGAGGCGACTCTACCATTCAGTGGCGTTATAAGTACATCCAAAACATCGGTTTCCAAAATGCAATCTGGACTGATTCCGCAACGGCTGATATCATCGGTTTCCAAAATGCAATCTGGACTGATTCCGCAACGGCTGATATGGCAATGGCGGCAAAGATTGATTCTTTGCTGAACCTGCCGGATAGTGTCAAACAATTTATCGCCTGGACCACTCGCAACACTCGTTTCCCGATTAGTGATGATCCTGTCGAATGCGAAAATCTCTATTACGAACGCCTTTTCGGAACATTGCGGATAATTGCTGATTTGGCAAAAAAACACCCTGAAGCGCGTTTTGTTGTGCAGGGGGATCATGAACCGATTTTGTCGCCTCTTGAATTCCAACGCAAGTTTTATAAACGTTGGGTGCCATATGTGGTGTTGAATTGATGGAATTTTTTGCGGACTGCACGCCGTTTGGTAAAATAAAGTTTATATTTCAAATATGCAGAAGATTCCTTTTAACAAACCGCCTTTTGTAGGGATGGAATTTGATTATGTGAAGCAGGCCGTGGAGAGCGGTCGCATTTGTGGTGACGGGACGTTCAACCTACGTTGCCATGAATGGCTCGAAAAGCATACGGGGGCCGCGAAGGCGCTCCTGACCACCAGCTGTACGCACGCGCTGGAAATGTCCGCCCGTCTCTGTAATATCGCTCCCGGCGACGAGGTGATTATGCCCTCGTTCACTTTTGTGAGCACGGCCGATGCGTTTGTGTCGCAGGGGGCCAAGTGTGTGTTTGTGGATATTCGCCCCGATACGATGAACTTGGACGAAAAGCTTGTTGAAGACGCCATTACCGAAAAAACGAAGGCGATTGTGCCGGTCCACTACGCGGGAGTCGCCTGCGAAATGGACAAGATAAACGAAATCGCGAAATGTCATAATTTGTTTGTTGTCGAAGATGCCGCACAGGGCATGATGGCGACTTACAAGGGACGCGCTCTCGGCTCCTTGGGTGACTTTGGCTGTTATAGCTACCACGAGACAAAAAACTACAGCATGGGCGAGGGTGGAGCATTGCTCATCAATGATCCTAAGTACAACGACCGTGCCGAAATTATCCGCGAAAAGGGCACGAACCGCTGCCAGTTCCATCGCGGCGAAGTCGATAAATACACCTGGGTTGAACTCGGTTCTAGCTATTTGCCGAGTGAACTGAATGCAGCCTACCTTTATGCCGAGCTGGAATGCGCCGACATCATCAATGATGCCCGCATGGTGTGCTGGAACGCCTATCGTGAAAGGCTTGCGACCCTTGCCGAAAAGGGTCTGGTCGAGTTGCCGTACATTCCGGAACATTGCAAACACAATGCGCACATGTTCTACCTGAAGGTTGAAGACCTGCAGACGCGTACTGCGCTTTTGAAGCATTTGGTGTATAACGGAATTCTCGCTGTGTTCCACTATGTGCCGTTGCATTCGTCGCCCGCGGGTATGCGGTTCGGTCGTTTCCACGGTGAAGACAAGTACACGACCAATGAAAGTAACCGATTGCTCCGTTTGCCCATGTTCTACGGGCTGAAAACAGAAGAAATTGAGTATATCTGCGGAAAGGTGTATGAGTTTTTTGGGGTGTAATCATCAAAGAGAGTGGGTATGAGTATGAATTCGCCTTTGATTTCCGTTGTTTCTCCTGTTTATCGTGCCGAAGGCATCATGGGCGAGTTGGTACATCGCCTCGTACAGAGTCTTTCGTCTATTACCGAAAGCTTTGAAATCATTTTGGTGAACGACGCTTCTCCCGATGCATCCTGGAGCCAAATCGCTGAGGAAGCATGCAGGGATTCAAGAGTGAAGGGCGTAAACCTAAGCCGTAACTTCGGTCAGCATTATGCCATATCGGCAGGGTTGAGCCTTGCCAAGGGAGAATGGGTCGTGGTGATGGACTGCGACTTGCAGGATGTCCCTGAAGAAATCCCGAATCTTTATAATAAAGCGCTTGAAGGTTTCGATATCGTCTTTGCCAAACGAATGTACCGTATCGACAATTTCTTCAAGAAAATGTCATCTACCTTATTCCATTTGGTTTTTCACTTCTTTAGCGGAATCAAGACTGACAAGACTATCGCAAATTTCGGCATTTACAACCACAAGGTTATTGCTGAATTTAACAAAATGCCCGAACAAGCCCGTTCGTTCCCTTCGCTCATTGCCTTTTTAGGGTTTAAGACGGCGGCCATTCCCGTAAAGCATGCAGCACGTTTCGCCGGCGAAACCTCCTATACACTAGCCAAGTTGATTCATTTGAGTTTTAACGTGACCATAGCAAACAGCAATCGGCCTTTGAAAATGGCTGTAGAACTTGGGCTTTTTCTTGCGGCCATGTCTTTTTTACTTGCAATTTACAATCTTGTTGCTTATAATATAGGCATCATCCGGGTTCCCGGCTTTACCACGACAGTATTCTCCATTTGGTTTGTTGGCGGCCTCTTGCTTTCAATGCTCGGTATAGTCGGTCTTTATGTAGGTAAGATTTTTGAACAAGTGAAAGGACGACCGCTATTTGTGATTTCCGAAAAAATTAATTTCGAGGAACACGAATGACTTTCGAAAAATACGGTGTCACTCTCAGGCGGCTTACAAAGGACAAAATAGAACTTGTCCGCAATTGGCGTAATGACCCGAAAATTTCGCAGTATATGGAGTTTAGGGATTATATCACTCCAGAAATGCAGGCCAAGTGGTTTGCCAAAATTGACAACGAACAAAATTATTACTTCATCATAGAATACAAGGGCAAAGAAATCGGCCTGACCAATGTCAAGAACATCGACTATGGTGCAAAAATTGGCGAGGGTGGCATCTTTATCTATGATGATTCGTTCTTAAATTCTGACATTCCATTTCGCGTGATTTTCGCACTGAACGATTTTTGCTTTGATGAGCTGCGTCTGAAGCGAATGATTGCCCATATTATGAGCGATAACCAGCGTGCGATAGATTTCAACCTGATTCTTGGGTACAAGAAAGATGCGTCAAGCCCCGAAACGGGCAAGATGGTTTATATTTTAACTAAAGAAGATTACCTAAAGCAGCGTAATCGTTTTGCGAAGCTTTTGAAATAAGGTGCTTTATGGATATTGCCGAATTTGTATCGCAGTTTGCCGACCAGTTTATGAATCCGAACGAGACGGATTTTTCGCCCGAGACCCGCTTCCATGAATTGAGCGGATGGTCGTCTATGACCGCCTTGATGGAAATCGCCATGATGGAAGAAAATTACGGCGTTACCGTGCCTAGCGAAGATATTCGGGATGCCGTAACCATTCAGGATTTGTTTGATGCAGTAAAACGGAACAAGGAAAAGAACGGCTAGATTATGGCGATTCTGGACTACAAAGATATCGGTATTTCTGCTATCGCCGCGTGTGTTCCCCCAAAGGTGATGAAAAACAAGGACCTTGCCGGATTCCTGA
>CACWJY010000035.1 GCA_902761355.1 Fibrobacter succinogenes | reverse complement strand
CAGCTTCTTGCCGCAGGGCAAGGTCGAGGCCAAGAAGCGCGTTCTCGCCATGGTCGCCCAGATGGACAAGGAAGGCTTCGGCAACTGCACGAACCTTTATGAATGCCAGGCTGCATGCCCGAAGGGTATCACCGTGGATTACATCGCCAAGATGAACCGCGAATACCTCGGCGCTACCGTGACCTACGCCGAAAAGGTGTACGGAAAGGACTAGCAAGGCGAGTGTCGCGGCGAAGTGCTTGCATTTCGCCATGACCGAGCCGCAGCGAGTCTGCGCTTAAGCCCGTAGGGCGCAAGCGCAACGACTAATTCGATTATATAAAAAAGGGACCGCAGTAATGCGGCCCTTTTTGTGTTAAGTTGTTTGAAAAAAAAACTTGCTGCGAATGTCTTAGAGACTTTTATACGGTTTAATCTTCTAAGAAGTATTGCACGTTCGTTACGACGCGGACTTTCTTGATAAAGGGCGTGTTTTCGTCGCGGTCTTCGATAGAAAATTGTCCTTGCGTGGCAGACTTGATTTTGCCAAGCTTGCTTCCAGAATCCGTGGCGAATTTTTGAGCGGCGGTGCGCGCGTTCTTGTTAGCCTCTTCAATCATGGCTGGTTTAATATTGTTGAGCCCATTGAAGCTGTATACTTTGCGATAGCGGTAATCGCCTTCGCTAAAGGCTATCCCTTGCTTGAGCAGTTCGCCCTGCTTTCCCATGAGTTCGCGAATCTTGTCGACATTCTTGGATGCGACGGTCACCACCACGGTGGCGACGTAACGGTAGGGGCGTTTTTCGTTATTGTAGAGTTCACTTTCGGAGTCGGTGATATCGGGCGAAGCGTTGCCGATTTCATCTTTTGAAATTCCGTTTTCGGACAGGAACTTTTCGAGGGCTTGAGTCTTTGTTTGCACAGTTTCGTAAAGTGCAGAAAGGTCGTTGCCGACTTCTTTGAATACGATCGGCCAAATGACATAGTCGGCCTTGACTTCTTGTTCTGCCAGTCCGCGTACGTTGATGAATCGTTCACGGTCCTTTACTCCGATAATGGCGCTGTAAAGGAATGCTCCAAGCCCGATAATGGAAAGTGCTAAGACGATAGATTCCTTGATTCTAGACATAGATATTTCTCCCTAAGCCTAATATAACCTCTTTGAGTGTAATATACAAATTTGGTTTTAGAAAAAGGATAAAAAATGTGAACATTGGCTGTTGGGACATATTTTGATAAAAGGCGACTTTTGCTATATTTGGCTCGCAATGATTCAGTTTAAACATAAACCTATTGACCGTAACGAGTCTAAGTACAAGAGGCTTAGCCGCATTTATTACAACCGCATGTTCCCTAAGCGTCAGGATGCGCTTAAGGTTGCATGGTCCGTGGCGGCGGGTGTCTTTATCGGCATTTGGCCGACGATTGGTGTTGCCATTATTTTGACGGTTGCATTCTGTGCTCTATTTAGGCTCCCGAAGGTGCCGGGGATTGTGTCCTCTTTTGTAGCAAACCCGCTCACTCAGTTTGGCTTTTTCTACCCGTCGGGCTATGCAATCGGTTGCAAGCTTCTGAACCCAGAAAAGATCAATTTTGATTTTCTTTCGGAATTTGAAGGGCTCTCCTTCAAGAACTGTATTTCTGTTATTTCGCACTTGTGGCACGATGCTGCTGGGCATTTGGCTGCTTTTATGGTGGGAATCACGATTGTGGCTGCCATTGGCGGTGCCATCTTCTTTTTCCTGGCCTATTTTATTGTAAATTATCGCAAGAAAAAATGGATGGAGGCGAAAACCGGCTACATCCAGAGCTTGATTGCTGAAGACGAAGCTTTAATTAAAGAAGCACACAAAGGAAAACACCCTATGATGCATATCTATCCGTTCAAGGCGCTGCGCCCGGTGAATCCGGCCGAAGCCGAAACGATTTCCGCCCTCCCGTACGACGTGATGAACCGCGCCGAAGCTAAGGCTATGGCCGAAGGGCTCCCGCATTCCTACTTGCGCGTGACTCGTGCCGAGCTGGAACTTCCTGATTCCGTGGATGCATACGATCCGAAGGTCTATGCGCATGCTCGCGAAAATCTCGACAAGATGATTGCCGACGGCGTGATCGCTTACGACAAGAAGCCCTGCCTCTACGTTTACCGCCAGACCATGAACGGTCGCGAACAGTACGGCCTCGTTTGCTGTGTGCCCGCTGCGGACTACTTCAACGGCATTATCAAGAAGCATGAACTGACTCGCGCCGACAAGGAAGAAGACCGTCTGCGCCATGTGCTCGCCACCAACGCCAACACCGGTCCGGTGTTCCTGACCTACCGTGACCAGGGGCAGTTCGACGTGTTCGGTGCCGTGACCAAGCGTAAGCCCGTTTACGACTTCGTGAGCAAGGGTGACGGTTTCGGCCACACGGTTTGGATCATCGACGATGACGCCGAAATCGAAGCTATCCGCAAGTCTTTCGAAGCCGTTCCGGTGAGCTATATTGCCGACGGTCACCACCGCAGTGCTGCTGGTGCTCGCGCCGCTAGCTACCGCGCCGAACAGAACCCGAACAACACCGGTGACGAAGAATACAACCGTTACCTCGCCATTCTCTTCCCGAGCACCCAGCTCAAGATCCTCGACTACAACCGCGTTCTCAAGGACCTGAATGGCCGTACTCCGGAACAGCTCATGGACGAAATGAAGAAGGTGTTTGACATTGCTGAACTCGACAAGATGCAGAGCCCTGCCAAGCAGAACCAGGTGAACTTCTACATGGGTGGCAAGTGGTATGCTTGCACGTTCAAGGCTGAATACCTCAAGAACCTCGGCCCGGTCGACAGCCTTGATGTGGCTCTCCTCCAGAAGCTCATCCTCAAGCCGCTCTTCGATATCGACGACCCGCGTACTTCCAAGCGCATCGACTTCGTCGGTGGCATTCGCGGTCTCGGTGAACTCGTGAAGCGCGTCGACAGCGGTGAATGCGCCTGCGCCTTCGCTATGTATCCGACCACTCTCGATCAGCTCATGAACATCGCCGACGCCGGCGAAATCATGCCGCCGAAGAGCACCTGGTTTGAACCCAAGCTCCGTGACGGTCTGCTGGTTCATTCCTTGGACTAATTTGAATTAGGGGCTTCCCCTCATTCTTTATTGCTTATAACGTAAAAACGTCGGCGGATTCGCCGGCGTTTTTATATTGAAATAAATTAATTTCTAGATAAAGTAATGAATGACTGCGACAAGGATTCCGGCGTAGATACCGCCGAGCAAGTCATCTGCCATCACGCCCCATGCGCCGGGGAATTTTTCGAATCGGTGAATGCCAAGCGGCTTTAAGATGTCGAAAAAGCGGAAAAGTCCGAATGCAACGGCAAGAATCCACGGGTGCGCAATGATGCTTGCCGCAGGGATAAAGGCAAGTGCCATAAAAATGCCACAGACTTCATCGATGACAATCCAGCCGGGGTCTTCGGTACCGGTATCTTTCATCGCCTTGTTTACAAAAGGGATTGCGGCGAAAAAGACGAATAATGCTGCGATTAAGAAGAGCCCGTAGGGGTAACCGAAATTCAACAGGGCGATGGGGTAGGCAACGATTGCCGCTGCGAGGCTTCCCATGGTGCCGGGGGCTTTGGGCGACATTCCCGATCCAAAGAATGTCGTGACGAGGATAGATAATTTATCGGTGCCTCGCCACTCGTGGGGAATTCGCTTTTTGCCGTATTTTTCTTTGAGTTCTTCTTTATTCATCTCTATTTCTCGGCGGCGATCTTTCCGTAGAAGGTGCGGACGTCATCCCAACGGTAATAGGGGGCGGCGGGGCAGTTCTTGACGGTTGCCGTGTCGCATTTTACCGGCAAATTCTGTTCCTTTTCGTTGAGCATCGCCTTCACTAAAATGGGTGCGCCTTTCTTTGCTGATTTGTAGAAGATGAATTGCACGTTGGCGGCCATCGGCGTGATTTCGTAGTCGCGCCATACCTTGTGCAGATTTTCCATGTCAGCAGTCTCGATACCTGCATTCAGAGAATCCTTTTCGAGCTGCAGAAGGGCGGTGAAGGGGATAATCACGGTGTCGTGACCGAAGCGGAGCGTGGCCGATGTCTTTTTCGCAGGCTTTGTGGCCTTGGCATCTTTTGCGGAGGTCTTGTCTGCTTTTGCGGTGTCTGCGGCGATGACGTTGTCAGCCACTTCAAGGACATTCTTCAGCAGGGGGCGGGCGTTTTCGAGGCCTTCTTTTTTGCCGAAGGGATTGTTGGCGAGTACGCTGTACCACCAGGCATTCTGCGCACGCCAGCGTTCGTAGAGCTCGGCGTCAGTCCACAGGTCGTCAAAACTGAATTCGATTTCGGGAGTGCCCTGCAGGTTGTTGCCGATTTCGTAGATTTTAGTGTAGAGGTCGCCTGCATTTACACTTTTCTTGATGTAGTTGGTATCGTTGAAAATCGCGCGCATCATGCGGTCGGTATTCACGTGGCTGTAGAGCTTTGCGTTTTCTTTTTGCCAGGCGGGCGTATTCGATTCGTTAATGATTTTGCCAAAGTCAAGCGGACTGATATAGCTCATGTAGTGCTTGCTTGATTCCTGGTGAATGTCGAGCTTTGGCTTTTGGGCGCGGAGTTCTTCGAGGAATGAGGCCATGCTCACGACGCAGCGAACGCTGGTGCTGGCGTAGGCTTCGATGTAGGCGTCGTTCTTGAACACTTCGGGGAAGTTCCTCACCATGCGCTTGGCGATTCCCTGATGCTGTGCCACGCCGAGTTGCGTGAGGTCGCCTGCACGCGGGGCGGCGTATTCGTTCAGGAACTTGGCACGTTCAAGCAAATTTTTGCCGAGTTCGGTGAGCTTGCCTGCAGAATCGGCTTTGGCGAGCGTGGCGTAAAGGGCGTTGTAATCGCTTGCGGTGTGGTGAAAACGGCTACCGTGCCTGCCGTAGTGGCTCACGTAGAAGGGCTTGTAGCCTGCGGGAGCCTTGGTGTACTTGGCGTTCGGAGTGGGGTAGGCGTAGTAGTTGCTCCCCAGTTGGTGGCGGTCCTGAGCGAAACAGGTCGCTGCAATTGCGAAAAGAAAAACAAATGCTTTTTTCATAAAAACCTCTAGAGCTCCTCCGACAGAATTTCCCCGAAACATGTAAAATCGCACCAGGGTAACCCTGGTGCGTGTTGCGATTAAAAGCCTACTGCTTGTTGTCTACTTTTTTGAAGAAACAGCTGCGGGCACCCGTGTGGCAAGCCACCTGCGGGCCCTGCATGCGAACCTTGAACAAAAGCGCGTCGCTGTCGCAGTCGGCGGCCCATTCTACAACGGTCATCACGTTTCCGCTGGTGTCGCCCTTGTGCCAGTATTCCTTGCGGCTACGGCTCCAGAACACCATTTCGCCGCATTCGTGCGTGCGGCGGAGGGCTTCTTCGTTCATCCATGCCATCATCAGAACGTCGCCCTTGTCGGCATCCTGTACGATTGCCGGAGCGAGTTTCACGCCACCGAATTCCACTTCGAACTTTACTTCTTTAATCAAATCTTCGAACTTCATCTTTCGTCTCTCGTCTGTAGGCGCAAAGCGCCGTTCTTTCGTCTAATTATCCGCGAACCTGTCCATTGCCACGGAGAATCCACTTGTAGCTGCAGAGGCTTTCGACGCCCATCGGGCCGCGAGCATGGAGCTTGTCCGTAGAAATTCCCACTTCGGCACCGAGACCGTATTCGCCACCGTCTGCAAAGCGCGTGCTGGCGTTCACCATGACGCTGCTACTATCGACGTTTGCGACAAAGTAGTCCTGAACGCTTGCATCTTCTGCAACGACAGCTTCTGTGTGGCGGCTGCTGTTCTTTTCGATGTGGTCGCAGGCTTCTTCGACGTTGTCGACAAACTTGACGCTTGCCTTGAGGGCGAGGTATTCGTGATGGTAGTTGCTATCGTCGCCGATGTCCTTGATACGGCTGTCGTGCGATTGGGCGTCCTTGTTGCCAAAGAGTTCCACACCGCGGTTGGCGAGGCAATCAATGAGCTTCTTGACATTAGCTTCATCGATATGACGGTCGATAATCACGCATTCCATGGCGTTGCACACGCCCGTGCGCTGAGTCTTCGCGTTGATGAGAATGTTCACCGCCTTGTCCATGTCGGCGGACTTGTCCACGTACACGTGGCAAATGCCGTTGAAGTGCTTGATGACAGGAATCTTGCTCTGTTCCACGACCGCACGGATCAGGCGTTCGCCACCGCGGGGGATCACGAGGTCGAGGCAATCGTTGCGCTGCAGGAGCATGCCTACCAGGTCGTGGCTCGTTTCGGTCACGAGCTGCACGGCGTTCTGGTCGATGCCTTGTTCGGCAAGGGCTTCGTGGAAGATTCCGGCGAGGCACTTGGCTGAATTCAGCGATTCCTTACCGCCACGCAAAATCACGGCATTGCCCGCCTTAAAGCAGAGGCAAGCGCCATCGATTGTTACGTTCGGGCGGCTTTCAAAAATAAAGAACACAGAACCGATAGGCACTGCCACGCGGCTAATCTTGATGCCGTTCTTGAGTTCACGGCTCTCGAGCACCTTGTTCAGCGGGTCTGCAAAGGAGGCGATTTCTTCGGCCCCCTTGGCCATGGATTCGATGCGGGCGTCGTTTAAAGTCAAACGGTCCATCTTGGAGTCGTCGAGTTTCCCAGCGGCGGCTTCTAGGTCAATCTTGTTTGCTGCAAGGATTTCCGGCTTACGTTCGCGTAGAATCTGGGCGACACGGTTCAGTACGGCGCTACGCTTTTCGCCCGGGAGGGTACGGAGCGCCTTGCTTGCCTTCTGGGCGTTTTTGGCCAGAAGGTCGGAGTATTCTTCCAAGTTGGAATATTTCAAATTGGAGCAGGTCATATGCCGTTTTTATCCTTTTTTGAGCGTTTCTATAAGTGTTTTTCTTATTTTACAATATAGAAACTTGATTTTTATCACACTGAAATATAGTTTGAAAATACAGGTTTGATTTTACCCGCGACGCTGTCGGATTGTTGCAAGGTATCGGACTTGGGTGTTTAGACTCGGTGCCATCCATCTCTCTCTGGGAAGCACCGAGTCTTTTTTATTAAAAAAGGCGCAGGTTTTTGCCCGCGCCTTTCAAGTCTTTTTGCCTTGATTTTACAGCAGGCTTACGATGGTTGCAAACAGCTTGTCTGCGAGCGGGTTGGTTTCGAGCCCTTCGAAAACGTTGAACTGGTTGAACATGATCTTGCCCTTGCCAAACGGGTAAAGCTGCAGGTCCGAACCGATCTTGACTTCTTCGTTTTTCAAGGTGACGGAGCGTGCGAACACCGTGGCACCCGGCAGTTCGTTCAGCGAAATGCTCGGCATAATCGTGGCTGCGTTATGGTCGAGTACGGCCGCTTCACCGAACACCTGTGCGAGGGCAGAATCCTTGGGCAGGTAGTGCAGACTGAGTTCGTTTGCACCGGTGCTCCAGTGAGATTCAATGGAGCAGTCAAACTGATGACTCTGGTTCAGATAGTCAATGTCTTCTTGCGTAAGGTCAGAGAGCAAGAGCGTCTTGCCGCCGTTCTTCACCACGTTTACGAGTTTGTCCAAAATTTCATCGGGCCAAGAACTCAGGTTTGCGGTAAAGATAATCTGCTCGGGGCCTGTGAGGGCTGCGAGGGCGTCGCTCGATTCTTCGCTGTTGTCGAGGAAGCAAACCTTCTTCATGGCGTCCTTGACGTCCACTTCGGCAATCACGATGATGTCTTCGACAGAGGTATGGATTTCCTTTCCGTCGTTAATCAAGGTGACCTTGAGCTGGTACTTGCCTTCGTTACGCGGAGCCATGAGCGTGCAAATGCCAAGCTGCGTAAGGCTGGTCTTACCGGCGGGTTCTTCGGGCATAATCTTGTCAGTCGCAATTTCCGTGCCCTTTTCGTCGACGAGCTTGACTTCGACCGAGACGTCTTCGTAACGGCTGTTGTTCAGGAGCGTCACCTGGAAACTGATTTCGCCTTGCGGGGCGACAACATGTTCAAGTTCGCTAATCAGGACGCGGCTCGGGGTCGTGATTTCTTTAGAGAAGTCTTCGAAACCCTTGCTGACGCGGTTTTCGTCGCAAAGGCCGCTAAAGTCGGTGCCGTAGTCAGACCACTGATCCAAGAAGAATCCGGCAATCTGCGGGTTGCTCTGCAGAGCGGTAATCTGGTCGAGCTTGCTCTTGATGGCGATGCGGTTGGCATCGGCGACAAAGCTCTTGTAGTCTTTCCAGATAGAAGTATCGCTTTCGACGAAGCTTTCGATCGTCTTGATAAAGTTCTTGATGCTCTTCTGGTTCTTTGCGCTACGGGGACCGCTAATGTTGGTTGCGGACATCGGAAGCAGCGTGTGGTTCTTGAGCGTCACGAGCATCTTGTTGTTGATGTCGGCGGCGAAGTTTTCTTCTTCGTCCTGGAAATGGCTGTCGCCAAGTCCGGTGTCGGGAACCGGGAGCGGTTCTTCGGCGTCGCGGTCGAAACTGTGGGCCAGGTACTGCGTGTAGGCCGCATTCGGGTTCATGCGCGGGTTAATGCGCAGCGTGGCGTAGGTCGAAATCTTGTCGACGGTCACGGGCAAGAGCTTGCCGGTATCTTTGCGGAAGTTGCCTTCGTTGTCGAGGTAGATACTGTTGAAGTTGCTGATGACCGGACGAGTCATGTCCATGGGGCTGATGGTGTTCAGCATCTTGTTGCCGTTCTGCAGCAAGAAGGAACCGTTCTCGGAACCCAAGACCCAAATGCCGATGCAGGGGTGGTGGTGCTGTTCCTTGACCATGTCGTTCAGCAGTTTCTTTGCAATTTCAAGACCCTGCGGAGTAGACTTCATGGTGTGGATCGGGAATTCCTGGAAAACGATCAGGCCGATCTTGTCGCAGATGTCGAGGGCTTCTTCAGTGAGCGGAGCGCCACAGCTGCGGATAGCGTTGTAGCCGGCTGCCTTGACCGCCTTCAGGTCCTTTTCGAGCTTGGGGTTGTCGAAGGTCCAGAGGCCGCCTTCGCTCCACTGCTGGTTGTAGCTGATACCCTGGATTTTAAGAATCTGGTCGTTCAGGTAATAGTCGCCCTTGAGGCAGTCGAACTTGCGGAAACCGAAGGTGCGCACCACGGGGAATGCGTATTCGGGACGCTTGACTTCTTTGCCGTCCTTTTCTTTGCCGGCCTTGATTTCCATCTGGAATTCAATGGCGTAGACGTTCGGGTGTTCCGGGCTCCACTGGTACTTGTCCCTCTTCTGTTCCTTGATTTCGAGGACAAAGCGCTGCGTGGCGTTTTCCTTGTCGAGCTTGATGTTGTTGATAAAGTGCTCGTAGACGTCGCCATCCGGATTGCGCATCAAAATACGCAGTCTGGTCTGGAAACCACGGGGGTTGTTAAAGCTGAGTTCGCAGGCGAGGCGTTCCTGGTCTGCATCGGGTTCAAGACGGACATCCGAAATAAAGGCGGCGGACCCGACTATCAGGTCGACGTGGCCAAAGATACCGCCAAACGGGTACTGGTTCCAGGGGAGACCGACCGGCATTTCGCCGGGGTGTGCGTAACGGTCGCCCGAACCGTCCTGGTTTTCGCGGCCAAAGTCGATGCGGCTGTTGGTGGCGCCCATGTTGGCGACGCGGACGCAAAGGATGTTTTCTTCGTTAATCTTGAGCGCTTTCTGGGTTTCTACAATAAAGGAGGTGTAGGCACCAAAGTGCGTGCCCAAAAGCTTTCCGTTGAGCCAAACAGTTGCGTGGGTGGCGATGCGTTCAAAACGCAAAAAGATTCGCTTGGTGACCTGCTTTTCGTCTTCGATGGTAAAACGCTTAAAATAGTAGGCGCAGTCTTGCGACATCAGGAGCTTGTCAAAGGCGCGTTCCCAAATATGGGGGACCTGTACGGTTTCGGTGTCTTGGGGATAGGTGGCGTACCAACGATTAGAAATACCGGCATCTTCGGTGTCCCAAATCATCTGCCAGTCGCCGTCAAGGCTCATAATCTTGCTCATTCGAGTGTCCTTTATGAAATTTTGGGTGAAATTTAGAAAAAAATGGGGCTTTGTCTTTACATTTTTCCAAATTTTGCTACATTTGGGGTCCCAATAGCAACCAAAAAAGGATTACAAAAATGTATTCTATTGTTGAAACAGGTGGTTTCCAGTATAAAGTTGAGCTGGGCAAGGCTTACAAGGTCCCCACGCTCGATGCCGCTGTTGGTTCCGAACTGGAGCTCAAGTCCGTTCTTCTTTTCGCAGGAAAAGAAGTGCAAATCGGCACCCCTGTCCTGAACGACGCCTCCGTGAAGGTTGAAGTGCTTGCTCACGGCAAGTATGACACCGTCATCGTTTACAAGAAGAAGCGCCGTACCCGTTACGAACGTCGTAATGGTCATCGTCAGGGCTATACCGAGGTGCTGGTTACGGAACTTCGCTCCGGCGCAGAATCCGCAAAGGTCGACTCCAAGGTTATCGAACGCAACCGCGCTCGCGTGGCTGCCCTCGCCAAGCAGAAGGTGCAGTCTGTGCCTCTGACTCGCAAGGAAAAGATTGCCCAGGGTCTCCCGAAGCCCGCCAAGGTCAAGAAGAACTCTCTGCGTAAGGCTAAGGAGGTATAATCCATGGCTCATAAGAAAGGTCAAGGTTCAGTACGTAACGGCCGCGACAGTAACGCCAAGTACCTTGGTGTTAAGAAGTATGCGGGCGAAGTCGTCAAGGCTGGCAACATCATCGTTCGTCAGCGCGGTTCTCACTTCCACCAGGGCACCAACGTGGGCATGGGCAAGGATTTCACCTTGTTCTCTCTCGTCGATGGCAAGGTAAAGTTTGAACGCCTCGATGCAAAGCGTCAGAAGGTTTCTGTCTACCCGGAAGAAAACTAATCTGATTTTTGAATCGGTTTTAGGTGGTCGTCTCGTTTGAGGCGACCATTTTTGCTATTTTATAGATAATGCCTACGAGCCCGATTTTAAGACTGTTTTTGGCGCCAGTCATGCTGGTGTGCCTTTTTGTGTTTTTTGCTTGTTCCGATGACGAGAACGAGGCTGAATTCTTTTTTGACCGCGAAATTTCGGAGTTGACTGTTCTTAGGCAGTGCCCCGAGGGGGCCGATAGCGGTGCCTACTGTTTTATGCTGCGTTACCGTTACCCGATTGATGTCGAAAACCTGGCCTCTATTTATTTGTGGGTCGATTCGACGGTCGTGGGCGATACCGCGAAGTCTGTGAACGGGACTCAGCTTGAATTGGCCACGGATATTTTTGAGTACCCCAAGGGAACCACGGAACTTTACGATACCATTGACTTGACTCCTTACATTCAGGACTTTGTCAGGGATCGTGATAGCCTTTTGGTGGCCTTAGTCGGTGCCTATTCTGACGATGGCCGAAACGGAACCATCCAGAGAATTTATTTGCATTTTGGCGATGACATTCCGCCATCGGCTGTCGCTGTTTACGATTCGGTGTGGACCACTGGCGCCTTGTTTGAATGGTCCAGGCCTACGGACCAGACGGATTTCTATAAGCCGATTGAATTGTCCGGTGCGATTGTCGGTTATAATGTCATTATCTATTCCGAAAACAAGAATGAAGACATTCGCGATATTAAGGTCTACGTGACTACGCCCGAAGGAGTCGATTCGACGGGTACAAAGTATTATACGCGTCATGCCCGAATCCGTGCGAACAATGATTCGGTGTGGGTTGATAAAGTTGACCATGGCGATAACGTCAAGAACTATCTGCGCATTGCGATTAATGATGGCAAAGGCTATGATGTCGACGATGCGGATTCTAATGTGTTCCGCCTTGTTATAGAAGGCCTAAAGGCTGAAAGCCGCTATACAATCGGTTTTTCGACTTGGGATTCGTGCGGAAACTATTCGGGTAGCGAGGCCAACACCTCGGTGACCATGAACCAGCTCTTTATTACGACGGACTCTATCGCTCCGTTGATGCCGACAAAGATTTGGACCATCAAGGATTCTGTATACCCCGAAATGGCGCGGCTCGATAGCAACAACCGCCTGGTGCTTTACTGGAACCGCAGCGTAGACCCGCTTCAGCTGGATCATGGTATCAAGGTGGACTCTGTTTTGGATATTCCGGGCAATTGCCTGCCAAACTACTGTTACGATACGGTCTCTAGCTACATGATTGAGTATTATGACCGCAATGCCTCTAAGTGGATGGCCTATAGCTATGCAGGGGGCTCGGACCGCTATACCATACAGTATGGCCTGTCTGCAGATACGTTCTCGGTTTCGGCGGTAGGGAGCTTTATTTCGGATACTATCCGCTGGGTAGCTCCCGGCGACACCTTGATTTTGCGAATTCGTTCAATTGATAATTCGGGGTACTACTCGGTCGCCCTGATTGACACGATTTATGTTTCGCCGGGGGCGCTTGCTAAAGAACTAGAATGCCCAGAAGGATTTGTGGCGGTAAAGGCTTCTGACACGCTGAAGTTCTGCATGGAAAAATTGGAACACCGCAACGATTCGGGAGCGTTTATGAACAACGTTCTCCATTCCGAAGCGATGGCCACCTGTGAGGCTATTTCTGCAAGCGGATTTAAGGTGAGCCTTTGCAACGAACGCGATTGGGAACTGGTTTGCCTTTCGGGCGGAACGCTGTCGTATGGCGTGGTTCAAGAAGAAACCTCGGATGCGTCGGAGTACCTTTTTGTGGATTGCAACGTGGCGACAAACGATTCCCTTTCTGCTGCAGATTTGACCCAGCGCAATCCCCGCTGCATGAACCCGATGGGTGTGCGCGATATGCCGGGGCAGTACCAGGAGTGGGTGAGGGGACGTTCTGACGATACCATTGCCGTACTCAAGGGCGGTAGCTATAAGATTATGAGCGGCATAGACCGCGAGTCGCAGGCGCTTTGCACCAACCGCAGTTTCTCGTACTTTACGCGTCTGGCCTATACGACTGATTCGGTCTACTTGTACCGCGAAGGGACCAAGGTCGATACCGTCTTTAAGGCGGACACCTCGAGAACTTTGTACAAGGTCTTGACTCAAAAGGACTTCAAGGATTCGCTGCAGTTCTTTGACGTGCAGGATTCTCAAGGTAATTCGGTGGGTGTCGACTATGCTCCGTATTCTGAATACAAGAAGGGCGGCGATGAATGGCTCGAAAAGGTGAGCAACGGCATGAAGTACGTGCCCGATCATATTGAGGTCGTGTTCTTGACGGGCGAACGCGTTGCGTTCCGCGGAGCGTCTAACTTCTATAAGTCGTCAAGCATTGGTTTCCGTTGCTGCGCTTACAAGGAATGATTCTGAATTCAGAGTTGATTATAAATGGATACTCAAAAATTTTTAGAAGTGGCAGAAGCTCTCGCTAAAGAAGCGGGGGCTCTTTGTCTTGAAATACAGCAGGACTTGGGCGATATCAAGTACAAGTCCAAGAAAGATGTGGTGACTCGTGCAGACATTGCGAGTGAAAAGTTGATTGTTGATGGGCTCCGCAAGGCTTTTCCGGAACATTCTATCCGCACCGAAGAAGCCGGCGTTATCGAGGGTACGGATCCGCGTTACCGCTGGATTATTGACCCGGTGGACGGCACGGTGAATTTTAGCCGCGGGATCCCATTTTGGGGAATTTCGATTGCGCTCCACTTTGAAGGCAAACCGCTGGTGGCGGTAGTCAACCTGCCTAGACTTGGCGAACTTTTTACAGCGGTCAAAGGCGGGGGAGCCTTTATGAACGGCAAGCCGATTCATGTCAGCGACGAATCGGACCCGGTGCATGCCATTGTGAGCAACGGCGACTTTAACGTGGGCGAGGTTTCTAAAATCAACGCCCAGAATTCCAAGAATTTTGCCCGCGAGGCCGAGACCTTTGAACGGGTCAAGTGCTTTGGCTCGGCGGTGATTGAAGGCTGCTTTACGGCTTGCGGCCGCCTGGACTGCTTTGTGATGACCATGAGCTACCCGTGGGACATTGCGGCCATCGCCCTGCTTGTCGAGGAAGCTGGCGGCAAGTCGACCCATATCGACGGAAGCCCCATGCAGTTTGTGGATGCCGAACAGGTCGTGTTTAGTAATAAAATTTTACACGAAGTTCTCGTAAATACCGTTTCGTAGAATCGGGCTGTTTATTCGTAGAGCACAATTCATCTGTAAACATTCTTTTTAATGCAAAACTGCCAAAATATGCTATATTGGCTGTGGGTTTGTGGTGTGGTTAAATTTGGAGAAGTCATGAATTATAAAAAAAGTTTTTTGTCGGGGCTCGCTATTTTCGGCTTGGCCGCGACGAATGCGATTGCCGCATTGAGCACGGATGACTATGTCGAAGCTGCTTGGATGACCACCCGTTTCTTTGGTGCACAGCGTTCTGGTCAGGGCCCCAACTGGGTTTTGGATGGCACTAACAATCCGACCAGCTTTACGAAAGACAGCTATAACGGAAAAGATGTGAGCGGCGGTTGGTTTGACTGTGGTGACCACGTGATGTACGGTCAGTCTCAGGGCTTTGCCTCTTATGTGCTCGCCTTGTCTTATGCCGAATTTACCGAAGGTTTCTATGACCTTTATACCGGTGACTATACCGACTACAAGGCTGCCAACGACTATACCATGAAGGGTGGAAAGCCCAACAAGGTTCGTGACTTGCTCGAAGAACTCCGCTACGAAGCAGATTTTTGGGTTAAGGCTGCCATTGATGCAAACAACTTTGTGACGGTCAAGGGTGATGGTAACGCTGACCATACCAAGTGGGTGACTGCCGGTGCCATGAGCAAACTCGGAGCGGGCGAAGGTGGTGAACCTCGTTCGATTACGGGTAATGCCAACGACGGCTTTACTCCTGGTCTTGCGGCGGCCATGCTTGCCGTGATGGCTCGTGTCGATCCCGATACTGCAAATCAGGCCAAGTACCTTAAAGCTGCAAAGACTGCCTACTCTTACGCTAAGAGCCACAAGGGTGTCACGAACTCTCAGGGCTTTTATGAATCTAGCTGGTGGGATGGCCGTTGGGAAGATGGCCCGTTCCTTGCCGAACTTGAACTTTACCGTACCACCAAAGAAGAATCCTATAAAACGGATGCTATCGAACGTTATGGAAAATTGAAGTTCAGTTTGGGTGAAGGCACGCACTTTATGTACAGTAACGTGATTCCTTTGTCTGCAGTGATGGCTGAAGCCGTTTTCGAAGAACCCCCGCACGGCATGCGTAAAGAAGCTTCTGGCCTCTTGGACTTGATTTACGAAGAAAAGGCGAAAGACAAGATTTTCCAGAATCCCAATGGCATGGGCTCGGGTAAGTTCCCGGTTCGTCTCCCTGCCGGTGGTGCTTTCTTGTATGCTCTGTACGACAAACTGAATAATACGAGTGCCTATGACGACATGATCGAAAAGAATGTCGCCTACTTGCTTGGTGATAACAGCAATAAAAAGTCCTATGTGGTGGGCTTTTCCAAGAATGGCGCAAATGCCCCGACGTCTCCGCATCACCGTGGCTATTATGGCAACGAAGATCCTGGTCGCGAAGTGGATTCTGGACTCCAGCCGCCCGCAAAGAACAAGTTGCTTGGTGGCATGATTGCCGGTGACTTTGGCAGCGGAAGCCATAGCGGTACGGTGTCGAACT
Organism: Fibrobacter succinogenes; assembly: GCA_902761355.1. Classification (GTDB taxonomy): domain Bacteria; phylum Fibrobacterota; class Fibrobacteria; order Fibrobacterales; family Fibrobacteraceae; genus Fibrobacter; species Fibrobacter succinogenes_M. The sequence goes on along the minus strand of CACWJY010000035.1, from coordinate 5,804 downwards.
GGCAGACCAACGAAGTCTGTGTCGACATGAACGCTCCGCTCGTAGGTGCCCTCGGCTATATCTTGAGCAAGAAGGCTCCCAAGACCGACGAAGACCTCGGAATTAAGACTGTCAAGAAAGATACCACCAAGAAGGATACCAGCGATGCCATTTTTGCGCACAGGGCCCTCAATAGGAACATCAGCTTGACTTCGAGCGGTTCTATGGTGAGCGTTTCGCAGGCTCTGAACATGCCGTTCAAGGTGCAGGTGTTCGACCTCACGGGCAAGCTTGTTCAGGAGCTCAAGAGCGAAGGCAAGAACCTTGAATTCAAGATTGAAAGCAAGGGCGTGTTCCGCGTGCGCGTGGTGTCTGCCCGAGCAAGCGAAATGTTTACCGTGAAGGCTTACTAGTCGCCGCGAATAGACATTCAGAATTTGCGTAAAAACCCGCCTTTTGAGGGCGGGTTTTTCCATTATGTGAAAAGCGATTTTAGCTGTATTTTGTAAAACTTTGTTTACTGCATGTTTGGAAATGACTGAACTTACAAAAATGTAGGTTTTGTACTTTGTATGCCTTTAAATTTAACGAAAAAAGGCAATTTGTGAAACTTGCAAAATACTAACTTACAAAATTGTAAGTTTTTGAAGATTTTTACCAGTTTTTCACTTTTTTCCAATCGCCTTTGCTATCTTTACAACCGTTGAAAAAACATTAACAATCAAAACTCTCAACGGAGATATATAAAATGGCAATCAAGAATGCTTACCTTCAGAAGGTTTATGACAAGGTCGTCGCCCGTGATCCGGACCAGGCCCTCTTCCACCAGGCTGTCCGCGAATTCCTCGAATCCCTCGACCCCGTCCTCGAACAGGACAAGTCTTGGGAAACCAACGGCGTGATCGACCGCCTCGTCGAACCGGAACGCGTGATCACTTTCCGCGTACCTTGGCTCGATGACAAGGGTAACGTTCAGGTCAACCGTGGCTACCGCGTGCAGTTCAACTCCGCTATCGGTCCTTACAAGGGCGGTATCCGTCTCCGTAACGAAGTTACTCTTTCCATGCTGAAGTTCCTCGGCTTCGAACAGATCTTCAAGAACAGCCTCACCACGCTCCCCATGGGCGGTGGCAAGGGTGGTTCCGACTTCGATCCTAAGGGCAAGAGCGACAACGAAGTGATGCGCTTCTGCCAGTCCTTCATGACTGAACTCTGCAAGCACGTCGGTGCCGACACGGACGTTCCGGCTGGTGACCAGGGTACTGGCGCTCGCGAAATCGGTTATATGTTCGGTCAGTACAAGCGCATCCGCAACGAATTTGTGGGCGTTCTCACCGGTAAGGGCCTCTCCTACGGTGGTTCTCTCGCTCGTACCGAAGCTACCGGTTACGGCCTCTGCTACTTCACTCGCGAAATGCTCAAGGACCTCGCTAACGACTCCTTCCAGGGCAAGACCGTCGTGATCTCCGGTTCTGGTAACGTTGCTCAGTTCGCTTGCCAGAAGGCAACGCAGCTCGGTGCTAAGGTTGTGACCGTTTCTGACTCCAACGGCTACATCTACGACCCGAACGGCATCAACCTCGACATCGTTCTCGACCTCAAGAACAACAAGCGCGCTCGTATCAGCGAATACGCCAAGCTCGTTCCGGGTTCTGAATACCACGAAGGTTCTAAGGGTGTTTGGACGGTCAAGTGCGACATCGCTCTCCCGTGCGCTACCCAGAACGAACTCGACCTCGAAGGTGCCAAGGCCCTTATCGCTAACGGCGTGAAGGCCGTTGCCGAAGGTGCTAACATGCCGTCTACTCCGGAAGCTATCGAAGCCTTCCAGAAGGCTGGCGTTCTCTTTGGACCTGCCAAGGCTGCTAACGCTGGTGGCGTGGCTACCTCCGGTCTCGAAATGTCTCAGAACTCCGAACGTCTCTCTTGGACCTTCGAAGAAGTGGACAAGAAGCTCGAAGGCATCATGAAAAGCATCTACGCCGCTGCTTCCTCTGCCGCTGTCAAGTACGGTCAGAAGGGCAACCTCGTCATGGGTGCAAACATCGCTGGCTTCCTCAAGGTTGCCGATGCCATGAAGTGGCAAGGTGCAGTGTAATTCTTAAAAAGAATTCACTTAAAAAAGCCTCCCGGTCAAAAGCCGGGGGCTTTTCTTATACATGCTTTAAATTCTTCTACTTAAATTTTTATAAATATGGTATTAAGTGAAAAAAGATAGGTTTGTATGAAAAGAAAATTGTTGGTTGTATTGGGCGTATCTGCTGTATTGTTTTTAACCTCGTGTGGAGGAAAAGGGAATCCCAATAGCCCGGGGTACACACCTTCTTCTGAGGACAATTTGTTCGGTTCGCCGACAAAAAATAGTGCTAGTGGTAGTTCCATGAAAGATTCTCGCGATGGGCAAACCTATAAGGTTGTAACTATCGGGACGCAGACATGGATGGCAGAAAACTTGAACTACAATGTTGCAGGTAGTTTTTGCTATGGGGATGAAACTTATAATTGCTCTGCTTATGGTCGACTTTATACATGGACGACATCTGTCGGTAAAACCGAAGAAGAATGTGGTTATCGACATTTGTGCGGCCTTTCGGGCGATGTAAGGGGAATTTGCCCTGCTGGCTGGCATTTGCCTTCAAAGAGAGAATGGCTTGTCTTAATTGATTATGTGGGAGGAAAGTCTGTTATGGGCCCAATGCTTAAGTCTACTTCTGGTTGGGAAAAAAATGGCAATGGTAAAGACCAATACGGTTTTAACGCTTTGCCTGCTGGTTATCTAACGGATAAAAATGAATATCATTGTTTGGGACGGGTTGCTACGTTCTGGTCGTCTACGGAGGGGGATAGCGAAACAGTTTATAGTATGAATTTGACTAATGATGATAGCGATGATTCTGATGCCGGATTTTACGCTCAATACAAATTGGGTGACTACGGTTCAGTACGTTGTATTCAAGATTAAAAAGTTGATTGGGGAGCTTTTTTAAGAGGGTGAAAATGAGGAATCTTGCTGCTTTGTTGATGGCATTTTTGTGCGGGGCGGGGACTGCGTTTGCGCATGTCCTTAAAATGCCAGATTTCAAGGACAAACGTGATGGCCGTGTGTATAAGACGGTGCAAATCGGGGAACAGCGATGGTTTGCCGAAAACTTGCGCTTTGATATTAAGGGGAGCTGGTGCTACGACAACAAGAAAAGTAATTGCGAAAAATATGGCCGGCTTTACGACTGGTCCATGGCGATGCGGGTGATTGACTATTACAATTATCACCCTTTAGCCGAAGTTGATTTTACTAAAGAAGAATGGAAAAGGTACCATGATGCGTGCCCTGCAGGTTGGCGTGTGCCTTCGAACAAGGACTGGAAAAAGTTGAAGCGCTATGTGGGGCGCGTGGGTAAAAGCGATGGTGTAGGCATTAGTCTGAAGTCGCCGGATATATGGGAAAAGGAACTCCGCATTCCGGCCGGATCCGATGAATTCGGCTTTAATGCAATCCCTGCTGGAGAAAGACCTTACATTGGTGAGTTTATGGACCAGCGGGCCTCGGTGCAGTTTTGGTCGTCGAATGAATACGATGCGACGGGGGCCGTTTTTTGGCGCTTGACCTATGATTCCAGAACGTTTGGCATGGAATACGATGCCAAGGTGACCGCGGTGTCGGTCCGCTGTGTAGAAAACAAGGAGTACCCCGTAAAGGAGCCGCCTCCGCCTCCACGGCCTAAGGTGGTTCCGCAGGTGGTTACGGTGCAGAACAAGGTGGTGCAGACGGTCCATATCGGTGACCAGGTGTGGATGGTGAACAATATGAATGTAAAGGTCCCGGGCAGCTATTGCTATGAGGATAAAGAAGAAAACTGCGAAAAGTACGGCCGCCTTTATACGTGGGCCGCGGCGATGAAGCTGGAGGCTAACCAGGGGGCCATGGGAATTTGCCCGAACGGTTGGCACGTTCCGACGTCTCGTGATTTTTATAGGCTGAACATTTACCTGAAGGACATTGACGATGCGGTGGGCGTGGGCACGAACTTGCGCGCTCGCGAAGGCTGGACGGGGAGCGACCTTGCGCTTTTGGGCGAAGACGGTTTTGGCTTTACGGCTCTGGCGGGCGGTGTTCGTGATTCTGTGGATTCTATGGCGGTTTATACGGGGCTCCAAACCTTTACCGGATTTTGGACGGCGAATGAAATTGATTCTGCGCGGGCGTTTGCGTGGACGCTCCCTTATGACAACGATGACTTTGTAATCGATTCTAGCCTAAAGGGGAGGGCATATGCCGTGCGCTGTCTGATGAATCCGCCTGATGACGACGAGTTGTATGATAGCACGTCTATTTTTGACAAGCGTGACGAGAACAAGTATAGGACGGTCGTTATTGGGGACGACGTGTGGATGGCGGAAAACTTGCGCTTTGCCGCCCCGGGGAGTTTCTGTTATGAGGACAAGGATATCCGTTGCCGCAATTACGGAAGGCTTTACCCGTGGCATGTGGCGATGCGTTTGCCCGAAGACTTTATAGACAATTCTTTGGATAGCGTGTCGCAGGGGGCCGTGATCGAGGAGCATCAGGGAATTTGCCCCGACGGCTGGCATATTCCCAGGCGTGACGAATGGACTCGCTTAGGGCAGTTTGCGGTTAACAAGCGTAAGGGCTTGGCGGCAGCCCTCAAGAGTCGTGAAGGATGGGCGCAGGGGAGCCTTGCCAAGAACAACAATGCGAGCGGGTTTAACGCGCTCCCTGCGGGTAGCCGTTACAATAACGATGGCGAGTTTGCGGAACTTGGTTCGAGCGCCTATTTTTGGGCGGCCGAAGGCGGGGGAGGCATGGGCGCTGTCTATTGGTACGTGGTCGGTAGCAAGGACAGCTTTAGTAGCGAAGAGGATTTCGATAAGAATGCGTTCTCGCTCAGATGTGTCAAGAACAGGGCCGTTCCTCAAGAAGCAACGCAAGAGACTCCGGCAGAAACGAAAACGGAATAAAATGGGAAAAGGATTGTAAACGAAAAAGACCTTCTTTTCAGAAGGTCTTTTTTCGCGGGATAGACGAGGCTTGAACTCGCAACCTCCGGCGTGACAGGCCGGTGCTCTAACCAAAATTGAGCTACCACCCCAGTGGTTTGTTTTGTTTGGTCAGTTTCCTAACCGAACGAGCCAAATATAAAAAGAAATAATTCCGCTGTCAAGGGATATTGGCGAAAAAACTCATTTTTTTTGAAAAAAATTGAAAATGCGCTTAATCACACCAGGGAAAAACATCTCTTGAAAATGCCGTAAGATATTCTTAATAGTGGCTTTGGTGTTTTTATTGAGGTGTTTGTCATGTTTAGACATTCAAAATTTGGTGTCAAGGTTTCTGAAAATGCCGGAACCATGACTCTTGCGTTACAAGGTATAATCGAAACTTCTACAGCCGAGGCCTTTGAGACCGAAATGGCGGCAGCCTGCTCAAAAAGCAAGAATCTGATTGCTGATTTTGACAAGGTGACAATGTCCGCTCTGTTCTAGAAGATACAGGCTTCACAAGTATTCTGAACATCGCTTGATAATAAATTAATCTTGCGGCAATTTGTCGCAAAAAATGAATATAAAGAACACCCCGCCACTTTTGAGTGACGGGGCGTTTTTCGTAAAGGGGAGATCCCCGCCTTCGCGGGGATGACATCCATTACAGGCTGATCAACCCTTCGGTATCCTTAGACATGGCATCATAGAATGCGTAGCGGGCGTCAACTTCCTTCTGGAGGTCGTCGGCGAGCTTCTTGGCCACTTCCGGATTGTTACGGGTGAGCTGCTTGTAGCGGTTTTCGGTGTAGATGTATTCTGCGACC
>CACWJY010000034.1 GCA_902761355.1 Fibrobacter succinogenes | reverse complement strand
GTCCGTGTCCTTGAATTCAGCACGGTCAATGACACCTTCGGACTTGTAGTTCACGTCGATCAGGACTTCCTGGTCGTTCACCTGGCTGATCTTACCGGTGACGAGCTTACCCTGTTCGAGGCAATCCATGCCGGCATACACGTCGGCGTTGGCCTTACGGAAGTTGGGGCTGCATTCACCCTGAGCGGCGAGGATTTCAGCGAGATCTTCTGCGGTACCGAATTTGAGATTTTGAGACATATTGTTTAGTTGGGTTGTGGAACAAAGGAAATCTTTTGAACCTGTTGTTGGATTGAGATGTGTGTAGTGTCAATTTCAATAGCGTCGTCCGCTTTCTTGAGGGGGGCGTTTGCGCGGGAGGAGTCCAGGCGGTCACGTTCGACCAGGTTGTTGAGGACTTCTTCGAGCGTCACCTTCTCTCCCTTTTCAAGGAGTTCCTTATAGCGGCGTTCGGCGCGGACCTTTACGTCCGTCACCATGAAAAACTTGTACTTGGCATCGGGGAAAACGACGGTGCCGATGTCGCGACCATCCAGGATGCAACTCTGCTTCTTGCCGATTTCGCGCTGCTTTTCGGTCATGGCGGCGCGGACAGACGGGAGGGCGCAGTAGATGCTCACGTTGCTCGACACCTTCATGCCGCGGATTTCACTTTCGCGGCTCACACCGTTAATGAGGATGTGATTTTCGGAGTCGAACCCGAGGTCAAGGTTCTTGAGCAGTTCGTCCATGGCAGGACCCTCTTCGGCAGCAAGCCCCTTATCGAGGGCTGCAAGCGTCACGGCGCGGTACATGGCGCCAGTATCCAAATAAGTGATGCCGAGAGTCTTTGCCACAATCTTTGCGGTGGTACTCTTACCGGTACCAGAACCGCCATCAAGGGCGATAACAAAATTCTTAGAATTGCTCATGAGTGGGGCCTAATATAGAAATAAATGCGAGCCGGACAAAGGGGGGTATCACCAGCAAGCACAATTATATAGGCAAATACAGCCATGTTGTCAAAAAACTTATAAAATTACTTTTTTCTTACAAAATTAACGGATAAGACTCCAAAAGGGTGCAAATCACCCCTTTCTTTTCTAAATTTGGCGCGGAAATTGTAAACAAAAGGAAATATTATGATCATTGAACCGATGATCCGCAGCAATATGTGCGTGAACGCCCACCCCCAAGGCTGCGCTATGGATGTGAAGCGCCAGATTGAATACGTGCAGAAAAAGCGCGCCGAACGCGGCACCCCGAAAGACGCTCCAAAAACAGTGCTCGTACTAGGCTGTTCTACCGGCTATGGCCTTGCCAGCCGCATTTCGGCGGCTTTTGAATTCGGTGCAGCCACAATTGGCGTGTCGTTTGAAAAAGAAGGTTGCGATGAACCTCGCCAGAAACCGGGTACGCCTGGCTGGTACAACAACATGGCTTTTGACAAGTTCGCACACGAAGCTGGCCTTGAATCGGTAACGTTTAACGGTGATGCATTCTCCCATGAAATGCGCAAGAACGTCATCGACACCTTGAACAAGATGGGCCGTAAGGTCGATTTGCTGGTCTACAGCGTGGCATCGAGCGTGCGCGTAGATCCGGACAACGGAACTCTTTACCGCAGCGTATTGAAGCCGATTGGCGAAACTTTTACCGGAGCAACGATTGACTGCATGACCGGTAAAATCAGCACCATCAGCGCAGAACCCGCTACGGAAGAAGAAGCAGCCAACTCCGTGAAGGTGATGGGCGGTGAAGACTGGGCACTCTGGGTACGTCAGCTGAAGGAAGCCGGCGTACTTGCCGAAGGTGTCAAGACGGTCGCCTATTCTTATATTGGTCCGAAACTTTCTCATGCGATTTACCGCGACGGTACGATTGGCGGCGCCAAGAAGCACCTGGAAGCAACGGCCAAGGAACTGAATGCCGAACTTCAGAAGGATTTGAAGGGCGAAGCCTATGTGTCCGTGAACAAGGGTCTGGTCACCCGTTCCAGCGCCGTGATTCCTATTATCCCGCTGTACCTTTCGGTGCTTTTCAAGGTGATGAAGGAACAGGGTACGCACGAAGGCTGCATCGAGCAGATGGAACGCCTGATGAACGAGCGCCTTTATACAGGCAACGCCGTTCCGACGGATGAAAACAACCTGATCCGTATTGACGACTGGGAACTCGACCCGAAGGTACAAGAAGAAGTGAACAAGCGCATGGCAACCATCACGCAGGAAAACCTTGCCCAGGTGGGAGACCTCGAAGGCTACCGCCACGATTTCTTGGCCACCAACGGTTTTGATATCGAAGGCGTAGATTACACCGCCGACGTAAAGAGTGTCGAGACGATTTAATTAGCGTTTGATGTTGTGAAGCTAAAAAGGCGCGGGTAAAACCGCGTCTTTTTTATAGGGCGAAAACGCGCTTAATGTCGTCAGTACGGCTAGTCTGCGTAAGCACGAGCTTAAGGAGAACAGCCGCCTTTTGCGGGGCGAGGCGACCGGCGCAAATGCGACCGGGCGCAAGCGACTCGTTCAGAGTCACAAGTCCGTGGTGTGTGCGGCTTGCAATGACCACCGGAATGTCGATGTTTTCGAGGACTTTCGCCCACGCAAGGCTGAATTCGCCGGAACCAGCACCTGCAATCACAAGGCCATCGGAAACACAGGCGGCATATTCCAGAATTTTCGGGTTCGCATCGACTGTAAAGTAGACCACATTCACACGAGGAAGACTTTCAAGTTTAGAGACATCGAAAAAGTTCTGTTCCTTGAGCGCATTCCAATTGGAACCCTCGCCGGGAGCATTCACACCCATCGCGTTGATCGCCGAAGCGCTGCACTTTTGCACGTTTCGGGCATCGAAAAGTTCACCCGCAAAATACACCCACACCAAATTTGCCGGCGGGTCATCATCGACGGCAAAGCCGGCTGCCGCACGTACGGCGCCCAGCAAGTTTTCGGGACCGTCAGGATTCTTTGCGGTAGCGGGCTTCATGGAACCTGTAAAGATGACCGCCTTTTCGCACTTGACCGTAAGGCTTACGAAGTAAGCCGTTTCATCCATGGTGTCGGTACCATGAGTGACAACGATGCCGTCCACGGAATCATCTGACTGCAAATCAGCAATGCGGTTTGAAAGTTTGATCCACAGTTTGTCCGTCATGTCATCGGAATTCACGTTACAAATTTGCTCTGCCGTTATTTCAGCATACTCCGAAAGCTCCGGAACAGACGCAACTAAGTCCGCCGCAGAAATTTGTCCCGACACGTAGCCCGTGTTTTTTCCGGGTTCACCAACACCAGCAATAGTGCCACCCGTCGCAAGAATCACGATGTGTTTTTTCTTCGCCATAGAAATCCCTGAGTGAAATTTAAAAAGATTTCAAACAAACCTAACCTAAATCTTCATCAGATTGGCGAGAATCAAACCGTGCTCGCGGGCGTAAGAAATAAAGTCCTTCTCTTCTTTTGTGACGCGCATCTGAATTTTTAATGGTTGAGAAAATTTCGGCTTTCGACCTGCGTTTTCCCTTGCTCCGCCATGTCTGAAAGTCTTTTCGTAATAAGCGAGACCCGAAGCTTTCAGGTATGCCTTTTCCGAAATGATTTTTTCACCCTTGCAAACATCAGACTTCAACTTCTTGGAAACATAACCTTCTGAATCTTTGACATATACGTACTGCATTATTAAACCTCTTTCAGCCTTTGCTTTGCAAGTTTGATTTTATCCTTCGGCGTCTTTTGACTTTTCTTGACAAAGACAACGCCAATGACAATGATTCTACCTTCTTGATACATAAATAGAGAACGCAATTCCTTTGATTTAATCTCAAAAATTTTGTTCTGCAGATGTTTGACACGAACATATTCAATACCCTTTGTTCCTATCAGGTCATATTCTGATTTCAACAAATTCTGTTGTTCTTGCGATAGTTCTGCAATTTCTCTATTCACGGCATCAAGTTTTATAACCTTGAATGTGTTATCCATAATATACATTTTCATCTTGAATATGTCAACATAATCAAGATGTAGGGAAGGCGGATGAACCTCCGTCAGGCGAATAGAGACCGTCCCTATCCATATATATACACGCTTATTTCGAACGTTTGGTGCACTTTGGGGGAGAAATTTTACAATGTTTTACCAAAAACGGATGGTTTTGCTTGGATAGAAATGGAGATGCCCACCAAGGTGGGCATGACAAATCAGCGGCGGGCCGATTAGAGACGGATCATCGAACTTCGTCGAGCAGCTGCTGCGTTGTTACGCCATAGAACTTTTGCAGGGCAGGCTCGTCGCCCAAAGCACGCATATTTTGGATAAAATCCCTAAAATGGATCAAACTTGAATTGCGCGCCAAGAGGCGTTCTACCATAGCCTGCGAATACCAGTAGAGTTTTACAGCAACAGCCGTACTATTTTCATTCACGAACGGTGTCGTAAGAGCCCCGACACTTGGAGCAGCCCCTTCAGGGCGAGGGTTTTCCGTACGCGAAGCGTCAATCACCTGGGCGATTCCTTCGTTGACCCACAGCGGCACATGATAACGCGTCATGGCTCGGACAAAGGCGTGGGTAAGCTCATGAAAAAACATGGGACGATAAATTTCGCGGTAGGCCATCACATTTACGGGGATGCGGAGTTTGCCATCGAATACGGCTCCGACCCATTCGGGGCGCGGGCCGACACCTTGATACTGCGAAGATTCATAAAGCACCAGATGCATCTTGTTTTCGGGACGAAAGTCGAACAAGTGACAAAGGGAGTCATAGGCCACCTCTAACACCGCGAGCGCCTCCATAATGTCTTTACGGGCTGGGCGACCTTCAAATTCTACGCGGAAATGCATCGACCGTTCTAGCTGCAGCTCCTGCATCTCGCGAATCAGCGATTCCGATTTCTGTTTCAAGAAATCAAAATCAGCATTTGTAAAATTCCGCGATTGGATATAAGCAATGCACTCTTCGTAGCGTTCCTGCTCGTAAAGGATTCCCGCCAAATGGAGTTGCAAGTTCTGGTCATCTGGAGATTCTTTGAGAAGCGCTCGCACATTCTTTTCGGCGCAGTTCCACTCCGCCATATCAAGGCACTCGTTGGTCTCGGCAATCAAGGCCTCATGCTTATCAAAGGCTTCTTTGGCGGCCGACTGCTGCATGTACCAGCGAGCCCCCACAAGCAAGACGATGATACCTATGACAATCGAGATCAGATTCTTCAAAGCCTAACCGCCATTTCTTTAGAAGGATTTTTTCCGCTGCCGGCCTTCTTGTAGCGTTCGCGAATGAGTTGCAAATCGTGCTGGTAAGGGTTACGTTTAAAATCTTCAAAGGCCCAGGCGGTAGGATGGAATTGCCCCTTTGCATAAGTCAGGAGCATGTCAAGCCACACGCCCTTGCCGGCATAAAGTTTGAATGGGCCTCGCTTGTAACTGGGAAGCACCACCTTGTCCAAGTCCATATAGCCGATATCAATATTCACACGGCGAGCCTCGGGGTTTTCCGCGTGTGCCATCGTAAGTTCCAGCGCATTGCTGCGTTCTTTTTCAACAGCAATAGTTTCAGGCGGAATCTCGTTTTCGAAAGAAACTACACCACGATAAAGGCCCTCACCCATTTCTGGGGTATAATAGGGAGTCTGATCAAAAGCAAATAATTTGCCCTTATGACGAATTTTACCCCAAGTACGTTCCAAAGCATCTATCACCTCGGGAAGCCATTCGGCACCGGGCTGCAAGACAAAAGCCAGAAGTTGCGCGTTTTCAGAAAATTGAGAAGACTTCATAAAAATCAATGGGGGTAAATCATCAGGGTTTTGCGGATAATTTCAAGTTGCTGTTCGCTAAACACCAAATCTCGGTCATCGACCACGGTCGGGAACATATAATTACCATTGTCAGGGCAACTTTCTACATTAAAACTCCCGGCACGTCCCAAAGGCAACGTTTGTTTCCAAAAATTCTTGATACGGATATCGCTCTCCGTCGATTCTTGAGACTTTAGCAAACCGCTCTTGAGCAAGTCTGAACAATAGGGAGTATCTTCTAGACCGTCTTCAATATTGGAGTAGTCGCCGTAATCAAACCCATTGACAACCCTTCTAAGGTCATTCCTAGTCGCCGTCGTATGCCGAAGTCCAAAGAAATGACCAATTTCGTGCAAGGCTGTTTCGACGATTGCTTTGATTGGTTGTGCTTCTTCAGATCCATCGGCTGCATTTACATACGCACCCAGTATAACCGTACTTCCAGAACCGCCACCCATATTGCCGCTAAAAAGGTCCGAATAACCCAGAATTCCGACATCCTTGATAGAATGAGCAAGAACAATGTCCAGCGCATTTTCGACACCGGGCCAACCGCCTAATTCCGAAAGCATTTCATCTTCAGAAGTTTTACCAGCAACCCACAGGATTTTTGCCGGATACTTGTGTCCCAAGGTAGGATGATTTTCGGCATGGTTTACATATATGGTATCAACGGTCACTGATGTATAGGAACGTCTGAATTCGTCACGCAAGACAGTCACAAATTCTTCTATTGTAAAGTCATACTGATCATTGCCCACATCACCCACCACAATCAAGTTCACCTTCATGTGGTCCGAAAAGGCACCCTCGCCAGCAAGCCTTACACGCGAAACGGTCCCCGGATAATACACTCCATGATATTCCAAGGATGTCACCCAAAGGGCTTCCTCGTTTTCTTCACATGTAAACGTGTAAACGTATCTACCGTCTACCACCTGCGGGTCCAAGGCGCGCACCGGGCTCATGCGGTACCCCCGCTGCTGTTTATCCATAAAATACCTAAACAAATGAAGCCGGGGCGCACCGATCGTAGAGTCCGCATCAAAAGACAACTGGTAATTTGCCTTCGGATGAACATCTAGGACTACACCATGAGCAAGGTTTGCCGAGGCGGAGTCATTTTTGGCCATATCATTCGGGAAAAGCCAATAACGCAATTCACCATCAGGATACAGCACAATTTCGGGATCATCTTCATCGTCGGCGCAGGCGCACAATGCAAGGCTAAAGACCGCACAAAAACCAAGCAAAAGAAACAAACTGATTTTTTTACAAAAAATTTGCATAAAAAAAGGTTCCAAGGAGGCTGTAAAAACGTGTATAGAGAAAATACAACTTTTTAAGGACCAACGCACATAACAATGCATAAAACTAGCAAAAAACAACGTTTAAAAAAGGATCTTTCGCAATTGCTTGAGCCGCTTACCGGAAAGCCGGCCCTAATAAGCGCTCTCGTTGTCATAGCGGCATTTGCAAGCCTAGACAATCCATCCTTTGCGGCTGCACTCCTTATCCCCATTGCGGTCTTGACTCATTTTTTATTGCGGCCACTCCAGTGGGTCATCTTGGCAAGCCTCGTTGTCGCTATCGCCTGCCACGAAGGTTTTGGGACTGGCATTGACGCCCCCGAAATCACGCCCAAAACAACCGGCTGCGGCACCGTCGAATCAATCCAACAAAAAGCAAGCGGCAAGGCCGTCATTATTCATACAGAGCAAACAAAAACGCAGGGTTATCGCATCCGCCTCACAGAAAAAAGGGCCTTACCACAATACCCACAACCAGGAGACTCCCTTTGCTACGAGGCTTCGTTCTATCCAATCATGCCTCCGAGTGTTCCGGGAGCCTTCGACACTCAAGGCTGGCTCCGTTCGCAAGGGCTATTGGCCTATGGTAAATTTATCCACTGGACCGTCTACAAAGAGAACTGGATTCCAGAACGAACCTTTTACAAATTTAGGCAATGGATTGCATCGCGCTTTAATGACTACCTGGAACCAGCCGAATCGGGCCTACTGCTGGGGCTACTTGCCGGAGACCGTTCCGGAATCCCCGATGCCTTAAGAAGCGATTTTCAGCGATCCGGGCTAGTTCATGTTCTAGCCATTAGCGGCTTTCACGTGGTACTCCTTGCAGGAATGCTAATGATTTTCTTGAAAGCCACCAGGCTGCCACACCGCATTGTTCACCTACTTGCCATCGCGTTACTGTTCCTGTACATTCCCGTAACAGGCGGCTCGCCCGCCGTTAGGCGGGCGGTCCTAATGTTTACCGTGCCTCAACTCGCGGCTCTTTTTCAAAGGCAATCATGCCCCTTAAACAGCCTAGGGGTCGCCCTCCTTTTCATTATGTTTCCTGAGCCTTCAGTCATCTGGAATCCCGGCTTTCAGCTTTCAGTCGCAGCAACGGCGGGCATTATCATCGGGAATTCTTTAAGTCCACTCAAAAAACTCCCTGAAAGTTTGCAAAAGAAAAAGGGATGGCAACTTTTACAGGATTATATTATTGCGCCGACTTACGTTACTTTATGCGCAACACTTTCGACAGCACCTTTCTTGATTCATCACTTCAAGACTCTTTCTCCTGTGGCATGGCTTGGCAACATCGTGGTTGTCCCAGCTATTTCGATGGGAATGCAGGCAGGACTTTTTGCACTTCTTTCTCCGCCTGATTTTCTCCGAGAAACATTTTGCCATGCAGCACGGTTCTTTTTACGACTAGCGTCACTACTGACACGTCTTCTTTCTGATTCGGCTCAAGCCTCCATTACCGTAGGACCCTTCGGCCCATCGGTTTTACTACTCTCTGGATTTTTACTTGTCGTACTACCATTTTTTCACAGGAACCGCCTTGCAAGACGTTTCTCACTAATCAGCCTAATTTTATTTGCCGCCCTTTTTGCCTACGAAGGTTACCACGCCGTTATCCAACCCACATGGACTTTAACGACAATTGATGTCGGCCAAGGAGACAGCCACCTGATTACCACTCCTTCGGGGAATCACATTTTGATAGATGGGGGCGACGTAAAACGGCAAGACTCCGGGAAAGACATCATTGTTCCCTACTTACATCATATCGGAGTTTCGCATCTAGACGCGCTGATTATCACACACCCGGACCAAGACCATTTTGGCGGTGCGCTTTCGATCATCAAGACTTTTCCCGTCAAGGAACTTTGGATTACAGACTGTGCAAGAATAGATTCCAAAAAGGAATGGCAACAAGTGATTACCGAAACCTACCGTCGAGGGCTTACAATCCGTGACATTTCGCGCGGTTTTATGTATAAAGAAAAATTATTCGAAATCAAGGTTATCCACCCCACCACCTATCGCTGCATTGATGCCAACACTCAAAGCATTACGCTACGCGCCAAGGGGCTTGGTCATTCTGCAGTGCTTACTGGAGACCTGACCATTCAAGGAGAAAACGAAATCATGTCGACCGACGTCTATTTAAAAAGCGATATTCTAAAACTTGGGCACCACGGTTCAAAGACCTCTAGCAGCCGAAAATTTTTACAGCAAGTCCATCCTAAACTGGCCCTTATTTCGAGTGGCCGGCGAAACCGATTTAAGCACCCTAGCAAGCAGGTGATTCAAAGACTCGACTCGCTGCAGATTCCTTATTTGAACACCGCTGAAAAAGGAACAATACAAATATTTTTCCGTCAAGATACGATGATTGTCAAGACAATGATTGAATAAGCAAACATTCTCGCTTGCTTAGAAAGCCGTCATCACGTACAGAGCAATGCTCTTTTGATCGTTGTTGTCTTCTTGCATTACACCGATATCGAATTCAAGACGAACACGGGTCGCGCCCAAGGAGATTTCCATTTTTGGGATGATATCGACCATAAAGTCATCTTTTAAATGACCTGCGCTTGCACTCGAAGTAATTTCAATCATGCAAAGAAAGCTCTTGCCAAAATGCAATGTCGGAATGGTTCCCACCGCAAATTTCACATAGCCGTCTTCACCGGTAACACCATCCAAGAAACCGGCTCGGGCTTCATAAGTATTAGAAAAACTCTTGGCGATGTAGTGTTCTTTACCGTAAGTCAAAACGACCGCACTACCGTTGTTGCGGTTCAGGCCAAAATAACCGTCAACTTCAATAAAGCGCAATGCGCCCAAGCGATAACGTGCACCAAAGTCCACCGAGGCCTCAATATCGTCAAGCTGATTGTAAGTGTACATATCAACTTTAACACCCAAGTCCCAGTCCTTGCTCAACGACCCCATGATATTTACCGGGAACAGCATGTTGCTTCCAAAGTCAGAACGCATACCTATACCTGCCGCAAACCTAGGCGAGGGACGAGCGTCGGGACCAAAAGTATAACGCATATTCCAAATACGGTCCAAAGCGAAAACATTTTGGACGCAAAGGCATGCTAAGGCAAAAAGAACAATGCGTAAAAATCTCATACGGTCTAAAAATAGCTATTTTTTAGGCGCAAAAAAAAGAGGATATCATGATTGATCCGCGTCCAGAGCTTTCTAAACTTTCTGACTACGTTCCCGGCAAATCCATGGAAGAAATCCGTGCGAAGTACGGGTTGACCGAAGTTGTAAAACTCGCCTCGAACGAAAATCCGCTCGGAGCCTCCCCGAAGGCCGTCGAAGCCTACCACAAAATCGCGGACGCCTTGCACTTGTACCCACGCGGCGATGCACCCAAGCTAATTAACGCCATCGCCGAATTTTACGGCGTGAACACCAACCAGATCGTTATCGGCAACGGTTCCGACGAAATCATCGACATGGTGGGCAAGGCCTTCATTCGTCAAGGGGATAACTGCGTGGGCATTACGCCGACGTTCTCGGTCTATAAGTTCACAACCCTTTCGAACGGCGCAGACTTTATCGGTATCGGTGTGGGCGACCAAAAAACTCCGCTTTCGGAACTTTTAAAGGCTGTCAACGACAAGACCCGCGTGGTCTTTATCTGCAGCCCGAACAACCCGACGGGCGTTTACTACAACAAGCAGGAATTGATTGAGTTCCTGGACAAGGTTCCGAGCAACGTACTTGTGTTCCTCGACCAGGCCTATTCCGAATTTGCAACCGCTGAAGATTACCCCGTGCTGATTGATATGCTTGACAAGTACAAGAACTTATTCATCAACCGCACATTCAGTAAGATTTATGGTCTCGCAGGCCTTCGCATCGGTTACGCCATGGCAAATGCCGAAGTGATCAAGGCCATGTGGAAAATCAAGCCGCCTTTTGACGTGAACCAGGCTGCCCAAGTGGCCGCTATTGCCGCCCTTTCCGACAAGGAACACGTCAAGAAAACCCTTGAACTCAACGCCGCAGGCATTGCCTACCTCACACCAGAATTCGAATCGCAGGGATTCAAAGTGTTGCCGACCCAGGGTAACTTTATCTGCGTGCACATCGGCCCCAAAGCCAAGGACCTGGTACTGTTCCTCGAACAGAACGGCATGATCGTTCGCGGGCTCACAAGCTTTGGCCTGCCCGAACACATTCGCGTGACTCTCGGCAAGCGCGAAGAAAACGAGCTCCTGGTCAGCCTCGTCAAAAAGTGGAAGGCTCAGGCTTAATCGCCGGAGGTGTTATGGCAGCAACTGCTGAAAATCAAGAGCTTTTAAAGATTGCGCTCAAGGCTGCGGATCTTGCCCAAGAAAATATCATGAAGTATTTTCAGGCAAGCATTGGCGTGGAATGGAAAAAGGATCATACTCCTGTAACCATCGCCGACAAGAGCACTGAAGAAATCGCCCGCAAGTTCTGGGAAAAAGAAACTCCGGATTTCGGCGTCATTGGCGAAGAATTCGGAATTGAAAATCCCGATGCCGAATACCAGTGGGTGATCGATCCCATTGACGGCACCAAGGCATTTATTCATGGCGTGCCGTTATTCGGAACACTGATTGCCTTGTACAAGAAGGGCACACCAATTGCAAGTCTCATTCGCATTCCCGCGATGAACACGGCGGTCTGGGCGGTGAAGGACGGCGGAGCTTTCTTGGACGGCCGTGAAATCTGCTGTTCCAAAGTAGCAACACTGTCTGAATCTCTGGTCCTTTCGGGAACCGTCAACACCATGGAAACGGCGGGCTATGGCGAAAAGTACGCTACCGTACGTCGGGCTGCCAAGCTGCATCGCGGCTGGGGGGACTGCTACGGTTACTACCTGGTGGCCGCCGGCCGTGCCGAGCTCATGATTGACCCTGTCGTTTCACTGTGGGATATCGCCCCGTATCCGCTCCTGTTCAGCGAAGCAGGCGGCAAGTTCAGCACCATTGACGGCATTACGGAACTCTTTGACGCCACCGGAAAACCGGTCGCCCCGATTTATGAAGGCTACACCAGCATGGCCTCGAATGGCTTAATCCACGACGAAGTTTCAAGGATTATGAATCCATAATTCTTGCCGGGGATACCACCATGCAAGAGATGATTTCGATACGTGGTTGTCGTCTACACAATTTGAAGAATGTGGACGCCCAGTTTCCACTGGGTAAAATCACGGTCGTTTGCGGCCCATCGGGCTGTGGGAAATCGACTCTTGTCCTAGACACCCTGCATGGTGAATCTAAACGCCGCTATTTGGAAACACTTTCGCCGTTTGCTGCAGAATTGCTCGGCGGCAGGCGCATTATTCCGCTGGATAGCGCCGAAGGCTTACCCGCAAGCCTTGCCGTTGGGCCAAGCCACGGAGAAACTCCCGCGAAAGCTTATGCCTTAAGCATTTCCGAATGCGACTCGACTTTGCGCGCCCTGTTTGCGGCATACGCAAAGCCCGCCTGCCCCGTTTGCGGGAAGCCCATGGAAAGCATGAGTCGCGAAGACATGATTCGCGAAATTGCAAGCCTGTCGCAAGGGAGCAAGTTGCAGTTTTTTGCAAGAGTGGACGCCGAGAAGCGCACTAGTCTCGATAAATTGGCAGCGGTGTTCCTAGCACAAGGCTTTACACGCGCCTTGGCCGATGACGTCAGCTATTCGCTTGCCGACTTAACGGAAAACGAAAAGAAGATCGTCCCAAAGGAATTCTTTATTGTCGTGGACCGCGTGATTGTCCGCGAGAACACGCGCACCCGCATTGCCGAAGCGGTCGATGGAGTCTTGAAGCTCACGCATGGCGAATTAATTCTAGACATCAACGGAAGCCGCAAACTTTTCAGTACGGTACCACGTTGTCCTGAACACGGGGCACAGCTTTCTAGACCGCTTGCAGCCGAAGATTTGTCGCCGTATTCCCGTACGAGCATTTGCGAAAAATGTGGCGGCACCGGAATCATCGAAAACGGCGACAATAGCGAAGAATGCTCCGATTGCAAGGGTTTAAGACTTAAGCAGAATTTTTTGAGCGCGGCGATTGAATGCAGTTCTAGTGAGAACGAAAGTAACGAAAATCATAAGGATGCACCGCGCAAAATCCGTACCACCTGGCAAGACATTTTAAGCACGCCTTTCGCGGAACTCGAAAGCCGGCTACACGCCCTGTTCGACAATCGTCTTACGGCAAAGCAGCAGCCCGCGTTCCGCACGTTGATTGATCGCATCCAAGCGATTGTCGATTTGGATATCGGTTACCTTACGGCAGGGCGTGCAGGCACCACCCTGTCGGGTGGCGAAGTCCAAAGACTTCGGCTTTCGAGCCTCAGCACCGGCCACCTGAACAACCTACTGATAGTCCTCGACGAACCCGCCAGCGGCTTGCACCAGAGCGATGTCGATGCCCTCTGGAAAGTCCTCAAGAAAGTACAGTCCCGCGGAAACACGCTTGTGCTCATCGACCATAACCCCGCCCTTATCAAGAAAGCGGACTGGATTATTGAAATGGGGCCAGGCGCCGGTGAAAAGGGCGGAGAAATCCTACTACAAGGAACTGCGAAAGAAGTCCTCGGCAATCCGACTTCACCCACGGGGAATTGGATTCGTCTACTCGACGAAAAAGGGAGATCCCCGGTCGAGCCGGGAATGACAGAGGGAAAGTCAGGAAAAAACAAAGCGAAGAAAGCCCCGACTATCGACATTGAGAACTTCGCCCTGTTCGACATGAAGCCGGTCACTGCGCATTTCCCAATTCAAAAGTTCAGCGTCATCACGGGCCAGAGCGGTAGCGGCAAGTCCACGATCTTCTTCAGGAACCTCGCCCCGCGCGCAACCAAGGGCGAATTCGAAAGCCTCGGCATCCAAGCTCTATCAATTCTTTCGACAGGCGATTTCCATGGTAACCGCCGTAGCACCGTCGCTTCGGCCATCAACCTGAACACGATTCTTCGCGACCTTTTCGCGAAACTCCCCGAAAGCAAGGTCCGCGGCTACACCGCTAGCAAGTTCGCAACACACGCCCCCGGCGGTCGCTGCGAAAACTGCAAGGGCGAAGGCGTTATCCTCGACCCCGCGGGCTACGAAGAATCCGAATGCCCGGTGTGCCTCGGCAGACGCTTCAAGGACGAAATTCTCGAAGTCCGCTTCAAGTCTCTCTCCATCGCCGACATCTATGACCTAGAAGTCGGCGACGCCTACAAATTGTTCATTAACATGAAGCCTTTCGCTGACAAGCTCAAGCCACTCGTAGATACTGGCCTCGACTACCTGAAACTCGGGCAGACTACGACGCACCTCTCCGGCGGTGAACGCGCCCGCTTGCGCCTTTCCATCGCCCTCGCTCGCGCGAAGGCACCGAACACGCTTTTCCTCTTCGACGAGCCCGCACGCGGTCTCCATCAAAAGGATATCCAGCATCTACTCGACCTTATCCGCGGCCTCACTGAAGCGGGCCACACCGTCATCGCCATCGAGCATGCACAAGACTTCGTAAACGCCGCCGATTACGCCGTAGAACTAAGCCGAAATTAATTATAAAGTCGCGTGCGCGGCGATGGTGTAAATCGCGGTGACATCCTTTGCCTTGAGCGGAACAAAGCCCCAGCCATCACCAGGATTGAGCTTTTCAACCAGCTTCGGGATATCTTCTTCCTTGGCGCCAAGTTCTGCAAAGTTAATCGGCATACCGATAGAATGCAGGAACTTGCGGAAAGCCTTGATGCCTTCTAGGGCGGTCGCCTTCGGATTTTCGAAATTCATCTGGCAGCCGAATACACGAGTCGCCATCTGCGCAAAACGCATTACGTTATGGTCGACGACGTATTCCATCCAGGCAGGCATGATGACTGCTAGGCCCGCGCCATGGGCGCAGTCATAAAGTCCCGAGAGTTCATGTTCAATGGCGTGGCTATTCCAGTCTTGACTGCGCCCGCAGCCCACAATATCATTGTGGGCTACCGTACCCGCCCACATGATGTTGGCTCGCACCTGGTAGTTGGTCGGGTCGGCAATGGCGCGCGGGCCTTCCTTGAGCATGGCCAAGAGTAGGCCTTCGCAAAGACGGTCCGTGGTTTCGACTTCAAGCGTATTCGTGAAATAGCGTTCAAAAATGTGGGCAATAATGTCGGTAATACCGCAAGCCGTCTGGTAAGCCGGCAATGTGCAAAGGAGCGCAGGATTCTGCACCGCAAACTTCGGGCGAATCACGTCAGAGCCAATATCGCGCTTGAGCATGCCGTCTTCTTTAGTCACCACAGATGCGCCACTGCCTTCGGAACCCGCAGCGGCAATCGTCTGCACCACGCCAATCGGGAGAGCCTTCGTGACCGGCAACTTTTTCGCATAAAAATCCCAGAAATCGCCATCGTAAA
Source organism: Fibrobacter succinogenes (assembly GCA_902761355.1). Taxonomy (GTDB): domain Bacteria; phylum Fibrobacterota; class Fibrobacteria; order Fibrobacterales; family Fibrobacteraceae; genus Fibrobacter; species Fibrobacter succinogenes_M. Next base: position 26,376 of record CACWJY010000034.1, on the reverse strand, counting down.
GGCTACCTACGGCAACGCCCTTGGAGCTATCGATCGTAGAGCCGCCACCGACAGCCAAAATAAAGTCTACCCCATTGGCGCGTACCATTTCGATACCCTTGTAAATAAGCGTATCGCGCGGATTCGGCTTCACACCACCAAGTTCCACATGGGCAATTCCAGCGGCATCAAGCGATGCCTTTACGCGGTCAATCAAGCCCGAACGCACCGCAGAGCCCCCACCGTAATGAATCAGCACCTTGGTGCCTCCATACTTTTTAACGAGTTCACCGCATTCATTTTCGCGGTTCATGCCAAATACGAATTCTGTGGGACTATAAAAGTTGAAATTATCCATATCCTATCCTTATGTTTTTTTGAAAAATACAAGTTTTTTTTGCCAAATGCTGATGCAATTTCAATTTTCTGTTCACAACAAGAAACACGCCTGCAAAATTTGCCGCAAGACCCCATATTTGCTAAATTTAGCGGTACCATGAAAAAGTCAGTACCTATTACACTGCTCACCGGCTACCTCGGAGCCGGAAAAACAACCCTCCTCAATTTTGTACTTAACAACCAGCAAGGTTATCACGTCGCCGTCATCGTGAACGACATCGGCGAAGTGAACATTGACCAGACGCTCATCGAAAAGGGCGGAAACATTACTAAAGAAGATTCTGGCAAGGTTGTGCCTCTATCTAACGGCTGTATTTGTTGTTCCTTAAAGACCGACCTTTTGGAACAAATTGCCGAACTCCTGGAAATGGGCAAGTTCGACTACATCTTGATCGAAGCAAGTGGCATTTGCGAGCCTATTCCTATCGCACAAACCATTTGCGTTGCCGGTTCCCAGTTGCGTAGCCGTAGCGGAGCCCCGCTCCCCTGCCATTTGGACAACGTCGTATCCGTCGTTGACGTTGCTCGTCTCGCCGACGAATTTGCCGGTGGCCAGAAGCTTTTGTCTAAGGATCTTGAAGAAGAAGACATTGCAAACTTGCTCATTCAGCAGATTGAATTCTGCAACACCATCGTGATGAACAAGGTTGACAGTTTGTCGAAATCCGATTTGGAACACGTGAAGGCGGTGGTGCGTGCACTACAGCCCGAAGCCAAGATGATCGAGACAAATTACGGCAAGGTCGAAATGAAGGACATTCTCGACACCAAGCAGTTCGACTTTGAAAAGGTCGGAAGTTCTGCCGCCTGGGCCAAGGAACTCATGAAAGAGACCAAGCCCGAAGACGAAGAAGACGATGACCATGACGAACATGAACATCACCACCATCACGATGATGACGATCATGACGAACACGAACATCACCACCATCATGATGATGACGACCATGATCACGAAGACCACAGCCACTGCGACCATGAACATGGCGTATGTCACTGCGGCCACCATCACGACAAGGATCATCCGCATGGTGACGAGTACGGTATCAGCACGTTCGTGTATGAACGCCGCCGTCCGCTGATTCGTGAACGCTTTGAAGTGTTGCTTGACGACTACCCCGCAAGCATTATCCGCACCAAGGGTCTCGTGTGGTTCGAAGACGAACGCGACAACAGCTACCTATTCGAACAGGCCGGCAAACAGGCTTCCGCCCAGAATTTCGGACCTTGGTTTGCCTCGGAAAGCGAAGAAGAACAGAAGCGCATTCTCCGTGAAAATCCGGACCTGCTGAAGGTATGGGACGAAAAGTACGGCGACCGCATTATTCGCCTCGTTTTTATTGGCCAGCACATGGACAAGAAGAAGATTATCGCCGCAATGGACTCCTGCCTCGGTGAATAAAAGACCGGGCTGGCTAAAACAAGTTTGTTCTTACTATTGGCCAGCCCTCTCGCAACCGCCCCCGGTTCACACCCGGGGGCTTTGTTGCTCACAACAGACCGGGCTGGCTACATATAAGTCACTTCAAACTATTAAAGGAACCAACGAGTTGTTGGTTCCTTTTGCATTTTTGCTCAAACAAGATTTGCTTGTTCGCAAATCATGCGCCCGTAAGTTCCTTAGCTTTCGCTTCGATTTCGGCAAGGGCTTTTTTGCGTCCTTCAGCAGAGTTTTCGTTGTTCAGCACTATGTTCACAAACACGGAGCCCGCGACCACGGCGTACACATGCTTGCAGAGCACTTTGGACTGTTCGCCGTTACGAATACCGAAACCGCCGAGCACCTTGGCGCCACCCTTACCGACGGTGTCAATAAAGTCGAGCGTTGCCTGATCAATCGTCGTTTCGCTACCGGTCGTACCTGCGCGAAGTGCAGCGTAGATGTACTTGAATCCCTTGGAGGCCATGGTCTCAAGGCGTTCCTTGGTCATGCTAGGTGCCGCTACCGGGATGTTCTCAAGGCCATGCTTCTTGCAGGCTTCAGTCAGGCCTTCGTCACCGTCGAAGGGCAAGTCCGGAATGATGCAAGCGGACACGCCCGCATCCTTGCACATCTTGACAAAGTTTTCGACACCCGGCGTAAAAGCGAGCGAACCGTAGGTCATAATGTAGATAGGCGTTTCGGGGTGACGTTCGTGAATCTTCTTCACGATTTCAAGCCCCTGCTTGGTGGAGTAACCCTTATCGAGAGCGATGGTCGATGCCGTCTGAATGGCCGGACCGTCGGCACTCGGATCGCTAAAAGCAAGCTGGATTTCAAGGATGTTCGCGCCTCCCTTCACAAGGGCGTCGGCGATAGCAATAGAAGTTTCTGCGTCAGGAAAACCCGCAATAAGATGAGACATTAAATTCATGGTGATTACTTCCTTGTCATAATTTCGGCGTCGTGGATGTCTTCGTTGTTGTCGAGGCGAACAAGTTCGGCCTTCAGGAATTCCTTCCACTTCTCAGGGCGGAACACCGGGCTCGTGATAAAGATGTCCTTATCGCCGCGGCCACTCATGTTGATGATGAGCGCCTTGTTTTTCGGAAGTTCCTTCGCAATCTTCATGGCGGCTGCACCGGCGTGAGCGCTTTCGAGAGCAAAGAGAATGCCTTCGTTGCGGGCAAAGAACTTCACCGCTTCAAGAGCTTCTTTGTCGAGGATTGCCGTGAATTCCACGCGGCCAGATTCGCCGAGGGCAGCGAGCTGCGGGCCGATTCCCATGTAGTCAAGGCCTGCCGAGATGGAACGGGTCGGCAGCGACTGACCGTCTTCATCAATCAGGAAGCGGCTCTTGTAACCCTGCAGAATGCCTTCGCGGCTAGCGTTACCCGTCATGCGGGCAGCGTTTTCACCCTTGTTCGGGCCGATGCCACCGGCTTCGGCACCGATCAGACGCACATTCTTGTCTTCGATAAACGGGGTGAACACGCCGATGGAATTGCTACCGCCACCCACGCAGGCGACAACGGCCGCGATGTCGATGTTGCGTTCTGCGGCCTGGCGCTTGACTTCTTCACCGATAACCGACTGGAAGGTACGAACGATATCCGGGAACGGAGCCGGACCGAGAGCAGAACCCAGCACATAGTGGGTGTTCTTGAAATTTGTAGCCCAGTCGCGCATGGCTTCGTTCACGGCATCCTTCAGGGTGCGGGCACCACTCGTGACCGGCACGACCTTGGCACCGTACATTTCCATAGTCGCCACATTCGGCTGCTGGCGACGGACATCCACCTCGCCCATGTACACCACACATTCGAGGCCGAGCTTAGCGCAAGCGGCAGCAGTGGCGAGGCCGTGCTGACCGGCACCCGTTTCGGCGATGATGCGGGTCTTGCCCATCTTCTTGGCCAAAAGGCACTGACCGATAGCGTTGTTGATCTTGTGGGCACCCGTGTTGGCGAGACCTTCGAGCTTGATGTAAATCTGCGCACCGCCTAAAAGCTTGGTTGCTGTCGGAGCGAAGTACAGCGGAGTTTCGCGGCCAATGTAGTCGCGCTGGATGATACGGAGCTCTTCGAGGAATTCCGGATCGTGGATGTACTTGTTGAATGCCGCTTCGAGGTCGTCGAGCGGGCGGCGGATGATTTCGGCAACGTACTTGCCGCCGAACTTGTCAAAGAAACCGTTATTAGAAGTAATCATAGTAGGTTCTGGGTTTAGGTTTAAATTCAAGGCAAAAAATAAAGGCCTTCGGTGAGTCCGAAAGCCTTTTACAAACACTTGATGAAATCAGCAAAACGGACTCTATTTCGTAGAGCCCCACCACCAGCGGTTGAAACGGATTGCTGAATTCATCTTCATGTGCACCAATTTAGGAAGTCTAATTCTATTTGGCAAGGGGTTGAGCTGAATTTTTTTCTATTGCATCCGTAACCATGGGTACTACGTGCGTCTTGCGGCTCAACGTTTCCGCAGAATAGCAAATTCCGTCTTTCACGGATTCCCCGAATGCGCTTTCGGCGATTTTCTTCGCCTTTTCAGCATAATCGCCTACCCCATAGTACAAAATATAGGTACCGGCATTCAAATACAGGCTATCTTCCGAAGCCGCCGGATCCGGATTTAGCGTATGCAAGTCCACCTTGGACAACAGAATATCACGGTCCTTTTCCTTGGCAATTTCCGGCATGACCGCAAACATCCGTTCAAAAAATTCATCCTTGGTCGAATCGTCATACCAATTTTCACTCGCGATACCCAAATCAAAGCCGCCGATAGTATAATCCTTATAATCCGCCAGGAAAATTTCCTTGTCGGTCATCCCGCTCATATCGTGTGAAGCGTCAGACATTCCCCTAAAAAGACTCCGCACACTATCCGAGGACATCTTAAGCTGACTCATCAACTCACCGAGCACAACGCTATCCGCACGGGTCGTATTTACCTTGGTCAAGTTCCGCGTATCAGAGAGAATCCCTGCGAGCAAGATTTTAGCAACCTCATCGTCCAACTTTACATCAGCCTCCTGATAAAGATACTTTATCAGCGTACAAGTAGAGCCCCAAAGTTCTCGCCGCACATAAGCAGAAGAATCCGCATCAATATCCCCCGGCGTATGGTGATCGATAATCTGCAGAATTTTCGCCTCATGCGCCCCGTCAACAGACTGTACGTACTCAGCATGGTCGGTCAAAATGAGCCTAGTACCAGGCTTCACCGACACCATTTCATCTGGCAATTCAAATCCCAACTGTTTCGCAACGAACTCTGTCTCTCGATTAATAGGACTCGAAACCTTCGCAACTGCATTGTGCCCCATGGCACGCATCAACGCCGCATAAGCCAAGGACGACGTCACCGCATCCCACATCAGGAGTCTTGTGCCCGAACACATACGTCGTATCATCCCCCCAATCCATAGCCGCGATACTTTCTTTAAATTCAAAATCACTCTTACAACTCGCATTCTGCCCAGTAGAAGAATCATCTCCACAAGCACATATCAGGGTTCCCATCGCCACCCCCAAAAACAAATTCGACAAAAATTTATCTTTCATGCCATAAATATAAGAAAGACTCCCGATCAGCGAGAGTCTTCCGTTAAACACTTGATGAAATGGCAAACCTAAATCCCTTCTTTGAGAACCTCGTCGATAGCGGCGCTAGCGTCAAAGCGGATTGCCAATTTCATCTTTATGCTTTCAATATACATACTAAATCATTGTCTGTCAATAGGTTAGAGCAATATTTTTTGTAAAAATTTCTTTCATAATTTATACAAAACGGACCAAATTTGACCATTCGGGACATTTTACGAAAGAGCCGCAAACAACGCCTTAAGCTTTTCGGGATTCTTGATGCCAGGGCCATCTTCGACGCCACTGGAGACATCGACGAGTTCCGGGTGGAATTTGGCCACGATTTTACCCACGTTTTCGGGCGTGATGCCGCCTGCAAGCCAAAGAGGGATATCCCCCGCTTTTTCGCGAAGCAAGCTTTCGGGAATCGTCTTGCCCGTTCCACCAGGAATTCCTTCGACTTTTGCATCCAAGAGAACGCGGGGTTCACCGTTCTTGCGAAGAGCAGAAACCTTGTCGAAATCCGATTCTTCACCAACGCGAGCCGCGCAGTAATAAGCATAGTCTGCGTTTTTCGGGTCAACTCCATGAAGCTGGATTGCATCAAGCACACCTTCGCGGGCAAGCTTGATGGCTGTTTTACCTTCGGGGGAATTGGGATCGGTGATGACACCAACGAGAATCGGACGGTTCGAGCCGATTTTTTCGGCAAAGTTGCGCACGAATTCTTCAGTAGTCAGTCGCTTGGTGGTGCTGAATACAAAGCCGAGCATATCGGCACCGAGTTCAGCAGCCAATAGACCGTCTTCTTCGCGGGTAATGCCGCAGATTTTAACAAGCGGGCCCACTTTTGGGGCAACCTTACGCTCAGCAAACTTTTTCCAGAACTTGCCACGGGCATTTTCGGAGTCCGATTCAAACGCACCGACCACTTCTTTGGCTAACGGCGGATTCTTGGCAACAGCCTCACCCACCAGGATACCCGTGAATCCGAGATTACGGGCATAAGTCGCATCGGCCGGGCATAAAATTCCAGATTCAAAAACGGCCTTCGCCGGAAGTTTACTACGCACCGACGCCGGCACGAGTGGGTCCGTATGGAAGGTCGCCAAATCGCGAGAATTCACGCCCGCGACAATGGTCTTGGTCGCAGATTCGCCAAGAGCTTCGGTCACGACCTTCAGCTTGCGCAAGTCATCGACTTCGCGGACTTCAACGAATGCCTGCATATCAAAGGACTGCGCACGTTTCGCCATCTTCACGAGTTGCTCGTCATCCAGGATGCGCGCAATCAAGAGCACCGCATCGGCACCGCAACGGTACGCAACATCGATTTCATCTTCATACAGCAAGAAATCCTTGCGGAGTACAGCACAAGTATGCAGGCCCTGCTTGCGGCGGCGTTCCATCAGGTCTGCCACTGCAATCAAATCGCGGAGTGAACCCTTGAAGTAGTTCATCTCGGTCAGCACCGACACCGCCTGCGCATGCGCCTCGGCATAAGTCGTTGCAAGTTCCACCGGATTCAAATCCGGGGCGATGTCGCCCTTCGAAGGCGATGCTCGCTTGACTTCGAGAATCGCACCCGCGTTGCCGAGAAATTCCGTATGACCAACGCGACGCTTTTCTGGAATTTCGATGTCAAAATTCAGGCCGAGCCGTTCGATATCGGCTTTGCGCATCCGCACTATCTTCGCAAGAATATCTTCACTCATTTTTTCAGTATATCAAATTGAAAAGGAGATGCTCGCCGAAGCGGGCAAACTCCCATATTGTTTACTTAGCTATTCGTCGCGACCTTGACTTCTTCGATCTTCTTGAGGACGGAGCCGTCTTCCATGGCCTTCATGGCCTTGTCGAAGCCTTCCTTGATGCTAGCAGCCTTATTGCTGATGTAGAGGGCTGCACCGGCGTTCAAGGCACAGGCATACTTGATACCCGGGCGGCCCTTGCCGTTCAGCACGTCGAGAGCGAGGTTGAAATTGTCCACGCCCGTACCACCAGCGAGGTCTTCGGGATCCACGGCCGGGACGCCGAAGTCCTTCGGGTCGATGCGGTATTCGCGATACTGACCATCTTCCAAAATTTCGGCAATGGTCGTCGGGACGCACGGAGAAATTTCATCGTAACCGTCATCGGAGATAGCGACCATCACGCGCTTGGCTCCGAGAGACTTTAGACTTTGCAGCCTTGGTGAACGGTTCCAGAATCGACTTGCTGTAAACGCCGAGCATCAGATACTTGGCTTCGGCCGGGTTCGTGAGAGGTCCGAGCAAGTTCATGATGGTCTTTACGCCGAGGGCACCGCGAACCGGGCCGGCAAAGCGCATGGCGCTGTGGTAAACAGGAGCCATGAGGAACACGAAGTTCGTCTTGTCGATAACGCTGGCGGCTTTATCCGGAGTCATGTCCAGCTTGAAGCCGGCTGCGGTATAGAAGTCAGCGGCACCGGACTTGCTGGAAACAGCGCGGTTGCCGTGCTTGGCAATCTTGGCGCCACAGCTTGCAGCGATAAGGCCAGAGAGAGAGCTCACGTTGAAGCTGCCCTTACCGTCGCCACCGGTACCCACGATATCGGTGAGTTCGTCACCGCTGTACGGGAACTTGCGCTTCTTGCTGCTCAAGACCTTGGCGCAGCCAGCGATTTCTTCGGTCACGGGACCCTTGCTGGAAAGTGCGGTAAGGATAGCGGCCATCTGGCGTTCATCCATAATACCGTCGGTCAGGTCTTCCATGAACATTTCGACGGTTTCGCGGCTCAGGTCCTTGCCAGCGGTAAGCGTGTTCAAGATTCCGCGAATGTCGAGCGGTTCGCGACGGTAGTTGAGGAATGCCTTGAAAAATTCGTCGGCGCGGCCGCTGGCGATGGATTCCGGGTGGAACTGCACACCTTCAATCGGGAGCGTCTTGTGGCGAATACCCATGATGTCGCCGTCGGTAGCACGGGCGGTCACTTCGAAATCCGGTGAAAGCGTCGCTTCGTCAACGACCAAGCTGTGGTAACGCGTAAAGATATTCTTCTTGCCGATGGTGCGGAAGAGGCCCTTGCCGTCGAGGTCGATTTCTTCGGCGATGCCGTGCTTGATGAACTTGGCCTGCACAATCTTCGCACCGAAGGCATAACCGATAGCCTGGTGGCCGAGGCAAACGCCCAAAATCGGAAGTTTGCCCGCAAAATGCTTGATGGCTTCGACGGAGATGCCGGCGTCTTCGGGGCGGCCCGGACCCGGGCTCACGATGAGGCGGCTCGGGTTCAGACGTTGTAAGTAAAAGAGTCGTAGTTATCGATAATGACGATCATCTTAGTTTTCTCCTTCGAGCACGGCGCGGATGGCACCCAATTTTTCATTCGTTTCTTCAAATTCGCGGTCGGCATTCGAGGCCGCGACAATGCCACCACCGGCCTGCAGGCTGATGGTCTTGCCCTGCTTCAAGCAGCAACGGATAGCGATGCAGAAATCCAAGTCACCGTCGGATTCCATGTAGCCCACCGCACCGGCGTAGAAGCGACGCTTAACCTTTTCGAGGCCAGAAAGGATTTCGATAGCGCTGATTTTCGGGGCGCCGCTCACCGTACCTGCCGGGAAACTGGAGCGCAGCACTTCGATGGCCTTCTTGTTCTTTGCCACACGGCCCTGCACGTCAGAGACCAGGTGAATCACGTGGCTAAACTTTTCGCATTCCATGTACTTGGTGGTTTCCACCGTACCGGCTTCGCAAACGCGGCCAAGGTCGTTACGGGCGAGGTCCACGAGCATCAGGTGTTCGGCACGTTCCTTCGGGTCGCCCTTCAAGTTCTTCATCAGGGCTTCATCTTCTACATCATCCTTGCCGCGGCGGCGGGTGCCTGCAATCGGGTGGATGGTGGCGATGCCGTCACGCACGCGCACGAGGCTTTCCGGCGATGCACCGATAAACTGATGCGTTCCGTAATCGAGGAAGAACATGTACGGAGACGGGTTCACCGTGCGAAGGCGACGGTAAATGTCAAGCGCTTCGATATCGCTTGCGAACTGGATGCGGCGAGAAGGCACCGCCTGCACGATGTTGCCGGCGATGATATGTTTCTGCAGAGCTTCGACCTTTTCGGTGTATTCCTTGCGAGACTGTTCCAGGTCGGTCATCGTGATGCCCTTGCCGTACTGCTTTTCCGGAGCGAGGTAGCTGAAGTCCAGGTCAGCGAGGCGGGCCTTCACCTTTTCAATCGCAGCCTTCAAATCAATCTGGTGTTCTTCGTAGTTCAGGGCGAACAGGTGAAGTTTTTCGGTAAAGTGGTCAAACACAATGTAGATGTGACCCACCAAAAATTCAGCTTCGGGAATGTTGAGTTCGTCTACCTGCGGGGCAAGGCGAATCGTATCGCAACGGGCACAGAATTCGTAGCCGAGGTAGCCCACGCCCGAAGAAGGAATAGGAATTTGGTTAGGCGGCACGGTATTTTCGGCAGAAATCAGCGTCAGGGCATCGAGAATATCGCCCTCGCCTTCCTTCAGGAACACGCTTTCCTTACCGTCGACAACGATGCTCACGTCCTTGTCGTTCTGGCGCAGACGGAAGCCTTCGTCCACCATCAGGGTCGAATAGCGGCTACGACCGTGGGAGAAACTTGCAGATTCGAAGATAGCCTTCGCACCGAGCTTCTTGCCGAGCGAAAACGGGGTGTAACGTTCACCGGGCAGTGCCACGTAGATACTGTCGGTACGGGGTTCGAAGTTGGGGCTTTCAGTAATGTGCCTTATGTTCGTTGTCATTTTTAATCCTCTGGTTTAAAACTCTTTTGCCTTTTTGTTTCAGGTTCCGCAAAGGCTTAAGTCCCGGAGGATTTCGATATTAAAAAAGGAAGGCCTCCGTGAGTCCGGAAGCCTTTGCTTTAAAATCTTGGGTGATTTGCGACAAATACCGGGCTCTATGTTAGAGTCCGCGCCACCAACGACGGTTAAGGGTTGCTGTTGTCACAAAGTTCATCATAGCCCAAAAATACCAATCGAAAAAAAACATGGCAAGGGGTCGTTCTAAAAAAAATTGAAATTTTTTTGTAATGTTCCCTGCAGACATTAATAATTTACAACCCATCCCTATATTCCCACAAAATTTCTAACTTTTTTAAGTACATATTGTCCATTTTCCCAAGGAGACTCATATGGGCGGCTTTTGCGGAGTTGTTTCCAAGGACGATTGCGTAAGCGATCTCTTTTTCGGAACAGACTACCACTCTCATCTCGGAACCCACCGCGGCGGTATGGCGGTTCTCAAATCAAACGGGATGTTCCATCGTTCAATCCATAATATCCAGAACACCCCCTTCCGCAGCAAATTTGAAAACGACCTTGCCGCATTCTCGGGTAAAGTAGGCATCGGCGTCATTTCGGATACCGACCCACAGCCACTCGTCATGACCTCCAAGCTTGGCACCTTCGCCATTGTGACGGTAGGACTCCTCACAAACATCGAAGAACTGAAGGACGAGCTTTTCCGCAACAACTGCATGCAGCTCCAATATTCGACCACCAGCGGAATGGTCGGACCGACCGAAGTAGTCTCGGCACTGATTGCCACCCGCGATTCTATCGTAGACGGTCTCAAGTACGTCCACGAAAAAGTGAAAGGCAGCTGCTCAATCCTCCTCATGGACAGCAACGGCACCTTCTACGCAAGCCGCGACAAATGGGGACGTACCCCCATTATCCTTGGTAAAAAAGACGGAGCAATGATCGCAGTACAAGAAAGTTGCGCACTCCATAACCTCGGCTACGACTACGTTCGCGATGTCGGCCCGGGTGAAATCGTCGAACTTACACCGGATGGCGACAAGACCCTTGTTGCTCCCGGCAAGAAAATGGCCATTTGCTCTTTCCTCTGGGTGTACTACGGCTACCCCGCCTCCACCTACGAAGGCCGCAATGTCGAAATGACCCGCTACCGCTGCGGTTCCGCCCTCGCCAAGAGGACCCCGACCGAAGCAGACGCCGCCTGCGGAATCCCCGACTCCGGCACCTCGCACGCTCTTGGCTACGCCCACGAAGCCGGCATCAAGTTCGCCCGTCCGTTCGTCAAGTACACGCCGACCTGGGCACGTTCCTTTATGCCGCAAGACCAGAAGCAGCGCGAACGCGTGGCATCCATGAAGCTCATCCCGATTCCGGGACTCATCAAGGACCGTCGCCTTGTGTTCTGCGATGACTCTATCGTACGCGGCACGCAGCTCGGCAAACAGGCCCTCAAGCTTTATTCGTTAGGTTGTAAGGAAACGCACATGCGTATTGCATGTCCGCCGCTTGTTTACCCCTGTAAGTTCATCAACTTCTCCCGTTCCAAGAACGAATACGATTTGATTACTCGCCGCTACATCCGCGACCAGGAAGGCGAAAACGCAGACATTGAAAAGTACACCGATCCTGATGGCCAGCCGTACAAGGACATGGTCGAGTATATTCGCAAGAAACTCAACCTGACCACGCTCGCTTTCCAGCGCATCGACGATGTCATCAACGCTATCGGCCTCCCCGAAGACCAGCTCTGTACTTACTGCTGGAGCGGCAAGGACTACGCCGAAACTGGCGATTGCTATCATTGCCCCTGCTGCTGCCACGAAGACGCAGACAAGTCGGACAAAAAATAGAACGCGATAGTCTAAAGACTTTAAAGACCGCCGCCACAAAGGCAGCGGTCTTTTTTATACACGAAAATTACTAAATTTGCTCACACTATGAGTGAAGAAGTAAAAGACGAAAAGAAAGAAGAAAAAGTAAATCCGTTTCTGACTCCCGTTAAAATTATCGAACCCGAGCACAAGCTCCCCGATTACACTTTTGACATGCTGCCCGAAGAACAGAAGGCTGTTCTCGCTCAGCACGGCTGGACCGACCTGATGCCGGTGCAGCGCAAAACGATTCCTTACATGTTGGCCGCCCGCGATATGCTGGTGCAGTCCAAGACCGGTTCGGGAAAGACCGGCGCCTATGTACTCCCGCTTTTGCAGGTGATTGTACGTGACCATATTTTTCCGCAGGCATTAATTCTCGTACCGACGCGTGAACTTTGCTTGCAGGTACAGGACGAAATCGAGAAGCTTTCTGCAGGAACGGGCATTCGCTCTGTCGCTATTTTTGGCGGCGTGAGTTACGAGCCGCAGCTGAAAGCCCTTAAGAACGGCGTACACATCATCGTCGCCACACCGGGCCGCCTAATGGACCACGTGCAGCGTGGCAATGTGGATTTCCTCGATATCCGCGACCTGATTCTGGACGAAGCCGACGAAATGCTTTCGATGGGTTTCTACCCCGACATGCAGAAGATTCGCCGCTACTTGCCCAAGCAGATTGCCTGCACCATGTTCAGCGCCACCATTCCACAAACGGTGAAGAGCCTCGCCCGCGAATTCCAGCGTCCGAGCGCCGAATTCCTTTCGCTCAGCTATGACAAGGTGATTGCGAACAACCTGGAACACCGCTGGTACCCCTGTGACGTGATGGACAAGGATTCCATGACCATCAAGGTGCTGGAATATTACAATCCTGAAAGCTGCATGATTTTCTGCAACAAGAAGAGCGACGTGAGCTACCTGGAACAGGTGCTTTCGGGCTACGGATTCAACGTGGGCGCTCTTAGCGGCGACGTAGCACAGAGCATGCGCGAAAAGACGCTGAACGCCTTCCGCGACAAAAAGCTCCGCATTCTGATTTGTACCGACGTGGCCGCCCGCGGCATTGACGTGGACCACGTCACGCACGTGATTGTGTACGACCACCCCGACGACCACGAAGTGTATGTACACCGTAGCGGACGTACCGCCCGTGCGGGCCGCAGCGGACTTTGCATTTCGCTGATTACACCGGTCGAAGAAATCGACATGAAGCAGACGGCAGCCGATTTCGGCATCAACTTCATCAAGATGGAAGTTCCGACAAACGAAGAAATTGCGAAAAAGGTAAGCGAACGTGTACGCGCCAAGCTTGAACAAGAAAAGAATCATTTTGGCGGTCAAAAAGCACGTGAACGCATCAGCCGAGTTATCCCGCTAGTAAAGGAACTCGCAAACGGCACCGAAGAAGACCAGATGCTTCTTGCCTACCTTGTTGATCGCTACGCATGGAAGAAATAGGACAACATAACAATGGCAAAAATCAAGATTAAATCTGCAAAAGAAATCGAACTGATACGCGACGCAGGCGCCCTTGCCGCCGAAACACTGATTCGTGCCGGTGAAATGTGCAAGCCGGGCGTATCTACCCTCGAAATCGACGAATTCATTGGCGACTATACCCGCAAGCACAAGGGTATCTCGGCCTGCATGGGCTATCACGGATACCCGCGTTACGCCTGCATCAGCATTAACGAAGTGGTGTGCCACGGCATTCCGAGCGCAAAGACCATCCTGAAAGACGGCGATATCGTAAACATCGACATCACCACAATTCTTTCGGGTTACCATGGCGACACCTCGGCCATGTTCTGCGTCGGCCGCGTCAGCAACCTTGCCCAAGAACTGGTAGACACAGCCAAGTTCTGCATGGAAGAAGGCATTCGCGCCGCCGGCGAAGACGGTGCTCGTTACTACGATATCGGTAACGCCATTCAGGACATTGCCGACGAACATGGTTTCAGCGTGGTCGAAGACTACTGCGGTCACGGAATCGGTCGAGGTTTCCACGAAGAACCGACCCTTTACCATTTCCGCAACAATGTGCTCAAGCAGTTTGTCGAAATCGGCAACGTGTTCACGGTGGAACCCATGATTAACGTGGGCCGCCCAGGCACCAAGACACTCAGCGACGGCTGGACTGCAGTGACCCGCGACGGCTCTTTGAGCGCCCAGTGGGAACACACCGTGGCACGCACGAAGAACGGCATCGAAATCCTGACGCTCCCCCGCTAAGCAATGTCACTGCTCGGAAACTTACGCAACAAGGCGGTCGAAGCCTTTGTCAAGAACCACGAACTGGTCAAGCGCTTTGGCGATGTCCAGTCCGTTTCTATTGATTCGGACAACGGCACCGCCGACGTAAGCGTTCTTTTGCACGGCGAGATTTTCCCCATCAAGTTCCGCGGCTACTACTACTTTGATGACACCGATACAGGTACCGACATTGTAATTCGCAAAATTACTTGCGAGCGCCAGTGGATTGACCAGGCGCTTTCGTACTGGCTAGACGGCAAAACGCTTCGCTACGCCCTCCCTGGACTTGCAGGCGGAATCGCCAAGATTATTTTCTAATTTTAAAAAGGCTCCTTACGGAGCCTTTTTTATTGCAAGTTCATGTAAATTTCTAAATCAGGCTGATTTTCTTCGACTACAAAAGTCGTATCACTTTTAAAGCCGTCTAACGCAAACATGACATTGTATTTTCCCGGTTTAAAGCCCATTCCCGCCGGGGTACGAGTACCCATCTCTTTACCGTTAATTGTAATTACAGCGCCCTGCGGATACGAGTTAAGCGTAATTTTTGTTCTTTTAGTATCAGCCATGCTTTGGGGAGCCTCTTCTAGGCGCTCTTCTGTATTGGCACTTATATCAGGCATACTTCCATCCACAGGCACATACCTTATACCAATACCCGAATATTCGCACGTACAATTTTCAATAGAGGTTCCACCCTCCGATTGGCACGTTTCTTTCGTCACAATATTTATAACCTTATGCGCAGATTCCTTTGTTCTTGCATAGAACATAAATTCAGCTTCATCACAATGGCTTTTTGCCGTCAAAGTAATCATCCCTGTCATCTGAGCTTTATACGGAAAAGTAATTTCCTGGTCACCCAGCATTTCTGACTGACGATAACGACTTTGGGGGTTCACGCAACCAACGAGCAACAAGGACAGCGCACTCAAAATAAGAATTTTGTTCATTTTAAATCCTTTTCAAAAACACCTTTCTAATATAAACGTAGATTATTTTTAAAGCCGCTACAAGGTTTTTCAATCTTTTTCCCAAAAAAACGTTGAGAAAACATTAATGCAAATAAAACCCCAAACGGGCGTTCCTTAATTTTGCTATTTTGATAGCATTATGAACATTAAAGATCAGTTTGTCCATTTTCTCGTCGAAGCAGGCGCCCTCAAGTTCGGTTCGTTCGTAACCAAGAGCGGCCGCGAAACTCCTTATTTCATTAACACTGGAGAATTCCGCACCGGCGCCACCCTTTCGAAACTCGCCGAATACTATGCAGCGGCATATATGGTTCATTTTGACGGAAAGGCTCAAAACCTATATGGCCCCGCCTACAAGGGAATTCCCCTTTGCGCTGCCACTGCCATGAAGCTCTCTGACGTTTACGCCCAGAACCTCACGTTTACCTATAACCGCAAAGAAGCCAAAGACCACGGCGAAGGCGGCATGCTCGTCGGCTACAAGTACACCGAAAAGACCGACGTCGTGATTATCGAAGACGTGATTACGGCTGGCACCTCGGTGAACGAGACCATGCAGGCTCTTTCTAAGATCGAAAACGCCAACGTTATCGGCCTCTTGATTTCGGTAGACCGCAAAGAAAAGCTCGACAACGGAAAGTCCGCACTCCAGACCGTGCAAGACGAATACGGAATCAGCGCGCACTCTATCGTTAACATCAACGACATCATCGCCTTCCTCGAAAGCGAAGAAAACCGCAAAAAGATCAACGCTCCCGAAGGAATCCTCGATAAGGTGTACGCATACCGCGAAAAGTGGGGCGCACCGTAATCCTCTATGCAGAAATGCTTCTGGATAATGGTTTTAGCTACGGCGCTACTCTTGACGAGTTGCGCCAGTTCTTACCATTGGTCCAAGAGCCACCCTGCCTATGCGCGAGCCCCCTACGGGGAGCTCTCCATTACAGGGCTGCAGACAGCATTGGTACTCACGCGTACCAAATGGTTTGCAAACCGCCTCGACTTTGGCGACAGCACGCAAATCAAGGCCACCGAATTTTGCGCCAAGGCCATCGAAAGAGAATTTAGAAGTGCCTACAGCAATCTAAGCGTTCTCCCGGATTCGCTCCTTGCAGAGTTCCCTGAAGAAAGCCAAAAACTGGACGAGCGCATCTTTATGAAAGGGAAGCTCCCTGAACAAGGCGTTTCTATCAAAGATGCCGCAGGGAACATTCCACCGCAAATTCTGCTGATTCACGAAGTGATTATAGGTACCGACCTCAAGCGTGAAAATTTCTTTGACTACGCCCTTATCCACAACGAAAGTGAAGAACGCCGCGACGTCAAAAACATCAGCGCCATCATTTCTTATACACTTTGGGACAACGTAAAACAGCGTCCGCTCTTTAGTGCCGTCGACGAAATTCAGCACCCTGTACTTAAGCTGAGTTTGACAGACCTTGAGCAGCTCATGCGACAGACCGTACAGCAAATCCGCAAGAACCTGTACCAGGGGGCCGGCAAATGAAGCATCTTGCCCAATTTTTAGTCGCCGTTATTACGCTGATCCATGTCTTTTGGGCAAGCGCCGCTTATGCCGGCGACGTGTACTTTGATTCTAAGTGGACTCTGTGGCAAAACGCAGATATCTTAATTTGGACCACCGAAAAGGATTCTCCGATCGACCCCAAGGAATTCTGCTTATCGTTACGTCGCAACAACACCGGAATCGGCGAACCCAAATGCAGACTTTTTGGCGAATGGGAACGTGACACGGTTGCCACACGTTACGCCAGCTGGCTTTCAAACAACATAGAGCCAGGTCTCGAAGCGCATTACCTTAAGGCTCGGCACCCCTCCATGATGGCCAAGTTCCAGGCTCTGGAAGACAAGATTGTCCTCTACATTACAGACAAAGGCAGCGACCTAAAAATTGCCATTTTTGACGAAAACGCATCTGAACCAAGAGCCGTCGGAAGCGTTTCCAAAAATGCCGACAAGATTGCCCTTGGCGACGAAATTGCAAGCACACTTTTCGACCGGCACACCACGCGCCGTTTAAGCAAAGAAGAACGGCTCAAGAAAGAATCCGAACCGGACGACCTGTATAAAGAAACCCCGACTTTTAGATCATGGGGCGGCATTTCGGCTGGATTTGCCCAGGCACAAATTCCTTTAACGCCCGACAACTGGTACAGCAGCCACACTCGGAGCCGCGTAGGCAATTACCGCATTACCAAGGATTCTGTAAGCCTCTGGAACTTTATCGACGATTCTACGCCCCTATTTACCGTGTACGTAGGCGGAATCTGGTTCGGCTTTATTGGTGGTGAAATTTTCTACCGCTATTCTAGCCACGATGTAAAAATAGACGAACGCGATTCGGTCTACGAAGAACTTGATCACTGGAATTTTTCGCAGCACGAAATCGGCTTAAACGTATTACTTTCTAGATCTTTCGAGCCATTCAAGTGGTTGGACCTTCACTTATTCACATTCCTCGGATTCCAGTACAGTTTTTACTCCGAAGACATCGAACTTAAGGATTCTAAAAAAGCGCCCTCGAAAGAATACGAAACCCGTATACGATTCGAGGACGCCTACAAGGGAGCTCTATTTGGGTTCGGAACACAATGCGTATTCTTGCACCATTACGGAATCAGCGTACGCACTGGTCTTTCGAGCCGAGGCAAGGATATTTATACCGAGCCCTCGCCCGATGCGGCAGCTGAGCCAACCACCATCGGAGCGAGTACCATCGACTGGTTTATCAGCTTTGGCCTAGAATATCATTGGACGCCGTTTAAATAGACGTCCAACGTTCTAAAGCGAACCCACAACCTTTTTAGCATCGGCCATGGCGCGGACCACAAGGGACGCGCCATTTGCGCAGTCACCGACGGCGTAAATGTGGCGAGCGGGGTCCGGAATGATCGCGGTACGCGGCGTAAGTTGCAGGCCAAGGTCGTTCACGATGCCTTCGGCCGGGACCCCGGTGAAGCCCATGGCGAGCACCACCAAGTCGGTATCGATGACTTCGGTAGAATTCGGGACTTCGTTGGGTTTGAGCGGGCGCCCCTGCGGGGACATTTCCCATTCCACGCGGACAGCTTCGACACCTGCGACACGGCCATCTTTCACGATAAACTGCTTGGAAGATACATTCCAGCGGCGTTCGCCACCTTCGTGCTGGGCGTAGCTGGTACGCAGCATGTACGGCCAATCCGGCCACGGAGTGGACGGAGAACGTTCCTCGGGCGGCTTAGGCATAAATTCCACCTGGAGCACACTTTCGCAACCTTCGCGGATGGCCTTACCCACACAGTCGTTACCCGTATCGCCACCGCCAATCACCAGAACCTTGCGGCCCTTGGCACTGAACTTTTCGGGATTCGTTTCGCCGGGCTTGTTTGCACCGTGCAAGAAGTCGAGCGCAAGGAAGATGCCTTCGGCTTCGCGGCCCGGGATTTTCAAGTCGCGGGCATTCGGCGTACCAATAGCGAGGAAGACTTCGTCAAAATTCTTGTGGATGTATTCGGCAGAGATATCCTTACCGATTTCGGTGCTGCAGACAAACTTGATGCCAGCTTCTTCGAGGAGCTTGACGCGGCGATCGATGACCGACTTGTCGAGCTTCCAGTTCGGAATACCATAACGCAGGAGGCCACCCACCTTTTCACGTTTTTCGTAAACGGTAACGGCGTAACCCTTACGGCGGAGCGCTTCGGCAGCAAAGAGGCCTGCAGGACCCGAACCGATAACCGCGGCAGTCTTACCATTCCATTCGGCGGCAGGGAGCGTGACGCGGCCTTCTTCGAAGGCGGTTTCGATGATGTACTTTTCAATCTGGCGAACCATCACCGGATCGTTATGCACATTGCCCGTACAAGCGGATTCGCAAAGCGCAGGGCAAACGCGGCCCGTAAATTCGGGGAAGAAAGCTGTCTTGCTGATGATGTTGTAGGCACGTTCAGCATTCCCTGCAGCGACAGCCGCATTGAATTCGGGCACCAGGTTACCGAGCGGGCAGCCAGCGCCATGGCAGAACGGAATGCCACACGTATGGCAGCGTGAACCCTGCTGTACGATTTCCAGTGAAGTCAAGCGACGTTCGACTTCGTTATTGTCCTTAATTCGCTCTTCGACAGGGCGGTAAATATCTGCGATTCTTTTAACTTCTTGCATATTAACCTCAGCCCTTCTTTGCCAATGCGTTGCGGTAGTCGACCGGGAAGATTTTCACGAACTTCGGACGTTCGCTGTTCCAGTTTTCAAGGATGCGCTTGCCCTTTTCGCTACCCGTTGCCTGAACGTGCTGTTCAATAAAGTCAATAAGTTCACGTTCGCTGTCGGTGCCAGCAAGTACGCTTTCAAGGTCCACGGAGCCCACGTTGCAACTCAGGTCGAAGTGACCAGTTTCGTCGTACACGTAAGCAAAGCCACCCGTCATACCTGCGGCGAAGTTCACGCCCACGCGACCGAGTACCACCACGCGGCCACCCGTCATGTATTCGCAGCCGTGGTCGCCCACGCCTTCCGAGACAAGGAGCATACCGGAGTTACGGATACCGAAGCGTTCGCCCGCTAGACCGTTGATGAACACCTTACCGCTCGTACCACCGTAACCGATGACGTTACCGGCAATGACGTTGTCTTCGGCCTTGAAGGTGGCGTTGTGCGGCGGACGCACGATAATCTTACCACCCGAGAGGCCCTTGCCCATAAAGTCGTTCGCTTCGCCTTCCAAATCGAGCGTGACACCCGGAGCAAGGAAGGCACCGAAGCTCTGGCCCGCGACACCCTGAAGGTGAATGCGGATGGTATCTTCGGGAAGGCCCTTCACACCAAAGTGTTCGTCCACTTCGCCGGAAAGTTCCGTACCCACCGTACGGTCGGTGTTGTGCACCACCGTGCAGAGTTCCACAGGAGTACCCTTTTCGAGAGTTTCCTTGACAAACGGCAAGAGTTCGCGGCGGTCGAAGTTGACCAGATCTTCCTTGACGTAGTTCTTGTCGTAAGACTTGACGCCACCCTTGACGGTTTCGAAAATCTTGGAGAAGTCGAGGTTCTTTGCTTTGTAGAAGGCGATGGCGGAATCCTTTTCGAGCAAGTCGCTGCGACCGCAGGCTTCTTCGAGAGAGCGGAGACCAAGGCTTGCGAGGATTTCACGAACTTCGTCGGCGATGAAGAACAGGAAGTTTTCGACATATTCCGGCTTGCCAGCAAAGCGCTTGCGGAAGTCGGCATCCTGCGTTGCAATACCCATGGGGCACTGGTTGGTATGGCACTTGCGGTCCATTACGCAACCAAGGCTAACGAGCAAGTTCGTGGCAAAGCCGAATTCTTCGGCGCCAAGGAGGGCTGCCACCACAATGTCGCGGCCCGTCTTGAGCTGGCCATCAACCTGGAGCTTGATACGACCGCGCAAGTCGTTGAGCACAAGGGTCTGTTCCGCTTCGGCAATACCGAGTTCCCACGGAAGGCCGGCATGCTTGATAGAAGTCAGCGGAGATGCACCTGTACCGCCATCGTGGCCGGAAATGAGCACCACGTCGGCATGAGCCTTGGCAACACCCGCGGCAACCGTACCCACACCCACCTCGGACACGAGCTTCACAGAAACACGGGCCTTCGGGTTGGAGTTACGCAGGTCGTAAATGAGCTGGGCCAAGTCTTCGATAGAATAAATATCGTGGTGCGGCGGAGGAGAAATCAGCGACACATTCGGCGTACTGTGACGGATGCGAGCCACAAAGTCGTTCACCTTGTGGGCCGGCAGCTGGCCTCCTTCACCGGGCTTTGCACCCTGAGCCATCTTGATCTGCAAATCTTTGGCATGACGCAGGTAATCGATTGTAACACCGAAGCGGCCCGAAGCAATCTGGCGGATAGCGGAGCTACGGATGTCACCGTTAGGAGCCGGAGTATCGCGATCCGGGTCTTCACCACCTTCGCCGCAGTTGCTCATGGCACCGATGCGGTTCATGGCGATAGCGATGGTTTCGTGAGCTTCGGGGCTCAAAGAGCCAAGGCTCATAGCGCCAGCCACAAAGTGCTTGACAATGGATTCACGGCTTTCGACTTCGGAAATATCGATCGGAGTCGCTTCCTTAAACTTGAAGAGGCCGCGGAGCGTTGCCTGACGTTCAGACTGATCGTTAATGAGCTTGCTGTAAACCTTGAACTTTTCGTAGTCGCCGCCCTGCACAGCCTGACGGAAGGCCGCCAAGGACTGCGGAGTCCACAAGTGCTTTTCGCCTTCCTTGCGGTAAGCGTACTGACCACCGGACTGAAGCACCTTGCTTGCGTCGGCAAAAGCAATCTTCTGGCGTTCGCCCACTTCGGTTGCGATTTCTTCGAGGCCGATACCTTCAATACGGCTTGCGGTACCCGGCAGGAACTTTTCGACGAGTTCCTTGTTCAAGCCAACCGCTTCGAAAATCTGGGCGCTGCGGTAGCTACGGAGGGTAGAAATACCCATCTTCGACATAATCTTGAGGAGGCCCTTGTCAACAGCCTTCACGTAGTTGGCGGCAGCAGTGACCGGATCCACATCGAGGTCGCCGTTGTGGCACATGTTGGTAATGCTCTGGAAGGCCAAATACGGGTTGATGACCGTAGCACCGAAACCGAGCAATAAGGCAAAGTGCATCACTTCGCGGACTTCACCGGACTGCACCACCAGACCGATTTCAGGACGCACGCCCGCTTCTACAAGGGCGCGGTTCACACTAGCCGTGGCAAGCAAGCTCGGAATAGGCACATAGCCCCAATCGACGTTCTTGTCGGTAAGCACGATGATATCGAAGCCCTCGTTCACGGCACGCACGGCATCGCCAGCGAGGTTCTGCAAGGCGGCTTCGAGGACTTCCCCATTGCCACCGAGCGGGAACTGCATCTTGAGTTCCTTGGCTTTGAAGGCCTTATCGCCGATATTTTCAAAGCGGCGGATTTCGTCTTCGGTCACGATCGGGCGCGGAATCTTAATGAGGTGCGCCTGTTCCGGAGTTTCTTCGAGGATGTTGCCGTGGTTACCGATGTAAGTCGTAAGGCTCATTACCAATTCTTCACGAATCGGGTCAATCGGCGGGTTTGTGACCTGGGCAAAGAGCTGCTTGAAGTAGTTGAACAGCGGCTGCGGCTTGTCAGAGAGCACGGCGAGTGCGGCGTCGTTACCCATAGAACCGATCGGTTCTGCACCGTTCTTGGCCATCGGCTGCAAGATGATAGAGAGGTCTTCGGCAGAGTATCCGAAACGCTTCTGCTGCACCAGAATATCGTCAGGAACGTCAGCCGGATTGATTTCGCTAAAGAGGCCACGAACACTCATCTTGTTTTCGGCGACCCAGCGGCGGTACGGTTTGCTACGGGCCACGTAAGCCTTCATTTCGGCGTTCTTCAAGATATGGTGATTTTCAAGGTCGAGGTAGATGATTTCACCGGGTTTGAGGCGGCCCTTTTCTTCGACTTCGTCGTCCTGCAAGTCGAGCACACCCGTTTCAGAAGCCATCACGAACAGGCCATCCTTACACAAAGTGTAACGTGCCGGACGAAGGCCGTTACGGTCGAGGATTGCACCGGCATTCACACCGTCGCTGAACGCGACAGCGGCAGGGCCATCCCACGGTTCCATCAGCATGGATTCGTATTCAAAGAAGCCACGCACATCGCGGCCCAGGTAATGCTTCTGGCCCCAAGCCTGCGGCAGGAGCATCATCATCGCATGCGGGAGGCTACGGCCCGCAGCGACGAGAAGTTCAAACATATTATCGAGGCTAGCAGAGTCGCTCTGGCCCGGCATAATGAGCGGCAAAAGCTTCTGCAAATCATCACCAATCACATCGCTCTTCAGGAGCGGTTCGCGGGCGCGAAGGCTGTTCAAGTTACCACGCAGGGTGTTAATTTCACCGTTGTGAGCGAGATAGCGGAACGGATGAGCCAGCGGCCAAGTCGGGAACGTGTTGGTAGAATAACGCTGGTGAACAAGAGCGAGCGGGCTTTCGAAATCGAGATCGTTCAGGTCCTTATAGAAAGCTTCAATCTGGCTTGCAAGCAACAGGCCCTTGTACACAATGCTCTTGCGGCTGCAGCTGCAAACATACACACCCTTGCAGGCCTTTTCAATCAAGCGGCGCACCACATAAAGCTTGATGTCGAACTCTTCGTTGGTCTTGAAGTTGGAACCGTCAAAGAACACCTGACGAATGTACGGCAAAGTTTCGCGAGCCGTATGACCGATAGCAGATGCATTTACCGGAACTTCGCGGAAATGAGCAACCGCAACACCTTCAGACTCAGCAATGCGCTTGATTTCTGCATCCAGAGCATCGGCAGCAAGCGTATTCTCGACAAAGTACATTGCCACGCCATAACGGGCCGGGAGACTCGGGTAAAGCTTGCGGAAGAATTTATGCGGCATAGAAAGCAAAAGGCCAGCGCCGTCACCCGTTTCTGGGTCGCCACCAGCCGCACCGCGATGCATAAGCCTTTTCAAGACCGTAATACCCTGCAACACAATCTGGTGCGAGGCAACATTATTAATATTGGCAACCAAGCCGACACCACAGGCGTCATGTTCGTTGGCCGGATCATAAAGTGCTTGAGCGTTCATATAATTCCCTTGTTTTTATTTTTTTGCGCTCCGTATTTGCAAAATCCGTGCCAATTAGACAAAACCACCCGTCAATTATTGAAAATATGGTTAAAAATGTAAAACTAAAGCCGAATTACAAAATTCAGCTAAATTTTAAATTTCAAAATATGTAAAGGTTTTAGCCTGTTTTACAATTTTCGTAAATCAACTACGAATCAAGTAAAATAGCGTGTTATTCGAACACTTTCTTCTTGCGTTGGTCGCGGCCTATGACAACGAGCGCGACAACCACACCGGCGAGGAGCGCGACCGATGTCACAATCCATGCGGTTGAATGTCCGCAGGTCACCTGGAAGAACAGCACCGAGAGACTCCAGCCGATAACCGTCTGGAACACCATCATGAGCGTTCCGTAGAAACGCCCCAGTTCACGGAAGGCGGTTCCCATGGCGGCAAGGCACGGCACATAGAGCAATATAAATAGCAGGTAGGCCAGCACCTGAAAACGCCCAAGGTTGAAATGCGCCTGCATGGTCTTGTACGCACCTTCTTCGGCACCTTCAGATTCTTCGATGGCAGCTTTAACGCCCAGCGGGTTTGCAATCGAGGTAAAGACTTCTACCAGATTCGTCGGGACACTCACGAGAGCTTCTTTTACCGTAGATTTCAGGCTAAAGCTCTCGTCCGCGGCAGTTTCTTCCGGGGCCGCGTCGGCAGCAGCAAGCGCACCAGCCTCCCCTACAGCCGCAGAATTTTCAGCCGCGTCGCCCGTACCCTCGATGGCATACAGCGAATTTAGCGTACCGACTATCGCCTCCTTCGCGAAAAGTCCTGTAAAGAGAGCCACCGAAGCAGGCCAGTTATCGCGTTCGACGCCAAAAGGTTCGAACACCGGCGTAATCACCGTACCCACGGCACTCAACACCGACTTTTCATTATTGTCGTTGCCGAAACTTCCGTCAGTGCCGACGGAGCCCATAAAGCCAAGGACAGTCACCATGATGAGCACGACCTTGCCCGCACGGAAAACGAATTCCTTGAGGCGGAGCCATGCGTGGCGGAAAAGGTTGCGAGCCTTAGGCAAATGGTAAGGCGGCAGTTCCATAATGAACGTCGATTCCTTGCCCATGAAAACCGTATGGCGCAGGAGCAAGCCGTAGATCAGCGCAATCACGATGCCCGTCAGGTAAATCCCGAATACGAGCGTTCCCGCGCTTTCGCCGAAGAACGCCGCGCCGAACAGCGCATACACCGGGAGGCGTGCGCCGCAGCTCATGAACGGCACCAGGAACAACGTCAAGAATCTTTCGCGCTTGTTTTCGAGCGTACGCGTGCCCATGAGCGCCGGTACCGAGCAGCCAAAGCCCACAATCATCGGCACGAAAGCCTTGCCCGGGAGCCCGAGGAACCGCATAAATCGATCCGCCACGAACGCCGCACGCGACATGTAGCCAGAATCTTCCAGGAACGAAAGGCAAAGGAACATGAAGAAGATGACCGGAATGAACGTCGACACCGTCTGGATACCCGTACCGATGCCGTTCGCCAAAAGCGCCACGACAACGCCCGGCGCACCAATCTTCGTCAGAAGTTCCGTCATGCCGTCCACGAAAATTCCGCCGAACAAAATGTCGAAGAAATCAATAAACGCGCTGCCGACCTTCACCGCAAACCAGAACACCAGATACATGGCAATGAGGAAAAGCGGAATTCCCAGGATGCGGTTCAAGAAGAGTTTGTCGAGCTTGTCAGTTCGCGTGCTCGTATTGGTATTGTCGCGGATGACCGCCTTCGCGATATCGCGGGCATAGGAGTAACGGGAATCAGCCAGCGCAAATTCCACCTCTTCGCCCAAGTCTTCTTCAATCTTGTCGTGCGGGATTTCGACACCGAGTTCGTCGGCGAGTTCCAGCACTCGCCCGCTATGTTCCAGGTACTGCACCGCCGTCCAACGAGGACTTGCACCGAGTTTGTCGGCCACGGGCTTGAGCGGCACAGAAATTTCTTCAATCAGCTTTTCCAGGACTTCGGAATGTTTGACCGCCTTAGGCAGCGGAAGTTCGCGGCTGTTATGCAGCAGCTTGTGCAAGTCGTTCACGAATCCTTCGCAGCTCTTGGGCGAAACCGCCGTGAGGCCAATCGCCGTCACGCCGAGGATTTCTTCGAGCTTGTGCAGGTCCACATGAATGCCGCGACTCGCCGCGATATCCATCATGTTCACCGCCAAGACCATCGGCACGCCCTTTTCCATCAGCTGGCTCGTGAGGAACAGGTTGCGTTCCAGGTTCGTGGCATCCAGAATGTTCACGACCAAGTCCGCCTCGCCCTTGAGCAAGTAATCGAGAGCAGCGCGCTCGTCTTCGGAGTTCGCGAACAGCGCGTAGATGCCCGGCAAGTCCACCACGCGAATCGTGTGGTTGTCGAGCTTGAACTGGCCTTCTTTCTTTTCAACAGTCACGCCAGGCCAGTTGCCCACAATCTGGTTCGAGCCGGTCAGCGAGTTAAAGAGCGCCGTCTTTCCGCAGTTCGGGTTGCCCGCAATCGCAATC
>CACWJY010000033.1 GCA_902761355.1 Fibrobacter succinogenes | reverse complement strand
TTCACGGAGGTACTGTTCCGTCTGGGCGAACATGTTTTCAATCGGCTTTGAACGGTGACTCATGGAGAGAATGCTGATGCCGCTGTTTTCGAAGTCGATGCATGCAGCAGATGCTTCCTTGAGTGCCTGTTCCGGCAGGACAGACGGTCCTGCGCTAAAGTTATAGACTTTATTTGCCATTGTTGTGTTCCTTTTTAGGGGTTGGGCCCTTTTTAGGGGGCTAATAATTACGCGCGTAAAAATAGCAAAATACGCCTCGTTCGGCTACATCCGTAACAATAAAAAAATTTGATGAGCGGGTATAGAAAAAGCCCCGTTTGGACGGGACTTGACAGAATGGATTGCTTTGTAGCCGTGCTGCTTGTAATGACGTTTGTTTTACACGCCAAGGGCTTCGATGGCGGCCTGGTATTTTTTCAGGCGGAACTTGGTCTTGAGCTCGCGGCGTTCCTGGCGCTTGATGTACTTGTCTTCCAAAAGCACGTTCAAGATGGCGCTCTTGGCCTTGGCCATCAGCGGATTTGCCTTGAGGGTTTCCATGAATTTCACGAATTCCTTTTCGCGGGCTTCGTAGTTGGCTTCTTCGGCAGGGACGCCTTCGGCCATCAGCTTGCAGCTATATTCGTCAATCCAGCCCTGGTTCTTATGATAGGTCATCTTCTGGATCATGTCGACCATGTCTGCCGGAACGCCCATGGCGATGACTTCTTCAGGGGATTTCTTGGTAGAAGATGTAATCAGGTCCTGCAAAATGGCAAGAACTTGCACCTCTTCGGATTCGCCCTTGTTCTTGAGATAATCGGCGACATTCTGGAGAAAGTCAATGTAGGGGCCACCGGCCTTGTCGGTCTGGTTCTTGTGGACTTCGGCTGCGATTTTGTAAGCTTCTTGATAAGAGAGCATGATGATCCTTCTATAAAAAAACGGGTTGGCACAATCAGTGCCATACCCTCAATATATATAAAGAAAGATGAAAAGAGTGTCACATTTTTGTCTTATTTCTCAAAAAAGTACGTTTTTCTTGAAAAATCACAAAAAAGTAACCTTTTTATGCTCGCTTTAGACAGAACCCTCAATCCAGCCGTAGCGTCCGGTGAATTTGGCTTCGGCCTTGATGACTTGGAAGGTGCAGCTAATTTCGACAGCAACATTCTTGGGCAGGTTTGAGACGCCTACGGCGGTACGGGCATGCTTTCCGTTTTCGCCGAAAATTTTGACGGCAAGTTCACTTGCGCCATTCAGCACGGCGGGCTGTTCGTGGAAGCCTTCGGCAGACTGCACAAAACCTTGCATCTGCACCAGTCGGAGAGTTTCGTCTTCTTGTAACTGCGTGAGGGCCGCTGCAACATTGTTCATGAGACAAATGGCGGCCCCTTCGGCGGCCTTTTCTACAGAAATTTGATTAGGCACAGAACCACAGAATGCCGAAAAGTCTCCGTTGACTGACGGTAGTTGTCCTGACACAAAAATCATATCTCCGCTGCGGGTTGCTGGGATGTAGGCGGCCAGCGGTGCCGGACATTTGGGGAGCGAAAGTCCCAGTTCTTGTACTTTTTTGACAATTTGTTCCATACGGTCTCCTTATAGTTCTTCTCCTATGTTCTTAATATACAATTTTATATGCAAAAAAGAACGGCGATTTACACGTTGTGTATAAATTGCCGTGTAATAGTTGTTTTAGTTTGGGACTAGGCTTTCTTTTCGACTAGTTCCAGAGCGAGTTTCTTCATTCCGTTGAAGTCCCACTTGCCCGATCCGAGCTTCGGAATCTGATCGACGCTGAACACGGCACCCGGCTGCATAAGCGGCGGAATGCCCGACTTGCGGAGGGCGCGGGAAATTTCTTCGGGATCGCCATCCTTGACCAAGAGGACGATTCGTTCGCCCTTGGCGGAATCCGGAACGGCCGTCACGGCGAATTCGTGTTCTCCCATAATGCCTGATTCTGCAATGCGAAGTTCTACGGCGGTTAAGGAAATCATTTCGCCACCGAGCTTGGCAAAGCGGCTGTAGCGTCCAAGAATCTGTACAAAGCCATCCGGGGTAATCTTGCATTTGTCGCCCGTCTTGTACCAGCGACGGCCATTGATGTTGATGACCACAGCGTCGGTCTTTTCCTTGTCTTTCAGGTATCCCTTCATCACCTGCGGACCAGTCACCACCAACATGCCTTCTTCGCCCTGCGGCAAGAATTCGTTGGTTTCCGGATCGATGATGGCGCAAATGGCTCCCGGCACGGACATACCGATACTGGAGTTGTCGCTGCACTTTTCCATGGTCAAGAAGTCATCCAGCAACACGTTCGGGGCGTTCAAGGTAGCAAGCGGCGTCAGTTCCGTACAACCGTAGCCTTCGTAAACATCCTTGCCGAATTTGAGCTTGAAGGTCTCACGCATTTCGGGGCGGAGTTTTTCAGCACCGGCGATAATGTAGCGCAGAGAATCCAAGCACATCGGGTGAACCCAGCGGTTAATCGCGATAGCGCGCAGGAACGTAGGCGTACCCATCATGATAGTGGTCTTATACTGGGCGCATACGCGAGCAAGCGTCTTGATGTCCGTCGGATCCGGGCAGAGCACCATGGGCACGCCATCCAACAGCGGCATCATGAAGGTCATGGTGAAACCGAAGGAATGGAACAGCGGAAGCAGCGTGGTCATCACGTCAGTACGGCGCAGCTTGATAATGTGGTCGCCTTGCTGGGCGTTCGAAATCACGTTCTTGTGGGTGAGTTCAACACCCTTCGGCGTGCCTTCGGAACCCGAGCTGAACAGAATCACGGCATCGTCATCGAGCTTAGCCGAGGTAAACCATAAACGACGCAGAATTGCGGCCGGGCACGCACGGATAATGAATGCCGAAACAAAGCGGCAGATGGTTGACATCTTGGCTTCTTCTTCGTCCAGGTAAATCATCTGGCATTTGTCGGCAATCTGTGCGAAGGCCGGGTTCTTGCCACAAAGCTTGTCGAAGAAGGGGCGAGTCGTAACGACTGTAGAAAGATCTGCCTTTTCGATGCATCCAAGAATCGTGTCCACCGGAGCGGAGTAGTTCAAGTTCACCGTCGTCTTGCCGGTGCCGAGAATCGACATAATGCCGAGAGCGGCGTCGCGGCTGGTGGGCATCATGAAGCCCACGTTCTTGTCGTTCTTGGTAACAGACTTGATGACCTTGCCGAGGTAGTGGCACAGACGAATCATGCCGTAACCGTTCACGTGGTTACCGGCCGGGTCGATCAAAATCATGCGGCTACGACGCTTGCGCATGGCCTTGAACCACAGCGGAACAATGGAGGCGGAATGGTCCATGGCGATGTTCCAAATGTCGGTATCCAAAAGTTCCAGGTCGTGGCGGATTTCTTTTTCGGTCGCGTTTGTCGGCAGCGGCTTCGAGAAACCGACGCTAATGATGCGGTTGAAGGACTGCGGACGGTTCACGCTTTCGCTGGCGTGGCTGTAACGGCTGCCCCAGAGGCCCTGAATGTAGAACGGAATAATCTGGGCTTCGGTGCCTTCGATGGCCTTGGAGTAATCAAGCGAGAATGTCGAGACAAACGGGGTCTTGGAAACTTCGCCTTCGGGGAAGATGACGACCGCTTCGCCATTTAGAAGGGCCTTGTGGATTTCTTCCATGGCGGGGGCGGGGTCGCGGCGGTTGATGCTGATGAGGAACTTTCCGTGGAAAAGCCAACGCTGGTACCAGTCGGCAAAAGTGTTGCGGTTGCTGGCGATGCGGAGAGGTCTCGGAGAGGCTATCTGGAGTACCGCCCAGTCAATAAAGCTGAAGTGCGGACCTACAAGAAGCACGGGTCCGTTTTCGGGAATGTTCTGAACTCCCATCACCTTGACCTTGTAGCGGAATACGAATGCGAAGGCAAAACGGAGCGCCGCTCGCAAAAGGGCCATCGGGTTGTTCTTAAGGGTTGCGATAAAGCACAGTGCAAGAATTACCGCTAAAATCATGAAGCAGTAATCGAGCGTGATTGGCGTAAAGATGAGAAGCAAGGTCTGTCCACCCATGATGAGTACGAGGACGGCCATCTGGATGCTGTTCGCGACGGCGTGGATGCGGCCCGCCGTATCGGGACGGGTGTAACTTTGAATGACAGTTCGCAAGATGACGAATGCGCAGCCGGCGCTCCAGCCGATGATACCGTAAAGGATTGCCTGCAACCAGGCGTTATGCACGAACGGGAGGGCGAACATGGTGATGGCGGATGCTGCCGCAGCAAACGGGATGAGGCCGGTTTCGACGAAACCCTTCGATGCCTTGCTAGCCGAGAATGCTCCAATGACATAGCCGATTGTGACGATGAACATCGAAACGGGAATGACGGCGGTGTTCAGCATGTCGGTCATGTTCTGGATAAGAATCAAGAAAATCTGCGTGACTCCCCAAAAGGCGGCAAGACCAAGAATTGAAAGGCGTATAATCGGATGGCTCCAGGTGGCCGAAAAATTACGCATGGGCGAACGCATCTTGAGGTTGTCGTGCCTTTCACCGACCTTGATGCAAAAGCCTGCAATGGTTGTCACGACGCTTAGGCCTAGATAAATCCATAGGGTAAGGTCAATGCTTACGGGGGCGTCGGGGCGACCCGAGAGTCCCATGGCAAAGAAGGCTGCTGCTGCGGTACCGAGTACAGAAAGCGCCATGTACCAGGAGTTCACCTTCACGAGGTCTTCGCTTTCGACCATCTCTTTCATGATGCCGAGCTTGGCCGGGCTAAGCACCGCAAGGAAAATGCCGTACAGGCCAAGGAGACCGTAGGCGACCCATTCGGCGCCCGCTACGTAGCAAACCACCACGGCAATCACCGAGGCAAGCATCCCCACAGAGCACCATGCCATGACGCGGCCCTTGTGAAAACGGCCTGCAAAGTAGCTCGCAGCAGGGATCATAAAGATGCTGGGCGCAAAAATGGCCACTTGCAACAGCATGCTGCGCCACCAGAAGGCGGATCCTTCGAATGAGAAGGAAAGCCACCGCTGGAAATGGACGAACAAGCCCATTTGCACAAAAATGCTACAGAAAACAAAAATCAGGTACGCAATGGAACTCTGGTACTTGGTCAGTTTCATAAATCCTCAAATTAGTTCAAATTTCAGAATTCAGAGTTCAGAATGAGAAAATTTGGCGGCGAAGCCGCGATTACAAATAATTCCGAAATCCGAATTCATAACTATTTCTTCTTGAACACCTTGTAGAAGCAGAAGGTGCACATCCCGATAATGCCGGCCCACGAAAGGACCATAAAAATCAGGCCACTAGTAGAAAATTCCATGTTATGCCTCCTCGTTGTCGGAATCGCCGACAGTCATGTTCTGCTTGTGGAGAACGGTAGTCTTTCTAGCCGGGCCGTTCTTTTTCCAGGCGTAGTAGATGGCAATGTTCAAAAGCACCACGAGGGCGAGCAGGAATCCGCGAACGCCCCAGGTAAAGCCAATCTGCGAGAATTCGCTACCGAGGAACGTAACCTTGGCATCGGCCGGAACGTTGCTTAACAAGAGCACGCCCATGCCATCGTGAATTATCCAGGCGACCAGCACGACTGCCAGGTAAATCGGGCACACGTACATAATGATCGGCCTAAAGAATCGGGGAAGTTTCAATGCGGCGCCGTCGTTCATCAAGGCGAAAGCTTCGCATTCCGGCTTGCCGTCTTCGCCAATCACGTCGGACTTGCGGCGACCGAGCACAAACGAGAAGATGAATGCCTGAATCGTGCCGAGAACCACCAGCAAGAAGCTTCCGCCCCAGAAGTCGAGCTCGTCGACCGCGCCTGCGGCAAGGCCGAAAATACCCACAAGGCCTCCCAAGAAGGTCACGGTACCGGTGGCGGTAATGGAGCCCTTGCGGCTAAACTTCAAGTCGTCTTCGCAGAAACTGATCAGCGGCTGGATAATCGAAATGGCGCTGGTGACACCTGCGATAAAGAGCATCGCAAACCAAAGCGTCTGGAAGAATCCGCCAAAGGGTAGCTGGCCGAACACGAACGGCATGGTCTGGAAACCGAGGCCGAAGGTGCCGAGCTTCGCGCATTCTTCAATATTGTTGCCGGCAATGAGCACGGCCATCGGAATCACAATCGTTCCGCCGAGGATAATTTCGGCAAAGCCGTTGGTGGCGCCTGCGGTCAAGGACGAAAGCACCAGGTCTTCCTTGGGCTTCAGGTAGCTTGCGTAGCAGAAGACGATGCCCATACCGAGGCTCATGGTAAAGAACACCTGGCCCGAAGCGGCAAGCCAAACGGCGGGGTTAAGAATTTCGGAAAGGTTCGGGTTCCACACGAAGGCAAGACCCTTACCGATATCGCTAATGGTAAGCACGCGCACCACGAGGATAATGCCCATGATCAAAAGAATCGGCATGGTAATCTTGTTCACGCGTTCGATGCCCTTGCGCACGCCGAACGACAGGAGTCCCATGTTGCAGGCGAACGTAATCAAGAAGAAGAGAATGGCGGCAGGAACCGGACCAATCTTGGTGTTCAGCATAATGTAGTTGCCGAAGAATTCCTTCATGGGCTCGTAACCGCCGGCGACCACTTCCATCAGTTTGCCTGTGGCAGAGTAGTAGGTAAACGCGAGAATCCAGGACTGGATAAAGATATAGTAGAAGCTGATGAACAGCGGGGGCAGGAGTCCGAGCGAACCGAGGTGCTTGGCCCAGGGTTTCTTGTTCAGAATGTAGTGGAATCCGCCGGGGGCGGTACCGTGGTGCTTGTTACCGGCAGCGCGGCCAAGCGTCCATTCCATCCAAGAAAGAGGAATGCCCAAAAGCAAGAAGGCAATGAGGTAAGGGATAATGAATGCGCCACCACCATTTGTGGCTGCCTGCACCGGGAAACGCAAGAAGTTGCCAAGTCCGACGGCGGAACCCGCGACCGCGAGAATCACACCAAGTTTCGAACCCCAGTTGTCTCTAGAGCTTTTCATTTTTCACATCCTTTCAAATTTTGGAACAAATTTAGCATTTCTCTGCATGACTCTGAATTTGCGTTAGCAAATTCGAATCCGTGTGGCCCAATAAAAGTGCGCTTGTATTACACTTGTAATCAAGCTTATTTACTCTTGTATACAGATTTATCGAAAAAAACGGTGCTTTTTGTTTCGATGGAGTCTATCTTTATATGCATAAACCGAGAGGGTGGGGTTACCCTCGCAGAAAAATAAAGGATGACTTATGATTGACGTTAAGGGTAAATGGACCTTGATTACAGGTGGTTGCCGCGGGGTTGGTCGGCTTACCGCTATCGAAATGGCAAAACTCGGTGCCAATATTATCTTGCAGGGGCGCGATAAGGCTCATGCAGAACCGGTTATTGCCGAAATCAAGAAGTTCGGCGTCGAAGTCCGTGCTGTGGGATGTAATCTCGAGAACGAAGCGGAAATTGATGCCGCCCTTAAAGAAATTGACCGCTGGGGTGTGCAGGTAGACCTTGTGTTTAATAATGCCGGTCTCATGAGTCACTATTTCAGTGACTACCTCACCAATACCATGGACGATTTCCACCATGCCATGGCGGTGAACTTTTTTGCACCCATTAAGATTGCCTATCACTTTTTGCCGGGCATGATCAAGCGTGGCTTTGGACGCATGCAGCTTACGACAAGCGGCATCGCCAATGAACCCGAACTCATGGGGTATGCCTGTGCCAAGGCTGCATTGACAAAGTTTGTCAAGGACTTTGCTTGCAAGCTCAATGGTACGGATGTCATGATGAATGTGATGGATCCGGGTTGGTTGCGTACCGATCTCGGTGGCCCGAACGCTCCTAATGCTCCAGAAAGCGTTATTCCGGGTTCCATGGTTTCTGTATTGCTCGACGACAAGAAGAGCGGCCGCTGGTTCAGTGCCCAGGAATTCACCGGCATGACCCTCGCCGACGCCGTCGAGAAGGGCAAATTGGTCGAATAATCGTTTTTATTCCTTCATAGACGATTGCCATGGGTTTCCCGTGGCAATTTTTTTTGTTCAATGCTATATTTCTAGGCATGAATAATTCTCAATCTCGCAGCAAGCTTCGTGATGAAGTCTATACCCAGATGATGTGCGCTCAGGCGCGCCTTTCTAAAGATCAAAATACTCAAATGGGAGCCGTACTTGTAAGTGCTGATGGTCGAGTCATTAGTACTGGCTATAATGGTGCCCCGGCGGGTTTTGATGACGAAACGGTCCCTTATACGCGTGAAAAGCAGTTGCTCGCTTATGACCTGCTTGATGCCGATAGTGGAGAATTGCTGAGTCACCATGAGTTTGAGGCTAACAAGTACCCCTTTATGGTGCATGCCGAAATCAATGCATTGCATTATGCCCGTGGTAAGGTGCCTCCCGGTTCTAAACTTTATGTAATCGGTTTTCCGTGTGAACGCTGTGCTTTGGACGTGAGCCTTTCGGGGGTTGCCGAAGTATTTGTGACCAAGGATGATTACGACCCGAAGTCGACCCTCAACAATAGCCGCGATACGGCTTACTATATGTTTGCGCAGGCTGGGATTGTGGTGACGCTTTGTGGAAAGCGCATTCGTCCGGTGGTCTCGAAGCCCGCGGCGAAGTAGTTTTTTGTAAAAACACTGCTTTTTTGTGCATTATTGGTGCGAATGACAAATTTTGTCGTTCGCATTTATTATATTAGTGCTCATGGTAGCACTAAATAAATCTAAAACAAAAAAAGAAATTGAGTTTCTTTGCACCGAATGTGGCAATACCACGCCTAAGTGGGCAGGTAAGTGCCCTTTTTGTGGTGCTTGGAGCAGTCTCAAGGAGCATGTTGTCGAAAATATCCTTGACGGGGGGCGTGCCTCAAGGGGGCTCGGTGGACCGGTCCATAAGATTGTTCCGCTAAAAGATGTCGCTACCGAAGATACGCGGCGGCTGAGCACCGCCAATTCTGAATTTGACCGTGTGCTGGGGGGCGGGCTTGCGCCAGGTTCCCTGGTGCTCATTGGTGGCGATCCGGGTATCGGTAAGTCGACGCTGGTGTTGTCTACACTCGCCACCATGACAGCCGCCGGCGTCAAGACGCTGTATGTGAGCGGCGAAGAAAGCGCTGTTCAGGTGAAACTGCGTAGCGAACGCTTGAATGTGGCTGGCTCCGACATGCTTTTGCTCTGCGAAACCAGCCTCGAAAAAATCCTGCAGCAGGCAAACGAAATTAAGCCGCAAGTATTGGTGATTGATTCTATCCAGACGGTTTATAAGAGTGATTTGTCGGGGACTCCGGGGTGTGCCACGCAGCTTAGGGAGTGTACGCTCGACTTGATGGTTTTTGCCAAGAATACGGGATGCATCACGATCTTGATTGGGCATGTGACCAAGGATGGCCAAATTGCAGGGCCTCGCATCTTGGAACACATGGTCGATACGGTGGTCTATTTTGAAGGAGACCGTAATCATCAATATAGGCTTTTGCGTACCATCAAGAACCGTTTCGGTGCCACTGATGAAATCGGAGTCTTCGAGATGACGGGTCATGGCCTTTCTCCGGTCGAAAATCCTAGCCGCGTCTTTTTGCAAGAAAATGTCCCGCCGACACCAGGGAGTGTTGTGTGCTGTACACTCGAAGGAACTCGCGCCATGCTTTTCGAAACGCAGGCTCTGGTCAGCTCGACGACCTTTGCTGTCCCGCAGCGTGTAGCCGCGGGCGTAGACCCAAAAAGGCTTACGATTATCCTTGCCCTGCTCGAAAAATTCGGTGGGGTGATTGTTGGTTCTTCGGATGTTTTTGTTTCTATTGCCGGCGGGCTGAAGGTCTCCGACACTTCGTCGGACCTTGCCCTAGCCCTTGCAATTGCCAGTAACCACCTAGCCATTCCGCTCGGCCGTCAGAGTATTGTTATCGGTGAATTGGGACTGTCGGGCGAGGTCCGTTCCGTGAGCCTGTTGGAACAACGGCTCAAGGAAGCCCGCCGCCTGGGCATGACCGAAGCGGTAGTACCCGCAGGAGGGCGTCTCCCCGAAAAAACTTCGGGACTTAAGATAATTCAGGTCCATACTCTCTCCGACGCCGTTAATTGGCTGATGAATAAGAAATAAAAAATCCCCGGCGTTTTCGCCGGGGTTTTATTTCCGTATTTGGTTAGCGACTACTCGTCGTCATCCGCAGATTTTCTTTTCTTGCGCTTCTTCTTGGGCTGGTCGTCGCCGCCCTTCTTGCCTTCGACCTTGATGTCGGCGGCCTTTTCACCACGCTTGGTGAAGCCATACTGACGCGGGTCAAAGCCGGACGGGAAGACCGTCTTGTTGTCGTAGATCACCTTCTTGGCGGTGAACTTTTCGATCTTGGCACCTTCGAGGTTTGCGCCGGAGAAGTCGACATCGTTCATCTTGGTGTCTGCGTCAATCTTGATACCCTGCATGTTGGCGTTGGTGAAGTTCACCTTTTCGAGCTTAGCACCGGCAAAGCTTACGCCGGTCAGCTGGGCAAGGATAAAGTCGGAACGTTCGATGGTGGAGTTGGCGAAGTTGGCCTTGGTGAGGTCAGCCTTGTCGAAGATGTCCTTACGGACATAGGCACCATCAAATACAGCCTTCAGGAGTTCTGCGTTCTGGAAGTTGTTCTTGCTAACTTCGGTGTCGTAGAAGGATGCCTTGGAAAGCTTGGTCTTGATAAAGGAGTTCTTGGCAACAGAGCCCTTGTCGAAGACGACGCCCGTGAGGTCCTGGTTGTCGAACTTCATGTTCTTAACGGTGGACTGTGCGAACTTAGCCTTCTGGAGCTGTGTCTTGGAAAGGTCGACATCGTTGAAGGTCGTCAGAGACAGGTCGGCTTCCTTCAGGTTCACGTTCTTGAATTCGACGCCGCTGAAGTTGGCCTGAGAAAGACCTGCCTTGGCGAAGTTCACGTCGATCAGGTCGACGCCCTTGAAGTTTGCGGCAATCAAGTTACAGGCGGTAAAGTCGGTCTTGACAATCGTGGCTTTGCGGAGGTCGCTGTTTGCCATCAAAGAACGAGAGAAGTTGGCGTGGGTGAGGTTAGCCTTGCTGAAATCGGCTGCGGTCAGATCCACATCCATCACGGACGCCTGGGTGAGGTCTGCCTTGCTGAAGTCGGTCTGGTCGGACACCTTCATGGCGTCAAGACGGGCATTCTTGAGGTTGGCCTTCGGGAAGTGGCTGTCCAGGAGAGTGGCACGGTAGAGGTTTGCTTCTTCCATGTTGGCACCTTCGAAGGACGAAGAACGGATGTCTGCGCCGCTAATGGTTGCCTTGACCAGGCTTGCGTTTTCGAAATTGGCGCCGCTAATCACGGCGTTCTGGAAAGACACGTCGTCGAGCTTTGCACCCGTAAAAATCGGACCTTCACCGGTAGCACGGCGGAAGTCGGTCGTGTGGGCAACCGCTTTTGCGTTTTTAAAGTTGAACCCATCGATGCGCTTGTTACTGAAGGACACATTCAGGTCCTTGCCCGCCCAATCATCCTGGGCAAAAACGTTGAGGGCAAGTGCGCTCAACAGGCACAGGCCGAACTTTGATACACTCTTCATATTCATATACATTCCCTTTTAAGGATAAAACCAAATAACGGATAGCCCTAAAATAACTAAAAAAATTGACAAATAACAATAAAAAACAAAAAAACTTTATAAATAAATGCTAATTTGTTCCCCGAAATGGCAAATTTTACATCAAATCGCTATGATGTGGTGGTTTGCGGGGCCGGTCCTGCCGGTCTCATGGCCGCCTGTACCCTAGGTCGCTTGACTGCCGGTGCTAGACGGATTTTGCTTTTGGATAAAAAAGAACCGTGGAAAGAACCGATTTTTTGCGCCGAGGCTGTATCTAAGGATCGCTTGAATTCCCTTTGGCCGGTCGATGGTTCTTTTGTTCGCGGAACTCTTTCGGGAATTTATTTTACCTCTCCCAAGCGTTACCGTGCAGAATTCTATAGCAAGGACTGCGGGTTAATTCTGGATCGTGCGCGATTCCACCATAACCTTTCGGATGGCTGTATTGCCGCTGGCGTAGAATGTCGCTACGATGCTCTTATTAAAAAGCTTGAAAAGACCGCCGATGGCTGGAACCTCTCTGTCTCGGTGAATGGTGGTGATGTTGAGACTATCGCTGCTTCTGCAATTATTGATGCTTCGGGGCCGAGTTGTAAGCTGACTCGCGGTGTTGAATGCTTGCAGGGGATCGAATCGGGCGATGCCGACCTGGAACCTGCGATTTTTGCCGTGGCCGAAGGCATCGAACACAGTGTTGAACATATCGAACTGTTCTTCGGTTCTGAATTTGAATCGGGGTATGGCTGGATTTTCCCCCGCGACGGCAAAGAAGTCAATATTGGTTTTGTCTTAGGTAAAGAGGTGGATCACAAGATTCCCCTGCGTAAAAAACTGCTTGACTTCATAGCTCGCGATTATCCGAATGCAAAAGTCAAGGCCGTATATGGAGGCATGATTGCCTGTAGCGGAGCTACGGTAAAGCCGCTTGCCAAGTGCGGACTCTTTAAGGCGGGCGATGCGGCGAGCTGCGTCAACCCCATTAGTCGTTCTGGTATTGTAGAAGCTTTGCTTTGTGGAAAGGTTGTGGCGGAGTCGGTTAAGGAATGGCTTGACGATTCTGGTGCAAACCGCAGTGCTATCGAAGCCAAGGTGCTTGACCGTTGGATGGGTGTGCTTGGTAAAAAGCATTTGCAGGTAGCGCGCGCCAAGGTTGGCTTTAATAAAATTAGCGACAGACAGTTTGACCGTGCGGCGTTCCGTCTTTCTAAACTTCCGCGCGAAAAGCAGACTCTGTTCCGTATTTTCTTTAATGTTTTGTGGGCTGCACCTTCCTTGATCTGGAAGATGCGCTCTTTCTTGCGGTAGGTTTATGAGCGAATTAATGGATGCGCGTTTAAGCGAAATTCGCGAAAAGTTTGCAGGCTTTAGCGATCCCGATGACAAGTGGAAATTCCTCTTGGATTTGGCTCGTGCCCACAAGGGAATGGATGCTGCCCTGAAAGCAGAAAAGTTTATTATTCAAGGTTGTGCATCGACTATGTACCTGGTGCCGAGTTTTGATGGTGCCAAAATACATTTTGAAATGGATGTCGAAGGTGGGACAACAAACCCCTTGATTAGTCGTGGCTTGGGGGCTTTGGCTCTTAAGGTCTATAACGACATGGCTCCTTCGGATATCCTTTCGGTGGATCCAAAATTCTTTCAGGATATTGGGCTTAATGTGGGACTTTCTCCCACGCGTTCGAATGGTTTCGCGAGCCTTGTTAAACAGATATATTTATATGCACGGGTCTTTGCGGCCCTTACTAAAAAGTAGGTAGAACATGTTTAGTTTCTTGAATGGAAAGAGCCCCTTTGACGAGGCTGAAGAACGCCTTGAAGCGGGTGATACCGTTAACGGTAAACCGAAACTGCCCACGGGCCCGATTATGGGCTGGCAAGATGGCGTGTTTCTTTTGGTAATCATCGGCTTGATCGTGGGCGGTTACCAATATTACCAGTATGTTAAGCGCAATTGCGCCGAAACCTTTGCCAAGTGCGACGCCCTGTATGTTGCTGCGACTCAAGATGCTTCCAAGTATGCCGAAGTGGAAGCTTGTTACGAGGCCACCTGGGATTTGGCTTTCGTGAGCGATACTCTGGAAGTGCTTCGCCAGAACCGCCTCGGTGAAATTGAAGACCTTCGCAACGCCCAGAAGGATTTGCTTGCGAATGCAAATGGTGCCCTTGACAAGGGTGATACCGCTGCTGCAGCAAAGATTGTGACCGAATATAAGGGTGCGATGCTCCTGTATACCGGTGACAAGAGCGAATGGGACGAAATCGTGAAGATTGCTGAAATTCAGGCTGCCAAGGCTGCTGCAACAGCCGCTGTCGCTGAACCGGCTGCAGATACTGCCGCTAAGAAGTAGGCTTGAAAGCCTCTTTTATAGAGGCAATGAAAAACCCGCCGTTTAGGCGGGTTTTCGTTTTTAAAGGTTTGTGACCTCGATTTCTCTCTCGGTTTCCGAGAGAATTTTTATTTCAATCTTATGCGTTAAGCCGGGATTGTTATCTTCGAGACGCTCCGGCCATTCGATCAGGCTGATGCCGCGTTCAAGGTAATCTGGGTCGAGACCGATTTCGTTCAAGTCGGCGCCGCCTTCGAGGCGGTAAAGGTCGAAGTGAAAAATCGGTGGATCGTTGGGGTATTCGTGCAAAATGGTGTAGGTGGGGGAGCAAACGGAACCCGTAAAACCGAGCCCTTTGCAGACTCCGCGACTGATGACCGTCTTGCCGGCGCCCAGGTTGCCATAAAGAGCCACCTTGTCGCCCGGCTTTAGACTACGCCCGAATTCAACAGCCCAGTTGAAAGTTTCTTCTTCGCTATGAAAAAGCACCTTACAGTTTCTCCTTGAACTGTTCGTAAGTGAACTTGTGTAGCAAATGGAACTTGCCCTGTTCATCGAATTTGCCGATACTTGGATGACGCACTCCGTTGAAGAACGTGGTCTTTACCATGGTGTAGTGGATCATGTCTTCAAAGATAATCTTGTCACCGACCTTGAGCGGTTCGTCGAAAGAAAAGTCCCCGAGTTGATCCCCTGCCAAACAAGAATTACCTGCTAGTTTGTATGTAAATTTCTTTTCTCCAGGCATTCCGGCTCCAATC
The DNA here is from genome assembly GCA_902761355.1 of Fibrobacter succinogenes. Classification (GTDB taxonomy): domain Bacteria; phylum Fibrobacterota; class Fibrobacteria; order Fibrobacterales; family Fibrobacteraceae; genus Fibrobacter; species Fibrobacter succinogenes_M. Next base: position 8,305 of record CACWJY010000033.1, on the reverse strand, counting down.
ACTTCGGGACGGTACGGCATTTCGAGACAGTCTGGCATGTGTGCGCTGATAGATACATTCAGTATGGCAATGTCCATTTCGTTATGGACAATGTCTCCGACGGAAGTTACCAGTTCGCCGGTTTGCCAGCCGACGGCCTCGCCCGGTTCCATAATGATGGTCAGTTGCGGGTAACGGCTGTGGAATTCGTTCAAAATGCGAACGAGTTCTTCGCGGTGGTAGTCCTTGCGGGTAATGTGGTGACCGCCGCCGAAGTTTACCCATTTCATTTGAGGCAGATACTTGCCGAAATGCTGCTCGAATGCTTTAAGTACGCCTTCGAGGGCGTCTGCATCTTGTTCGCAGAGAGCGTGAAAGTGGAGCCCTTCGATGCCGTCCAAGAGTTCCGGTTTGAACTCCGCTTCAGTCACTCCGAGTCTCGAAAATTTACCGCACGGGTTGTACAGGTCGGTTTCTACAGTTGAAAACTGCGGGTTTACGCGTATTCCGGCGCTCACCCCTGCAGCCAAAGTCTTTGTCTTAAAACGCTGCCACTGACTAAAACTATTGAAGGTGATGTGTCCTGCGCAAGAAAGAATTTGGTCGATTTCGTCGTCTTCGTAAACGGGTGCGAAGACGTGGACTTCTTTGCCCATTTCTTCTTTGGCGAGTCGAGCCTCATTTAGACTGGAAGCTGTTGCGCCGGCAAGGTATTGCTTGATCAACGGAAAGCTGCGCCAGAAGCTATATCCTTTTAACGCACAAATTATTTTTACATTCCCGCGCTTTTGGATATCGTCTAAAATTTCCATGTTACGGCGGAGTCTAGCCTCGTCCAGAACAAAACAGGGGGACGGAACCTGCGAATAATCGAGTTTTTTTTCGAACATGCCCCAAAGATAGCCTTTTTTTGTCCTTTTTCCTACTTTTTTTAGTATGCTTTAACTACATTTAAGTCGATGAGAGATTTCATGTACAAGCATATTCTTATTTCGTTATTTTCTTTGGCTTTCGTAGGAATGCCTTTTGCTCAGACTGCTCCCGCTCCGGCTGCTGCTACTCAACCTTCTGCAACGGCTGCAACGGTCCAATCTTCGGCTTCTCAACCTAAACCGGCTCCGGCTGTTCAACCGGCAAACCTTGCTAAGGTCGAATCCCAGGTGGTGGCGACTCCTCGTGGCGCTACGGCAACCCTCGATGAGATGATCCAGGCTAAGTTGGATTCTATGAACCATGTCGCTCCGGCGGTCGGTCCTCGTAATGCGGATAGCGTTGCCAAGGTGCAAGCCGATAGCGTTCGCAAGCTTATTCAGACTGGCAAGTATGTGCAGCGCGCTCGCTACGACAAGAGCAACTTTGATCATTGGCGCATTGACACGGTGCTTCAGAAGAAGATGAAGGATCAGGTGGTGGGCGTTTGGCGCACTCCGATTATCGCCCATGGTCACGCCTTCCGCGATGCAGAACTCCGCTTTGGTACTAATGATACTCTTGTTGGTATTACCCGTACTTATTCCGATTCAGGTCGTTACCAGATGACCGGTGAATATACGTTTAAGGCTCGTTACCGTTTTGATAGCGAACGTACTCTTGCAAGTCGCGAAGTGTTTAAGGACCGTCAGGTGGTTCGTTGGGACTACATCACGTTCGACATCGTGAAGGATACCCTGCAATACAACTTGAACAAGTTGGAATTCCGTGACTTGAACGATAACTGGCTCAATGCCTTGCAGGGCTTTGATAATATTCCGCCAGAAATCTATATCCGTGACGAAAAACAGTCTGTGGAATTGAAGCAGACTGCTCAGGATAAGAACAAGAAAAAGTAAGGTCTCTTGTGGCTGGGGAGACGGTGCGTCGCATCGATAAACGAATCCTATTGGGGTTCGGACTGCTGGTCTCCCTGATTGCCGTCCTTTCTTATTTGACATTATTTTCGGGAACGGTCGGGCTGTCTTGGTCTGACCTTTCTTTGCGTAGTCTCCCTTATGATTCTGTTCAATCGCAAATCTTTTGGGAAATCCGGGTCCCCCGACTGGTTGCGGCTGTATTCTCTGGAATTTCGCTGTCGGTGGCGGGTCTTTCGCTGCAGACGTTGTTTAGAAATCCTTTAGCGGGCCCCTTTGTATTGGGAATCAGTAGTGGCGCAAGCCTTGGGGTTGCGCTGTCGTTGCTGGCCGGTTTCAGCTTTGGATACTTTGGTGTGCTGTCGGCTGCGTCGGTCGGGGCAATTGCGGTGACTTTTTTGGTGATGGCCGTGGCAGCCCGTTTTGAAAATTCGACTGTGCTCTTAATAGTGGGTCTTTTGGTGGGCTACTTTATAGATGCGCTTGTGAGCCTCTTGATTGTCGGGAGCGATGCGGAATCTTTGCGGGTGTATGTGTCGTGGGGCATGGGCAGTTTTGGCCGCCTGACGTTTGATTGTATTTGGATCTTTGCTCTTTCGACTTTGGTGGGGTTGGCCTTGCTGTTGCTTTCGATTCGTTATATGAATGCGACTAGGCTTGGAGATGACTTTGCTAGGGGGCTAGGCCTTAATGTACGACGTGGCCGGATCATGGTCTTGCTTGGGGCTTCGTTGTTGGCTGGAACTTCGACTGCGTTCTGTGGTCCGGTTGCCTTCGTGGGAATTGCTGTTCCGCACCTTGCTTTTATGTTGTTCAAAACGGGAAACCATCGTGTGCTTTTGCCTGCGTCGGCCTTGTGCGGAATTGTACTTTGCCTTGCGGCTTGCCAGTTTTCGAGTGTCCCCTTGAATGCGGTCTTGAGCTTGGTGGGTGTCCCCGTTGTGCTTTGGGTGATTATTCGGGGCGGGGGTATACGCAAATGAATTCTGCTTTGCTCAAGTGTGAACATTTGAAACTTTGCTATGCCGCCGTGGCTCCAATTGATTTTGAACTGCTTTCTGGTGAAGTGGTCGCCTTGTTGGGAGAAAACGGCTGCGGCAAGAGTACGTTCTTAAAGACCTTGTGTGGCTTGCTTGAACCTGTGTCGGGGGTGGTTTCTCTGTTAGGACGCCCTCTGTGGCCTGTATCTAAAAATACATGGGCGCCGCGTGAACGAGCTAAGGCTGTCGCTATCGTCCGTATGGGGGGCGTTGCCTGTGACCGCATGACGGTTCGTGAATTTGTGGGGCTTGGCCGGACCCCTTATGCGGGATTGCTAGATGGTCGTACTCAAGAAGATGAACGTATTATAGACGATTCGATTGCCCTTTTGGATCTTCGTAAATTTGCGAATCGCTGGATGACGGAGTTAAGCGATGGTGAACGTAGTCGCGTTTATTTGGCGCAGGCTATTGCCCAGCAGGTCAAGGTGTTGTTGCTCGACGAGCCGAACGCCTTTCTGGATATACCCCGAAGCCGAAAACTTTTTACTCTTATGCAGGAGTTGGCGAAGGCCCATGGCATGGGAATTCTTGTTTCGACTCATTCTGTGGAGTATGCCGAAAAATATGGCGACCGCATTGCCGTTATAGAAAAAGGGCGTTTCCGTTGTGAACGCTCAAGTGAGGCGCGTGCCAAAGGGCTTCTTGATTGGACGATGTAGAAATTTTGAAAAAGGTATATTTGTAACATGTACATTATTGTTGGTCTTGGAAATCCTGGTACTCAGTACTCTAATACTCACCACAACGCGGGTTTTATGGCGGTAGAAAAACTGGCCGACCCGAATAAGGACTGGAAAAGCGAACATAAAGCGCTGACCATGAAGGTGAACATTGCGGGCGAGGAATGCCTCTTGGCAAAGCCGCAAACCTACATGAACCTCTCCGGAGAAGCGGTGCAGGCCTTGATGACCTGGTACAAGGTGAAGGTGGATCATCTGCTCGTTTTTAGCGATGACATTAATCTGGATGTAGGTCGTATCCGTTGCCGCAAGGACGGCAGCCACGGCGGTCAGAATGGACTCCGCAACATCATCGAGCATGTGGGCGACAAGTTCCCGCGTATCCGTTTTGGCGTGGGCAAGTGCCCGCCAAAATTTGACCTCAGCAATTGGGTCTTGGCAAAGTTCTCGTCTGAAGACCGCCCGGCCTTTGACGAGGCCATAGCCAAGGTCCCGGCACTTGTAGAATGCTACTTTAAATTTGGCATCGAAAAGTGCATGGAACGCTACAACGGAAAATAAAGTATATTTAAATAAGACTTTAAAGAAGGAGTTCTTATGGATTTCAAGAAAATCATCATGTTCACGTTTGCGGCCCTGATGCTTGTGGCCTGCGCCTCTGCTCCGGCTAATAATAACGACGAGACTCGCGCACGCGCTAACGAAGCTTACCAGGAAGTGGATGCCGAATAAGACGGAGTGCTTTAAAAGCATCTTTTTTACATATTTCTTGTAATTTGTAGCTAGTCTCTAGCGACTATTTTTTCTATATTTACCACGCAAAAGAGGTACTATATGAAACTTTTGCCAGAAGCTTTGACGTTTGACGACGTCCTCCTTGTTCCCGCTGAATCTTCTGTTCTTCCGGCTCAGACCGATGTGAGCACTCAGCTCGCTCCGAATATCAAGCTGAACATTCCTATTATCAGTGCCGCTATGGATACCGTGACGACGGCTCCGCTCGCCATTTCCTTGGCATTGCAGGGTGGTCTCGGCATTATCCACAAGAACATGAGCATTGAAGACCAGGCCGAAGAAGTCCGCAAGGTCAAGCGTTGGCAGTCCGGTATTGTGACCAATCCGGTGACGCTCGATGCAGACGAACCGGTGTCCGCTGCTTTTGAACTCCGCGCCCGTAACAAGGTGAGCGGTTTCCCGATTCTTTCCAAGGGTAAGCTCGTCGGTATGCTCACGAGCCGCGACCTTCGCACCGTTAGCGACATGAACGTGAAAATCCGTTCCGTGATGACCAAGAACCCGGTGACGGCCAGCCCGAAGGTGAGCCTTGCCAAGGCGAAGGAAATCCTCGCCGAAAAGCGTATCGAAAAGCTCCCGCTCGTGGACGCTTCAGGTGCTTTGAAGGGTCTCATCACGATGACTGACATTTTGAAGCGCGAAAACAACCCGAACGCAAGCCTCGACAAGAATGGCCAGTTGCTCGTGGGCGCTGCTGTCAGCACTTCTGCAAATACTCTTGAACGCGTGGCTGCCCTCGTGGATGCTGGCGTTGACCTGTTGATTATCGATACGGCTCATGGCCACCACATCGGTGTGCGCAACATGGTGAAGACCGTTCGCAAGAAATATCCGAAGCTCACGATTTGCGCCGGTAACGTCTGCACGCCGGAAGCCGTCGAAGAACTCGCCAAGTGCGGTGCCAACATCGTCAAGGTAGGTATCGGTCCGGGTTCCATCTGCACGACCCGTATCGTGGCCGGTGTGGGTTACCCGCAGTTCTCCGCTGTCGTGGAATGCGGCAAGATGGCCCGCAAGGTCGGCGTGAAGATTATCGCTGACGGTGGCCTCAAGTTCTCTGGCGACATCGTAAAGGCTCTCGCTGCTGGCGGTCACGCCGTGATGGTGGGCTCCCTGTTTGCCGGTACCGAAGAAGCTCCGGGTGAAGTGATCCTCGCCGATGGTCGTAGCTACAAGAGCTACCGCGGCATGGGTTCTCTCGGCGCCATGAAGGCTGGCTCTGCCGACCGTTACTTCCAGGGTGGCGTCCAGGAACCGCGCAAGTTTGTTCCGGAAGGCATCGAAGGCCGCGTCCCGTACAAGGGACCGCTCCGCGACACCGTTTACCAGCTCATTGGCGGTATCCACTCTGCCATGGGTTACGCCGGTGCTGCTAACCTCGAAGAACTCTACAAGAAGGCAACGTTTGTCCGTATTACGGGTGCAGGTCTCCGTGAATCTCATCCGCACGATGTGACCATCACGAAGGAAGCTCCGAACTACAGGACCGGTGACTAATCCTTCTCTACAGGAAAATTAAAAACGGCGGGCATCAGCTCGCCGTTTTTGTCATTTATACTCCAAGTTGGAATATTATTTGCTTTAAAATTCCCTCGTTCTTGCGCAAAAAAATATATTTAGAGAGGATTGACTCTTATAAGAAGGAGAAATCATGCGAAAATGGGCTCTTTTAAGCGCAATGCTAATGCTTTTTCCGTTAGTATTGACCTCTTGTTCTAACAGTTCGAGTCCTACTGGGGAGGCTCGGGCCGAAAATCTCTTGGCGTCACAGATCAAGGGAATGTGGTGGACTGAATACGACGAGGAGGGAACCTGTTCGTTTGGCGATGAGGTGAAGTACTCCCGCGTTGTCGAAATCCTGCAATTTAATGAAGATGGCTCCGGTTGGTGGAGTAGGCTTTTCTTCAACGACGAAGAAACGGATCCGGTGGACCGTTTTGGCGGAAAAAGTTTCGATGGGGGATTCGCTTACACATCGCATCATGATAATTCAATCAAAATAAGTGTCAACGAAGACTGGGATTCGACTTTTTATCCTCGAGAGCTCTCTGCAAAATACGACAATGATACTATCGTGTTTACCGCTGACGGAAAAATTTTCAAAATGGAGCGCCCATTAGACGAAATGGCTGTCTTGTTGGAGGGGATGTCGACGGGCGGAGCCATGGCCGATAATTACAACATTAATGACAAGGACTTTACGCGTGAAAATTGGAGGCAGCAGGATGCTATCTACATATACGATGGCGTGGGCCGAATTAAGGATGACCGTGGCTACGACGGTTATACGTTGGTGAACCTTCCTTGGAATAAGAAAGTTGTTGCATCGAATCTTCCGGATCGTTTTACAGATGATGTTACGCCTGAAAACGGATGGGAATGGGTGCTTAACTTGTGCGGCCGTTTCCAGGATGTCAATAACAATTTCTTTGCCGTTTACAATAAGTATACCGGCATCCTTCGCTTTTTCTTCTATCAGCCCTATAATACTTTGACGGGTAATGACCATGTGTGGCAGGTGTCTATGCCCGACAATTTGGCACAGCTTGGTAACTGGAGTTATGGTGTACCATCGGATCGTAAAATTGTGGACAAGGATGCCCTAGGACAGACTGTTCGGGGAACGTATATGGATTATGTGACTCCTTGGGTGGATTATAGGAGTAGCGATGGCTTTATTACTCCTAATGTCGGATGGTGGGCTTTTGACGTTGACCTCTCTATTTATCGGAAAGATGCTAGGATTGATCTTGACCAGGATTATATCAGGTTGCAGATGCGCTCTTGGGAGAAAAACCAAACTTCACTTTATAGTGCCATGGCAGCGGCTATCGATGGTGGTTTCAAGGCTGATTTAAAACTGGAACAGGTGCAGCAGAAATCGTCAAGTACCGCAAAGGGAATTTTGCTTGGACTTCAGGCTGTTGCGCAGGCGGGTAGTGCCATCGCTAATTTTTACACGGGCAATGTTGCCCAAGGACTTGGCTCCGTTGGTCAGATGTTCGGTACGGGAACGCAGTTGGCTGGGCTAGGAGGTGGAGGTCCCACAAATTACAAGGGCTCGCTTAATGGTACGATTAACCTTGGACTTGATGGTTCTATTGATACCAAGGGAATTGTTAGTGGTTCCAAGGCCAACCATAATATTGCTTCGCCGACTGTTTATATGTCCAGTTTTAATCTGGAAAATTCTACGATGGGGCAGGGGGTGTGGAATCTAAAGACTTCGCCCGTGGTTTATTGGGATAATTCGTACATGAAACGGATGGTGTATAATTATGAAGAGTATTATGCACCCTACTTTTTTGATCCCAATAGCATTGAATTGGAATTGAATCCGAATATCTTTTCGGAAGACAAAATAGAATGGCTTGAGGTTGAGGCTATTTGCGGGGCTAGAAAGAATATGCAGCCCAAAAATGATAAAATACGTAGTGCGTTCGGACTTGGAACGCACTCCAATTATCACGCTCCATATAGCGATAGCATGTGGCCCGACAGTCCAAAGGAACTGTTTGATTTTCTTTATGCAAGTGAAGACAAGTATGGAATGCAGGAGTCAGACACTTTGCTCTATGAGAGCGAAGAATATAACATGGGTGGTTATAAGGCGGAATTGTATGTTACCATGGAAAACTATATTAGAGGGCGTGGCGCGAATGGCTTTGCTATAGAGCCCCAGTATGTAACCATGTGGAGAAAAAATGGTATAAGTCTTCCTTTCCTTGAAGTCAACGTGAAGGTTCGAATTAAGATGAAGGATAGAGATGGCTTGATCATTCTCAGTCGAAATTACTTGCCGGATATCAAGTCGTATAACGCGAAAGATTTTGAGGCGGCTGTTAAAAAGGCAAAACCTTACGAAAGCAAGATGAAAGGTCATACGGACCTTTACGATTACCAGATGAAACGTATTAGACAAATTATCGAAGTTCTTAAGCTGTAGAATTGATGGTTGAGA
>CACWJY010000032.1 GCA_902761355.1 Fibrobacter succinogenes | reverse complement strand
ATGTCAGCCTTGCCGTAGAGCGGCGCGATAATTTGTTTGTCCTGTTCGAGCAGGTTAGCGCAAGATTGTGCCATAGTTTAAATCTCCATTAATTTGTTTACCAAAGTGTTCCGCGTCCTTCCAACCCACGATGTGGATACTCTTGAGTCCTCGTCGGATCGACTTGAAACTCTCGCGGACTTTGGGAATCATACCGCCGGAGATGACGCCAGCTTCGATCAGCTTTTCGGCGTCCGCCTCGCTCAGTTCGGGAATTACATTCTTGTTTTCGTCCATCACGCCCGGCACATCGCTCACCAGTACGAACTGGTCGGCTTCGAGTGCCACAGCCAGTTCGCTTGCAGCGGTGTCAGCGTTCACGTTCCAGCTTTGGCCCTCGCCAATGGAAATCGGGCTGACCACCGGAGTCCAACCGGCCGCCCACAGGTCAGCGACAATCTTCGGATTGACCTGCTTGATTTCGCCCACCAGGCCAAGGTCCACCTTGCCCTGCTTCTTGACGACCTGGAACAGGTTGCCGTCTACGCCGGAAATACCGATGGCGTTGCAGTTGTTGTTCAGCAACATGCGCACGAGCTTCTTGTTCACGTGGCCAGAAAGGGTCATTTCGACCATCTTCATGATGCCGGGAGTAGTCACTCGGAGACCGTCGATGAATGTCGGTTGTTCCTTGAGCAAGGCGATATTTTCGTTGATGTCCTTGCCACCGCCGTGAACCACGGCCACCTGACAGCCACTACCGGGGAGGGTAGAGACCGCCGACACAAAATCAGCGAGCTTGGCTTCGTCGATTGCCAGGCTGCCACCAATTTTTACAACCACTTTTTTCATGTTTGACGAGTACCTCTCGAGCGGGTCTTTACAGACGGTTAAAATTTTTGGTGTGAAATTTAGAAAATAAATATGCGGGAGGGAACCCAGCTCGGAGTGGACGCTATGCGTCCGTGGCTACGTTCAGTCATACAGGCAAGTAAACTTGCCTGTGCGACACTCACTTGCACACTTTTGCGAAGGCCGCACGGTTCCCTCCCTGCACCCTCCCTTTCCTTGGCCGACGCTCCATTATCCCTTTTTGAATGTTTTTTGTAATTTTTCAACTTTTCCTTTTTTAACAGAACAAGATTTTGTTATATTGCATATATAAATTCAACCTAAGACACAAGAGGTATATTATGGCAATCACGAAAGTTTGGCTGGACGAATCCAGTGACGAATGCGTCTCCTGCGGCGCTTGCGAAGCTACTTGCGACGCAGTGTTCGAAGTTCCTGAAAAGATGAAGGTCAAGGAAGGCGTTGATTTCTCTGCTTACGAAAGCGAAATCAAGGACGCTGCTGACAGCTGCCCGGCCGGCGTGATTAAGTACGAGTAATACCGAAGGCGAGTGTCGCAGAGAAATGCTTGCATTTCTCTATGACCGAGCCGAGATATTGACGCCGTAGTGAAACGAGGCGTCCGTAATTTTTACTCATACCCAAAACTTTTAAAGCCTTGTCTTCGGACAAGGCTGTTTTGTTAAAAAAATAATCTCTTCCGAATAAATTAAATGCTTGTAAAGATTAAGACTTCTTTCAATAAAACTGCACAATACTGTCAACCCCTAACCAGTATTCCTTACTTATATTGAGGGTGTCATGTGTCTAAAACATGCTTATATATTTGCTGTTATGGCATTTCTGTTGGCTTTCTGCAGAAAATGTTTCAAGTAGCTCTGATACAAGCTTGTTTGCATCCTCATCATCGGAAATGAGTTCCGCGACAGAATCCAGTTCTTCGGAATGGGGGCCTATTTCGTACGGAGAACTCGTTGATGAACGAGATGGACGGGTTTACAGGACCGTCAAAATAGGCAGCCAAACTTGGATGGCTGAAAACCTGAACTATGCCTACATACAGGCTTATGAGCATAGAGATTCTACATACAAATGTGAAAACTATGACGAAATCTATTGGAGAATGGGGCTATATAAACTGGATTCATTAAGCTTTTGCTACAACAACGACCTTGATAGCTGCAAGAAATATGGCAGACTTTATTTATGGGATGCGGCATTAAATTGCGGCGAAGAAGAAAACAAACCTGTATGCGAAGGAATGAAAAAAAAGTCTATACATTCCCATGGAATTTGTCCTGAAAAATGGCACATTCCGTCATTCAATGAATGGAAAACGCTTTCAAATTATGTAAGTGATTCTGCAAAATATCTAAAAACAAAAATGGAATGGAGTGATGATACAACAGGATTAGATGTCCTCGGCTTTGGAGTGCTTCCTGCAGGAATGTATCCATTCATTTCTTACCTTACAGAATATGTTTATACTTCTAATTATGATTTTTGGGGATTGGATAGAGATCTTATCGGCCAGGGGGTTTGTTTTTGGTCTACACTACAAGATGGATACAAGGATTATGGAGGATATCAAGATTATATCGATGCCTATGCGTTTTGTTTCTCTCACGACAATGAACTAATTTTTTCTGATTTAGCCTCAAAAACTCTAGGTCTGTCAGTCCGTTGCGTTATGGATTCTGTTGCTAGGAATTAGGACGAATTACTTCGCGAACTTTTCGTACTCGGCTTTAACCCATTCGGCGCTGCGGGCGGTCGATTCAATCGTCACTTCGTCGATAATGCCGTTCCAAGTGTCGTTGGGAGTTTCGCTTCCGCCAATACAGAAGGGGAGCGGTTCGTCAAAGTTTTTGGGGATGAATGCCTTGCCTGTTTTTTCGCTGACCAACTCACCGTTGATGTAAAGATACAGCAGTCCACTTTTGTTCACAAGGACTATGTGAGCCCATTCATTCGGAGGGAGGTAGCCGCCTTTTTCGGTGTTGCCTATAGACAGTGTGACATAGCCTGTCTGTGTAATTCCGTCGCTAACGGCGGCAATTGTGCTGGGGAGAAAATCGTATTGCAATTGGAACCTGGCTGCGGATTTGGCCCAACTGATTCTCTGCGAATAAAGAAGCTGGTATAAGGTGCCGACGCGGAAACCTTTCCATAGCGTCCATGCAGAAAGTGTAAAGTCTCCTGCGGTGGGGTCGATGTTACCCACGCCCACGTATTGTCCGATTTTCAAAGAAATTCCCTTGCCCGAAATGCCTTCGACATATTCGACGCTGTCCGGGTCTGCGAGGCTTCCGTCACTGTTGTAGACCTTGGCGGCAGTGTCTTCGCCATCTAAGTGGAGCGAAATCGAAATGCCTTGGGTAGAGGTGTCTTTGACGGTTGTATCCGTTGGTGTGGAATCTTGCGGCACAATGACCTGTTCGGGGACTGTGATTCCTTCGGGGACGTCTACCATGATGCCTGCGTAGGCAACGCCGCTGTAATAACGGTAATCGGCGATGGTGAGCCAATCGTTATTTTGTTCAAGATTTTCCAGGGACGGAATCTTGAGGGTGTCGCCAACGATGGCTGTCATAAAGTTGATGCGTGCCTTGGGCTTGCCCTCTGCCACGTATGTAAGCGAGATTTCGCCTAGCGGCATGGAATCAAAGGCAAAGGATCCGTTTTCGTTTACAGGTACGGTTTCTTTGCTACCCACAATGCGCATGTAGCCGGAATTTGCGTTTGCGATGCTGCTTTCGAGCCTACGCGGGTGTCCGACGACAACGAGCGTGTTGGTGGAATTCTGCATGTGAGAAAGACCTGTTGCTGTCCCGTTTTCGGCAAACAGGACTACGTTGCGAGTGCTGTCTACGGTTATGCTGAAAAATCCGTTTTCATCGGCTATCGTTTCTACAGAATCTTCGATAGCGGTTTTATCCCAGCTGTCGTAGTAGGCGACCACACGGGCGCGGGCTGCAGGAACGTTGGCTTCGGTGACGACAACGCCTGTTGCAATGGAGTTTCCGATGTCGGTGACGCCACCGGCAACATCGTCGTTCTTGGAACAAGAGGTAAATCCAACGGCAAGCAAAGAAGCGCTTGCTGCCCAAATAGCTTTCTTCATAACGCCAGAGGCATTTTTGTAAAATTCAAACATTACTTTGCCTCCTTTTCGATTTTCTTACTCATGGGGAACGCCACTAGCATCATTTCGTAAACCCGTTCTACGTTGGGATCGTTCGCTGCTTTTGCGATGATTTTCTTACGGGCCTCTTCTAATACTTCGACGGCGTAATTATAGGAACTTTCGCTCATGGCAAGTGTCGTGAATGCGGCGAAACGTTCGTTCTTGGGCATCGATTCGACGGCGCCAATGGCGTGCTGAATATACTCGCGGCGGATTTGCCTTAAAGAAATTGGTGGAATTTCTGAGGCATCTAGCATCTGCGAAGTTTCTTCGTAGCGGTTACCCACTTTTTTGAGTAGATTCCAATCCAAAAGGTTCTTGACGGCTTCGCGAGCTTCTTCGGTCGTAATTTGCGGGGTAAGCATGCGGGCCAGCACCATATAGTCATCGTGCCAGTCTGCGTTCACCGCCATTTCGCGGACAACCGGATAGTACCATTTGCTAAAGTAGGCCTGTTCGCGGGTTGTGACGTGTGTAAATTCTATCTGCTTGCGGATCTGGACAATCTGTTCCCATGCGTTTTCGCGTTCGTTTACCTGCTGCGCCTGGTTGTACTGCACCAAGGCTTCGAAGTAAGCCTTTTGCAGGGGCTCGAAATCCATTGCCTTTGCAATTTTTTCGATGGATTTGGGCGTCAGGTTAAAGCGCCCGCGAATCACGTTCAGGCAGTATGACGAACTGCTAAAACCCGCCTTCGCTGCGAAGAAACGGTGCGAGAAGACTGCCCGCATTTTTTTCTGTTCCTCGAAGTAATCTTGCAGGAACTTGCGGAAGTCGTCATAGTCAAACAGATGATCTAGCGCAATACACATAGTTTTAAAATAAATAATTTTTACACAGAAAACAATAGCCCCTAGAAATTTTTACACACGCGGAGGTGCCGTTTTTAGGCGAATTTTGACGAATATCACACGGGTGGGAATAATTGTTTCACTTGAAGGGTAGAAAGAAATGTTTACACATGTTGTGGTAGCCCGAAATAAAAATAACACACGGATTTGAATCCGTGTGTTATTTAAAGCGATTTCCGCCTTATTTGGGGAGCGCTAGAAGCCTTTTTTAAAATTCTTCAAGAGGGCGCTCATCTTGCCAGGCATGGCGTTGGACTTCTTCGGAGCTGCACCCGGGCGTTCCTTGCCGGCGATTTTTGCCTTGAGGTCAGCGAGGGTTGCATGGCCCTGAATGCCGCCCTGCGGGCGGGCATTGCCGCGGTTGTCGCGGCCGTGGCCACCGAATCCGCCGCGGTTGCCACCTGCGCGCTGGCCACGCGGGCCATTGGCACCGGCACCGGCGACGCCGTCGGTCGATTCCTGCTTCATAGAGAGGCTAATGCGCTTCTGGCCCACGTCAACAGCCACGACGCGCACCTTCACGATGTCACCCACGGTAAGCACCGTCTTGGCATCTTCTACGAACTTGTCGCTGATTTCAGAAACGTGCACGAGGCCGTCCTGGTGGACACCGATATCCACGAAGGCACCGAAGTTTGCCACGTTCGTCACGACACCTTCCATCCAGCTGCCCGTAATCAGGTCCTGAATGGTGCGGATCTTGTCGTCGAATTTGGCATAGCGGAATTCCTTACGCGGGTCACGGCTCGGCTTCTGAAGTTCCTTCATGATGTCGTCCAAAGTAGCCTTACCCACTTCGTCGGAGAGGAATTCTTCGAGGTTGATCGCCTTCACGGCTTCGGCGTTACCCACCATGTCCTTCACAGAAACGCCGGCCTTTTCGGCCATCTTTTCTACGAGGGCGTAGTTTTCGGGATGAACGGCAGAATCGTCGAGCGGGTTTTCGGCACCCGGAATGCGCATAAAGCCAGCAGCCTGTTCAAAGGCCTTCGGACCGAAGCCCTTCACGTTCTTCAAGGCTTCGCGGCTAGCATAGGCACCGTTTTCTTCGCGATACTTCACGATAGCTTCGGACAAAGTATTGCTGAGGCCTGCCACGTGAGAAAGCAGCGGAGCAGAAGCGCTGTTCACGTCGACACCGACCATGTTCACGCAGCTTTCCACGACTTCGTCCAGGCGCTTTTTGAGTTCGCGCTGGTTCACGTCGTGCTGGTACTGGCCCACGCCAATAGACTGCGGGTCCACCTTCACAAGTTCTGCGAGCGGATCCTGCAGGCGGCGGCCAATGGAAATGGCGCCACGAGTCGTCACGTCTTCCTTCGGGAATTCCTGAATGGCGATCATGCTTGCGCTGTACACAGAAGCACCGGCTTCTGAAACGATGACGCGCGGCGGAACCTTGCCCTTGAACTTGGCAGACATTTCGGCGCAGAAGGCGTCCGTTTCGCGGCTAGCGGTACCGTTACCGATAGCGATCAAATCAATCTTGTACTTGTCGATAAGGCCCATCAGGTACACGGCAGCACCGGCCTTGTCGTTCCACGGTTCATGCGGCTTGATAATGCCGTGGTCCAGGAACTTGCCGTTTTCGTCGAGAACGGCCACCTTGCAACCCGTACGGAAACCCGGGTCGAGGGCGAGCACGGCCTTGTGGCCGGCCGGGGCGGCGAGCAACACGTCCTGAAGGTTCTTACTGAACACCTTGAAAGCTTCTTCTTCGGCAGCGTCCTTGAGCATCAGGCGCACTTCGCTTTCCATGCTCGGCTGGAGCAGGCGTTCCCAGGCATCCTGGCACATGGCTTCCAGATACGGAGTCCAAGTGGTGTTGCCCTTGATAATCTGCTGCTTGAGGTAGCCGATCATTTCTTCGTTCGGCACTTCGATAGAAAGGCGGAGCACCTTTTCCTTTTCGCCACGGCGCAGCGCGAGCATGCGGTGGCTCGGGATCTTGGAAACAGGTTCGCTAAAGTCGTAGTAGTCCTTGAACTTGGTTTCCTGGCCTTCGAAATCCTTCTTGACTTTCGAAATCATGACACCGGTCTTTTCCATCTTGTTACGCAGGTACTGACGGAATTCGGTGTTGTCGGCCACTTCTTCGGCCAAGATGTCGCAGGCGCCCTTGAGAGCGGCCTTCGGGTCGGCAAGGCCCTTTTCTTCGGAAAGGTAAATCAAAGCAATCTGTTCGGCCGTATTGCCGGTTTCTTCCTGGGCCCACATCAGGCGGGCGAGCGGTTCGAGACCGAGTTCCTTTGCTGCCGTTGCACGGGTACGCTTCTTCGGCTTGTACGGGGCATAAATATCTTCGAGAAGGGTCTTGTCCTTACAGGCTTCAATCTGAGCCTTGAGTTCGGGCGTGAGCTTGCCCTGTTCTTCGATGCTCTTGAGAATCGTTTCTTTACGGTCTACCAGTTCTTGCAGGTAGTCACGACGGTGGCTGATGTCGCGCAGTTCAATTTCGTTCAAAGTTCCCGTCTGGTCTTTACGGTAACGGGCGATAAAGGGGATGGTTCCACCCTGGTCCATCAGTTCGAGCGCCTTGGCGACGCGCCATACTTCAAGGTTAAGCTCTTCGGCAATAATTGCAGAAAAATCCATAATATGTAGTTTCCGTTTTATATTTCGGTTTCGAGGGTCTTAAAGCCCTAAGTCCAACCCAGCACCGCAGTGCGGGGTACCCCAGAAGTCAGTTCCTAGGGTAAGGGGAATATAGATAATTCAGATGACACCTGGATGTCAAAAACGGGCTGTTTTCTGTAAGTTTTTTGTAGCTTATTGCAAGATTTCGGCTCCTGAATGTGGTCTATAAGGGTGTATTTTTATATATCGGTATAGAACTTAACTTGCGGAGCCCCAACAACTTACTTGTCGTTTTAAAACTCATTTTTCTTGTTATTTTTTAGACCATGGCTAGTTGTTTTGTCGATACGGTACATGCTGCCGGATTTCAGATGGAGTACGCCTGTTTTGGTGAGGGCGATATTCCCTTGGTGGTCATTCCTGGGCTCTCTATAAAGAGTGTCGTCAAATCTGCGTCGGCTCTCGAGGGGCCTTTCAAAATATTTAGGGAACATTACAAGCTGTATTTTTTCGACCGCAAAAAAGAGGCTGAACTGGGATACAGTTTGCCGCAAATGGCCGAAGACCAGGTGACCGCCCTTAAGGCGCTCGGGATAGACAATGCTTGCGTTTATGGAGTGTCGCAGGGAGGCATGATTGCTCAGTATATGGCAATCCGCTATCCGGAACTAGTCCAGAAGCTGGTATTGGGTTCGTCGACCTCGAAGGCGGAACCCTTGCAGATTACAACGATTCAGAATTGGGCGCGTCTTGCAAGAGCCCATGATGCGACCGCCCTAGTAAACGCATTTATAGACGATTGCTTTAGTGAAAAGTTTGCGGCCCGTTACCGCAGGGCCTTGCTTGCCTTGTATAAGGAAATCTCGGACGAAGAACTGGATCGATTTGCCTTGTTTGCCGATGCCTGCGATTACGTAGATACGTACAATAACCTCGGAAAAATTAAGTGCCAAACACTTGTTCTTGGGGCGGGTAAGGACCGCGTGACAACTCCAGAAGCATCGATTAAGATGGCCGAAAAGTTAAAGGCTGAGGGGGGCCCCTGCGAATCGTACATGTACGAGGGTTGCGGCCATGCCGTATTTGACGAATTGCCGGACTACAAACAGCGCATTTTTGATTTTCTGGAAAAGTAATAACGGTATAGTATGGAATCCGTGACGTCCACAACAGCTGCAAAACCGCGCTATGCCTTTGTCGACTTGGCGAAAGGCATTTGCATTATGCTAGTGGTGTGGCATCACGTGGTGAGTACATGGGGGCTAGAAACTTACCCGCTAAAAGAAGCTGTATCTTCTTTTAGAATGCCTTTGTATTTCTTTTTGTCGGGACTGTTCTTTAAGGAATATGCGGGCTTTTTTGATTTCTGTCGTCGTAAAATCAACAAGTTGTTGATTCCGTTTGCGTTCTTTTTCGTGACGCTTTCGTGCATACTCCCGTTTGTATTGCACTACTTTCATTTGCGTGGGAATCCCGGTGCCGCCGTATGGTATTCGTTTGTCTGGAAACAGACTTTCCCGAATATCCCGATTTGGTTTTTGTTGAGCCTATTCTGGACGAACTTGATGTTTTACGGGCTATACTTGGTCGCAAAAAAAATAGTTGCCAAAAAATTCCCGCAATATACGACCGCGTCATTGGTGGCGCTTTCGATTGCGCTTGGCCTGATTGGATTTTTCCTGGGTCGCTATAATATTAAGCTTCCGATGTTCTGGGCGTCTTCGATGGCGTCGATTCCGTATTTTTGCGCGGGGCATGTGGCTTTTCGCTACACCAAGATTCTTGCTCCTAACAGTATGGATAAATTCAACATTCCTTTTGCGCTTTTGGGCTTTGGCCTTGTGGTGGCGCTTGCGTGGAATGCTCCGCCCGATTCCGTGAGCTACGTGAGCAACCGCTATTGGTTCCCGATGTGGGGTGTTTACCTGTGCGGCCTTGCAGGGACCTTGTCGGTACTTTTTTTGTCGAAGGCGATAGGGAAAATTCCGCTGGTGTCGTATTTCGGGCGCTATTCTATTATGATTCTGGTAACGCATGGATGGGTGCAGTGGGGGGTAATTAAGGTCCTCCGAGAGCTGCATGTACATTGGCAGCGGCCGGTTTCGCTTGCCTTTGTTTTCGTGGTGACCATGCTGCTGTACCTTGGCATTATCCCGCTCATGAAGCGGTTTTTACCTCACGTGACCGCACAGAAAGACGTAATTTGATTTCTTACACCGCATTTTTGTATATTCTTCCCCGAAAAGATTAGTTTTTTGCGTTTTTCGGAGATTTTATGGATTTAGGTTCTCTACATTTTCAGAATCCCGAGGCCTTTTGGCTTTTGCTTTTGGTCCCTGTTTTGGTCGGTTGGTATGTCTATCGTGAACACCGCCGCAAGAGTACCATCAAGTTTCCTGCGCTTTCGATTGCAAAGCGTGCCGTCCCTAGTCGCCGTGTCCGCTTTCGCCATATAGTGCCGCTGCTGCGCCTTGCCGCTCTTTGCTGTTTTGTTGTTGCCCTTGCCCGCCCACAGAATGCCATGGAAGTCGAATATACGTCTACTGACGGTGTCGATATCATGCTTGCGCTCGACGTTTCGGGATCCATGGGTACGCTCGATATGCTGACCCGCATGGAACAGGCGAAACTCGGCGTGATGAATGCTGAACGCATTCTTAAATCGGGTGATTATTGGAAATACAGCCGCTTGGGCTATGCGCAGCAGGTGATTGCGGACTTTATCCAGAAGCGCCATAGTGACCGCATCGGTCTTTCGGCGTTCGGCTCGCGTTCTATTACGCAGTGCCCACTGACGCTGGATTACGGCTCGTTGCTCGAAATTCTGAAGGCGACCGACGAACTGGCCCGTGATTCAGTGATGAACAGCCGTACGGCTATTGGAGATGGCCTCATGAATGCCCTAGCGCGTCTGCAAAAGTCTGAGGCAAAATCCAAGGTGGTGGTGCTTTTGACGGATGGCCGTGACAATGCCAGTGTGGTGCCCCCGATGCGCGCTGCCGATGTGGCGCAGTCGCTGGGAGTCAAGGTTTATACGGTAGGTGTCGGTAAAAAGAGTGGTAAGATTCTTTCGTTCCAGCAGAATCCGTGGACCGGTGATATTTCGTGGGGTGAACGTGACATTACTCCCGAAGAAGGAATTGACGAAGGCGTGTTAAGGTCTGTGGCCCAAAAGACGGGTGGCCGCTTTTACCGTGCCGAGAACAAGGAAGAACTCGAAAAGATTTATTCCGAAATCGACGAACTTGAAAAGACCGAGATCGAGACCGTCGCCTATGCCCGTTACGCCGAAAAGTTCTACCCGTGGCTTTTGGTGGGCGCCTTGCTGATTTTACTTGAACTCTTGCTTGCAAATACGCGCTTTGTGCGCATTCCGTAATGGAGGTGTTGAATGCGATTTGCTGAACCGATGTTTTTGTGGGGGCTTCTCTCGCTCCCCCTGTTTGCGCTCCTTTTTGTGTATGCCTACCACCGTCGCAAAAAACTCGCCGCCCGATTTGTATCGCTTTCGATGTTGCCCAAACTTTCGACATCCGTTTCTCCGTGGCGCCGCTTGGCGAAAGTAACGTTGCTCCTTTTTGCGATTGCCTTTTTGTTTGTCGCATTGGCCCGCCCGCAGTGGGGCCGCAAAATGGAACATATCGAGCGTCGTGGTCTTGACCTGGTGCTTTTGCAGGATATCTCGCTTTCGATGCTTGCCGAAGATATCAAGCCGAACCGCCTGACCCGTAGCCGTCACGAGATTTCGGCGTTCCTGGAATCGCTTTCGGGCGACCGTGTAGGCCTTGTCGCTTTTTCTGGAGAAGCCCAGGTGATGGTGCCGCTGACCCTTGATTACGGTACCGTGCAGATGATGTTGCGTGAGCTTACTCCGGGTTGGCTGATGCCGGGCACAAACCTCGAAAATGCAATCCGCAAGGGAATGTCTCTTTACAAGAATTCCGGTAGCGCTGGGCAGTACTCCGTGATGATTTTGATGAGCGATGGCGAAGAACTCGAAGCCGCTGCCGTCAATGCGGCCAAGGAAGCCGCCGAAATGGGAATCCGCATTTACACCATCGGTATCGGCTCCCGCGAAGGCGTGCCTATTCCCGTGCCTTCTAAGAATGGTGAAGTTGCCTACAAAAAGGACTTGCAAGGGAACATCGTCACGACCCGCCTCGAAGATGGAACTCTCCAAGAAATCGCAAGCGTTACCGGTGGCCTTTATTTCTATGCAAGCCCAGGCGAATTCCAGTTGCAGAAGGTATTGACCGAAATTGCGAGCCTCGAAAAGAAGGAACAGGCCTCTGACCGTATGGAAAATTATCAGGACCGTTATCAGATATTCCTTGGCCTTGCTGCCCTCCTGTTTTTGATCGAGGCGCTTGTGTCCGAAAGGGGCCGTAAGCGTCGTGTTGGAGCGGGCAGATTTAGCTAAAGGTAAAATATTTTTACCGTGTTTTGCACACTATTTGCACGCTTGCTTAAAATGCAAAAATCTTTTTAGGTGCGTTTCTATTTCTTTTTTGCTATTATTCCAATATGGTGTAGAAAAATAGGGTGAAATTTTCCCAAATCACCCTATTTAAATAGGATCGTTTGGTTTTTGTTCATCCAATTTTACACAAAAATTCGCTATTTTGCGAGTGATTAAAGTAAATTTTGGGTGGAAAATAAAAAGTCAACCAACGGAGTATCTATGCTCGACCTATTAGCCGTTCAGTCCGGCACCGCCAATGCCACTCTCATTACATTGGCGTACACCTTGATCCTCACGTTTATCTTGTCCTCGGTGATTGCGTGGACTTACGAAAAAACCTTCCTCGGTTTGTCGTATTCCAGAAACTTTGTGCAGGCGATTGTGCTTAGTGCCGTTGTCGCCGCCACGGTGATGCAGGCCATCGGTGATAACGTGGGTCGTGGCCTGGGTATGATGGGTGCTCTTTCGGTGGTTCGCTTTAGAACTTCTTTTAAAGACCCGCGCGACATTATGTTTGTGTTTGCATCGCTGGGTGCCGGTATCGGTTGCGGTGTGTACGCCTGGGGTGCTGCTGTTGGCGGAACAATCGCCTTTAGTGCTGTAGCCTTCCTCCTTTCCCGTACCGGTCTTGGAACCAAGCATTTCTTTGACGGCATGCTTCGCTTTGCCCTCCCCAATGAACCCAAGGTTCGTGGCCAGATCGAAGATATCATGAAGTCGAGCCTCAAGACGTTTATCCTGATTACGATGCGTGAAGTCGATGGCGGAGCCCGTCTTGACGTGGCATACCAGATTCGCCTGCGTGCAACTAAACCCGCTGCCGAAATTCTGAGCGACCTTTCTAAGATCGAAGGTATCTCGGATGTGCAGTTCATGATGCAAGACGCCACGACGGAAATGTAAGGGAGGCGGTATGAACAAGCTTAGCGATATGCTCGATAATTTTTGGAATACGCACAAGAACAACGCCGGTGTTGCTTATGTCTATAGTCACAAGCTTTCGCTTGCCTGGATCCTTTGTGTGATCATTGCCATTATTCTGGGGTACATGTACCAGGGCAAGGTTGCCGCTTTCCAGGGAGTTGCAGAAGCTGCAGAAACTACCATTAGCGTGCCGAGCCCGACCGAAGTGGTTAAGGTGCATGTGATGCCTGGTCAGGCGATTAATGCGGGTGATACCATTGTAGAACTCAACCGCCCGGACCTCACACTCCGCATTGCCGAAGTGACTCGCGAACTGGATGCTAGCGAAGGCCGTAGCAACTTGTCTGCCGCAGACATTGACCAGAAGGTTGCCGCTGTCAAGGCGGACCTTGCTACGAAGACTCTTACGCTCAAGTCCGAAATCAACAGACTCGAAAGCGAATACAAGAAGAACAAGGAAATTGCATCTAAGCTCAAAAGCCTCAAGAATTCGAATTCCGAAGCCGGTGGCAACGATGCCATGGCCATGCAGATCAAAAGCTTGAAAAATGAACTGGCCGTTGCAAATGCCAACGCCAACGAACAGATTAAGCTTTTGCGCAGCAGCAACCGCTTGCAGAAGGATGCTGGCAAGAGCGAAGTTGAGAACCTGAAGAAGGAACTCGAAGAACTCCAGAAACAGCAAGAAGATCTTATCCAGATTGCCAAAGAAAGCTGGGTGGTGGGTTCCGTGAATGTTCATGACGGCGAAAAGGTGTCTAGCTTTGCTCCGATCGTGACGCTCACTCACAAGTCTCCGACTCTGGTGCGCGGCTACATCCACGAAAAGATGTACCAGCGCGTAGATGTGGGCGAAACGGTTAAGGTCAAGAGCCTGAGCGGTACCGGCAAGCCTGTCAAGGGCAAGGTGGTCGGCCTTTCGAGCCGCATTGTAGAATTCCCGGTACGTATGTGGAAAATGCCTGAAATGCCGGTTCATGGTCGCGAAGTGATTATCACCATTCCTGGCGAAAATTCGTTCCTCCTGGGAGAAATGGTCACTATCTCTGAGTAGGTAACGTCATTGCGAGGGGCAAAGCCCCGATGCAATCTCTAGATAAAGGTTTATATGAATAAGTGTGGATACGTCCTTTTGCTTCTTGCTGCACCGCTGCTTGCCGCGCCCCTCACTTGGGAGTCGCTGATCCAGTCTGCTGATCAGGATTTGCGCTATCAGTCGTCGCAGAAGCGTGCCAATATTTCGACCTCCCGCAATACCAAGCTGTGGGACAAGCTGGAATTCCGTTATAAACTGGACGGCTTTAGCTTTGCTCAGCACGATTTCGAACTCCGCTTGACCCCGAAGGCCTTTGGCGAAGGTTCTGCCGACCGTGCACACTACGAAGCTCAGATGGCCTATGCCAATGCAATGCTGGCAGAAGACCGTGGAATCCTTTTGTATGACCGTTATGAGCGTGCCATCCATTATTTGATGCGCAAACGTTTCTTGGCGCTCAATCAGGAACTTTACCAGATTAATTCGGACCGCATCGAAGTGCTCCACATAAAGTCTGGCTCTGCCACGTTCAATCCGCAGGATCTAATGTCTGCGCTTGAAAAAGAGGCATCTATCCGTGCAGCCCTCATTAACGATTCTAATTCGCTCCGGAATTCCGAGGCAAAGCTCCGCCGTTGGATTCCTGATTTTGACAGCGTCGAACTGGATTCTACGTGGCTCCCGTCCATGGAAGAAATTGAGGCCCAGGTAAAGGATGGTGTAGAAATAAATGACACTTATCCGCAGCTTGCAATGGCAAAGGGTAAGATGGATTCCGAAAAGGCTCGAGCCAAGCAAGATGTGGCTAGCCATCGCGACTATATCTCGCATATTGGTGTTGGGTATTCGATGAAGGTCGAATCCCTCATGAAAAAGTACAAGGAACTGGAACCTGCAGATGTCTATGGTACAGGTACCTATAAAGACTACAAGGAAGAATTCGAAAGTGAGACGGGATGTCGCAGCTTGACTGGATGTTCACAAACTGCAACCGTACTCGTTCCGGACATGGACAACCGTCAGACCAAAGACAAGTTCTTTGTGAATGTTGGTATCAAGCTCCCGTTCTTCGACAATAACAAGGATAACGATTTGCGTAACCAGGTGGCTGACCTGGATGCCGAAGGCGATTATATGGACAAGGTCCGCGATGTGACGGTAAAGGTAAATCGCCTTGTTGAACAAATTAACGATTACCTTGCTCAGTGGAAGGTCCAGAAGGATTTTGCAGACAAGGTAAAAGAAGGCAAGATCTTTGAACAGTTCGCCAAGGATGCCGGTTCCGATCCGTTGCTTTTGTTGCGTGCCCGCGAAAGTGCGGTCGAAAGCGAATTGAATGCGGCTAAGCTGGAAACCGATGTTTACGACCTGTATCTTGAACTGCTGCAGTATGTCGGTGTGCTTTCTAAAGATGGCGTGCAAAACCACCTGGTAGGGGGGCTCAAGTAGTATGGCCGAAGCCCGCGGATTTAGCCTTCTGGAAAGGTTTGAACTCAAGTACCACATTCCTGTGGAATGGGCGGACCGTATTGGCGCCTTTCTTGCGCCGTATTGCGAAGAAGACTATTATTCCAAGATTACTCCGGGCGGCTTCTACTGGATTACGAACCTTTACCTGGATTCTCCGAGCTGGACGTTCCTTGGCTGGAAAAAGAAACAGCTGCTGGACCGCTTTAACATGCGCATTCGCACCTATGGCGAGCATCCGGCTCAAGAGGGGACTTTCCACTTTGAGTGCAAACGCAAGATAAAGAATATCTGTTACAAGAGTCGCGGTACCATCAAGGGAATCAACCCGGGTGAAGTCTGGAATATGAAACCCGAGGACTGGCCCTGCAAGGGTGAAAAAGACCGCATGTATGTGAAGGATTTCTTGTACAAGACGGAACTCTACAATGCCCATCCTCGTTTGTTGACGCAGTATAAGCGTCGCGCCTGGTTTGGGCTGCGTGAAGAATATTCCCGCGTGACGATTGATACCGGCATGCGCTTTAGAGAAGAGAATGGCTTTGATTATACCGTTGACCCGCACTATATGCATTCGACGGGTATTCCTAGGTTTTTTCAGCCGGGTTGCGATGCCGTGCTCGAACTTAAGTGCCCCTGCTCGCAGGTGCCGTACTGGATGTTTGACTTGATCAAGTTCTTGAACCTTAAGCATGGTGCGTTCTCTAAGTTTGGGAATGCTGCTGCTGAATGGAAACGTGTTTACGAAAATCCTCGCCGATTCAAGTCCCCTTATTGGACTCGATTGGCCGGAAACTTTTAATTTTTACTATATAGAGTGTGGAACATTTTAAAAGGGTGGCCCCTATGAAAATGAAAAAGTGGCTTTTGACTGGCGCCTGCGCTTCCATGATGGGGGGCTTTGTGGCCTGCTCGTCTGATGATAGCAATCCGGCAGTAACTCAGGTTCCGGTGGATCCGGGGCTGAGCTCTGCAGCCCAGATTCCTGGATCGTCTACGGACCAGCCTGTGACTGGTTCTTCGAGTAGTGCGGGTGTTCCGATGGTGTCGAGCTCTTCTATTGCGGATACCGATGATCCGCAGATGGCCTGCTCCGAAATCATGTATAATGCTCCTGATGGCTCTCTGTTGGAATGGGTTGAAGTCTATATCGCTGGTGGTATGGACATGGACAACATGGCTAATTTCCAGATGCATTTGAGCGGTGCCGTGGATTTCAATTTCCCAGAAGAACCCCTGACAAAGGGTGAATATATCGTCGTTACTAATGACACGGCTCTGTTCCGTGCAACGTACCCTATTGCTGAATATCCGGTACGCCTTTTTGGTAACTGGGTTGGAAAGCTCGTGAACGAAGGTGATGTTGTAAACGTTAAGGTCGATGGCGAAGGTGACGTGAGCTGCGCTTTTGGAAACGAACCTCCTTGGCCGAGCCTTGCCGACGGTAAGGGTCATTCTTTGGTGTACTTGGGCGGTAATGCTGCCCAGCCGAATTCTTGGGGCGCAAGTGAAAAAGATGGCGGAAACCCTGGCGTAGGCAATGATGCCGCGTTGAAGGCTGCGTCTGTCCGCATTAACGAAATCAAGCCCTTCGTAAGCGATGCTGATCATTCTTGGCTAGAACTTTATAATGCCGGTGATACCGATGCCGATGTTTCGGGTTGGACGGTCGAAGTGAAGCTCCGCAAAGATACTTTGACGATTAAGGCGGGGACGGTTGTTCCGAGCAAGGGTTACCTTGTGTTGGACGGTGTCGAAGGCTTTGACAAGGAACTTGTCCTGGCTCCGCAGGGTGGTGAATTTTATCTTCGTGGACCGCTGCCCGGTGAAGAATCTAGCCTCTGGGTTCCTGCTAATACCGGTACAAGCGGAGTCGTTGATTTGAGTGACGGTTCTACGGCGCAAGGCCCCTTGTCTGTGGCAACCCCGGGTGCTAAAAACGCTCCGCTCCAGGTTGGCTCTGTTTATATCAACGAAATTCATTACCATCCGGATGAAGCGAGTGCAATTCCGTTCGAATTCATGGAAATCGTAAATGCAACTGCGGGAGATGTTAATTTGTCTACATCTGCGGTGTCAAGAGGGTGGAAAGTAGAAGGTATTAATTTGGAATTTTCTAACACCGTGATTCCTGCTAATGGAATGATTCTTTTGATTCCTGCGGCACTCGATGCCGAAGTGATGCAAAAGACGGGAATTTCTCAGACTGATTGGGGTGCTGATTTTGTTCGCACTGCACTTAATGTTCCTGCAGATGTACAGATTGTGACTTACCTCGGTAAGCTTTCTAACCGTAGCGAAACGATTGCCATTAAGCAGCCTTACTCTCAGTCTGGTTCTGGCGAAAACATCAAGTATTATTACATATGGCATGATGCTACATTGTACTCGGACAATTGGCCGGCGCATAAAGAAGCCGATGGCTTTGGCTATAGCTTGCACCGTGTAGATTTTACGACTATGGGCTATGAGGCTTCTGCCTGGACAATCGGGGAACCGACACCGGGAATTAAGTAAAATAATATTCCTGTAATATATTTCTTTAAAAAAGTAAGAAAGCCGCCCCTTCGGAGCGGCCTTTTTGTTGCATATTTTATATTTTTATAGGTGCTATGGAAAAGAGTTTGGTTATTGGATTAGCGGCATGTGCCGCTGTTTATGCTGCGCCTATTACGCTCTCCGATGCCATCAATATGGCTAAATCGGGTAATTCGCAGATTAAGGCCGAAAAGGCAAAAGTCGACATGGCCGAAAGTGGCCAGTCCGAGGCTTTTTCTCGTTTTATGCCGCAGCTTTCGCTTTCGGCTAGTGTTACCAAAATTAACGACCCCATCTACATTGATCTGAACCAGATTCGTTCGGGGATGATTCAGGTGCATGGGGCCGAGGCTTATCAGTCTTATTACAGTCAGTATTATTCGGATTACTATAAGCAGTATTACGATCAGGCTTATCAGGCCGCATTAGCGCAGGGCGCCGACGAGGCGACTGCGACCGCTACGGCAAAGCAGGCCGCCGACAAGGCGGGGACCCAGGCAGGGACCAAGGCCGGTGCCGAGGCCAAGCAACAGACCGAAGAAAAACTGAACGAGGCTTTGCCTTCCTTTGAAAAAAAGGTGCAAGACGACGTCTTTTTCAATGCGCGTCTGACTGCCATTTGGCCGATTTTTACGGGTTTTAAGATTTATTCGGCTTACGATGCCGCCAAGGAAAATGTGAACGCCAAAAAGGCTGCGTTCGACATGGCGCAGAACACCATTTTGATGGATGTGGCGACTAAGTATTTTACGCTCCGCTTGGCAGAAGAACTCACGGTACTCCGCGAAAGTACCAAGAAGAATTTGGAAGAACACCTGGCGCGTTCTAAGAAGTTGGAAGAAGGTGGCCAGATTAGCAAGGCAGAGCGCCTGCGTGCCGAAGTCGCCTTGGCCGAAGCCGAAAATGCGCTGGAAGATTCTTACCGTGACCAGACACTTGCTCGCCTGGCTCTTGCAAGTTTGTTGCATACCGATACGAACTTGACGGCTGTTACTCCGGTGATGGCGCCGGAACAGACCTTTGACATGGAAGATTTCAAGCAGCTTGCCATGGACAGACACCCGGGATTGAGACAGTTGCGTACCGAACGCAAGCGCAGCCAGGATGCCGTGAGTGCGGCTCGTGCTGATTATTATCCGACGGTAGCCTTGTTTGCCTATAAGGAACTCTATACACGCGACCTTACGATTCTGGAACCAGAGTGGGCTGTAGGCGCAAAACTGCAATGGGATTTGTTCAAGGGCGGCGAGACTCGCTCCAAGGTAAGCAATGCGAAGGCCTTGGACCGTTCGCTTTCCAGCATGGAAGAACAGACCATGGATAACATCGGTCTGCTTGTCGAAAAACGCTGGCGAGAAATGGAACATGCCAAGAGCCGTCTGGAAAGTCTGAAAAAGACCCGTGAACTTGCCGAAGAAGCGCACCGTAGCCAGACTCTGGCCTATGAGGCGGGACTTGCGACGGGCCTCGACGTGGTGGATGCGGAACTTGCTCTTTCTCGTTTGCAGGTGGCTGATTTGAAGGCTCACTATGATGCAGTGATTGCCTGGCTTGGCCTTTTGGAGGCAAGTGGTGAAGTTGTGAATGCTGGCGAGATGATTAACGCCGTAAAGCCGGTAGAAGAAACGAAGGCGGAACCTGCGCCGATGGAGGCCGCTCCGGCAGAAATGCCCGCAGCCCCTGCAGATTCTGCAAAGGCTGTTGAGCCTGTGTCCGCTGATACTGCTGCGGCGCCTGCCGTTGAGTCTGCTCCTGCGGTGCCAGCAAACTGATTTTAGAAATGGAGAAAAAGATGAACGTCTTGAAGTTAATCGGAAAAACATTAGTCATCTTGGCGTTAATCGCCCTGATAGTTCTCGGTATCGTTACCTTGCAGAGGTTTGCAACGGAACCGCGTGATGCCTATTTGCAAGGGCAGATGGAAGCTCGCCGCGTGCTTGTGGCGGGAAAGGTGCCGGGCCGTGTGGAACAGCTGTTCTTCCGCGAAGGCGATATGGTCGATAAGAATGCCATCGTGGCTATTATCAGCAGCCCCGAAATTGAGGCTAAAAAGATTCAGGCTCAGGGTGCTTTGGGTGCTGCGCGCGCCCAGGCGAACAAGGCAAAGAACGGGGCTCGCTCCGAAGACATTACGGCGCTCAAGGCTATGGCCGCTCGGGCGCAGGATGCTGCTAACCTTGCCAAGAATACCTACGACCGTGTGCAGAAACTTTATAACGAAGGCGTGCTCCCACTCCAAAAACGCGACGAAGCCGAAACTCAGATGAAGGCCTCCCAGTCCGCAGCCGACGCCGCCAAGGCCCAGTATGATCAGGCCCTCGCCGGCGCCCGCTCCGAAGACAAGGCTGCGGCGAATGCCTTGGTGATGCAGGCGAAGGGCGCAAACGCAGAAGTCGACGCATACCTCGAAGAGACCAAAATCCGCGCGCCCATCGCCGGTGAAGTTTCTGTGAAGCTTGTCGAAGAAGGCGAAGTGGTGGGCTCCGGCATGCCGGTGGTCGCCATTACCGACTTGAACGATTCGTGGGCCGTATTCCACTTGCGTGAAGATCTGCTCAAGAATGTTTCTAAGGGCAAGTCCTTTAGCATGTACATTCCGGCGCTCGACACGAATGTCGAAATGGAAGTCAGCTATATCGCTTCGGTGGGCGATTACGCTACCTGGCGCAGTTCCAAGGAAAGTGGCGGCTTTGACCTCAAGAGCTTTGAAGTGCGCCTGCGTCCGAAGCAGAAAATTGAAAATCTCCGCCCCGGCATGAGTGTCCTTTTCCCTGTGGAACAGATTCAATAAGTTTTTCTTCTAAGACAGGAGATGCCCGACTAAATCGGGCATGACAATGCGGCTTGTTTATTTCTTTTTTTAAAGCGGTAAAGAAAATCTACATCAGTCACAATATTGTGTTGTGGCTGGTGCTCCTGATTTTGCCGTTGGGAACGTCTGTCTTTATGATGGACTTGTTCTCGGCCGAAATTATTCAGCATGTTCCTATCGGAATAGTAAATCAAGATCGTTCGCAGTTAGCCGACGAAATTACGATGGCGCTCAAGGCGGATCCGGTTTTGGAAGTTGCCTTGGAATGTGGGGACCGGAGTGAATGCGAACATGCGGTTGTCCGTGGCGAACTGCAGGCTTTTTTGGTGCTCCCCAACGAAATGGAACGTCGAGCGCTCCGCTTTGAGACTCCCGTCATCCCTGTTTATTCTAGCGGACAGAATTACCTGACGAACACCTTTGCTGTCAAAGAAATCCGTTCTGTGATTTCGTCAATAGGCTCTAATTTGTTCACAAAACAGATGGAAGAACCAGTTCAGGTAGAAATCAAGTCTGTCGGGAACAATAGCGGAAACTATCAAGGATTCTTGGGCCTTGGCTTGGTGACGGCCATTTTCCATTTGGCTGGAATCTTGGCGGCCGTTTACCTTTTCAGTTTCCCCTTCCGCGATCATCGCATTCGTGAATTTTTGGCGGCTGCGGGTGGCTCGCGTGTAGTGCTGGGTGCAGCGATGGTGCTTCCGCTTGTTGTTATCCAATGGCTTTCGATGGTGGCGGTCTATGCCTATGCGCACCGTGCGCTTGCTCCCATGACTTTTGATGAATTTATTATCGTATCGGCGGGTCAGCTGGCGATGCTTTTGGCATGCTCTGGTGCTGGGGCGGCCTTTGTGGGCATTACGGGTAACATGCGTATGTCGTCCAGCGTGGCGGGTGTGATTGCAGGCCCAGCCTTTGCTTTTGCGGGCCAGACGTTCCCCGTGATGGCGATGCCCTTTGCGGTTCGCTGCTTTGCGTTTTTACTTCCGCTCACGCATATTCTCAAGGTGCAGTCCATGATGCTTTTAGGCTCGGTGGGCAAGGCGCATGCCTGGGAATCGATTGTGGTGCTGTTGTTTATGGCGTTGTTCTGGCACCTGCTTGCCTCTAAGCTTTTGTTTTTGCGCTGGAAAGTCGCCGAAGAAAAAGAGGCGGACTGGGAGGCCCGCGAAAAGTTGCACCTTAAGGATAAGTTGAAAAATATTGCTGGCGCAGTCGCTTCGGATTTAAGCATTCGAAAGGCGGTCGCTTCGGACAAGGCCTTGAAGGGGGTGAATCATGATTGATCTCTTCAAGCGACTTTTTAAGGTGGCCTTTGCTGAGTGGAAACTTTTTTACACCGACCCGGCGGCGGTTTTGCTACTTGTGGTGGCAGGTGTCCTTTATGCGTTCTACTATCCGACCCCTTATATGAATCAGACGGCGTCCAAGGTTCCCGTGGCTGTGGTTGACTTGGACCATACGGTAATGTCGAGGGACCTGACGCAGATGTCGGCGGCGGCTCAACAGATTGACGTGCGCTACGTGTTTACCGATATCCGCGAAGCTGAAGATGCTCTTGCTCAAGAAAAAATCTATGGCTTTATGGTAATCCCCAAGGACATGGAAAAAACGCTCCGTAATGGCGGAAAGGCGAACGTGAACGTGTTCACTCATGGTGCCTACGTAATGCTCCACGGTAACATCGGGACGGGCTTTGCCACATGTGCTCTTACGGTTGGTGCGACGACTAAGGTCAAGCGGATTGCCCTCGGCAAAAAGGTGCCGGCAGCAAAGGCGATGGCCATGCGCGACCCGATTCCTATCAGTATCCAGACCATGTACAACAATACGGGTAGTTACTCCAATTACGTGGTGCCGAGTGTACTGGTGCTGATTTTGCAGCAGACACTAGTGATTGGTATTTGCATTCTGGGAGGAGCTCGTGCTCACCGCAAGTTCCGCAAGAGTAATCGCGACAGCGCCGTCGAAAATGAGCTGATGCCTTATCGCTACTTTGGACGTTCTTTGGCGTATTTCTTGCACTACTGTAGCTTTATTTTGTTCTACCACTTTGTGGTCTACAATGTATTCGATTTTCCGCGTCGTGGCGAAATTTTGCCGATGATTGGATTTGCGATAGTGTTCCTTTTCTCGGTCATCAACTTCGGAATGGTGCTTTCGCAGGTGTTCTTGCGCCGCGAAACAAGCATGCAGTTGTTCTTGTACATGAGCATCCCGATTCTGTTCCTGTCAAATTTCAGCTGGCCGTCCGATTTGATTCCGACGTGGATGAAGGGACTGTCTTGCCTGTTGCCGTCGACGTTTGCAATACCGGCGTGGCTTACGATTGAGCAGCGCGGTGCTGATGTTTACGACGCAGCAGTACTTTTGTACCCGCTCGCATTGCAGGCGGTTTTCTACCTGTTGCTTGGCCTAGTGCTCACAAACCTTCGTGATGGCAGCAAGCTTAAAACAGGGGATATGTAATCTTAGAAGTTGTCGTCGCGATCGAACATATGCGTGACGAATTCCACGACGAGTGTCTCGTAGGCCTCGTCACTGAATATCGGCTTTTGCATCAGGTCAATCGCTTCTTTAGAGAGCTTGCCGGTCTTGGCGAGTTCTGCACCGCCCTTACGGTATTTTTCGCGGAGCATGTTGAGACGTCTGGGGCCACCGCGGTGGTCAAGAGCGCGCATTTGCGGACAGGCAATAAGAGTGTAGCCTTCGTGGCCCAATATAATATCGAACTGCTTTACGATGGGCTCGTAAACCACATCCAGGTCCATCCAGGCGCAGCTCGAAAGCAGGATAATCTTTTGTCCTTCTTTCTGGAACTGTAATCCGTGCAGGTGCGAATTCATGGCGGTCGCGCCGTCTTTCAGCTTTTGGCCCATGTAGGGGTGGACCATGCCGACAATGCGATCCATCAGGACTTTCATCTGACCGGGAATGCTGAACAGGAACAGCGGGAAACTCCAGATGACAATGTCCGAGTTGATGAGCTTTTCGCGGACCATTGGAATGTCGTCGTCCTTCATAAAGCAGCTACCGTCGGGGCGTCCCCAGCAACTGAGGCAGCCACGGCAAGGCTTGATATTGAGGTTGTCGATAAAGAGGTACTCGGTTTCGTAGTCGCCGTTTTCTTCGAGACCCTGCACAAAGGCCTTGGTAGGAATCAGCGTTCCGCTGCGTTCCTTTTTAGGACTAGCCACCATTACAAGAATTTTCTTTTTTTCTGCCACTTTATTAAGCCTGTTTTTGGGGCGAAAGATAGAAAATAAAGCCGATTTATGGGAGGGCATTGACAACTTGTCAACACGAACTCCCTTTTTGGGGGTTCTTTTTGGCTTTTTAATAGATAATTTTGAAATTGGTGTTAATTGCGAGGTATTCTATGGATGCAAGGATTCTTTCGTTTGCTTTTGGCTGTACTCTGGCTTTTGCCGGTGCCGCAACAGCTGCCACTCAAGCTACCTTTTATGTTTCCCCTTCGGGCAGTGATGCTGCCGCGGGTACAAAAGAAGCCCCTTTCAAGACGATTACGCAGGCCCAGAAGGCTGTGCGTACCATTAATGGTACCATGACGGGTGATATCGAAGTCATTTTGCGCGAGGGTACCTATGTGCTCCCGGCCACCGTCAACTTCACCGAAGCCGACGGCGGTAAGGATGGCCACTACGTGCGTTATAAAGCGGCCGATGGCGAAAAGCCGCTCATTACCGGCGGCATGCAGATTACCGGCTGGACTCTGCACGACGAGGCGAACAACATCTGGAAAGCTGAAGGCGTAGACGGTCGATTCCGCCAGCTTTACGTGAACAACCGCAAGGCCGTTCGCGCGTGTTTCCCCAACGTGATTGCTGCGAATGAAAAGGGCAACGGCGGCTTCGACCATGACTTTGTGCGCCTCACGAAGGTAGACTCTTCGGGCCGCGCCTTCGATGTCTCCGCCGACTACATCAAGAATATCAAGAACATCGAGGACGTCGAAATCCACCTGATGATCGCCTGGTCCGAAAACATCTTGCGCCTGGAGAAGGCCCAGGTGAACGGCGGCACGGCAAAGCTCATTCCCAAGGATCCTGAACGCACCAAGTTGTTCCACTGACGCTCCGGGTGAATGGTACCTGGACGAAAAGAATCAAACGCTTTATTACAAGCCCCGTGAAGGCGAAAGCATGGCGACTGCCCACGTGGTTGCACCCCGCCTCAATACTTTGTTCAGCGTTTTGGGTAAAGACACCAAGAACAAAGTGGGCTACATGTCTTTCGAAGGCCTGACCTTTGCCCATTCCAACTATACCCGCCCGAGCGAAGAAGGTTTCTTGGATTTGCAGGCCGCAAACTTCAACGTAGACGTTCTTCCGGATCCTAGCCGCGGAAACTGGGAAAAACTGAACAGCAACAAGTACTTGCTGTGGCGCCCCGATGCGGCTTTCCGCGTCGAAAATGCGCACCACTTCTTGGTGCAGGGTAACGTGTTCTCGCAGATTGCGGCTACGGGCCTCGACTTTGTCTCGGGCACTAACGATGACATGATCCAGGGCAATGCCTTCTTCGAAATCGGTGCCGCGGGCATTATGCTCGGCAAGTTCTATCAGGACTCCACGACCGAAATCCATATCGCCTACAATCCGAGCGACAAGGACGAAATCAGCACCCGCGATACGGTCAAGAACAATTTGGTCACCAACGTGACGAACGAACACCAGGGTGCCGTGGGTATTGGCGCCGGTTACCCGCGCTATGTGGTAATCGAACATAACGAAGTCTCTTACACTTACTACTCCGGCATTTCCATTGGCTTTGGCTGGACAAAGAATCAGACAGCCATGACCAATAACCATGTGAACTGGAACGAAATTCACCATATTGCCCGCTTGCTTTGCGACTCCGGTCCGATTTATACCTTGAGTAACCAGGGTACCGGCAGCGAAATTCAGCACAACTATATCCACGATAACGGAACTTCCAAGTGGGCAGATTACTGGAATGTGCCCATCTACCTGGACGAAGGTTCCAGCGGCTTTACCGTGAAAGAAAACGTGTTCAAGAATTCCCCTGCAGGCGTGGGCCAGAATCAGGCGGGGCAGAATACCTTGCAACAGTCCAATAACTATTACAGCGATGACGTCGTGAACAACGCCGGTATCGAAAAGTCCTTCCGCTACATCCGCGACATTAAGGAAATTCCGCTCGCTGACTTTAACGGCGCTATGGAGCAGACTCCGTACAAGGCTCGGCTCACCCTCCCGGGAATCGTGCAGCTCGAAGATTACGATATGGGCGGTCAGAGCGTATCGTTCTACGACAAGGACTTTGTGAACGAAGGCGGCTCCTACCGCGAAGATGGTGTCGACATTGTGCAGGTGGATTCTGCCGACGCTAGCAAGGGATACGCTATCGGCTATACCCAGGCCGGCGAATGGCTTGAATACTCCGTGAACGTAGTGATTGCAAGTAAGTTCGTGTTCCGCGCCAGCGTGGCAGATGGCCTTGAAGGCGGTAGCATTCGCCTGTTTATCGACGGTAAGGCCGTGACCGATACCGTTGCGGTGCCGCAAACCGAAGACTGGAACACCTATACGCTCATGGACGGCGAAACCTCCGAAATTGAAAAAGGCGACCATGTATTGCGCGTGCAGTTCACCGGTAGCTACGTGAATCTGGACTGGATCCAGTTCGCACTCACTAAAGATGAACTTGGTACCAGCGGCATTCGCAACGTGCCGACCTATAGCATGAACTTCTTGCCGAATACTGGCCGCAGCCTGAAGGTGTTCAACGCAAGCGGCCGCCTTGTGGCAACCCTCGGCAATAGCGCGGGCCTCTCCGTTACCGAAACCCTGAAACAGGCTGGCCTTGCCAAGGGAATCTACTTGGTACGCGGCATGGGCAAGACGCTCCGCGTACAACTCAAGTAAAATTTACTCTTTGTTGAGCAGCCGCCCGGGAAACACCTCGGGTGGCTTTTTCTTAAAACTATTGACTTTTGGTAATTTTCCGTAAGCCTTACCGACCAAGGCGAATCGCTCAAGCGCAAGGCCGCAAGCGTCCCCAAGTTCATGGCCAGCTGCGTGAACCTCCTGTACAAAGTGCTAGAAGGGTTCACGGCAGAATAAATACAAGTTCACAAGTCTCCTCAAAAGTTTCTATTTTTAATAGTAGATTCGTGTCACAAGAAAGAGGAGAAAATTGTGAAAAAACTGGTTTCGTTGGCAATAGTCTTGTTCTTTGCTGCAACCGCTTTTGCCGAAGAATATGTGGCTTCACAAAAGATTACGCAAGAGGTTATCGAAGGGAAACTTGCCCAGACGGTGTATGCTGGCGATGATATTGAACCGGTTAAAATTCTATATAAAAATACTGGCCTTGACGAAAATAGTGTACCAGAATATTCATCGACGAACTTTTTGGAAAATTTTGGTTTGTCGAAAAGATGGACTATGGGGCCCGTTTGTGAAATTGCAGGAGAGATGAGAAGTGATATTGCCGCTGGTACGTACAAAGCATATATCCTGGTACAAGACGATGAAGGCAAATTCGCCAAGACGGAGTTCGAATTCACTGTACTAGAAAAAGAAAAAACGTTGTCTTTAAAATGGAATGAAAGTAGCGGTGACGTGAATCAGGAAGTCACTGCGGGTAAGTCTATTACACCTATCGTTTTCGATTACGAGGGAATAACAAGTTATAGCGTGAGTGGACTCCCGTCTGGACTTACAAAGACTCTTGATAGCAAAAAACAAAAAATCATGATTGTCGGCTCTGTAAATAGCGATGTAATGTCCGGTGATTATGAATACAAAGTCACTGTTAAGAACGAGCTCGCACATCAATAAAACTTTTTAGTGATAATACAAGTCAGGAGGTCTTGGCGGGCAATGAGATTGAACCGGTTGTGTTCCAGTTTGCAAACGTTCGTCTCGATGAAAGTTTATCTTCATTTAAGTTCGAAGGATCGTTAAAAGGATCGTTTGCGTATAGTGTAGAAGGAAATAAGCTCACGTGCAGTGGAACTGTCGATGAAAATTCGAAGGCTGGATTATACACGATAAGAATTATTGCAATAGGTGAAAACAACAATGATACCGCCTTTGCAAACGTTGAAGTGACTCGCGAGTCTGTAGAATCTTCGTCTAGTGTTGCGGAGTCTTCAAGTTCCGCCGGGTCCAGCAGTTCCGCCGAACCGTCTAGCTCCAGCAGCAACATCGAAGAATCTTCTTCGAGCGAACAGACTATCGGGATTGCGACTGTGGCGACGAGCGGCGTGAAGTTTGGCTATGCGAACAATGTGCTGACCGTTGCGATGCCGAATTCTGCCATGCTCCGCGTACAGGT